>NZ_CP016444.1:661487-1322975 GCF_001742165.1 Burkholderia stabilis | reverse complement strand
GTCAGCGATAGCGTCGTTGGCAAGTGCGCTTGGCTGGAAGCCGGTTCGTTTCGTCGCTGCGATTGACGCGCCCGCTCCTGCAACATGCCGGCAACGTGGCAATACCTTCTCGCGTGAGGGTGGATATTCCGGTGCACGATGGGCGGCTATTCCGGAGAGGCGAGTTTTAAGTAGGGGACGGACAGGGTATGGACAAAATCTCCGGTTTGGAAGGTCGGGGGCTCTCCGGTGAACAGGATGATAGGAGCGGTAACCTTGGCAGGCTGAGACCCGATGAGACAGAAACCCGGTCGGCCGGAGTGACGGGCGCACTGGCCGGGCTGGCGGACAAGCGGTGGCGCGTCGGAAGTTCTGATGAGTCGCCACCGCATAAGCGAGGTCGCATGACGGCGAGCGTGGGGGAAGCTTCGTGCTCGAGGCAGGAATTACCACCTTTGCTCGCGCGGGTCGGTGATGTGTTCCCGCGAGGTGAAAACGAGAGAGCGAGCCAGTACGCGCGCCGGCTGAATCTGGTCAGTCAGCAGAATCAGCCGGGCGCCCGCGTCGATGGGCAGCCGCTGAGCCTGCCCCAGCTCGCCAGTCTCTCGGGGGCAACAGAGGCCAAGCTGCGCCAAGATCCGCAACTGGTCGCGTTACCGGCCGAACTGGCACCGGTACGTGCAGCGTTCCCGCGTCAGGACAACGAGAAGAACGCCCCCTACGCGCGTCGGCTGAACCTGGCCAGCCAGCAGAGCCTGCCGGGCGCCCGCATCGATGGTCAGCCGCTGAGCCTGCCCCAGCTCGCCAGTCTCTCGGGGGCAACAGAGGCTCATCTACGCCAAGACCCGCAACTGTTCGCGCTACCGCTCGAACTGGCATCAGTCCGTGCAGCGTTCCCGCGCCAGGACAACGAGAAGGCAATTCAGTACGCACGCCGTCTGAACCTGGCCAGCCAGCAGAACCAGCCGGGCGCCCGTGTCGACGGGCAGCCGCTGAGCCTGCCCGAGCTCGCCAGTCTTTCAGGGGCAAAAGAGATCGATCTGCGCCAGGACCCACGACTGGTCGCGTTACCGGCCGAACTGGCACCAGTCCGTGCAGCGTTCCCGCGTCAGGACAACGAGAAAGCAATTCAGTATGCGCGCCGTCTGAACCTGGCCAGCCAGCAGAGCCTGCCGGGCGCCCGTGTCGACGGTCAGCCGCTGGGCCTGACCCAACTCGCCAGCCTTTCGGGGCACAAGCATCCGATCTGCGCCAAGACCCGCAACTGTTCGCGCTACCGGTCGAACTGGTATCAGTACGTGCAGCGTTCCCGCGCCAGGACAACGAGAAGAACATTCCCTACGCGCGTCGGCTGAACCTGGCCAGCCAGCAGAGCCTGCCGGGCGCCCGCATCGATGGTCAGCCGCTGAGCCTGTCCCAACTCGCCAGTCTCTCGGGCGCAATGGAGGCTCATCTGCGCCGAGACTCGCAACTGGTCGCGCTACCGGTCGAACTGGCATCAGTCCGTGCAGCGTTCCCGCGCCAGGAAAAAGAGAAGGCAATTCAGTACGCACGCCGGCTGAATCTGGTCAGCCAGCAGAACCAGCCGGGCGCCCGCATCGACGGGCAGCCGCTGGGCCTGGCTCAGCTTGCTGGCCTCTCGGGCGCAACAGAGGCTTATCTGCGCCGAGACCCGCAATTGTTCGCGTTACCGGCCGAACTGGCACCGGTACGTGCAGCGTTCCCGCTGTCACGGGGCGGCGCTATGGAGCCAATGCGGGGTCGGCATAAGGGCGCCACTTGAGGGGCGGCACATAGGCGCCAGTCCAAGGGCGGCGTAATGGCGCCACGTTAGGGGCGGCGCATAGGCGCCAGCAGCATCAGGGCGAGAACGCGGTTCGAACTTTCCGAGTCGGTACGCTCCGTTCTTTTTGAACGGAGCGTCCATGGCCAACAGGAGGTTCGAATTGTTTGAATACCGCCAAGTCCTTGTCCGCATGCGGCAAGGCGATTCTGACCGCGACATCGCGCGCGGCGGTTTGATGGGGCGCAAGAAGCTGACGACCGTGCGCCGCGAGGCTGAAGCGCGTAGTTGGCTGGATCCGGTGCAGCCGCTGCCGGACGACGCTACGATCGCGGGTGTCTTCGGGCGCACGCCGCACCTGCCGCACACCTGTGTGTCGACGGTTGAGCCATATCGCGAACAGGTCCGCGAATGGCTTGCCGCCGGCGTTCAGGGCACCACGATCCATGCCGCCCTTCAACGCAATCATGGCTACGCCGGCAGCTATTGTGCCGTGAAGCGCATGCTGCGCCATCTGGCTGCCGAGCGCAGCGTGGCCACCACAACGATCCTCGACTTCGCACCGGCCGACGCCGCGCAGGTCGACTTCGGCGCGGGACCCGTGCTGACGGTCGAGGGCATTGCGGTCCGGACGTGGATCTTCGTGATGACGTTGTGCTGGTCGCGCCACCAGTATGCCGAGATCGTGCTGGACCAGACCGTCGAGACGTGGCTCGCCAGCCACCGGCGCGCCTTCGAATGGTTCGGCGGCTGTCCCGACCGGGTCATCATCGATAACGCGAAGTGCGCGATCATCCGGGCGTGTCGATACGAGCCGGCGGTGCAACGCTCGTACGCCGCGCTTGCCGAGGGATATGGATTCCGGATCGACGCCTGTCCGCCGCACGATCCCCAGAAGAAGGGCGTCGTCGAATCGGGCGTCAAATACGTCAAGAAGTCCTTCGTGCCGCTGCGCGAGTTCCGGGATCTGGCCGACGCCAACCGGCAACTGCGCGAATGGGTGATGCAGCAGGCCGGCACTCGTATCCACGGCACCGTCCACGAACGGCCGCTGACGCGCTTCGGCGTCGAGCGCCCGTTGCTCGCTGCATTGCCGGACGTGCCGCCGGTACTGTCGGTCTGGAAGGAGGTGGCGGTCCATCGCGACGGCCACGTCGTCTACAAGCACGCGCTGTACTCTGCACCGTTCACGCTCGTCGGCAAGTCGCTCTGGCTGAAGGCGACCGATACGGTCATCCAGCTGTTCCATCGGCATGAACTCGTCGCAACCCATCCGCGGCAGCGGGCCGGCGGTCGCCACACGGTGCGAGATCACCAGCCGCCCGAAGCGCAGGCCTGGCTCGAGCACGATCCGCAGTGGTGTCTGGCGCGCGCGAAGGAGATCGGGCCGTCGTGCCACGGCGTGATCCTCGCGCTGTTCAACGACAAGGTGCTCGTCAACCTGCGCGGCGCGCAGGGGATCATCCGGCTGCGACAGAAAGTCGGCGATCAGAGGCTGGAAGCAGCCTGCGAGCGTGCGCTCGCGTTCAGCAGCGCGAAGTACAGCACCATCAAGGGCATCCTCGACAAAGGCCTGGACAGCGAACCGGTGCCGCGTCCCGCGTCGGCCCCGACTGGCGCTTACCAGAACGGCGGCCGCTTCGGCCGTGATCTCCAATCCCTGCTGATCCACTGACACCATGAACCCGAGTCCCGAATTGAATTCCATCCTCAAACAGCTGCGCCTGTCCGGCATCCTCGACTCGCTTGAGCAGCGCAACCGTCAGGCGATCGACGGGCAGCTCGCCTATACCGAGTTCCTTGCCATGCTGCTGCACGACGAGGTTGCCCGTCGCGAACACAAGAAGCTCGGCACCCGTCTGCTGCGCGCCGGCTTCGCGATGGGCAAGACGCTCGAGACGTTCGACTTCGACCGGCTGCCTACGTTGAACCGCTCACACGTTCATGATCTCGCGACAGGCCGGTATCTCGACGAGAAGGTCGCGATCCTGATCGCCGGTCCAACCGGCACCGGCAAAAGCCACTTGGCCCAGGCGCTGGGCCACTGCGCCGCCCGCCAAGGCCGCGATGTGCTGTTCATCTCGCAGACCGAGCTGCTCAAGCGATTGAACGCCGCGCGCGCCACCGGCGCCTATGACCGCAAGTTCCAGCAGTACGCCCGGGTGCCGCTGCTGATCGTCGATGACTTCGCGCTCAAACCGCTACGTACCCCGCAGGACGAGGACTTCCACGATCTCGTCGCGGCCCGCTACGAGCACGCGGCGACCATCCTGACGTCGAATCTCGACTTCGGTGAATGGGGCGCCGCGTTCCCCGACAACCGCATCCTCGGCACCGCCACACTCGACCGACTACGCCACGGCGCCTACCGGCTCGTCCTCGAGGGCGACAGTTACCGCACCCCGAAACCGATGCCAGATCCCCCTCAAAATGCAGTTGCCAAAAACGGCAAAAAACCGCAACCTTGAAACCGTTCGAATCCGCGTTTTACCCCCGGTTCTGCTGGCGCCATTACGCCGCCCATCCCCGGCTCCTTTACGCCGCCCCGCGACACCCGCGTCAGGACAACGAGAAGAACATTCCCTACGCGCGCCGGTTGAACCTGGCCAGCCAGCAGAACCATCCGGGCGCCCGCATCGACGGTCAGCCGCTGAGCCTGGCCCAGCTCGCCAGTCTCTCGGGGGCAACAGAGGGCCAGTTGCGCCGAGACCCGCAACTGGTCGCGCTACCGGCCGAACTGGCACCGGTACGTGCAGCGTTCCCGCGTCAGGACAACGAGAAGAACGCCCCCTACGCTCGCCGTCTGAATCTGGCCAGCCAGCAGAACCAGCCGGGCGCCCGTATCGACGGGCAGCCGCTAAGCCTGGCTCAGCTTGCTGGCCTCTCGGGCGCAACAGAGGCGTATCTGCGCCAGGACCCACAACTGTTCGCGTTACCGGTCGAACTGGCACCGGTCCGTGCAGCGTTCCCGCGCCAGGACAACGAGAAAGCAATTCAGTATGCGCGCCGTCTGAACCTGGCCAGCCAGCAGAGCCTGCCGGGCGCCCGCATCGGCGGTCAGCCGCTGAGCCTGTCCCAGCTCGCTGGCCTCTCGGGCGCAACAGAGGCCCAGCTGCGCCGAGACCGGCAACTGGTCGCGTTACCGGCTGAACTGGCACAAGTCCGTGCAGCGTTCCCGCGCCAGGACAACGAGCAGGCAATTCAGTACGCGCGCCGGTTGAACCTGGCCAGCCAGCAGAACCAGCCGGGCGCCCGTGTCGGCGGTCAGCCGCTGGGCCTGACCCAGCTCGCCATTCTCTCGGGAGCAACAGAGACTCATCTGCGCCAGGACCCGCAACTGGTCGCGTTACCGGCCGAACTGGCACCAGTGTCAACAGCAACTTAGAAGTGACCCACTTGGGCCGTTGTGCAGCACATTAGATTTGACCCACCTGGGTCACCAAGTTGATGCCCAGCATGTTGCGTGACCCTGGGTCAGCGTCAGTTGCTGGCCATCGGTTTCGCCTGACCCAGGGTCAAACGATGTTGCTGATCATCACTTACGCGTGCATCTCCAGTTGCTGTTCAGCACTTTCGGATGCACGGGATCGGATCACGCCGGCTTTTCGCTTGTCCTTCAGTCGGTAGCTTTCGCCTTTGATCTGTAGAACATGGCTGTGATGCAGGAGGCGGTCGAGCAACGCGGCCGTGAGCGTCTGATCTCCGGCGAACGTCTGGTCCCATTGCCCGAACGGCAAGTTGCTCGTTACGATCACGGAACCCTTTTCATACCGCTTGGCGATCACCTGGAAGAACAGATTGGCATCGTCCCGGCCGAGCGGCAGATAGCCGACCTCATCAATGATCAACAGCCGTGGGTTCATGATGTTGCGCTTCAGGAAGTCGGCCAATCGATCCTGCCGGGAAGCGGCGGCCAAGGCAATGACGAGATCCGCCGCAGAGATGAAGCGCGTCTTGATCCCCATCTGCGTTGCGATGTAACCGAGTGCGATCGCCAGATGCGTTTTGCCAAGGCCGCTCGGCCCGAGCAACACGATGTTCTCGGCGCGCTCGACGAAGGCCATCGACGACAGCTCCAGCACCGATTTCTTGGCAACGCCGTGAGCAAACGTAAAGTCGAACTCCTCCAGCGTCTTCAGCACAGGGAAGCCGGCCGTGCGCAGCAACATGGATTTGGTCCGCGTGTGCTTCGCGTCCATCGCAGATTTCAACAGCGCCTCGAAGAAGTCGGCAAACGTGAGTTGGTTCGCTGCCGCGCGAGCTGCCAACATGCTGTACTGCTCGCCCATCGTGTCGATCCGCAGTTGTCGACAGGCTTCGAGGATACGTTCGTGCTGGATGTCCATCAACGTGCCTCCGTCAGCAGGGCTTGATACACTGACAGCTGATGCTGCAGCGGCGTATCATCGAACCGCGACGGCGGTGGCATCGTCGGCACGGAAGCTGACGGCAGGTTCGCGCGCCACGGCTCCGGCAACTGCTGCAGCTTCGGTTGCTCAAGCAGGAGACGCTCGAGCGGCGACTGTCCAGTCGTGCCGTGGATGCGCACATTGGCGACATCTCTCAGCCAGCGCACGACCTCGGCGTTCGCCGTGGTCGCGTCAAGCGAGAGGCGATCCTGAGCGAGCCGGCTTGCCAGCGGATTGTAGAAGCTGCGGCGCAGGTATCCGTTGAAGCGCTCAACCTTCCCCTTGGTCTTCGCTCGGTAGGGCTTGCACAGGCGCGGCACGAAGCCGTGGTGCTTCGCAAAGTCGAGGAAGGCCGGTTGATAGCGATGCAGTCCGGGACCATAGGCGTCTCGGCCAATCACCACCGTCTTGACGTTGTCGTACAGGACCTCGCGAGGAACCCCACCGAAGAAGTCGAACGCGCGCTCATGGCATCCCAGCAGCGTCGGCAATCGTTCGTCGGTCACGAACTCGACGTAACTCGCCCGACTGTAACCGAGCGTCGCAACGAATGCCGACAGCGGCAGCTTGCCACGTCGCAACACGATCCAGTCGACCTGCATCTGCTGCCCCGGATCGGTTTCGAAACGTACCAGTGGCTCCGGCGCCTTGATCGACTTCAGCGACCGCAGATAGACCCGCAGCCGCGTCAGGCCTCCGTCATAACCCATCGCGCGAATCTCGATCAGCAGCGCGGTCGCCGGCAGCCAGGCCGGATGCGCTGCGCGAACCCGGTCATGCAGATAGGTTTTGAACGGATCGAGCTTCTGCGTGCGCCCCGATCGCGGCGCACGATCCTGCTCAGCACAACTGCGTAAGTATTTGCGCACGGTGTTCCTCGACAACCCCAGTTCCCGCGAGATCTCCCGGATTCCTAATCCTTGGCGGGCCAACACACGTATTTCCACGATTACCTCCCTTGTAAGCACTGGCCCTCCAAAAAGGGCCCATCCTACCCGGGTGGGTCAAATCCAATGTGCTGCCGCTGGGTCATTTTCAACGTGCTGCTGACACCAGTACGTGCAGCGTTCCCGCGTCAGGACAACGAGAAGAACGTCCCCTACGCTCGCCGTCTGAACCTGGCCAGCCAGCAGAATCAGCCGGGCGCCCGTATCGACGGGCAGCCGCTGAGCGTGACCCAGCTCGCCAGCCTTTCGGGGGTACAAGCAGCCGATCTGCGCCGAGACCCGCAACTGGTCGCGTTACCGGCCGAACTGGCACCGGTACGTGCAGCGTTCCCGCGCCAGGACAACGAGAAGAACATTCCCTACGCGCGTCGTCTGAACCTGGCCAGCCAGCAGAACCAGCCGGGCGCCCGTGTCGACGGTCAGCGGCTGAGCCTGCCCCAGCTCGCCAGTCTTTCGGGGGCACAAGCATCCGATCTGCGCCAAGACCCGCAACTGGTTGCGCTACCGGTCGAACTGGCATCAGTCCGTGCAGCGTTCCCGCGCCAGGACAACGAGAAGGCAATTCAGTACGCACGCCGGCTGAACCTGGCCAGCCAGCAGAACCAGCCGGGCGCCCGTATCGATGGGCAGCCGTTGAGCCTGCCTCAGCTCGCCAGTCTCTCGGGCGCAATGGAGGTTCATCTGCGCCAAGACTCGCAACTGGTCGCGTTACCTGTCGAGCTCATGCCGGTACGTGCAGCGTTCCCGCGTCAGGACAACGAGAAGAACATTCCCTACGCACGCCGTCTGAACCTGGCCAGCCAGCAGGGCCTGCCGGGCGCCCGTATCGACGGTCAGCCGCTGGGCCTGACCCAGCTCGCCAGTCTCTCGGGGCAGCAGAGGCTCATCTGCGCTACGACCCGCAACGGGTCGCGTTACCGGTCGAGCTCATGCCGGTCCGTGCAGCGTTCCCGCGTCAGGACAACGAGAAAGCAATTCAGTATGCGCGCCGTCTGAACCTGGCCAGCCAGCAGAACCAGCCGGGCGCCCGCATCGACGGTCAGCCGCTGGGCCTGACTCAACTCGCCAGCCTTTCGGGGGCACAAGCAGCCGATCTGCGCCGAGACCCGCAACTGGTCGCGCTACCGGCCGAACTGGCACCAGTCCGTGCAGCGTTCCCGCGCCAGGACAACGAGAAGGCAATTCAGTACGCGCGCCGGCTGAACCTGGCCAGCCAGCAGAACCAGCCGGGCGCCCGTATCGACGGTCAGCCGTTGAGCCTGACCCAACTCGCCAGTCTCTCGGGGGCAGAAGCATCCGCTCTGCGCAAAGACCCGCAACTGGGTCAGCGATAGCGTCGTTGGCAAGTGCGCTTGGCTGGAAGCCGGTTCGTTTCGTCGCTGCGATTGACGCGCCCGCTCCTGCAACATGCCGGCAACGTGGCAATACCTTCTCGCGTGAGGGTGGATATTCCGGTGCACGATGGGCGGCTATTCCGGAGAGGCGAGTTTTAAGTAGGGGACGGACAGGGTATGGACAAAATCTCCGGTTTGGAAGGTCGGGGGCTCTCCGGTGAACAGGATGGTAGGGGCGGTACGCCGGGCAGGCTGAGACCCGATGAGACAGAAACCCGGTCGGCCGGAGTGACGGGCGCACTGGCCGGGCTGGCGGACAAGCGGCGGCACGTCGGAAGTCCTGATGAGTCGCCACCGCATAAGCGAGGTCGCATGACGGCGAGCGAGGGGGAAGCTTCGCGCTCGAGGCAGGAATTGCCGCCTTTGCTCGCACGGGTCGGTGATGTGTTCCCGCGAGATGAAAACGAGAGAGCGAGCCAGTACGCACGCCGGCTGAATCTGGTCAGCCAGCAGAACCAGCCGGGCGCCCGTGTCGACGGTCAGCCGCTGAGTCTGACCCAACTCGCCAACCTCTCGGGGGCAACAGAGGCCAAGCTGCGCCGAGACCCGCAACTGTTCGCGTTACCGGCCGAACTGGCACCGGTCCGTGCAGCGTTCCCGCGTCAGGACAACGAGAAGAACATGCCCTACGCGCGCCGGTTGAACCTGGCCAGCCAGCAGAACCATCCGGGCGCCCGCATCGACGGTCAGCCGCTGAGCCTGCCCCAGCTCGCCAGTCTCTCGGGGGCAGCAGAGGACGATCTGCGCCGAGACCCGCAACTGGTTGCGTTACCGGCCGAACTGGCACCAGTACGTGCAGCGTTCCCGCGCGAGGACAACGAGAAGGTAATTCAGTATGCGCGCCGTCTGAACCTGGCCAGCCGGCAGAACCAGCCGGGCGCCCGCATCGGCGGTCAGCCGCTGAGTCTGCCCCAACTCGCCAGCCTCTCGGGGGCAAAAGAGACCACTCTGCGCCAAGACCCGCAACTGTTCGCGCTACCGGTCGAACTGGTATCAGTCCGTGCAGCGTTCCCGCGCCATGACAACGAGAAGAACGTTCCCTACGCGCGCCGTCTGAACCTGGCCAGCCAGCAGAACCAGCCGGGCGCCCGTGTCGACGGTCAGCCGCTGAGCCTGCCCCAGCTCGCCAGTCTTTCAGGGGCAAAAGAGACCGATCTGCGCCAGGACCCACGACTGTTCGCGTTACCGGTCGAACTGGCACCGGTACGGGCAGCGTTTCCGCGCGAGGACAACGAGAAGGCAATTCAGTATGCGCGCCGTCTGAATCTGGCCAGCCGGCAAAACCATCCGGGCGCCCGTATCGATGGGCAGCCGTTGAGCCTGACCCAGCTCGCCAACCTCTCGGGGGCAGCAGAGGGCCAACTGCGCCGAGACCCGCAACTGTTCGCGTTACCGGCCGAACTGGCACCGGTACGGGCAGCGTTCCCGCGCCAGGACAACGAGAAAACAATTCAGTATGCGCGCCGCCTGAACCTGGCCAGCCGGCAGAACCAGCCGGGCGCCCGTGTCGATGGGCAGCCGTTGAGCCTGGCCCAGCTCGCTGGCCTCTCGGGAGCAATAGAGGGCCAACTGCGCCAAGACCCGCAACTGGTCGCGTTACCGGACGAATTGGCACCAGTCCGTGCAGCGTTCCCGCGTCAGGAAAAAGAGAAGGCAATTCAGTACGCGCGCCGGTTGAACCTGGCCAGCCAGCAGAACCATCCGGGCACCCGCATCGGCGGTCAGCCGCTGAACCTGTCACAGCTCGCCAGTCTCTCGGGAGCAACAGAGGCTCATCTGCGCTACGACCCGCAACGGGTCGCGTTCCCGGTCGAGCTCATGCCGGTCCGTGCAGCGTTCCCGCGCCAGGACAACGAGAAGGCAATTCAGTATGCGCGCCGCCTGAACCTGGCCAGCCAGCAGAACCAGCCGGGCGCCCGCGTCGACGGTCAGCCGCTGAGCCTGACCCAACTCGCCAGTCTCTCGGGGCAAAAGAGGCTCATCTGCGCCAAGACCCGCAACTGGTTGCGTTACCGGTCGAACTGGTATCAGTACGTGCAGCGTTCCCGCGTCAGGAAAAAGAGAAGAACGTCCCCTACGCGCGCCGTCTGAACCTGGCCAGTCAGCAGAGCTTGCCGGGCGCCCGCATCGACGGTCAGCCGTTGAGCCTGACCCAACTCGCCAGTCTCTCGGGGGCAGAAGCATCCGCTCTGCGCAAAGACCCACAACTGGGTCAGCGATAGCGTCGTTGGCGAGTGCGCTTGGCTGGAAGCCGGTTCGTTTCGTCGCTGCAATTGTCGCTCCGCCTCCAGCAACATGCCGGCAACGTGACAATACCTTCTCGCGTGAGGGTGGATATTCCGGTGCACGATGGGCGGCTATTCCGGAGAGGCGAGTTTTAAGTAGGGGACGGACAGGGTATGGACAAAATCTCCGGTTTGGAAGGTCGGGGGCTCTCCGTTGAACAGGATGATAGGAGAGGTACGCCGGGCAGGCTGAGACCCGATGAGGCAGAAACCCGGTCGACCGGAGTGACGGGCGCACTGGCCGGGCTGGCGGACAAGCGGTGGCGCGTCGGAAGTTCTGATGAGTCGCCACCGCATAAGCGAGGCCGCATGACGGCGAGCGAGGGGGCCGCTTCGCGCTCGAGGCAGGAGTTACCACCTTTGCTCGCGCGGGTCGGTGATGTGTTCCCGCGAGGTGAAAACGAGAGAGCGAGCCAGTACGCGCGCCGGCTGAATCTGGTCAGCCAGCAGAACCAGCCGGGCGCCCGCATCGACGGTCAGCCGCTGAGTTTTGCTCAGCTTGCCAGCCTCTCGGGGGCACAAGCATGCGATCTGCGCCAAGACCCGCAACTGTTCGCGCTACCGGTCGAACTGGCACCAGTCCGTGCAGCGTTCCCGCGTCAGGACAACGAGAAGAACGCCCCCTACGCTCGCCGTCTGAATCTGGCCAGCCAGCAGAACCAGCCGGGCGCCCGTATCGACGGTCAGCCGCTGAGCGTGACCCAGCTCGCCAGCCTCTCGGGGACAACAGAGACCAAGCTGCGGGCAGACCCGCAACTGGTCGCGCTACCGCTCGAACTGGCATCAGTCCGTGCAGCGTTCCCGCGCCAGGACAACGAGAAGAACATGCCCTACGCGCGCCGTCTGAACCTGGCCAGCCAGCAGAACCATCCGGGCGCCCGCATCGATGGTCAGCCGCTGAGCCTGCCCCAACTCGCCAGCCTCTCGGGGGCAAAAGAGACCACTCTGCGCCAAGACCCGCAACTGGTCGCGCTATCGATCGAACTGGTATCAGTCCGTGCAGCGTTCCCGCGCCAGGACAACGAGAAAGCAATTCAGTATGCGCGCCGCCTGAACCTGGCCAGCCAGCAGAACCATCCGGGCGCCCGTGTCGACGGTCAGCCGCTGAGTCTGACCCAGCTCGCCAACCTCTCGGGGGCAACAGAGGCCAAGCTGCGCCAAGACCCGCAACGGGTCGCGTTACCGGTCGAGCTCATGCCGGTACGTGCAGCGTTCCCGCGCGAGGACAACGAGAAGGTAATTCAGTATGCGCGCCGTCTGAACCTGGCCAGCCAGCAGAACCAGCCGGGCGCCCGTGTCGACGGTCAGCCGCTGAGCCTGGCCCAACTCGCCAGCCTCTCGGGGGCAAAAGACACCACTCTGCGCCAAGACCCGCAACTGTTCGCGCTACCGGTCGAACTGGTATCAGTCCGTGCAGCGTTCCCGCGTCAGGACAACGAGAAAGCAATTCAGTATGCGCGCCGTCTGAACCTGGCCAGCCAGCAGAGCCTGCCGGGCGCCCGTGTCGACGGTCAGCGGCTGAGCCTGCCCCAGCTCGCCAGTCTTTCGGGGGCACAAGCAGCCGATCTGCGCAAAGACCCGCAACTGGTCGCGTTACCGGCCGAACTGGCACCAGTACGTGCAGCATTCCCGCGCCAGGACAACGAGAAGAATGTCCCCTACGCGCGCCGTCTGAACCTAGCCAGCCAGCAGAGCCTGCCGGGCGCCCGTATCGACGGCCAGCCGCTGAGCCTGACCCAGCTCGCCAGCCTTTCGGGGGCACAACCATCCGATCTGCGCAAAGACCCGCAACTGTTCGCGCTACCGGTCGAACTGGTATCAGTCCGTGCAGCGTTCCCGCGCCAGGACAATGAGAAGAACGTTCCCTACGCGCGCCGTCTGAACCTGGCCAGCCAGCAGAACCTTCCGGGCGCCCGTCTCGATGGGCAGCCGCTGAGCCTGACCCAACTCGCCAGCCTTTCGGGGGCACAACCATCCGATCTGCGCAAAGACCCGCAACTGGGTCAGCGATAGCGTCGTTGGCAAGTGCGCTTGGCTGGAAGCCGGTTCGTTTCGTCGCTGCGATTGACGCGCCCGCTCCAGCAACATGCCGGCAACGTGACAATGCCTTCTCGCGTGAGGGTGAATATTCCGGTGCACGATGGACAGCTATTCCGGAGAGGCGAGTTTTAAGTAGGGGACGGACAGGGTATGGACAAAATCTCCGGTTTGGAAGGTCGGGGGCTCTCCGGTGAACAGGATGGTAGGAGCGGTACGCCGGGCAGGCTGAGACCCGATGAGGCAGAAACCCGGTCGGCCGAAGTGACGGGCGCACTGGCCGGGCTGGCGGACAAGCGGTGGCGCGTCGGAAGTTCTGATGAGTCGCCACCGCATAAGCGAGGTCGCATGACGGCGAGCGTGGGGGAAGCTTCGTGCTCGAGGAAGGAATTACCACCTTTGCTCGCGCGGGTCGGTGATGTGTTCCCGCGAGGTGAAAACGAGAGAGCGAGCCAGTACGCGCGCCGTCTGAACTTGGCCAGCCAGCAGAGCCTGCCAGGCGCCAGCATCGGCGGTCAGCCGCTGGGCCTGTCCCAACTCGCCAGCCTCTCGGGCGCAACAGAGGCGTATCTGCGCCAGGACCCGCAACTGTTCGCGCTACCGGTCGAACTGGTATCAGTACGTGCAGCGTTCCCGCGCCAGGAAAGAGAGAAGGCAATTCAGTACGCGCGCCGTCTGAACCTGGCCAGCCAGCAGAACCAGCCGGGCGCCCGCATCGACGATAAGCCGCTGAGCCTGACCCAGCTCGCCAGTCTCTCGGGGACAAAAGAGACCACTCTGCGCCGAGACTCGCAACTGGTCGCGTTACCGGCTGAACTGGCACCGGTACGTGCAGCGTTCCCGCGCGAGGACAACGAGAAGGCAATTCAATACGCGCGCCGTCTGAACCTGGCCAGCCAGCAGAACCAGCCGGGCGCCCGCATCGACGGCCAGCCGCTGAGCCTGACCCAGCTCGCCAGTCTTTCGGGGGCACAAGCATCCGATCTGCGCCAAGACCCGCAACGGGTCGCGTTACCGGTCGAACTGGTATCAGTACGTGCAGCGTTCCCGCGTCAGGACAACGAGAAGGCGATTCAGTATGCACGCCGTCTGAGCCTGGCTAGCCAGCAGAGCCTGCCGGGCGCCCGCGTCGACGGTCAGCCGTTGAGCCTGCCCGAGCTCGCCAGTCTCTCGGGGGCAACAGAGGCCAAGCTGCGCCAAGATCCGCAACGGGTCGCGTTACCGGCCGAACTGGCACCAGTACGTGCAGCCTTCCCGCGTCAGGACAACGAGAAGGCAATTCAGTACGCGCGCCGTCTGAACCTGGTCAGCCAGCAGAACCAGCCGGGCGCCCGCGTCGGCGGTCAGCCGCTGGACCTGACCCAGCTCGCCAGTCTCTCGGGGGCAGCAGAGGTCGATCTGCGCCGAGACTCGCAACTGGTCGCGTTACCGGCCGAACTGGCACCGGTACGTGCAGCGTTCCCGCGCCAGGGCAACGAGAAGAACATGCCCTACGCACGCCGTCTGAACCTGGCCAGCCAGCAGAACCAGCCGGGCGCCCGCATCGATGGTCAGCCGTTGAGCCTGCCCCAGCTCGCCAGTCTCTCGGGCGCAATAGAGGCTCATCTGCGCCAAGACCCGCAACTGGTTGCGTTACCGGCTGAACTGGCACCGGTACGTGCAGCGTTCCCGCGTCAGGAAAAAGAGAAGGCAATTCAGTACGCGCGCCGTCTGAACCTGGCCAGCCAGCAGAACCTTCCGGGCGCCCGTCTCGACGGCCAGCCGCTGAGCCTGACCCAGCTCGCCAGTCTTTCGGGGGCACAAGCATCCGATCTGCGCCGAGACCGGCAATTGGGTCAGCGATAGCGTCGTTGGCAAGTGCGCTTGGCTGGAAGCCGGTTCGTTTCATCGATGCAATTGCTGCCTCCTCTCCTGCAACATGCCGGCAACGTGGCAAACCCTCGTGGGCGCATCCCGGCCTTAACGTCGACACGGGTATTGTCTGGCCGTGATGTTTCATCAGTTGGTCGTTTTTCATGTCGTCTTCCATTGGTTCCGTTTCCCCCGTCGTTTCGACGTTCTCGCCAGAACACGACGCATCGCCAGCCGATCCTGCATCGGTCGAGGCCGCGAACTCCTCGGGCAGTGTTTCCCCGCGCGCATCGATGGACTTTCCCGAACGAGTGCCGCGTCGGTCGATCGACACGGGAAGCACGGGCGGGCTGCGTCGTGTGAGCATCGAAGCGCTCGACGCGCACCGGCCCCGCCGTGCCAGTGTCGCGGCCACTGCCGACAGCGCGAGCCTTGCGGCCGCGGGCCCTCCCGCCGCGCCGACGTCGACGGAACCGGTCGATGCCGGCATCAGGTTCACGATACCGCCGCCCTGCAGCGGCCCGTTGACTCGGAATGAGGACGGACGTTTGCAGTGCGCTTCCGATCGTGGCGTGCAAGGTGTACTGGATCTGATGTGGGACCTGGATCAGGATGCGGTGAAAAGCCTCGAGATCCCACCAGGCGCGACGATCAGCATCGAGTGGGACGACAACCTGGTGCAGAAAATGCGCGAGTTCATGCAGTTCGCCGATGGCGATCTGCCCGTTGCCACCGATCTGCTGCGCGACGCGATCGCAAAGTACACGGGCGCATTTACGTCCGACGCCCGCATGCCGGGCGACGGTCCGCCGCCCTCCGAATTTCTGCGCAATCTCGGCATGCGCATTCACGTCACGCCGGCAGCCGAAATCGGCACGCATCTGCAAGCGGTCCTGGAGCAGCCGTACGACGATCCCGAAAAATGCGCGCGCATGGCACGGTTCCGGCATGACTTCGGCGCGATGTCCCTGCTGTCGCTGGCGACCAGCAGGGATTTCAGCAAGCAGCTCGCCTACGGCATCGGCGTCGGCGTGGCCGGCAGCGGAGCGATCGGCGGGATATTCGACTACGGCATCTGGGAGAGCGCGAAACGCGCGATGGGCGCCGCCATGGCGGCGAAGGTCGGCCCGCTGCTGGATTCCGTGACCCCGCTGTTCGCGGAGACGTTCGACTCGGTCGTCATCGCGCGCCTGATTCACGTGATGAAGGGCGGCAACTTCATCCCTGAAAGCGCCGGCGAAGCATGGGCCAACGTGAAGGGCGCCGCCTTCGCGGGGACGATCGCTGCAATCGGTTCCATCGCGAACAACTACGTGCGCGAACTGGCCGGCGAGGCGCGTCGGGCCGGCCACACCGAAACGGCGGCCGCGCTGCTCGTGGCGAAGCAGGTCACCAATCTGATGATGACCTGGATATCCGGCGCGATCATTCCGCTGGAAGTGATGAACGATCACAAGAAGCTCGTCGAAACCAAGTTGCGGCTGATCGATTCCGGCGTGCTGCCGCGCCCGGACGTGGCCGACCTTCGCCAGCACGTGAGCGAATCGACGCTCAACACGATCCGTGCCGCGCGCGGCACCGGATCCGCAATACGGTCGATGGCCACGAGTGGCGAGGTCGCCGTGACGTTCGGTTTGTTGCTGTCGGTACTCGAACACTATGGCCTCGTTTCAAGTTCGTTCGAACAGCTGGCCACGCTGATGTATTCGATACCGGCGGAGGTCATCGGCATCACGATGTCGATGGCGCAGGAGACGTGGGTCGGGGCGGACGGCGGTGACAAAAATGCCCGCATTACCACGGAGCGGGGCAAGCAAAGCGCGCTGCTGGCCCGGATCGCAGGTCATGAGGAGACGGGGCTGGACGACCTCGACCGCATCGCGAGGCCGGATGGCGAGCGCAATGCGGCGCTCGGGTACGCGGTGACCAAGGTGCTGGGCGCGGCCACGGGCGTCGTCGACAAGGGGGCCGATATCGGCATGCACTACGCGGGCGCGGGGCTGGCCGGCGTGGGCCGCGCGCTCGCGCCCGTTGGAGACATGCCGTATGTCGGCCCCGCGCTGACCGCGATGCAAACCGGGGTATCCGGTGCCTCGCGGCTCGCGCGCGATCATGCGCTCGAACCGCTCGGTCACGGAGCCAGGGCGATCGCAGGTGCTGCCCATCGGCGCGTACTCGAACCGGCCGGGCAAGGCATCGCCTGGGCCGTCGACAAGGCCGATCCCGTCCTCGCCCCGATCGGGAAAGGCGCGGCGGCCGCGGCAACGGCCACAGGGCATCACGTGGTCAAACCCGTCGCCAATGCCATTGCTGTGACTGCCGATACCGTTGTGCGCATTCCGGGCGCCGCGGTCGACTTCGGTGCGAAAGCGATCGACCAGGCCACGTCATCGGCGACGGATACGTTGGCACGTGTCGCAAGACGGCGTCGCGCCCCCCGGAGGGCCGGTGAGTCGGGGCCGGACGGGGTCTGACGTTGCGCCGACACATCATGAGGAAGGCAGTGACGCATGGCGTGAACGTGCCGACATCGACGGCTTCGCGAAACAGCGAGCCGGTTCGTATTCCTGCTGCGGAACGACGGGCGTTGAACCAAGGTTCAGGGGTGCCTGTCGAGATCGCCACTGCCTGAGTGCCAAGCGATGAAACCCTCATTCGATCCATCCGTTTCGACTTCTCCGGAAGTCGGTCAACACGCCAGTCGGCCGAGCGGCGACGTTCCTGCGGGAAACACGCCCCCTCGGCACGCTGTCGAGTCGCTTCCGCCAGCACTGAGCGCGCTGCGCAATCCGCCGGGTCCGTCCAATCCAGCGTTGCGTCCGTCATCGTTTCGCGTTCCGGGTTCCAATGCAGCCCCTGTCGTGCTTGCGCCGATTCCGCGGCGCCCCCATGTTCTCGAACCGTCAAGTGCAGCACCGAACGCATCGCTCGATCTGAAGAGGCCGGCCAATCCCGCACACAATTCGGAGCCTGCTCCCACATCGGAAAAGGCATCCGCATGGGGGCGAATGGCCAACCGCGCCGCGCAATTGCCGGAAAACCGGAAGTCAAGGGACGAGATTCGCCGGCGCCTGGAGAGCGAAATGGATAAGCCCAGGATTCCTGAGTATCTCGCCAAGCCGCATGCGGGCGCAGAATCGCGGGAGGACATCCGGAAGCGCCTGGAGAGCGAAATGGATACGCCCAGGAATCCTGTGTATCTCGCAGAGCAGCATGCGGGTGCAGAATCGCGGGAAGATATCCGGAAGCGCAAGGAGAGCGAAATGGATACGCCCAGAACGCCAAAGTACCCTTCCGCCTTTCGGGCATCCGAGCCGCCGGTATCTGCGCCGCCGGCATCCGAGCCGCCGGCAACATTGCCGCGACAACGCATGAGAACGAACCCGGAAACCGGGGAAAAACTCGCATGGACGCCGATAAACCCGGAGGATGACGATGTTGACGAGCACGTAAAAGCACATGCATTGAGGCTGCGAGAGCGCATTACCGGTCGAGCGGACACCCGCGAGCTCAACGTGAACAATCCACTCGACGCGAAATGCCTGGAAGCAGCATTGCAAGGGACTGACGTCGTCGATCTGAGCGGGGTAGCGGGTTATGACAGAACGGCTAGGAGAACCCCCGATGCGCATTGAGTCGAGGTTGATCTTGACTCGACACCTGGCTGCCTGGAATCACGCATCGCGCGATCCCTGCGATCGCGCCGTTTTCCGGATGACGGGCAGGGTTCTCGTTCGAGCCATCTGCGAATGACTTCGCAACGGAACCGGAATGTAACGCTCCTGCACACCGGGAAACGAAACGCTTTTCAAAAAGACGAATCTTTCCGGTTCGGCGGCATGGTTCGCCTTGCGCTGGATGAAAAAGCGGACAACCGTTGATCATCCGCCGTCGCGGTCGGGACGTGCGAGGCGAGTGAACCTGATTTGAGGAATGGCGATGTTCAAAGGAATCACCGGCGCATTACGACACATCGATCGAACGATTGATCGGGCCGTCAACGAGGTACGTGTCAGCGCGCAGTCGCGCCCGATGCAAGGTCCGTTCGGTCTGCTGTCTGCGCTCGCTTCACAAGCGCGCAGCATGTCTGCCGGCGCCAGCCAGATACGGCGTGGCCCGCTGCCTGATGTGTCGGCCTATCAATGGCGCCCCGGCCCGGAGCCTGTCCGGTCTTATCCGACCGAACCAGCCGCGAGTCCGGCGCATCCGTTCGTCGGCCCCGTTTTTCCATTCGCGCAGGTCCAGCCACCCCATCAACCCGTGGCGGAACGCATGCCCGTGGGCTGGCATCGGCCTGCCGTTCAGGTTCCGGGAACGGCGTGGCCATCGCAGCCGTCGTTCCGGCCAGGTCACGCGTCAATCGTCGAAGGACGTCACCTGCCCACCGTGCCGTGGCCAACCACATCGGGCCACGCAGCATTCATTCAAGAGCGGCGACGAGGTCTTGGCGACCTGCAACCTCCCGCCAGCCAGGCGGAAGAAGATGCGCAGTTGCGTCTCGCGCTTGAACAGAGTCGGACGGAAGCCTTGCTGAAGAGTTTGCCCGTCATCGACGAGAATTTCGACGCGGCGGCGACGGCCGACGAGACGCGCATCACCGACTGGGACGATCTGAGCGCCGACATGCGGCAGGTCTATCCGGACAAGCTGGCGTACTACCGGGAGGTCACATCCGCGCAGATGACCACGTCGCACATCCAGCGCGCGCTCGATCGGGCGGGAATGCGATCCATACCCAATGACGGCGAGACGAATGACGGCAGCAATAACTGCTTCCTGATTTCGCTGCTGCAGCATGCGACGGGCGATTACCGCTCGTCGCACTCGGCCCGGGTCGATCAATATCGCACTATCCTGAGCGCTGCTTCGCATCTCGATCTGGCCGGCAACGAGAAAATTTCCGCGGGTAGCAGCGCCGCGCGTGCGTTGGTCGATCTGATCAACAGCGACCCGGGTGTCCGGCCGAAACTGAGCGTGGAGGTCGTGTCGGAACTGAACGGTGTCGTTCACCGCGACCGCCTCGGGTCCGAAGCGATGAATGCGCGTACCGTCGTCATCTGGGACAAGGGCGGCCATTTCGAGGCCGTGGCCTGAACGCCGCCACCGCATCGAGCGACGTCGATGGACGATCACGTGGGTCACACGTCACCGTCCCCGACGATGCGTTCACCGTCTAATCGAGCATATTGGCGAGTGCCTGCTTGAGTTCATCCCGGAGCGTGCGCGAGCGTATCGTCTTTATCCTGCCCAGGGCGTCTTCGATGAGTCTCTGATGGTGTTGTCGCGGCTGACTGCCGATCACCGTCATCAGTGCAACGAGCGGCGCGCGCCGGTATCTCTCCGGCAGTTTGTCCATGATGTCGTCCAGAACGATCGAAAAGGGCTTGATGTCATTGGAATGGTCCGGCAATCGAATCTGCTCGGCCGCTTCGCGAAGGCGATCGGCAAGCGCCTGCATGGGACGATTCTGCTGCGCAGGCGGCAGTTTTGCCACGCAGCCGAACAGTTTTTCCCGGAGTTCTCCCTGGAAATCGTTGCTCAACTTGCGTGACTCTTCGATGAGCGCCACGAGCGGGACACCCTGCTGTTCGGGAGGCAGTTTGTGCTCAACTTCGCGCAGGATGCCCTTGAAGTCCCCCAGGTGATTTTCTTCCGGCATCAGGTGAATCACCTCGGCAAAGGCGGTCATCTGCTCCGAGAATGCGCTTTGCCTCACGGGCGGCAAATCCTTCGCGCGCGCTTGCATGGATTCCAGCAGCAAGCGGTACGTTTCGAAATCAATGCGCAGATCATGTCCCTCGGGCATCAAATGACTGGCCCGAAGTGCGGCTTCGATCCGATCCGCCTCCTCGATCGATCGGGGATGGTGTTGATCCGGCAGCTCACTCCAGCGTCGATCGGCGTGCGAGCGATCGCGCACGGGAGAACGAGGCCGGAAGGAACCATCCCCGTTTCGGGCCTGCAGCAACGGCCGCAAGTTGGCCGGGATAGTCTCCCCCTGTCCTGACTCAAGCGTGGTCGCACGAGCGCGGGTTGTCGTGGCGGATTCCTCGGTCTGTTCGTCGCGTATCGGGCTCGACGACCTTGATTGAACGGGGGTAGGCATGACAGCTCCATCGGAGTCGTTGGGGGGAGATCATGTGCCGGTCTGGGAAACCGTGCGGCCAGTTGTCCATCGGGTCGACAGCGCCCTTGAAACATTCATGAACAATCCATCAAGGGCGCATGTCTTTGCTCGATCAAATCTCAATCACGGCCGCTATCGTAGTTCGTGCGGTTGGGTTCGAATTCCGCGAAATGTTCATAACGCCTTCTCATGAAATCGGATATTTCATGAGCCTTGCGAGGTTCATTCGTCAACAGGCCTTCAGCGACGAAGTTAACCGTATGAGACGCGGCAGACTGAATGTATCGAGCCCCGGGAAATTTTTCGTTGTCGATGGCAATCAATTCATCGCACCGGGTTTCCATGGTGCTGATGAGTCGTTTCATGTCGTTCCCGCTCAGCAGATGACGGAAAACTTCCGCGTCTACTTTCACCCTGTCCATGACGACAAGACGCTTTACTTCGTCGCTTGCCTTCGAGAAATGCATCATCAGGAGCCGGGTCTGAAGCGGCTCGTTTTTGATGGCGTCGTTGGTGCCGATCAGGATGGTTGCGCGGCTCCAGTCCAGGCTGGAGTTGTAGCCGCCTATTTTCAGTTCCTTTTTGAGTGGATCCAGAAGTACATTGAGGTCGCCAATCGTTTCACTGTTTATCTTTAGTTCGTCGATAAATATGATTGGATTGGTGCAGCCGGCCTTGATCATTTCGAGCGGCAATTCTCCGATGACGTCTTTGTCTTGTGCGTCAGGCGGGTAGTACTCGACGGACCAGCGTGACCCCAACATTTTTTTTACGCTACTTTCATGACGGCTATCCTCCATTCTCAAGTAAATGAGTCGTCCTTTTATGATCTTGACGAGTTGCTCGATCAACCATGTTTTTCCTACGCCACCGGGTCCGTGGAAAACTGCCTGAACCCGGGTCGGCTTCTCCGAAACGGAATTCATGATAATTCGCATCGCCAGTGTTTTGAATGCTTCAGGATCTTCCGTGTGTTTGCATAGATCCGCCACCTGATTCATCATGCTCCGCAAACTTCCGGCATCGCGACCGCACGTCAAGTCAATGGCATTTAATGGACGTGCAAGCAGCACATTTTCACGATGATCGATTTGCTTCTTGAACCAGAGGGCATTGGAATTTCCAGCCTTGATGTCCCGCTCGACGCGCAGGTCCAGCGCCTTGACGTCTTCCTTGATATCTTTCGGGTAAGGCGCGAGATACTCGGGGGTAGTCGCCCGCTTCACTTTCTTGAAAGTTTCATGCTGTGCCGATAGCTCATCCAGCTTCGAGCCGTTCACAACTGCACTGACAGACGCCCTGACGAGCGTCGCCGTAGCCATCGTCAGCGATGCCGTTGCAGCTTGTGCGATATGGCCTTTCGTATCCGATTTTTCGCCATTGACCAGCACCGAACTTGCATATCCGATCGCGCCAGCACTGATTGCCGTCGCGGCTACATCCTGCGTGGCTTCGCCAACATGTTTTGCGAGCAAAGTTGCCGTTTTGACGATCGATCGATCGCCGGCACGAACTTTCAATTTCTCGTACCGTTGTTCTTGTTTCTCCGCTAATGAAGTGAATGCCGGATTTGAAGATTCCTTTGGTTTTTCCTTCTCGGGCGCAGGGGTGTCTGCCGAATTTGTGGTGGCGATATGCTCACCGAGTGCGGCACTGTAATAGTCAAATCTGTTTCCCATGGACGGCATTTTGCTACCTCTCGTTGCGTTGCCAAATTTATATTTTTGTCACAAAAGCAATCGAGGGTGGGTCTGGTTTGCGAAAGGTCGTCGTGATATGCGAACAACTTGATTTTATGGGGTCGGTAACAATCAGGTTTTGACAGGGTGTGTCTTCGGTGACGGCGAAAAAACATGAATATATGAAGATATTGATGTGATAACGCGATCGGCATCGTAAATACGCATTGCGCAACGCGGTTTCGCCTTCCATCGAATTGTTCTGATGGTGGTCGAATGAATTTCGGTGTTGGGTTTGGGGAAAATGTGCGTCATGAAATAGTATCCAAGTCGAAATAAAAACCTGGTTCAATGTGCAGGACAGGTTGATCATCGCAGTACAGCGCTTTTGTCTATTTCTTCATCCTATCTCGAGCAGCTGCTTGAGCAACGTCACAGTGTCGTTGTGCCGCGTCCCTCAGGCTCTCCCTTCGTTTCGGTCCAGCCGTTGAAGCAAGGCCATGCCCGCCGAACGAGCACTCTTCCGATTGCGGAACACATCTTCGCGAGACGAACTGATTGGGTGTGCCAGTTGTGCTTCCATGACCATCTTGAATTCAGACGTGCCTTTCCCGATCCTCTTATAGTCTGATGACTCGCCGAACGATCGCCTGTCAATTCGGGTGGCGTCGGAAAAATTTCAAGAAAATCATGGCTGCAAATATTGGTGGCATGAGCCCCAAAACACTAAACGATTACGATTCGTTGGATATTGGCGAAAACGAAGTAAATCATCCCGCGGGAAACAGATCCGTTCCCGGGCCCGTACAGGGACCGCTGAGCGAGCTGAATGCTCGACCTTCGTCTCCGCATCAACAGTGGCGCGCGCCTGCTGCTTCGGGGCTCGTGCCGTCGACGAGCAGCGAGAAGCGTTCCGGACCCGTGCGGCGATTGACTGAGGAGTCGCACGATTTTCGTTCGATCTCTGTCGACGCAGCCAGAAATTTTCACAAATGGATGCGTGAAAATCATTCATTGCTTGCTTCGGAAGGCGATGGCCTCTCGGAGAAAGTCGTTCGATGGGGGTTTCTGTTTGACAGTGTTCATCGGGCGCGCTTCGATTCAACCTGGGGGGCGCACTCGTCTCAACAGGTTCCGGAAGATAGTGTTTTTCAATCTTTATACGCTGAGGCGTATGGAGAATATCCAAAAGAATTTTCACCAAAGGCGCGTGAAACGATCGGGTTGTTGCTAAATAGCCATGAGCTTGCGAATGTGAAGCCAGAACACCGCGGGCGCCTCATTCCTGACCGGATAGACCTTGATTGTCTGGGGCTGGATGCGGCGAATCCGCTGCTTTGTTTCGTCTATGACTATGACACGCGCAATTATGCGCACTCGACCGCCAAAGGTCTGGTCCATACGGCGAAATGCATCGACACGGGCAAGATTTTCGACGCCGACCTGATCCTTGATATTTCGGAGAAGATGGAACTCTCCCTCGCCACCAAGGACGTGCACTGCACGGGTTCGTATGACGCGAAAGCCTTGCGATATCTCGGCAAGTGGATGGACGACATGTCATCGTTCGGAATATCGTCTTCGTTATCCCTTCCTGGTCACTACATCAATCGCACGCCGGAGGAAACCTATGTTTCCGAAGAAGGGGGGCTATCGGTCCAGAGCGTACTCGACGCAGCCGATCGTGCGCATCCTGTCGAGATGACCGCTGAGGAATACATAAATAGCAAGGTGCTCACACGCATCGATCGTAAGGAGCGCCATGAAGCGACCTTCTCGCGCTGGGATGCCAGCGAAGAACAGCTGATGGCGTGCATGGATGGTATTGCAGACAGGTATTACGACAGTATGCCGAACATCAGCTCGTCTGCCGACAAACGCCAGTCAGCATGGGCTGCCTCCTTTCAGGGAATTCATTTACATCCAATGAAGGACGGCAATTGTCGGCTTTTTTTCAAAAACGTTCTGGATCTGCTGTTGGCATTTCAGGGAGAGGCGCGATGCGTAATCGCGGATCCACACAAGGCAATCGCTCCGGAGGATGCAGATTCCACCGTACTGGAAGGGCAGGCTTGGCGAAAAGCATTGAGTTCGTGACATAAGCGCTGTCACGCGGGAGAGGTCGCGTAAGGTGGCGCACCCAAGAAAACGCATCGCTCTACCATGAGCACGGATTCTGGCGACGCGAATTCAGGCCGGTTCGGTGCCGGCCTGGCTTGATTCGGGGCGCGAGGCGCATCTTCAGACATGTGTGTCGGGCTGGCCGATCGTCTTTGGTTGTGCAAGCCTTGAAGTCGTCAGATTGCCGAAACCGGCACCGTTCCACATCGAGCACTTTGCGTAACCGCTGCGTGACGCCACCCACAGCGGTTACCACCTCCGTCCCGATCACGCAGCGTCAACCCACCTGCGCGCCACGCTCCTCCGCCAGCAACCGCCGATAATGCGGCAGCGAACCGAACAACAACCACGCGGCAAGCGCGGCTGCGATCGTGCAGACAATGCCGATCGAATCGCCGACCATCTTCGGATTGCCGAACACGCGATCGGTGAAGAGCGCAATCAGCGTCGGGCCGAGCCCGAAACCGATCAACTGCGCGAAGAACGAATAGAGCGCGCCGACGGTGCCGCGCATACGGCTGGGCGCCACGAGTTGCAGCGCCGCGGCCATGCACCCGGTCGGCAACGTGAAGAAAAACACGGTGCCGCCGGCCGCGATCAGCGTACCCGTCGCGCCGGGCGCAAACGGGATGCTCGCACAGCACAGCAGCATCGGGATCATCGCGAACGCGGCCGTGCGCAACGGTGCGTCCTCGTAGCCGCGCCGTTCGAACCGGCGCACGATCCAGGGGCCCACCAGCGCGCCTGCAATCCCGCAACTGACCACCAGCGCACCGAAGCGAAACCCGACGAGCGCCGCGGGCATCCCGTGCGAACGGATCAGGTAGGTCGGCATCCATGCGGGCATGCCGAGCACGACGATGGCGAGCATGCCGACGCCGAGCATGATGCGCGCATAGAACCCGCGTCGCGCCCACAGGAATGCAAGCGAATCCCGGGTCGAGAACTGACGGTCGTCCGCGCTCCCGCTGACCACCTTGCTGCGCATCGGTTCGCGCACCGTCAGCCATACCAGCAGTGCGAACAGCATGCCCGGCAACCCGATCAGCACGAATGCGAGCTGCCAGGTCTCGAACCCGGCGAGCATCGGGAACTGCTGATGAACGTCGCGGGCGAACGAGATGACGAGCCCGCCAGCGACGAGCGAGAGCCCGCCGCCGAGCATCGGGCCGAGAATGAACACGCTCATCGCGCGCGGCATCTGCTTCGCCGAAAAGCAGTCGGCGATCATCGACAGCGCGATCGGAAACACGCACGCTTCGCTGGCCCCGACGCCGAAGCGCGCGAGGAACAGCCCCTGGAACGTCGTGGCCTTGCCGCACAGGGCCGTGAAGATGCACCACAGGCAAATCCCGACCAGCAGGATGTTGCGCCGGTTGGTCACGTCGACGAGCCGGCCGAAGAGGGGCGATGCGATCAGGTAGGCGGAAATGAACGCGATGCCCTGAACCAGGCTGAGTTGCGTGTCGGAAATGGCGAGCGAATGCCGGATCGGGTCGACGAGCAGGTTGAGAAGCTGGCGGTCGATATACGCGAGCGAATACGCCAGCGTGATGATGACCAGGATGTACCACGACCGCAGGCTGTCGTGGACGACCCTCGACGAGGATCGTCCCGCTAGCGCGTCGTCCAGGCCGCCGACGGGCGGAACTTCATTCATGGCATTCCTCATCTTGTCTCCGATGCGATCGTTTGATTCATGTGAAGGGGTGATGTCGAGACGGCATGTCGCTTGCGCGTCAGGCCGGTCAGTCGCATCCGGCAGCCTGGGTCGTCGTTCGGCGCATCGGCGATTTCGCCGGCACGTATTCGATTACCAAACTATCGTTAGGTAGTTTGGCGTCGCGCAAAGCGATGTGCCATGAGTGTTATCCATTAAGCATGGCTGCCGCGAGCGGTAAACCGCCACGCGGCTTCCGCGCCGCGCGCCACGACGTGGCGCCCACAGCGTCCGGCGCACACGATGCCGATGCGCAAGCGCGCCCCGGTCCTGCCGAAATAGCCATTTGCGTCCGGGTTTGACCGGATGGAGCGATCGTTCGCATCGAATCAATCTATCGTTCGTTAGATAAATGAGGCGACGCCGAAGCTGGCGCATCCGCTATCGACCGGCTCCGTATTTCGAAGCACGGAATGCGGAATCCGTCGGTGGAACGCACATTCGGCAGCACGCCCGATCGACACCGGAAAAGAGGCAGCACGAGCGGCCCGATGCCGATGCCACGAGGTCACGTATCACGCTGTGACACGGCGCAATGCGCTGCGGCCCGTCCCGGGCTCAGGCGTTGCGTTCCGGAACTGGAGGAGCACGATGACTGACGATGTATCACGCGATTCGCAGCGCTTGCCGAAAGGCTTCGAGGCGCTCGAACCGTTTCTCGACCGCTGGAATGCGCCGACGTCGCACACGCGCTGGATCCATCGCGCGGCCACGCCGTACGCGGAGATCGTGACGTTTTACGAAGCGATGTCCGCGCGGGCGGAGGAGGCGACCGTCCATCTCGAGCAGTTTCCGCTCGACGACATGCCGGTGCCCGAGCAGAACCTGTTTCGCCTGCTGCTCGCGATGTGCCACGCCGCGATCGCCGTCGAGATGCACGAGGCGCCGGGCATTCGCCACGCGCCGCCGGTTCACGCATTGACGATCACGACCGGCTTTCAGCCGCACGGCTGAGCGCGCCGCGTCGATTCGATTCAGACCCCGTCCCCCCATCCCTTTCAGGAGCTGGCATGAACCATCCTGGCGAATTCAAACCGAGCTTGACCGAATCCGTCGGCCTGTCGACGAAGCCGATGCCGACCACGCTGTACACGGATCCCGAGCAGTACGAAATCGAACGCGAACGGATCTTCCGCCGCGCCTGGCTGATGGTGGGCCGCGTCGAGCGGATCCCGAAGCCGGGCGATTTCTTCGTGAAGGATCTGGCGGTCGCGAAGGCGTCCGTGATCGTCGCGCGTTCGGAGGACGGCAAGATCCGCGCGTTTCACAACGTCTGCGCGCATCGCGCGAATATCGTCGAG
Source organism: Burkholderia stabilis (assembly GCF_001742165.1). Classification (NCBI taxonomy): domain Bacteria; kingdom Pseudomonadati; phylum Pseudomonadota; class Betaproteobacteria; order Burkholderiales; family Burkholderiaceae; genus Burkholderia; species Burkholderia stabilis. Next base: position 1,295,342 of record NZ_CP016444.1, on the reverse strand, counting down.
CACCGGCCGAGCGGCAACGCGAAGCGTTTCGTCTGCCGTTACCACAGCTGGGGTTACAACAACGCGGGCGAACTGGCGAACGTGCCCGACGAGGCCGGCTTCTTCCATCTCGACCGGAAGAAATGCGGGCTGACGCCTGTCGCGCTCGACGTGTGGGACGGCTGGATCTTCATCAACATGGCGCCCGCGCCGGAGGTCGGCCTCGCGGAATTCCTCGGGCCGATGGCCGACGCGCTGTCCGGCATCGATTATCCGAACGCCGACAACGCGATCGTGCTGCGCGGCGAGTTCAAGGCGAACTGGAAGGCGGTGGCCGAAAACTTCAGCGAGGTGTATCACATCGCGTCGATCCACCCGAAGACGTTCGGGCCGATCTACACGGGCAAGGAAAATCCGTTCGGGCGGCCGCTGGGCGCGAACCTGCGCGGCGCGCATCGTTCGTTTTCGCTGTGGCTGAACCAGAGCGTCCCGGTGCCGGAGCAGGCGAAGGTGATGCGCTGGCTGTTCTCGGCCGGCGAGACGGTGACCGGCACGCGCAATGGCGCGCAGGCCAACCCGCTCACCGAGCACCGCGGCGTGAATCCCGAGCGGCATGCGGACTGGTCGCAGGACGTGAACTGGTTCTTCCCGAACTGGCACCTGCAGATCTCGGCGAACCAGTTCTGGACGCACGAATTCTGGCCGACGTCGGCGAACACGACGATCTGGGAGGCACGCTTCTACAACAAGAAGCCGAAGAGCGTGCGGGAGCGCCTGCAACTCGAGCACTTCACGTCGCACATCTCCGACGGGATGCTCGAGGATCTCGGCAACATCGAGTCGATGCAGGCCGGCATGGAGACGGGCGCGAAGCCGTTCGTTTATTTCAACGAGAGCGAGATTCTGTGCCGGCACGGGCTCGAGCAGGTGGTCCGGTGGTCGTCGGCATCGACCGTGAGGGACGCGATCGCCTAGCGCGAGTATTCGCGATCGGTTGCCGCCGGACAGCGGCGCCGGTCGCCGGCGGATCGATCGATCCGCTGTTGCCGCGCCGCGCAGGCAGCCCGTCGTGCAATTGCCCGGGGCTGCCGGCCGCCGGCCGGAATGAAGCGATGGCCGAACGCGTGCTCAGTGCGTCGCTTTCGCATCCTGTATCAGCATGTCGGCGGCCTTCTCGCCGATCATGATGGTGGCGGCGTTGGTCGCGCCCGAGATCGGCATCGGCATCACGGACGCATCGGCCACACGCAGGCCCCGCACGCCACGCACGCGCAGCCGCGTGTCGACCACCGCCATCGGGTCGCTGTCGGGCCCCATGCGCGCGGTGCCGTTGTGGTGATAAACGGTGCCGCCGCGCTGGCGAGCGAACGCGAGAATCTCGTCGTCGGTGCGTACGTCCTTGCCGGGGAACACCTCGTCGACGTAGTACGGCGCGAACGGCCCGGCCTGCAACACGGCTCGCGCCATCTTCACCACGGCCACCATCGCGCGCTGGTCCGATTCGTCGGTCAGGTAGTTGGGTTGCACTTCGGGCAGCTCGTCGATATCCGCTGAACGCGCCCTGACCCAGCCGCGACTGTCGGGGCGCTGCTTGTGGCCGCCGAGCGTCATGCCCGGATAGTGATCGAGCAGGCCGGGCAGGCCTTCCTGATAGCTGCCGGGCGTAAACGACACCTGCAGGTCGGGGCGCGACAGCGACGGTTCGGAGCGGAAGAAGAAACGCATCGGCACCGGGCCCATGCTCAGGATGCTCGGCCGGCCGAGGAAGTACCGGGCGATCTCCCTCGCCAGGGGCAGCCCGCGCCCGCGTTCGTTGATCGTGGCGACGTCTTTCACCTTGACGGCTACGCGCAGGTTGAAGTGATCGACGAGGTTGGCGCCCACGCCGGGCAGGTCGACCTGTGGTTGCACGCCGATGGCGCGCAGATGCGCGCTGTCGCCGATGCCGGAGATCTGCAGCAGGCGCGGCGTGTTCAGCGCGCCCGCCGCGACGATGACCTCGCGGTTGGCGCGCACCTCGCGCTCGGGCGCGCCGATGCCGCCGGACCGGTACCGCACGCCCACCGCACGGCCGCCTTCCAGCAGCACGCGCGTCGCGGGGCTGTCGGTGCGCAGCGCCACGCGGCCCTTCTTGATCGCCGGATGCAGGTCGCCCTCGCGGCGCTTCTGCGCCGCGGCGTGCGGCCGCGCGTGTCGATCATGAAGTGCCACGGGCCGACGCCGTCCTGCGCTTCGGCATTCGAATCGGCCACATACGGATAACCGAGGCTTTCGACGGCCTTGACGAACAGGTCGCACAGCGGCGCCGGCATGACCGGGTCGGTCACGATCAGCGGGCCGTTGCGGCCGCGGTAGCGATCGTCGCCGGGCCCGATGCGCGTCTCGGCCTTCTTGAAGAACGGCAGCACGTCGTCGTAGCCCCAGCCCGCATTGCCGAGCGCGGCCCAGCCGTCGAAATCGGCATGCTGCCCGCGGTTGTAGACCATCCCGTTGATCGAACCGGAGCCGCCCACCACCTTGCCTTGCGTCAGCTCGATGGTGCGCCCGTCGGTGCCGGCGATCGGCCCGCTGCGAAAGCGCCACACCAGCCGGTCGTTGAACAGGTTCTTGATGTAACCCGCCGGAATGTGGATGAACGGGTTGGTGTCGGGCGGGCCGGCTTCCAGCACGCACACGGTATGGCCGGCCTCGGCCAGCCGCGCGGCCACGACGCTGCCGCCGCTGCCCGCGCCGACCACCACATAGTCGAAGGTTTCACTCATTGCTCAGGCATCCAGATTGAAATTGATCGTTTTCAACTCGGTAAACGCCTCGATCGTCGACCAGCCGCCTTCGCGTCCCACGCCCGAGCGCTTGATGCCGCCGAACGGCGCGTTCGGAATGCTGGCGAAGCCGTTGACGCCGATCGAGCCGCTCTTCACCGCGCGTGCGACGCGAAACGCGCGGCTGACGTCCGTGGTGTACACGCAGCCGGCGAGGCCGTATTCGCTATCGTTGGCGATGCGCACGGCTTCCTCTTCCGTCTCGAACGGAATCACCGACAGCACGGGGCCGAAGATTTCTTCCTGCGCAATCGTCATGTCGTTGCGCACGTTCGCGAACAGCGCCGGCTCGACCCAGTTGCCGTTGCCGGATGCGCCGTCCGGCGCACGGCCGCCGGCCAGCAGCGTCGCGCCTTGCTGCCGGCCGCTTTCGACGTATTCGAGCACGCGCGCCTGGTGGCGCCGGGAGATCATCGGCGCGGACGTGGTGGCGGCGTCGAACGGATCGCCGAACCGCACCTTCGCGAGCTGTTCCTGCGCGTGATGCAGGAACTCGTCCATGATCGAACGGTGCACGAGCGCGCGGGAAGGCGTGGTGCAGACCTGTCCCGACAGGAAGGTGGAGCAGAGCCCCATGATCGCCTGCGCGGTGGCCGGCACGCTGCGCGTGTCGGGAAAGACCAGCGCCGCGCTCTTGCCGCCCAGCTCCAGCGACAGGCGTTTCATGGTCGGCGCGCTTGCCACCGTGATGCGTTCGCCGACGAGCGGGCTGCCGGTGAACGTCACCTTGTCGACGCCGGGGTGCGACGTGAGCGCCGTGCCCGTTTCGGTCGCGCCGGTCACGAGGTTGAACACGCCGGGTGGCAAATCGCTGTCGGCGAGGATCTGCGCGAGCCGGCTCACGGCCAGGTTGGTGAGTTCGGACGGCTTGACGACCACGGTGCAGCCGCAGGCCAGCGCCGGCGCCACTTTCATCGCGAACGTCATCACCGGGCCGTTGTACGGCAGGATCGCCGCGACGACGCCGACCGGGTCGCGGAAGGTCATGTACTGCATGTTCGACGCGCCCGAGAAGATCGGCAGCGTGTCGCCGTTGATCTTGTCGATCCAGCCGAGGAAATGGTCGAAGATGTCGGCGGCCGCTTTCGCCGACACGCGCGAGTTGCGGCTGAACGTGTACGGAACGCCGTTGTCGAGGGTCTGCAACCGGGCGATTTCCTCCTCGGCCGCATACAGCCGCTCGACGATCGGCTGCAACATGCGCTTGCGATCCTGCGCGCGCATGCGCGGCCACGGGCCTTCGTCGAACGCCTTGCGTGCCGCGGCTACCGCGAGCGCCACGCCACGCGTGCCGGCTTCGGCGAAGCTGGTCATGACTTCGTTCGTGCAGGGGTTGATCTGGTCGAAACGCGCATCGGGCCAGTCGAGCCACTGGCCGTCGATGAAAAGGCGGCCCGGGCTGACATTCAGCGCATCGAGCCGGGAAACGAGACTGAGCATGGGTTCAGAGAGGTAAGGGGTTTACTTCGGCACCCCGGTGAAGACGTAGTCGCCGTCCGGGTCCTTGCTGATCAACCCGAACGACGGCGAACAGAAATGCGTGCAGGTAAACAACGTGGCGCTGCCGTCGAGGCGTGACAGCAGCGTGTGCCGCGTGGCGGCCGATTGCGCGTTGTCGTAGTCCAGCACCAGCGCCATGTCCGGCCGGGCGACCTGCACCGGATGATGCATCGCGTCGCCGCCGATGATGAATTTCTCCGTGCCCGCGTCGACCTCGATCGCGATGTGGCCGATCGAGTGCCCGGGCGTGGAGAACACCGAGATGCCGTCACCCAGGTCGGTGTCGCGCTCGATGAAGTTCGCGAGCCCCGCATCGACGACCGGCTTGATGGACTCATGGAACGAAATGTCCTGCGCCTCGTACATCGTGTCGTTCGGGTCGCCCTGTTGCGCAAACGCGTATTCCGTCTTGCCGAAGTGGTAGGTCGCGTTGGGAAAGGTGGGCAGCCACCGGCCATCCTGCTTGTACGTGTTCCAGCCGACGTGATCGAAATGCAGGTGCGTGCACAGCACGTCGGTGACCGCGTGGCGGTCGATGCCGGCCTGCTCCAGCGTGGCCAGGAATTCCAGCCGCAGATCGGCGAACGCGTCGAAGCCCGCGAGCTGCTTGTCGTTGCCGACACAGGTGTCGACCACCAGCACGCGCGTGCCGGTCGTGACGATGAAGCACTGGCTGACGGCGCGCATGCGGTGTTCGTCATCCACGTAGGGCGGTTTCATCCACGCAATGGACTTCATCACGTCGGGCGTGGCCTCGGGCAACAGCACGCCCAGAATGCCACTGATGTCCATCTCGACGATCTGCACGATTTCCGCATGGCCGATCCGGGAACGAATGGTATGCAGCAGCGGCATGGCGTTTTTCCTTGGAGAGGGTTGGGATGAGCGCTTTGCCGAAGGGTGCCGCGGTAGATCGACCGACGTCCGCCTTCGAGAAAGGTCTTGTGACTGTCCGTACGTGAATATCCGATTCAATCACGACGCGCGTCGTTACCGTCGCGATTGCCGCCCACTGTTCCGTACATCGGAGCATGCGGGCGTGATCCGCGTTTCATTCGTGCAGCGCGACCTGATCGGCGCGAAATGCATGTGCTGGCGATGGTCCTCCCACCAGCGCACAAGAGCGCACCGCGTTCACCAATGTACGGAACACTAAGTAATGCAAAATTGACGGTGGATTATTGCCATAAGTAGCATGGGTCTCGCTGCTTGTGGTTGATTTCACGCGGCGGCTGCGCTCGTCCGTTCATCGCTGCGCCGGCGTGGCAGGCGCGGACGAAAGTCGGGGGAGGGCAACGCAACCCCATGCGGGCGACCGGATGGGTCTACGCCCGATGCAAAAAACATATCGATAACAACGAGGAGATGCCACGATCATGAAGTTGTCATTCAAGCAGAAGCTCGGGGTGCCGCTGGTGCTGAGCTTGCTCTGCCTGGTCCTGCTGTCCGTCACCGATGCGTACCGCAGTCGCGAGATGCGCCTCGAGGAGCGCAAGTCGGATCTCGTGCATGCCGTTCAGATCGCGCTCGCCACGGTCGATTTCTATGCGAAGCGTGCCACTGCGGGAGAACTGAGCGTCGAGCAGGCGCAAAAGCAGGCACAGGATGTGATCCGCGGCATGCGTTACGGCGAAGCCGGCAGCGGCTATTTCTCGATCGTGAATTCGAAGGGCGTGGTGTTGATGTACCCGTTCGATGCATCGATCCAGAACAAGTCGTTGAGCGAACTGAACCCGAAGGCCGCTGCGATCGTTCAGCAACAGATCGATCTGGTGGCGCGAACCGGCAACGGGTTCCAGCGCTTCGACTATCCGAAGGAAACATCCGGGGTGACGACGAACGCGGCCCGCGTCGCGTACATCGACACGTATCGTCCGTGGGACTGGATCATCAATACCAGCCTGTTCGTCGACGACATCGATGCGGCATTTCATGCGAGCCTGCTGCAAAGTCTCGGCCTGTGTGCGCTGATCGCGCTGGTGATGACCAGCATCGTCGTGCTGCTCAACCGCGGCATCGCCCGGACGATGGGCGGGGAGCCGGGTTATGCGGTCGAGATTGCCGGGCGAATCGCGGCCAACGATTTCACGGCGGCCATCGTGACCGCGCCGAACGACCGCGGCAGCCTGCTCTACTCGATGAAGCGCATGCAGGCGAATCTGTCCGGCGCGATCAACGGCATCAAGGTGAGCGCCCATTCGATCGCATCGGCGGCCGCACAGATCTCGGCCGGCGATCAGGATCTGTCCCGGCGTACGGAGATGCAGGCCGCTTCGCTGCAGGAGACCGCGGCGAGCATGGCGGAACTCTCGTCGAGAGTCGGCCAGAACACCGACAACGTCCGGCAGGCGAGCCAGGTCGCGGTGCAGGCCGTGCGGGTGGCCGAGCGCTGCAACGGCGTCGTCGCGCAGGTGGTCGATGCGATGGGCAGTATCGATGCGAGCTCCGGCCGGATCGCCGAGATCGTCGGCATCATCGAAGGCATCGCGTTCCAGACCAACATCCTGGCGCTCAACGCCGCCGTGGAAGCGGCGCGGGCCGGCGAGCAGGGGCGCGGCTTCGCGGTCGTCGCGTCGGAGGTGCGTTCGCTCGCTCAGCGTTCTTCGTCGGCGTCGAAGGAAATACGGGGCTTGATCCACGAATCCGTCGGGCGTGTCAGGGGCGGCGTGGAACTCGTGAACGCGGCAGGGACATCGATGGCCGAGATCATGCAGGCGATCGCGCGCGTGACCGACCTGATGGAGGAAATCGCAGCCGCGTCGGTCGAGCAGGGCCACGGCATCGATCAGGTCAATCAGGCCGTGTCGGAGATGGACCGGGCAACGCAGCACAATGCCGCGTATGTCGAGGAAGTGGCCGCCGCTGCGCAGTCGCTGGACGATCAGAGCAAGCAGCTCGTCACGATGATTTCGAGTTTCATCGTTCGCGAAGACGATGCGCTGCCGATGCAGGAGGCACCCGATGTGCGGCGGTATGGCTCGCCCGCGATCGAGTCGAGACCGGTTGCGGCGAGCGAGTCGTATGCGGTGTAACGCGGGATGCAATACCGCTATCGCATCGCATCCTCGTCGCGGGTGACGGCCGTGTACGGACGTCGGAACAGGCCGCCGCGATGCCGTTCGGAACGCGCGCGTTTCCAGCTAACGGAACAACGCGTGCGCCGCATGGCGGATTCCAGCGAAACGGGCTTTTAATGCAGGCACGGAAAACGTGCGACGGATGAACGACGGTTCCGGCCGACGACACGTTCCGGAAGAACGGTGACGCGCCGGCCGGCCCGGAACGATTCGTCCGGACCAGGAGACGACATGACGAATACGCTGCTGACAGACGACTCGACGCCCGGCATCCGCGTCGTTACGCTGAATCGTGCCGAGCGGATGAATGCGCTGGACGGCGCGACACTCGCGGCACTGAACGACGTGGTGCGCACGGCCGCCGATCCGGCCCGCGATATCCGCGTGATCGTGATTCGCGGCAGCGGCCGCGCATTCTGCGCGGGCAACGACCTGAAGTGGCTCGCGAGCGGCGTGCTCGCCGATCCCGCCGCGCACATGCGGCACCAGGACCTGATGCAGGACACGTTCGCGCTGATGGAGGCGTCGCGGCAGATCGTGATTGCGTCGGTCAACGGTTTTGCGGTGGCGGGCGGGTTCGAACTGGCGCTGGCCTCCGACATCGTGGTCGTCGACGAAAACGCGGAACTGGGCGACGCGCATCTGCAGCGCAACCTGCTGCCGAGCGGCGGCGGCTCGCAGCGCCTGCCGCGCAAGATCGGGCTCGCACGCGCGATGTACTACCTCGTCACGGGGCGGCGCATGACCGGCCGCGACGCGGAGCGGATGGGGCTCGCGTCGCTCGCGGTGAGCGGCGATGCGCTCGATGCCGCGACGATGCAGCTCGCTGGCGACATCGCGCGAACCGATGCCGATGCGCTGGCCGCCATGAAGTACATGACCCGCCGCGCACTGGAAATGCCGCTGAACGACGGGCTGTCGATGGAGCGGTGGATGCAGTACCGCTATCGCGTCGAATCGCCGACGCTGGTGGCGTCCGTGCACGATTTCGCGCAGCGCGACAAAGACTGAGCGGCGCCGCGTCGCGATACGCGGCCGCTCATGCCCGCGTGGCGCGCGGCTTGCGTGGCTTCGGCTCGGCGGGCTTCGCCGGGCTGGCCGCGCGCCTGGCGCTGTCGACGGCCAGATGTTCGCGTTTCTCGACGAGGAAATCCATCAGCGCGCGCACCTTCGCCGGCATCTGCTCGCGCGACGGCGTGTACAGGTAGTACCCGGGAAACGGCTTGCACCACGGTTCGAGCACGCGCACCAGCGTGCCGGCATCCAGGTGTTCGCGCAGCGCGACGTCCTGGTGCTGGATCAGGCCGATACCCTGCAGCGCCGCGCGAATCATGCCGTCGTCGTCGTTCGTGACCACGCTGCCGTGCGGCTCCACTTCGAACGCATGCCCCTCGATCTCGGGCGACGTGAACTCCCAGCGATAGATCGCGCCGCTCGTCGTATGCCGATAGCACAGGCAGTTGTGCCCGATCAGGTCGGCGGGCGTGGCCGGCGTGCCGTGGCGCGCGAAATAGTCCGGCGAGCCGGCCACGGCCATTTCGAGCATCGGCGTAATCGGTACGGCCACCATGTGCTCGGCGAGGCTCTCGCCGAGCCGGATGCCGGCGTCGTAGCCGTCGGCGATGATGTTCGACAGCCCGTCGTCCATCACGAGCTCCACCCGTAGCAGCGGATAGCGCGCCATGAATTCGCCCAGGTGCGGCTCGACCAGGTTTCGTGCGGCGACCCGCGACGTGTTGATGCGCAGCAGCCCGGACGGCTCGTGCCGGACTTCGTGCAGGTTGCGGATCGCCAGCTCGATCGAGCCGAATGCCGGCCGCAGCGTGTCGTAGAGCCGTTGACCGTCCTCGGTCAGCGACATGTCGCGCGTGGTCCGGTACAGCAGCTTCACGTTGAGCTGCCGTTCGAGCGCCTTCAGGTTCTGCGACAGCGCAGCGCGCGACACGCCCATTTCGGCGGCAGCCTTGGTGAAGCTCAGATGGTGCGCGATGTGCACGAACCACGCGAGGGAAGGGAGCTGGGACGGGTCCATGATTCGATTGTCAAGTGTGGCTGACGAATATAGTTGAAATTTGATTTGCCGGGAATCGGCGAAATGCCGGTGTCGGCCGGGCAGGGGGATGTGGCGCGTCAATGCGCGGGGTGACGAACGGGAAGCGGAAGGAGGCGGGGGCGGGCTGCTGCACGCCGCGTCAACGGGCGATGCAGCCACGCGGGTGCGTGCGTGCTGGCTGGCGTGCGACGCGGGCACCGAAGCGAGCGCGCACCGGCCGTCGTTGCGACGGCGGTGCGCGTGACGCGGCAACTGATCCGGTCAGACGATCTTGCGGGATCGCAAATCAGCCACCGCGCGTGCATCGAGTCCGATGCCGGCGAGGATTTCATCCGTGTGCTCGCCGGTCAGCGGCGGCCGCGTATGGATCTCCGGCGGCGTGCGCGACAGCGAAACCGGCGTCGCGAAGATCGGCACCGGCTTCGGCGCGCCGGGGTAGTCCATCCAGCGGATCACGTCGGCGGCCTTGATGGTTTCGTCCTCCAGCGCCTGGCGCGGCGAGTTGACGGGGCTGGCCGGGATGCGCGCCTGTTCGAGCGCGGCCAGCGCGTCGGCGAGCGTCTTGTCCGCGCACCATGCGCTCATCAGCTCGCTCAGCAGCGCGCCATTCTCGCCACGCAGCGTATCGTCGGCGAAGCGCGGATCGTCGAGCAGTTCCGGCCGGCCCACGAGCTGCGTCCAGCGCTTGAACATCGGCCGGCCGATCACCTGCGTGATGAACCAGCCGTCCGTCGCCTTGAAGATGTCGGACGGCGCGTAGCCGGATGCGCGGTTCAGCGTCGCCTGGCGATCCAGCCCGAGCAACGCTTCCTCGATCAGCGCGCCGCTGGCCATGTTCAGGCCCGTGCACAGCAGCGACGCGCTGACTTCCTGGCCCATGCCGCTGCGTTGGCGTTCGTAGAGCGCCAGCATCACGCCGAGCGCGCACGAAAACGCCGTGGCGAAATCCACCACCGGCACCATCGCCTTTTGCGGCCGGTCGGGCGTGCCCGCCATGTACACGGCGCCGCTCAGCGCCTGGCCGACGCCGTCGAAGCCCACGCGGTCGCGCACGGCCTCGCTGTTGCCGAATGCGTTCGACGCGACGAGGATGACGTCGGGCTTGATCGCGCGCAGGCTGTCGTAGTCGAGTCCGAGGCTCTTGAGCGTGCGGGGCGGCATGTTGGCGATCACCACGTCGGCATCGGCGACCAGCTTGCGCACGATGTCGCGCCCCTCGGGGCTGTCGAGATCGAGCGTCATCGAACGCTTGTTGCGGTTGACCTGCAGGAACAGCGCACCTTCGCCGTGTTCGGTCACGGGCACGATGAAGCGGTCCTCGCCGCCGCCTACGCGGTCGATGCGGATGACGTCCGCGCCATAGTCGGCCAGCAGCGCCGAGCAGAACGGCCCGGCGATGAAGCGTCCGAAATCGAGGACCTTGATGCCTTCGAGTACTTTCATGTTTCGTTCACGGTTGAGTCAGGCGGAGGTCGCGGCCGCGCGTACTTCGTCGAGCGCGCCGGGATTGTCGAGCGACGACAGGTCGCCCGGCGGCTGGCCGCAGTACACGCTGCGGATCACGCGCCGCATGATCTTGGAGCTGCGCGTTTTCGGCAGCTGCGCGACCACGTGCACGCGGCCGGGCCGGAACGGGCGGCCCAGGCGCTTGTCGACGTGGCCCGACACGATGGCTTCGAGATCGGCGAGCGCGACACCGGCGTCGGGTTTCGGCACGATGAACACGACCAGCTTCTGGCCCTTGTCCGCATCGGCCACGCCGATCGCGGCGGCTTCCGCCACGTCGGGCAGCTCCAGCACGACTTCCTCGACCTCGGCCGGCCCCAGGCGCTTGCCGGCGACCTTCAGCGTGTCGTCGGAGCGGCCCATCATGAAGTAGTTGCCGTCGGGCGTGCGCAGCGCGAGATCACCGTGCACCCAGACGCCCGGGATGGTCTGCCAGTAGGTTTCCAGGTAGCGCTCGTCGTCGCGCCAGAACGATTGCGTCATGCCGACGAACGGCGCACGGATCGCCAGCTCGCCGACTTCGCCGGTCACGCTTTGGCCGTCGGCGTTCACCACGTCCACGGCCACGCCGGGCGAGACGGTGTTGAAGCCGCTCGGCGGAATCGGCCGGATCGGGACGCTCGCGAGCAGCGCGCCCGACGCTTCGGTGCCGCCCGTGTAGTTGATGACGGGCGCCGTGCCGTCGCCGAAGCGCTGCAGGAACCAGTTGAAATGCTCGGGCGCGATGCCTTCGCCGGCCGTGATCAGCAGGCGCACGGTGGAGCGGTCGCCCGCGAGCGCGAGCGCTTCGTGGCTGGCCATCCCGCGGATCAGCGTCGGCGCCGAGCCGAAGTGCGTGACGCGGTGGCGTTCCACCACGCGCGACATGCGCGACCAGTCGGGGTAATCGGGCGCGCCGTCGTAGCACACCAGCGTCGCACCGCGCAGCAGCGCGCAGCCGAGCACCAGCGTGCCCGCGATCCAGCCCATGTCGGCGGGCCAGCAGTAGACGTCGCCGGGATGCACGTCGAAGTGAATCAGCGAATCGTGCGCGATCTTGATCGGGAAGCTGCCGTGCGTGTGCACGACGCCCTTGGGCTTGCCCGTGGTGCCCGACGTATAGATCACCATGAACGGCGTATCGGGCGTGACCGATACCGGCTCGACGTCCTGGCCGCGTGCGACGCTCGCCGTTTCCTGCCAGTCGAGATCGCGCGCGTCCTGCGCGGTGTCGCCTTCGCCGCGCTTCCAGATCACGTGTTCGAGCAGCGGCAACTGGCGCCATGCGTCGCGCAGCGCGCCCTGGACGTCCACGCGCTTGGTGCGGCGCGAGAAGCCGGTGGAGGCGATCACGATGCGCGCTTCGGCCGCCGACAGGCGCGCGACGATCGCATCGACGCCGAAGCCGCTGAACAACGGCACGACCAGCGCGCCCAGATGCACGATGGCCAGCAGCGAGATGGTCGCCTCGACGCCGTTTTCCATCAGCAGGCCGACGCGGTCGCCCTGCGTGACGCCGCGCCGGGCGAGCCCGGCCGCGAAGTCGCGCACGCGCTGCGCCAGCTCCGCGTAGGTCAGCTCGCTCACGCCGCCGTCCTCGCGCTCGGCCACGACGGCCTTCTGCTGCGCGGTGGCCGGGTTGCGCGCCCAGCCGTAAATGGTGTTGACCCAGTTGAGCCGGCCGCCGGGGAACCAGCTCGGAAACTGCGGGCCGCGCGACAGGTCCACGTAGCCGGTGGGCGGCGTGTCCCACGCGATCGCGCATTCGCGCATCACGGTGTTCCAGTAGCGCTCGGGCTCCGCGATCGACACGCGCAGCAGTTCATCGTACGACGGCACGTCCAGCGCGCGCATCAGCTTCACGATGCCGGCGTTCTGCAGCTCGCGCTGGCCGGGTTGCCAGGTCTGGCCGGATTCAGGGTTGCTCATGGTTGGTCTCCAGCCTTATGCGCGTTCGACGATCATCGCGATGCCCTGGCCGCCGCCGATGCACATCGTTTCCAGCCCGTAGCGGGCCTGGCGGCGCTGCATTTCGTGCAGCAGCGTGGTCATGATGCGCCCGCCCGTCGCGCCCACCGGGTGGCCCAGCGAGATGCCGGAGCCGTTCACGTTGAGCTTGTCTTCGAGCGCTTCCATCGAGCTGCCCCAGCCCTTCACGCAGGCCAGCGCCTGGCACGCGAACGCTTCGTTGAGTTCGATCAGGTCCATCTGGTCGAACGTCAGGCCCGTGCGCGCCAGCACCTTCTGCACGGCGGGCACCGGGCCGATGCCCATGCGGGCCGGGTCGCAGCCGGCGGCGGCCCAGCCGACCAGCCAGCCGATCGGCGTGAGGCCGAGCTCGTCGAGCTTGTCCTCGGCCACGATCAGGCACGCGGCGGCCGCGTCGTTCTGCTGGCATGCATTGCCGGCCGTGACGACGCCGTCCTTCATGATGGTGCGCAGTTTGGCGAGGCTGTCGGGCGTCGTTTCGCCGCGCACGCCTTCATCCTGCGCGACGATCAGTGGATCGCCCTTGCGCTGCGGCACGGATACCGGAACGATCTCCGCATCGAAATACCCGGCCTGCTGCGCGGCAGCGGCGCGCTGGTGGCTGCGCGCGGCGAACCGGTCGGACGCCTCGCGCGTGATGTCGTACTCGCGCGCGAGCGTCTCGGCGGTTTCGATCATGCCGCTGATGCGGCCGAAACGGCTTTCCGGCTGCGAACGCTCGCGGCCGCGGTCGAGCCGGTCGTGCATCGTGACCGAACCCGCGCGCTTGCCCCAGCGCATGTCGGTCGTATAGAACTCGACGTTGCTCATGCTTTCGACGCCGCCGGCCATCACCACGTCGGCCGCGCCGGTCTGCACCATCATCGCGGCCGTGGCGAGCGCCTGGACGCCGCCGCCGCAGCGCCGGTCCAGCTGCATGCCCGCGACTTCGATCGGGAAGCCCGCCTGCAGCGCCACCCAGCGCCCGGTGCACGGCGTCTCGCCGCTCGCATAGCTTTGCGCGAACACGACGTCGTCGATGCGCGCGGGATCGAGCCCGGTGCGCGCGACGACGGCGCGCGCGACGCTCGCGCCGAGCTCCTCGACGGGAACGCCCTTCAACGCTCCGCCGAATGCGCCCACCGGGGTGCGCAGCGGGGAGACGATGGCTGCTCGTTTCATTTCGAATACCTTTTGAATGTCATCAATATTCAGCCACCCTCGCTCGCGTGTCACGCGCCGGCGGCTATCGTGGTTGCGGGGCCGTTGCCGGATCAGCCGTAGCGGCCGCCCGTGACGTGCAGCACTTCGCCGCTGATGAAGCCGGCGCGCTCGCTGGCGAGGAAGGCCACCGCATCGGCGATGTCGTCCGGCCGCCCGACGCGCTTGATCGGCTGCGCGGCCACCGCGCGGTCCTTGATCGTTTCGTAGGTCGGCAGCGCCTGCACCATTTCCGTTTCCATGAAGCCCGGCGCCACGCAGTTCGCGGTGATCCCGTAGCGGCCTTCTTCCATCGACAGCGCCTTGGCCATGCCGATCAGGCCGGCCTTCGCGGCCGAGTAGTTGGCCTGCGTCGGGTTGCCCAGGTGCGCGCGCGAGCTGATGTTGATCAGCCGGCCCCAGCCCTGCTCGATGAAGTGCGGCATCACCGCGCGGGCGGCGAGGAACGCGCCCTTGAGCATCACCGTCATGACGAAATCCCAGTCGTCCTCGCTCATTTTCACGAGGTACTTGTCGCGCGGCGCGCCGGCGTTGTTCACGAGAATATGCACGCCGCCGAAATGCGCGACCGTTTCGTCGACGAGACGCTGCACGTCGGCCGCCTGCGTGATGTCGCCCACCACGCAATGCGCGGCGAGACCTTCGTCACGCAGCGCTTGTGCGGTGGCCTGCGCCAGTTCGGCGTTGATGTCGGTGATGACGACGCTCGCGCCTTCCTGCGCGAGCCGGCGCGCCGTGGCGGCGCCCAGGCCGCGTGCCGAGCCGGTGACGATGGCGACCTTGCCGGTCAAACCCAGATCCATGTGTGTCTCCTCAAGAATTACGTTTCAGCGCAGGTCGACCCGCGCGTTGGTCAAAACCACCACGTTGCGCTCCACGGCCGTGACGCGCAGTGAAACCGTGTCGCCGCGCACCCACATCTCGGTGCGCAGCGTGTCGCCGGGCCACGCCGGCGCGGTAAAGCGCACGCGCATGCCCGCGAAGCGCGTGTCGTCGTAGCCCAGCACCGTGCGCAGCACCGCGTGCGCGGCCACGCCCATCAGCGCCATGCCGTGCAGGATGGGGCGTGCAAAACCGGCCGCCGAGGCCACCGACGGGTCGGCATGCAACGGATTCAGGTCGCCGCTCAGGCGGTAGATCAGTGCCAGTTGCGCGGGCGTGGTCAGCTCGCAGACGTGATCGGGTTCGCCGTCCGGCATCGCATGCGGCACCGGCAGCGGGCCGGTGCTGCCGCCATCGCCGAAGCCGCCGTCGCCGCGCAACAGGCTCAGTTGCACGACGGTCGCGAGCAGGCGGCCCGTGTCGGCATCGGCGATCTCGCGCGTCTGCTGCAGAAATGCGCCCTTGTTTTCGCCCTTGTCCCACAGGCCGGTGATGCGCGTCGTGCCCGTGACGCGGCCGCTGGCCGGCAACGGCGCGTGAATCCTGATTTCCTGCTCCGCGTGCAGGATTTTTTGCCACGTGATGCCCGTATCCGCTTCGCGCGCCCAGAAGCCCGGGTACGCGAGCACGTTCGCCATGGTCGGCAGCGCGCGCAGCGATGCGCCGTCCCGGCCTTCGTAGACGTAACGCAATTGCCCCGCGTCGAGCGGATCGGCGCCGAGGCCCAGGCCGAGTGCGTAGAGCTGGGTATCGCGCAGCGAGTACGCATGCTCGATGGGCGGGAACGGGCGGGACAGCAGGTGATCGGGCTGGAGCGGCATGGCGAACGTAGCGGCAGTGGATTCGAGCTCCTACGATGGAACCGCCGGGTTGGCCGGTCAACGGATCGGCGCACTTTGTTCCGTACCTTGGCAGACGACCGGGGCGCGACGGCCGCGGGGCCAATACCGGCCTAGTCGGCGCGATTTCATCCTCCGGAACGTTTTCGGCCGGGCGATTGTTTCGCGTCGGCCGCCGGCGCAGCATCTGGTCGTTTTCTCCACCTTTTTCAGGCGTACCGACATGATTCGCGATCAAGAAACGCTCAACGGCCTGCTCGACTCCATCGCCCGGTTCGTGCGCGAGCGACTCGTGCCCAACGAGGAGCATGTGGCCGACACCGACGAGATTCCCGACGACATCGTCGCCGACATGAAGGCGATGGGCCTGTTCGGCCTCACCATTCCGGAGCGCTTCGGGGGCCTCGAGCTGACGATGGAGGAGGAGGTGCTGGCGGTGTTCGAGCTGTGCCAGGCTTCGCCGGTGTTCCGCTCGCTGCTGGGCACCACCGTGGGCATCGGCTCGCAGGGCATCCTGTTCGACGGCACGCCCGAGCAGCAGGAGAAGTACCTGCCGCGTCTCGCGACCGGCGAGCTGATCGCGTCCTTCGCGCTGACCGAGCCGGAAGCCGGCTCCGACGCGGCGTCGCTGCGCACCACGGCGATCCGCGACGGCGACGACTACGTGGTCAACGGCACCAAGCGCTTCATCACGAACGCGCCGCACGCGGGCATCTTCACGCTGATGGCGCGCACCAACCCGGAAGACAAGGGCTCGGGCGGCATCTCGGCGTTCATCGTGGACGCGAAGACGCCCGGCATCAGCTTCGGCAAGCGCGACAAGAAAATGGGGCAGAAGGGCGCCCATACGTGCGACGTGATCTTCGACAACGTGCGCGTGCCGGCCGCGAACCTGATCGGCGGGAAGGAAGGGCAGGGTTTCAAGACGGCGATGAAGGTGCTCGACAAGGGCCGCATCCATATCGCCGCGGTGTGCGTGGCCGTGGCCGAGCGGATGCTGTCGATGGCGCTGTCGTATGCGATGGAGCGCAAGCAGTTCGGCAAGCCGATCGCCGATTTCCAGCTCGTGCAGGCGATGCTCGCCGACAGCAAGGCCGAGATCTACGCGGCCCGCTGCATGGTGGTGGATGCCGCGCGCCGGCGCGACGACAAGCTGCCGGTCAGCACCGAGGCGTCGTGCGCGAAGCTGTTCGCGTCCGAGATGTGCGGCCGCGTGGCCGATCGCGCGGTGCAGATTTTCGGCGGCGCCGGCTACATGTCCGAATATGCGATCGAGCGCTTCTATCGCGATGTGCGCCTGTTCCGCATCTATGAGGGCACGACCCAGATCCAGCAGATCGTGATCGCCCGCAACATGGTTCGCGACGCCCAATGACGCATGACGCAACAGGTGCCACGGGCGGTTCCGGCGCGCACGCCGGAGCAGGCCGCGGCGATGCGACGGAGTGCGGCGGATCGTCCTCGCGCCCGGGCCCGGACGACGCGCGGCACGATGCCCCGAACTGGGCATGGGCGGGCGGCAACGCTCACTACGACTGGATGGATCACGCGCCGCTTTTCAGGCAGCGCGACTGACGCCGTTTCCGGGCATCCGCATGCCGCCCCGATCGCGTCGGCAGGTCGGCTGAATGCTGTTCGCCATCGCGATGCCGTTAGCGGTTTGCGTTCAATCCCGATCGGGTTTGGCTGGCGCCTCCTCGTGCCCGAGTAGGCGATCCCCGGCTTTCCAGCGTGCGGAGCGCTTCCCGGCAGTCACGTTGATGACCGGGTGAACAAGCCAGCGGAATGCCCGTTTGCCGGCGAGCCCGATCGCGACAGGATCGGGCTCATCATTTCAAAACCTGAATCGCAATTTCAGAATTGAACGGTTTTGAAACCTGGCGTTGAACGATCTCCCCGCGAACCGGGGCTGTCCGTTCGACGTTCGATGTGGCCTGCTTTTTGCGTGATCGAGCCTGCAACGTATGCGGCGCCATCCGGTCCGGCAGGAATTTTCCTCGTGTCGGACGGGTTCGGCCGCGGAACGGAAAGCTTTTTCAAACCTGAGGTGATGCAATGACTGGCTGCCACAAACGAGATGTCGTCCTGGAGGACGGCGCGCGCGGGATTGTGCATGAGCACGGCGCGGAGGGCGTTCAATCGACGGTGCGCTCCGGTGACCGGCGCGGCGAGGCGAACTGGGCGTGGGCGAAATCCGGTGCGGGCTACGACTGGATGGATCACGCGCCGCTTTTCGAGCACCGCGACTGAGGTCGTGGCGGGCCGGGGCACGGGCCCGCCGAGTCCTGATTGACGACCGGCCAGCCGGTCTGCTGTTCGTCTTCCCGGTTGGTCGGCTGAATGCTGTTCGTCGTCGCGATGTCGATAGCGGCTCCACGGCGATATGACGAAGATGTTGACTGGCGAAAGCCGGGACGATGCAACCGCGAATGACCGATGCGACGATCCGCATGCCGTCCAGTGAAGCAGGCGGGCGGAGGACGGCGCGTCAGCGAGCTTAATTCAACTATTCACTATCCATGGTCGCCGTGACACCTACTCCCATCCAGTCCATCCTGATCGCGAACCGTTCGGAAATCTCGATTCGCGTGATGCGCGCCGCCGCCGAGCTGAACATCCGCACCGTGGCGATCTATTCGAAGGAAGACCGGCTCGCGCTGCATCGCTTCAAGGCGGACGAGAGCTACCTGATCGGCGAGGGCAAGAAGCCGCTTGCTGCCTATCTCGACATCGACGACATCCTGCGCGTCGCGCGGCAGGCGAAGGTCGACGCGATTCATCCGGGTTACGGCTTCCTGTCGGAGAACCCCGATTTCGCGCAGGCCGTGATCGACGCGGGCATTCGCTGGATCGGCCCGTCACCCGACGTGATGCGCACGCTCGGCAACAAGGTGGCCGCCCGCAACGCGGCGATCGCGGCCGGCGTGCCGGTGATGCCCGCGACCACGCCGCTGCCGGACGATCTCGACGTGTGCAAGGCGCTGGCCGCGGAAGTCGGCTATCCGCTGATGCTCAAGGCGAGCTGGGGTGGCGGCGGGCGCGGGATGCGCGTACTGGAAAACGCCCAGGATCTCGAGACGCTGCTGCCGGTCGCACGGCGCGAGGCGCTGGCCGCGTTCGGCAACGACGAGGTGTACGTCGAGAAGCTCGTGCGCAACGCGCGGCACGTCGAGGTGCAGGTGCTCGGCGATCTGCACGGCACGGTCGTGCACCTGTACGAACGCGATTGCACGGTGCAGCGGCGCAACCAGAAGGTGGTCGAACGCGCGCCGGCGCCGTATCTCGATCATGCGGGCCGGCAGGCGCTGTGCGAATCGGCGCTGCGCCTGATGCGCGCCGTTGGTTATACGCATGCGGGCACCGTCGAATTCCTGATGGATGCCGACAGCGGCCAGTTCTACTTCATCGAGGTGAACCCGCGCATCCAGGTCGAGCACACGGTGACCGAGATGATTACCGGGATCGACATCGTGAAGGCGCAGATCCGCATCACGGAAGGCGGCCGGATCGGGCTCGCGGAGGACGTCGCGAACGACGACGGCGCGATCGTCGAGCGCGCGGCCGGCGTGCCGGCGCAGCAGGCGATCCCGCTGAACGGCAACGCGCTGCAATGCCGGATCACGACGGAGGACCCGGAGAACGACTTCCTGCCCGACTACGGGCGGCTCACTGCGTACCGCAGCGCGGCAGGCTTCGGCGTGCGGCTCGACGCGGGCACCGCGTACGGCGGCGCGGTGATCACGCCGTACTACGATTCGCTGCTCGTCAAGGTGACGACGTGGGCGCCGACGGCCGCAGAATCGATTCACCGGATGGATCGCGCACTGCGCGAGTTCCGGATTCGCGGCGTCACGTCGAACCTGCAGTTCCTCGAAAACGTGATCAACCATCCGGCGTTCATCGCCGGCGACGTGACGACGCGCTTCATCGACAAAACGCCGGAGCTGCTCGAATTCGCGAAGCGCGGCGATCGCGCGACGAAGCTGCTGCGCTATCTCGGCGAGCTGAACGTGAACGGCAACGCCGAGATGAACGGCCGCACGCTGCCGGCGCTGCCGCTGTCGAAACCGGTGCTGCCGAAGATCGATACGGCCACGGCGATTCCGGCCGGCACGCGCGACCGGCTGCGCGAACTCGGGCCGGAGAAATTCGCGCGCTGGATGCTGGACCAGAAGCAGGTGCTGCTGACCGACACGACGATGCGCGACGCGCACCAGTCGCTCTTCGCGACGCGCATGCGTACCGCCGACATGCTGCCGATCGCACCGTTCTACGCGCGCGAGCTGTCGCAGCTGTTCTCGCTCGAATGCTGGGGCGGCGCGACCTTCGACGTCGCGCTGCGCTTCCTGAAGGAAGACCCGTGGGAACGCCTCGCGCTGCTGCGCGAGCGCGTGCCGAACATCCTGTTCCAGATGCTGCTGCGCGGCTCGAACGCGGTCGGCTATACGAACTACGCGGACAACGTCGTGCGTTTCTTCGTGCAGCAAGCGGCGAGCGCGGGCGTCGACGTGTTCCGCGTATTCGATTCGCTGAACTGGGTGCGCAACATGCGCGTCGCGATCGATGCAGTGGGCGAAAGCGGGATGCTGTGCGAAGGCGCGATCTGCTACACCGGCGATCTGTTCGACACGTCGCGTTCGAAATACGACCTCAAGTATTACGTCGGCATCGCGCGCGAGCTGCAGCAGGCCGGCGTGCACGTGCTGGGCATCAAGGACATGGCGGGCATCTGCCGCCCGCAGGCGGTCGCCACGCTCGTGAAGGCGCTCAAGGAGGAAACCGGGCTGCCCGTGCATTTCCATACGCACGACACGAGCGGCATCGCCGCGGCGTCGGTGCTCGCGGCGGTCGAAGCGGGTTGCGACGCGGTGGACGGCGCGCTCGATGCGATGAGCGGGCTCACGTCGCAGCCGAACCTGTCGAGCATCGCGGCCGCGCTCGCGGGCAGCGCGCGCGATCCGGGGCTGAACGCGGACCGCCTGCACGAAGCGTCGATGTACTGGGAAGGCGTGCGCCGCTACTACGCGCCGTTCGAATCGGAGATTCGCGCGGGCACGGCCGACGTGTACCGCCACGAAATGCCCGGCGGCCAGTACACGAACCTGCGCGAGCAGGCGCGCTCGCTCGGCATCGATCATCGCTGGACCGAGGTGTCGCGCGCGTATGCGGACGTGAACCGGCTGTTCGGCGACATCGTCAAGGTGACGCCGACGTCGAAGGTGGTCGGCGACATGGCGCTGATGATGGTCGCGAACGATCTGGCCGTGGACGACGTGCGCAACCCGGACAAGGACATCGCATTCCCCGAGTCGGTCGTGTCGCTGTTCAAGGGCGAACTGGGCTTCCCGCCGGACGGCTTCCCGGCGGACCTGTCGCGCAAGGTGCTCAAGAGCGAGCCGCCCGCGCCGTATCGCCCCGGCGACCAGATCGCGCCGGTCGATCTCGACGCGGCGCGCACGCAGGCCGAGGCCGCGTGCGAGCAGCCGCTCGACGACCGGCAACTCGCGTCGTACCTGATGTATCCGAAGCAGACGGTCGACTATTACGCGCACGTGCGCGCGTACAGCGACACGTCGGTGGTGCCGACGTCCGCGTTCCTGTACGGGCTGCAGCCGCAGGAGGAAGTGGCGATCGACATCTCGCCGGGCAAGACGCTGCTCGTGTCGCTGCAGGGGCAGCACGCCGATGCGCAGGACGGCATCGTGAAGGTGCTGTTCGAGCTGAACGGTCAGTCGCGTTCTGCGCTGGTCGAGCAGAAGACGGTCGTGCATGCGGGCAAGGAGCGGCACGGCCTGCAACGCGCCGATCCGGGCAATCCGCTGCACGTGGCCGCGCCGATGCCGGGCTCGGTCGTGACGGTGGCCGTGCAGCCGGGCCAGCGCGTGACGGCCGGCACGACGCTGATCGCGCTCGAGGCGATGAAGATGGAAACCCACATCGCAGCAGAGCGCGATTGCGAGATCGCGGCCGTGCACGTGAAGCCCGGAGAGCGCGTCGCGGCGAAGGATCTGCTGATCGAGCTGAAGGGCGCCGCGTAACGCGCGCCGCGCCGGATGCGTGATGCGGCAGGCCGTTGCGACACAACGGCCTGTCGCGCGGCGCGGCTCGAATCGATCGGGTTCGGGGAGGGCGGGCCGCGCGCCGGCCGTCGTGCCGCAGCGCCTCGATGGCCGTCCGGAATCGATTTTGTGTTCCGTACATCGACTGATCTCCCTGCACGCGTTCCGTCTCGAAATTGTCGGGAAAGCCCCGCTTCAGACCGGGAGCAGCCGATTTTTTGCGCCGATTTCTGTTTCAAAGTACGGAACATATCAGCGCTACAATTGACTCGTTTCCCGGTTGGCTCGTGTAATGAAGCCATCCGACGGTCGCATGGGGCGAGCGCCGCCACCGTGTGTGGCGTCCCGCCCCGACCGATCGGGACGAGCAGTTCATGGCCGCTTCCAGAGCCAGATCGAGACAAATGGAGCAATCGATGTCGCCGCAGGCAAACCGGGCAGCGCTGCCCCTGTCAGGGCAGGAAGACGCGAATTGGCACGACGCGCCGATCGGAGACAGCGAGCGTCCGGACGGCGGGCCCGCGTCCGGTGCGATGGTCGTTCCGCTGGCGCGCAGCCTGGCGATCCTGGCCGCGTTCTCGCCGCACGAGCCGTGGCTCGGCAATCAGGAACTCGTGATCGAAACGGGCATCCCCGCGCCGACGGTGTCGCGGATGGTGCGCTCGCTCGTCGCGCTCGGCTACCTTCATTACTCGCCGCAGCGCCGCAAGTATCGGCTGGCGGCCCCCGTGCTGTCGCTCGGCTATGCGGCGATCGCGCATTCCAACGTTCAACTGCTCGCGCGGCTCGAAATGCAGGCGTTCGCGAACACGAACGACACCTACGTGATGCTCGGCACGCGCGACCGTCTCGACGTGATCGTGCTGGAAACGTGCGCGAGCAAGCCGGCGTCGGTCGACCTGAAGCTGTACGCGGGCACGCGCCTGCGTATCGCCTCGTCGCCGATGGGCTGGGCGTTGCTGGCCGCGTTGCCGGAACTCGAACGCTTCTACCTGCTCGGCAACATCGAACGCAAGACGGGCCGCGACTGGCCCAACCTGCGCCGCCGCATCAGCGAAGGCATTTCGCAGGTGCACAACGTCGGCTATTGCATGTCGCTCGGCGAGTGGGAGCCGGATCTGACGATTCTCGCGGTGCCGCTGGTGGTCCAGGATCACACGCCGCTCGTGCTCGCCTGCATCGGGCGCAGCGCGCGGCTCGGGCGTGCGCGGGTCGAACGGGAACTCGGGCCGCGGCTGGTGGCGGCGGCCCAGCATCTGCAGGAACAGGCGGTCGTCATCGACTGACACGAACATGAACAGGTCCGACAAGCAACAGGGCGTCACGCTGACCGTCGAACGCGGGCTCGAGGTGCTCCACGCGTTTCGCGCGGCCCGCGCGCCGCTGTCCAACGCGGAGCTGGTGCGGCGCACCGGGCTGCCGAAAGCCACGGTATCGCGGCTGACCACGACGCTGATTTCGATCGGCTACCTGCGCCGCGTGGGCGGCGGGCGCCAGTTCGAACTCAGCGCCGGCGCATTGAGCATCGGCCACGCCTATCTGGAAGCGAATCCCGTCACACGTCTCGTCACGCCCGTGATGCAGAAACTGGCCGACAAGCTGAACCTGTCGGTCGCGCTCGCAGTCCCGCATCGGCTCGACATGGTGTATATCGCGTGGCGCGCGAGCGCCCGGATCGCGACGCTGCGCCTGGGCGTCGGTTCGCTGCTGCCGATGGCGACGACCTCGGTCGGCCGCGCGTATCTGTACGGGCTGCCGGACGCGATGCGCGAGCCGTTGATGGCCGAATTGCTCGACGCGGCGGGAGACGATGCGGGCAGCGTGCGCGAGAACCTCGATGCGGCGTTCGACGATCTGAAGCAGTCGGGCGTGTGCATGTCGGTCGGCGAATATCAGCGCAACGCCTACGGCATCGCATTGCCGATCGTGGTCGGCCGGACCCGCACGCTGATGGCGCTGAATTGCGGCGCCGTGGAACTGGAGCCGGACATGATGGCGATCCGCCAGCGCGTGATGCCCGAATTGAAGGCGGCGGCCGAGACGCTGTCCTTCATCCTGAGCGACGTCGACTGCGAGCCCTGACAATCAGGCCGGATGCAGGCGCAAGCCGGCTTCGACGACTAACTAATGGTAGTTCCATTGGGTGGATACGGTACCGTCAGGTGCCGGTAATGGGAGACGTTTCATGCAAGCGCAAGCCGAGTACGAGGATTCGGGCATTCGCGCGATCGCCGACGCGGAAGCGATCGACCGCCTTTCGTCCGAGCGTTTCACCTGCCGCGCGTACCTGCCGGATGCCGTGCCGACCGACGTGATCGAGCGCATCGTCGACATCGCGAAACGCGCGGCGTCGTGGTGCAACGTGCAGCCGTGGCACGCGACCGTGACGTCCCGCGACACGACCGAGCGTTTCCGCGCGGCGCTCGTCGCGCATGCCGCGCAGCATCCGGGGATCGATTCCGACATCCCGTTCCCCGACGAATATCGCGGCGTGTACGGCGAGCGGCGCAGGGAAGTCGGATACGCGCTCTATGCGGCGCTCGGCATCGCGCGCAGCGACAGGCCGGCGCGCGAGCGGCAGGTCGCCGAGAATTTCCGGCTGTTCGGCGCGCCGCATGTCGCGTTGCTGACGATACCGGCCGAACTGGGGCCGTATGCGGCGCTCGACTGCGGCGCATTCGTCGCATCGTTCATGCTGGCGGCGCGCGCGCATGGCATTGCGACGACGGCACAGGCGGCGCTGGCGCATCACGCCCGATTCATCCGCCGCTATTTCGGTATCGGCGACGAGCGGAAATTCGTCTGCGGCATCGGGTTCGGTTATGCCGACATGGCGCATCCGGCGAACGCGTTCCGCTCCACGCGCGTGGCGACGGCGGATGTGATGCAGATGGTTTGACGGGTGCCGTTCTGCTCGGGTCGGTATCCGCCGATGCCTATGCGCGGCGGTAACGGACGGGTGGATCGGCAAATGCAATCGGCAACGGCGCCGGCTGGCGCCCCAGGGCAGGAGAAGACACGATGGTTGGAACGAGCGACACACCCGGCCCCGCGCTGGCAATCGTGCAGGCCGCGTGGAACGCGGCCGCACGCGACTGGAATCCCGATGCGCTGACAAGTATCTACACGGCGGATGCGCTGTTCTTTGGCGGCCGGCCCGGCCATTCGGCCGGGCGCGACGCGATTCGCGCGTACTTCGCGTCGTACGACGGCGTGATCCGGTCGGCGACGCTGGCGCTGGTGGAGCAGCACTTCATCCGCTTGGGCGACGACTGTTTTCTCGCGCAAGGCTACGGCGAATTCGCGTTCGTGCTCGGTGACGGCAACACGTCACGCTCGCGCTTGCGCACGACGCTCGTGATCGCGTTGCAGCAGGGCGAATGGAAAATACGCCAGCACCATTTCTCGACTTCGCCTGAAACACCGCCGATCTGAATCCGCGCGATCCGCATGCGCGGGTGTTCGAGCGCCCGCGCGTGGTGGCTATGCAGAGGCGACGTGGCGCGCAAGAAACTGCTCGGCAGCCTGGCCGAACACATCGTTTCGATCGCCGGCGACCATGTGTCCCGCCGCGGCGACGTTCACGTATTCCGCGTGCGGACAGAGTTCGAGAAACTCGCGAACGCCCGCTTCGCTGACCACGTCGGAACTGCCGCCGCGCACCAGTAGCGTGGGGAGCGCGAGGTTGCGCGCGCAGGCCGAGAAGCGCGCGTGACGGGCAGCGAGATCGGTCGTCCCCGACAGGAAGCGCGGGTCCCAGTGCCAGTGGTAACGGCCGTCGTCGCCGAGCCGCACATTCTTCGACAGGCCGGCGTGATTGCCCGGCCGCGACCGGCTCGAGCGGTAGCGGCCGATCGCGTCGGCGACCTCGTCGAGCGAGCCGAAGCCGTCGGGATTCTGCTGCATGAACGTCCTGATGCGGGCGACACCGGCCGGCTCGGTGTACGGCACGATGTCGACCAGGATCAGCGCGCGCGCATCGATCCGGCATTCTCCGATCGCGACGAGGCTGGTGCCGCCGCCCAGCGATGCGCCGATGAGTATCGGCCGCCGGCCGCCAAGCACATCGACGACGTGGCGCAAGTCGCTGACGAACGCGTCCTGGCCGTAGTCGCCTGCGGGGCTCCAGTCCGAGTCTCCATGCCCGCGCGCATCGTAGGCGACGGCAAAGTAGCCGGTGCTACCCAGCAGCGCCCCCGTGCCGCCCCATGCATGACGTGTCTGCCCGCCGCCATGGAGCAACACCACGAGCGGGGCGTCGGGATGCCCCCACGTATCGCCGGCGAGCCGCACGCCGTCTGCGGTGCGCCACAGGTGCGCGGGGTCGGGGGTGCCGGGCAGCCGGTTGCCCGGCTTGGTCGAGGCTCGCACGACGGATTCGGTTGATGAAGGCATGGCAGGGCGATGAATGACTGACGGAGAAGGGCGGACCGGTCGTATGGCCCGTCGAGCCTTCAAACTTCGCTGGCGGGCGCATACGTGTCAACGCGAGCGGCCACGGCGTTCCGTACAGTGATCGTTCGGAAGATGCGCGGTTCCGCGGCATTCCGCGAACGGCTTCGCAACGTCGATTCATCGACGAGAGATTCAGGCAATCCAGCGGCCGGCGAACCACGCGCGGCGGGTTCGCCGACGGTGTTTTGGTTCGCTGGCTCGCGCCCTGAAAATACGCTACCCTCTCGAACATTAGTTTTGTGCCGCATGGCGGCATTCGACAGGATCAGGCAGTACCCGGGGAGACGGAGACACGCCGCCATCGGCGCACCGGAGCGGCACGGGATGATCACTCGCCGGGCGTCCTGCACGACGCCGCGCGGCCGGGCCGTCGCTCATGCGGCATCCGGATCTCTTCACTTCATCTTGATAACAGCAGACGGCTGATACACGAACGTGCGAAAGCGAAATGTAAATCCCAGCGCGGATACCCGGGAAACCTTGCTGCGGCTTGCCGCGCGCTCCTTTGCGATGCAGGGCTATGCCGCGACGACGATGCGCTCCATCGCGGACCAGGCCGGCATCGAGGCGGCCAGCATCTACTATCACTTCTCGTCGAAGGAAGAACTGGTCGACGTCGTGATGGAGCACGGCGCGGACAGCATCGTGCAGCACATCAAGGAGCATTTCGACGCGCTGCCGCCCGATGCGACGGCCGAGGCGCGTTTCAAGGCGGCGCTGATCGGGCAGATGAGCGGGCTGATCAAGTTCGGCGACTACGCGCTGGCGCACGGCAGGCTGCTGACCCAGCTTCCGGACAAGGTACGGGAGCGCCAGATCAAGCGGCGCGCGCGCCATCAGCAGCTGTGGACTGAGGTGTTCGATGGCTTGCGCGCCGAAGGGCTCCTGCGCGAGGACGTCGACATCGCACTGTGCCGCGTGTTCGTCCTCGGTTGCATCAACTCGGTCC
This sequence comes from Burkholderia stabilis, assembly GCF_001742165.1. Classification (NCBI taxonomy): domain Bacteria; kingdom Pseudomonadati; phylum Pseudomonadota; class Betaproteobacteria; order Burkholderiales; family Burkholderiaceae; genus Burkholderia; species Burkholderia stabilis. The sequence goes on along the minus strand of NZ_CP016444.1, from coordinate 1,268,053 downwards.
AGACCTGGTTCGACCCGAAGAAGGGCTCGCTGGACAAGGTCGCTGACCAGCTCGCCACGATGTTCTTCGAAGGCGTGAAGCCCGCGGCCGGCGCGAAGCCCGCCGCGAAAGCCCGGCGAGTCAGCCGCAAGACCGAACCGGTCGCATCGTCGTGATGCCGCGCGGCTGACCGGCCGGCCGTGCGCTTCTCCGCGCACGCGGCCGGATCAGGCGACCGCGCGATCCCGCAGCGCCGGGCCGCGTGGGATCTGGCGCTCGAGAAAGTCGAGCACGGTATGGGCGAACAGATCGTTATGCTCCCCCGCGACCGTGTGGCCGGCATCCCGTACGTCCGCATATTCCGCGTGCCGGCACAGGTCGAGGAACTCGCGCGCGCCTGCCTTGCTGACGATTTCCGAATCTTCGCCGCGCACGAGCAGCGTCGGCAGCCTCAGGCGGCGTGCGCTGGCCGCGAAACGCGTGTGACGGCGCTCCAGGTCTCGCGGCCACGCGAGAAAGTGCGGGTCCCAATGCCAGCGATATTTTCCGTCGTCGTAGCGCAGGCTGCGGGTCAGGCTTTCCTGCGTGAGCGCATGCGCCGGCTGCGCGCGATAGTTGCGGATCGCGTCGGCCGCTTCATCGGGCGATCCGAAACCGTCCGGCGGCTGTCGCATGAACGACTGCAGGCGCAGGACGCCCGCCGGTTCGATGTACGGCGCGATGTTGACGAGCACGAGCGCTTCGGCGTCGAGATACCCTTCGCCGACGGCGAGCAGGCTCGTCCCGCCGCCCAGGCCCGCACCGACGAGTATCGGCCGACGGCCTTCGAACATCGCGGCGACGCGCTCGAGATCGCGGATCATCGCGCCCTGGCTGTAGTTGCCGGTCGGCGACCAGTCCGACTCTCCATGGCCGCGTGCGTCGAACGCAATCGCATGAAAGCCCGCCGCGCCGAGCGCGCGCCCCATGCCGCTCCACGCGTGACGCGTCTGTCCGCTGCCGTGCAGCAGGATGACCGGCGCGCCGTCAGGGTCGCCCCACGAGCAACCCGCGAGCCGGATTCCGTCGGTGCTTTTCCAGGTGTGCGTCGTGCCGGCCGGGCCGGCCGCACGCGTTCCCGTAGTCATCGCATTATTCATGATTCGATTGCATTCGCGTTGCGGGGCCGCTCGTCGCCGAGTCGCAGCCGGGACGCCCGCCATTCGTGATCTTCTTCCGGCCGGCATGTCGGCGCTGCGTTGCCGAAATGCCATGCATGCCGAACAGAAATCGACACATACCCGCCTACGTTCGCGGTGGTTTGCAATCGAGTCAATCGAGGCGGGCCGAGTGTTCCGTACTCCGACCGAACGGAGCGGGGTACGTTGCATCGTGCCCGCCGGGGATAGTTAGAACCGCTTGTTGATCCCGATGATCGCGCCGATGGTCGTGCCCGGCGCGCCGTACAGCGCGTTGTCGATCGACAGCCCGAATTTTTGCCGGCCGTGGTTGTTCGCCGCGCCGACCTCCGCATACAGCGAGGTCGCCTTCGACAAGAAATAGCGCGTCGTCAGCGCACCGATCAGCGAGTGATTGTTCGAATCCTGCGGATCGCGGATGTACCACACGCCCGAGTTGATATCGAGCTGCGGCAGCGGATAGTAATCGAACCCGAGATTCCAGACGTTGTTGGTGCCGCCGTTCGTTACACCGCCGGCAACCGTCGTCGGCAGCTTGTAGCTGGTGAACGAACCCTTCACCGCGAACGTACCGAAGTGGTAGCTGAGCCCGAGCATCCGGCCCAGGAACGGCTGCTGGAAGATCGTCAGCCCCGCGGAATTCCTGGCCGAACTCGAGTCGTACATCGCGGCGTTCACGACCAGCCCGCGAAACTCGTAGCGCGCGCTGATCGAATACTGCTGCGCCGCGCGGTAGTCGCCCGGTATGCCGCCGAACGCATACATTGCGCTGGCGGAAAACCCGGCGAACTTCGGGCTCGTATAGGTGATCGCATTCGGATTGAAACTGCCGACGAACGTATTGGCGCCGTAGACGGAAAACGCCGTGCCGAACTGGCCGGCGTTGCGCGGGTCCGCCTCGTAGATCGCCAGCACGAACGGCGAGTACTGCACGCCGGCCTTCAGTTGGCCGAAGTTGCCGTCGAGGGCCAGCCATGCCTGACGGCCGAATAAGTTGCCGTTGCTGTTGTCGAAGCCGCCGTTGACGACGCTCACGCCGCTTTCCAGCCTGAAGGTCGCCTTCAGTCCGCCGCCCAGGTCTTCCTGCCCGAACAGGCCGAAATTGGAGGGCTCCAGCCCGCCGTTGATGAGGGCGACCTGCTTGCCGCCGTTCGTGCCGGTCGTCGAGTTGAGCGTCTTGCTGGTGAACAGCAGGCCCGTATCGAGCGTGCCGTAAAGCGTGACGCTGCTTTGCGCATACGACCATGCAGGCAGGAGCGCAATGCCAAGCGCAATTATCGTTTTCTTCGTGCCCAACCCTGATGATCGGCTTACATTCATTTCGATATCCGAATTTAATGAAAAGTGAAGAGGCGGTTCGTGTCGAACTGCCGAGGCGGTGCGGCGAATGCACGACCAGACGGATGTGCCGGTTTGTTATCGATGTCCGGGTACGGACAATCGTCTTTGGGTTCGATGAATATCTAACGTTCGGTAGATTGAGGTGCGTGACATCGAATCTCCATCGGGTATAACCCGAGGCGAATTCGTTCTTTTAGGCAATGATCCGCTGGCTGAATTTCGACGTTCCGTACTTCAACTCAATCGAGCAATCGTGATTCCCGGAAATATCATCCGTTCTACGTAATAAAGTGCGTGGAAGCGTTTCCATGCAGGGGATGGCGATCCTGTTTAATGGATTCGGAGGAGATGTCCCTGTCGAATGGCGTTTTACCCGGCGGAACGAGTTTTTCGGGCGTCACCGTCTGTTGCCGGATATTTCATCGCCAGCATCGAGGTTCGATTCAAATCGTGCGCGGCCTCATCGAAGGCGGAACGGGCGTGCGGATTCGCACTGCCGGGGCAGCGTGTGGGGGGAGAGGAAGAAGAAAGGGACGCCGTCAGCCGTGATCCGATGCCCGCATGGCGGGAGATCAGGCTGGAGCGGCCCGCAGCCCGATCGTTCCCGTCGGGCAATGCAGGCAATGCGGGCGAGCGCCGGCGGCGAGGGCCCGGGCGGGCCTTCGCCGCAAACGGCGCACGTGCTTCACGCCGGGCGCTTACTTGCCCATCGGTTTCGCGAACATCATGTGCGACATGCCGCCGTCGCATGCGATCGACTGGGCCGTGATGTAGCCGGCCGCGGGCGACGCGAGGTACACGATCAGGTCGGCGACTTCCTCCGGCCGGCCTACCCGGCTCATCGGCAGCATCGCCGCAAGCTGGTCGAGCAGATCCTGCGGCACGGAGCCGCGTGCCATCGGCGTATCGATGACGCCCGGCAGCACGACATTCACGCGCACGCCGTACGACGCCCACTCGTGCGCCATCTGCCGGCTGAGCGTGATGAGCGCCGCCTTGCTCGGGCCATACGCGCCGCCCTGCGAATAGCCGTGCACGCCCGCCAGCGAAGCCGTGTTCACGATCGCCGCATGCGGGCTTTTCTTCAGGTGCGGCAGCGCGCTGCGCGCGAGCATCAGCGCACCGTCCACGTTGACCTGGAAACCGCTGCGCCATTCGTCGATCGACACGTCCTCGAGCATCCCGGAACGCACCAGCGCGGCCGTGTTGATGACGACGTCGAGCCGGCCGAAGCGCTCGACCGTCCTGTCGATGGCCGCGTCGATGTCCGACTGTTTCGATACGTCGAGGCCGAGCGCGATCGCCTGGCCATCGCGTCGTGCGATCTCTCCGGCGACGCGTTCGGCGTTGCCGGCGTTCAGGTCCGCCACGGCGACCGCGCCGCCGTTTGCCGCGAAGGTTTTCGCGCTGGCTTCGCCCATGCCGCTGCCGGCGCCGACCACCAGCGCGACCAGCCCCTTGATGCGCGAATGGATCATCCAGTCGTGTGGCGCTTCGTTGTTGGATTCGGTGTTGCTCATTCGTTGCTCCTCCTGATGTCAGGTAATCGATCGTTCGTATGCTGGCGCTCAGTCGGCCGGCTGGTCCAGCACCACGGTTTTGGATTCGAGAAATGCTTCGAGGCCGCCCACGCCGCCTTCGCGGCCCACGCCCGATTGCTTGAAGCCGCCGAAGCCGATGGAGAAATCGGTGCGCGACGCGTTGTGTCCGACCGACCCCGCGCGCAACCGGCGCGCGACACGCAGCGCGCGGTCGGTGTCCTGCGTGAACACCACGGCATTCAGGCCGAAGATCGTGTCGTTGGCCATGTCGATCGCGTGTTGCTCGCTGTCGGCGGGAATGACGGACAGCACCGGGCCGAAGAACTCGTCCTGCGCGATGCGCGAGCGGTTGTCCACGTTTGCAAATACCGTCGGTTCGAAGAAGAAGCCGCGCGTCAGGTGCGCGGGCCGCTTGCCGCCGACCGCCAGCCGCGCGCCGTCCGATACGCCCTGTGCGACCAGTCGTTCGACCGCGCCGCGCTGGGCGGCCGTGGCCAGCGGGCCCATGCTCGTGGCGTCGTCGAGCGGGTCGCCGAGCGTCATCCCGCGCGCCGCGGCGACCAGCGCGTCGACCATCTGGTCGTGCCGCGCGCGCGGCACGATGATGCGGGTGAGGCTGTGGCAGACCTGACCCGACAAGTAGCTGAAATACGGCGCGCCGAGCGCCTTCGCGGCCGTTTCGATGTCGTAGTCGTCGAGCACCACGGCGGGCGATTTGCCGCCGAGCTCGAGCGTGACGCGTGCGACGCGTTCGGCCGCGACCGCGCCGATGCGCCGGCCCGCGCCGGTGGAGCCGGTGAAGGTGATCTTGTCCACGCCGGGATGGCGCACGAGCGACTCGGACACGGTCCGGTCCGCCGTCAGCATGTTGACCACGCCGGGCGGCAGCCCGACTTCGTCGCAGATTTGCGCGAACAGGTGGCCGGAACTCGGTGTTTCCGGCGAGTTCTTGATGACGACCGTGCAACCCGCGAGCAGGGCCGGCGCGATCTTGTACGCGAGCAGCCCGGCCGGGCCGTTCCACGGCACGATCACCGCGACGACGCCCACCGGCTCCTGCACGCGGTACGCCTGGTGCCCGGTGGCGGAACGCGCGGGCTCGACGAACGGATAGCTGTGCGCCATCGCCTCATACTGGCGAAACGCGCCGCTCAGGAACAGGCCGATGCGCGGCTTGGCAATCTTGTAGAACACGCCGGATTCGATGCTCCACCCGCGTGCGAAATCGTCGTTCAGCGCTTCGACGCGTTCGGCGATTTTCTCGAGGAAGGCGGCGCGTTCGGCGGGGGACAACTGCGGCCACGGCCCGTGATCGAACGCTTCACGCGCGGCGCGCACGGCGGCATCGATCTCCGTTTCGGTCGCCATGGCTGCGTGCGCAACCACTTCTTCGGTCGTGCAGTCGAGCACGGCGAAGGTGTCGGCGGAAGAGGGCGCTACCCAGCGTCCGCCGATATAGAGACGATCCGGGTGCGGCATGTTGACGGTATGACGGGTCATGTCTTGGTTTTCCAGGTTGCTGTCCACGCTCAGTGGCCGGATGACCGCACGAACTGGCGGATCACGCTGCCGAAGTCGTCCACCTTTTCGAGGTTCAGCACGCTGTCGACGACCCGTTCAATGGTCGATGCCGGCAGCAGGCCGTCGACGAACGTGCGGAATTTGTTCACCAGTTCGTCGGTGGTCATGTAGGTCGCGGGGTCTGCCGACGGCGTTCCCTTGGGGAACATCTTCTCGCCGGCGAAGACCTGGCCGCGCGCGCGCACTTCCACGCGCGACGGGCGGCTGGAAATGTCCGCCGATACCGACTGGAAATAGGTTGGATGGATTTCCAGCGACACGCGATTCATCAGCGCCATCACGGACGGGTCGAACACGACGGCCGGGTCCTGCCACCGGGGGCCGGGCGGAATGCGGTGGGCCGCGACGGCCAGCCCGTGCGAGAAACAGAACTGCGCGTCGTGCACTTCCAGGATTTCCCGGTTGGTGAAGCAGGGCAGCACATAGGCCCAGCCTTCGCCGAAGGAGGTAATGCGCTCGATCTCGTCGGGCTTCAGGTCGTTGCGGGTCACGATGTCGATCAGCAGGTCGAGCGGGGCGTGCATCACGCGACAGTGCGGATAGGGCTTGAACATCTGGAAGCCGGGAAAGCGCCACTCGTCGCCCAGGCCGTCGGTAATTTTCTCAGGCAGCCAGCGGTCGGTGCCGATGAAGCTCGCGTAACCGTTGACCGCGTCATCGAGGATGCGCAGATCGCCGCGATGGCCCAGTTCGCCCAGGTCGGCGGCCGTGAGCGCGATGTTGGTCAGGCCGCCGGCGAGCTGGTATTTGATCGTGGCGGTGGGCGCGTGCGTGAACCACGCGCGCTGCGCATTCACCGGCGCCGATGCGGCGGCCAGGCCCAGCGCGTTGGCCAGTTTGGCCGCCGACAGCCGCTTGAGCTTGCCCGCGGATGCAGTGGCGCCGAACACGGTGCTGCTGTAGCCGACCACCGATGCAGGGTTCGCGGACTTGCCATCCTTGGTATCGCGGTAGCCGCTCATCGCGGCGCCGAAGCGGCAGGAGATCTCGTGCGACACGGCCACGGCGGCGATCAGGTCGCGGCCCGAACGCCGCTGCGTCTCCGCCGTCGCGAATGCGCCGGGCAGCACGTACGGGCTCACGTGGCCGGGCAACAGCACCGAGTCGGCATCCAGCGCGTTGAGCAACTCGCTGTTGGCGAACGCGGCGCCGTACGCAGTCGAGCGCTCGCCGGTGCCGATGATCGTCGCATCGCCCGCGCTGCCGCCGATGCGGCGGCCGGTTTCGATGCCGATGCGCCCCCTCGGATGATCGATCCCCGCCAGCGCGACACCCAGCGAATCGAGAATGTCGCGCTTGCATTCCTGTACGACGATGTCGGGCAACCGGTCGATGTCGACGTCGGCCGAGAAATCAGCCAGTTGCTGGATGATGGTGGGGTGGCTCATGTGTCTCGCTCCTTGTTCTGATTCTTCTGTTCCGACGAATGCCGTCAGGTTTGGCTCCGATGCCGCCGTACGCAATGTTTGCGTTCGAAACGTTCCGCTCTTCGAAAATCCCGCACCGGAAAACACGCGATTGACCGGCGGCATGCGGGGATTCCCTGATGGGAAATTCCCGCAAGCAAAATAGAATAACAACTGTTAGTTAGATTGAAGGGTATCCCGACGATCCCTTGCGCTTTTCCCCGGTGCCGCGAACCGACGCAGGCCACTTTACCGGCGGGCTTCGACACACGCCGCCCGCCGTTCCAAAAAATCCCTGGGCCCAGCATGAAATACGAAGATTTCCAGTTCCTCCTGTTCGATCGCCAGCCGGACGGCGTCCTGCTCGTCACGCTCAATCGTCCGGAGGTGATGAACGCGACGAACAACCGGATGCACTGGGAATTGACCAAGGTCTGGGGCGTCGTCGGCGACGATCCGGGCGTCAAGGTGGTCGTCGTGACCGGCGCCGGCGATCGCGCGTTCTCGGCCGGCGGCGATCTTGCCGTGGTCGAGGAAATGGCGGCCAGCCAGGAGGCCACGATGCGCGTGATGAAGGAGGCGTCCGACATCGTCTACAACATGCTCGCGTGCGACAAGCCGATCATCTCCGCGATCAACGGCACGGCCGTCGGCGCGGGTCTCGTCGTTGCGCTGCTGGCCGACGTGAGCGTGATGGCCGAGGATGCGAAGCTGACCGACGGACATGCGCGCCTCGGCGTGTCGGCGGGCGATCACGCGGCCATCGTGTGGCCGCTGCTGTGCGGGATGGCGAAGGCCAAGTATTACCTGATGACCGCGGATTTCATCGACGGCAAGGAAGCCGAACGAATCGGCCTGGTCAGCTTCTGCGCGCCGCGCGCCGACGTGCTGTCGCGATCGCTGGCCATTGCCGCCAACCTCGCGCGCGGCAGCCAGACCGCGATCCGCGCGACCAAGAAATCGCTCAACAACTGGATGCGCGTGGCGGGGCCGGTATTCGACAACTCGCTCGCGCTGGAGATGCTGTGTTTCCTGGGGCCGGACGTCAAGGAAGGCGTCGCCGCATTGCGCGGCAAGCGTCAGCCCGAATTCCCGTCGGCCCTGCTGCCGCAGTCGTGACCGGTCGAACGTCCGTATCCGGATCACGCTGCATTCTTCAATCTAACTAACGACAGGTTAAATGAGACAGCTCACCCTGCTTCTCGACGGCATGACGCATACCGAAGCCGCGCGCTGGCACGACGGCCGCTTCTGGTTCAGCGATCTCTATACCGAATGCGTGTACTCGATCCGCGAGGACGGCAGCAACCTCTGCGAGGAGATGCACGTTCCCGAATGTCCGTCCGGCATCGGCTGGCTGCCCGACGGGCGCCTGCTCGTCGTGTCGATGCACGACCGCGCGCTGTTGCGGCGCGAGCACGACGGGTCGGTCGTGCGCCATGCCGACCTGTCGCCGCACCTGGAATTCGAACCCAACGACATGGTGGTGGACGCGCAAGGCCGCGTGTGGGTCGGCAACCTGGGCTTCGACGTGATGAAGCTTGCGCCGCGCCGCCCGGGCCGGCTCGCGCGCGTCGATCCGGACGGCACGGTCACGATGGTGAGCGAGCCGCTGCACTTCGCGAACGGCGCGACGATCATCGACGGGCGCACGCTGGTGGTGTCCGAATCCTGGGGCAACCGCATGTCGGCGTTCGACATCCAGCCCGACGGCTCGCTTTCCGCGCGTCGCGACTGGGCGACCTTCGGCCCGGTGCCGCAGGACGAGGACGTGATCCGGTCGATGGGCGAAATCGTCGTGGCGCCGGACGGCATCTCGCAGGTCGATGCCGAGGGCGCGATCTGGGTCGCGGATTTCACGAAGACGCGCGTACTGCGCGTGGCGCCCGGCGGCAGGATTCTCGAGGAGATCCAGACCGGCGAGCGCAACTGCTACGCATGCGCGCTGGGCGGCGAGGATCGGCGCACGTTGTTCATGTGCGTGACGCCCGCCGATTTCAATCCGCAGGTGCGTCGTGCCAATCCATTGAGCGCGGTGCTGTCGACGCGCGTCGACGTGCCACTGGCCTGACGTACTGACGCATCAAGTCACATCAACCGGAGGTTTCATGACGACTGTAACTGACACCGCGCAAGCCGCGCGTGCGAAAGCGCTTGCGTGGATCGGGCAAGGCACGAAGCGCCTGCTGATCGGCGGGCAATGGGTCGACGCCGCATCGGGCAAGACGTTCGAGACGATCAATCCCGCGACCGAACAATTGCTTTGCCGGGTCGCCGAGGCCGACAGCGCCGATGTGGACGCCGCGGTGATCGCCGCCCGCAAGGCGTTCGAAGCGCCGTCGTGGTCCGCGTTGTCGCCGCACGCCCGCACGCGCGCGCTGCTGAAGATCGCGGACAAGATCGAGGCCCACATCGACGAACTGGCCGCGATCGAGTCGCTCGACAACGGCATGCCGCTGTGGTTCGCGCAGGGCGCGGTGACCGCCACGGTGGACATCGTGCGCTACTACGCGGGCTGGTGTTCAAAGGTGCTCGGCACCACGATCCCGTCGGACGGCAGCACGCTGATCTATACGCTGCGCGAACCGCTCGGCGTATGCGGCCAGATCATCCCGTGGAACGTGCCGATCCTGATGGCCGCGATCAAGTTCGCCAACGCGCTGTGCTGCGGCAACACGGTGATCCTCAAGCCCGCCGAGCTGGCGTGCCTGACCTCGATTCGCCTTGCGGAGCTGATCCAGGAAACCGACCTGCCGCCGGGCGTCATCAACGTGCTGCCGGGCTTCGGCGCGACCGCGGGCGCCGCGCTGGCGCAGCACCCGGGCATCGACAAGATCGCGTTCACGGGCTCGACGGCGGTCGGCAAGCAGATCACGCGCGACGCCACGGGGAACCTGAAGAAGGTGACGCTGGAGCTCGGCGGCAAAGCGCCGAACGTGGTGTTCGCCGACGCCGACATCGAGAAGGCCGTGCAGGCCGCGGTGAAAACCTTCTGCGGCAACTCGGGCCAGGTGTGCTCGGCCGGCACGCGGCTGTTCGTGCAGGAGAGCATCCACGAACAGGTGGCGGAACGCGTGGCGCAGGTGGCGGGCGCGTGGAAGGCCGGCGACCCGTTCGCGGCCGACACGAAGATCGGCCCGCTGATTTCGGCGACGCAGCGCGAGCGCGTCCGGTCGTACATCGGCGTGGGCCAGGAGGGCGGCGCGACGTTGCGGCTCGGCGGCCAGCCATGGGACGGCGCCGGCTACTTCGTCGAGCCGACGGTGTTCGACAACGTGCGCAACGGCATGCGGATCGCGCAGGAAGAGATCTTCGGGCCGGTGCTGTCGATCATCCCGTTCAAGGACGAGGACGATGCGGTGCTGCAGGCCAACGACACCACCTACGGCCTTTCCGCCGCGGTATGGACGCGCGACGTGGCCCGCGCGCACAAGGTGGTGCGCGCGCTCAAGGCCGGGCGGCTGTGGATCAACACCTTCGGCGAATCCGATCCGGCCATGGCGTTCGGCGGATACAAGCAATCGGGATGGGGGCGCGAATTCGGCCAGGAATCGATCGAGGCCTACACGCAGACCAAGTCGATCATGCTTCGCATGTAATTTTCGTCATCCATAACAATTTCAACGGAGACACCCGTGAGCATCAACCCGAGCATTCCGGATTTCGTGCGCGGCACCAAGAAACTGCTGATCGGCGGCGAGTGGGTCGAGCCTGCCGGCGGCGAACGCATCGAGGCCATCAATCCCGCGACCGGCGAAGTGCTGTGCCATATCGCGCAGGGCAACGCGCAGGACGTTGCCCGCGCCGTGGCGGCCGCGCGCCGCGCGTTCGAGGGGCCGTGGAGCCGCTTCACGCCGCATGAACGGCGCAAGCTGCTGCTGCGCGTGCACGACGTCATCCTCGATCATTTCGACGAGCTCGCGCTGATCGAGACGCTCGACATGGGGGCGCCGCTTGCGCGCACGCGCGGCTACAAGGAATGGCTGTCGCAACTGCTGCAGTTCTACGCATCGCAAACCGGCGCCGGCGCGGTGGAAACGCCGCCGATGTCGATCGCGCCCGGCTTCACCGCGCTCAAGCAATTGATGCCGGTGGGCGTGGTCGGCGGGATCATCCCGTGGAACGGCCCGCTGATGGGGCTGTGGTGGATCTACGGCCCCGCACTCGCCACGGGCTGCACGGCCGTGCTGAAGCCGGCCGAGGATGCGTCGCTGTCGTCGCTGCGCGTATCCGAACTGATGATGGAAGCCGGCGTGCCCGAAGGCGTGATCAACGTCGTGACCGGCTACGGTAAGGACGTCGGCCAGGCGCTGGCCGAACATCCGGACGTCGATCGCGTGGCCTTCACGGGCTCGGTGGGCACCGCGCAGGCCATCGTGCGCGCGTCGGCCGGCAACCTGAAGCGGCTGCAGCTCGAACTCGGCGGCAAGTCGCCCGACATCGTGTTCGCCGATGCCGATCTCGACAAAGCCGTGCCCGGCGCGTCGATGGGCGTGTTCACCAACACCGGCCAGGTCTGCGTGGCCGGCACGCGCATCTTCGTGCAGCGCGCGATCCACGACGAATTCGTGCAGCGCATGGCCGCGTTCGCCGGCACCATCCGGATCGGCGACGGCCGCGATCCCGATACGCAGATCGGCCCGCTGATCTCGCGGCGCCAGCTCGACCGCGTGATGCATTACGTGGACATCGGCGGCACGGAGGCGCGGCTCGTGCACGGCGGCCGGCGCCCCGGCGGCGTGCCGGCCGGCGGCTTCTTCGTCGAGCCGACGGTGTTCGCCGATGTGCGCAACGACATGACGATCGCCCGCGAGGAAATCTTCGGGCCCGTCGCGTCGGTGATCCCGTTCGACACGATGGACGACGCGCTGAAGCTCGCGAACGATACGCCGTACGGCCTTGCCGGCGGCGTGTGGACGAGCAGCCTGTCGACTGCGCACAAGGTCTCGCAGGGCATTCGCTCGGGCACCGTCTGGGTCAACTGCTACGGCGTGATCGACCCGGCCGTGGGCTTCGGCGGCACCAAGATGAGCGGCTACGGATGGAAGGGCGGGAAGGAGCACGTCGAGAGCTTCCTGTACCCGAAGGCCACCTATATCAATCTGGTCTGAGCCGGCACGTCGCCGTCGATCGACCCCATTCCGCTGCAAACAGGAGACACAAAACATGAAAGGCGTAGTTTTCAAAGGCGAACGCACGCTCGAGATCCTGGATTTCGAGGACCCCACGCCCGGCCCGGGCGAAGCCGTGATCGAGATGAAGGCATCGGGCATGTGCGGCAGCGACCTGCATTTCTATCGCCACAAGCCGGCCGACGTGATCCGCTCGCTGGGCTTCAAGGATCTCGCTTCGCGCGGCATGTCGGAGGACACGCCGATCATCGGCGGTCACGAGCCGTGCGGACAGGTGGTCGCGGTCGGCGCGGGCGTCGATCCGCGTGCGTTCAAGGTCGGTGACCGCGTCGCGGTGTTCCACTACGAAGGCTGCATGCACTGCGACCACTGCCGTACCGGCTGGACGCAGATGTGCAGCCACGGCGCGGACATTCACGGCGTCATCAAGCACGGCGGCCATGCGCACTACATGAAGGCGCCGGTGACGTCGCTGGTCCACCTGCCCGACGAAGTCTCGTTCGCCACCGGCGCCGCCATTTCCTGCGGCACGGGAACGGCCTGGGGCGCGCTGCTGCGTCTCGACATCAGCGCGCGCGACTCGCTCGCGGTGTTCGGCCTGGGCCCGGTCGGGCTGTCGGCCGTGCAGCTGGCCGCGGCGATGGGCGTGGAAGTGATCGGCATCGACATCGCGGCCGATCGCGTCGAGCGCGCGAAGGAATTCGGCGCGACCCACGTGATCGACGGCAGCAAGCAGGACCCGATCGAGGAAATCCACAAGCTCACCGGCGGCCTCGGCGTGACCTGCGCGATCGATTGCGCGGGCGGCGACGTGCCCAAGCAGCAGGCCGTGCGCAGCACGCGCCCGTGGGGCCGCATCGCGCTGGTGGCCGTGAACGGCAACCTCAACGTCGACGGCATGAAGGACGTGATCGGCAAGCAGCGCACCATCATCGGGTCCTATACGTTCTCGGAAGTCGGGATGAAGGATTGCATCCACTTCGTCGCCAAGCATGGCGTGGACGTCGACAAGCTGTTCACCGACCACTGGAAACTGGAGCAGGCCGACGAGGCTTACCGGTTGTTCGACGCGCAGGCGGGCGGCAAGGGCGTGTTCCTGTTCTGAGCACGCCGCGCCACCCGCGACAAGGAGACGGAAGAATGGCGAAATTTGAACGGCAGGGCATCGAGGACCCGATGGCCACGCTGTGCCGGATGGCGCTCCACACGCAGTACGCCGACCTGCCGGTCGGCGTGGCGCGCCATGCGAAGCAGACGCTGCTCGACGCGATGGGCGTCACCATCGGCGGCTCGGCGATGGAAGGCATTCCCGAGATCGTCTCGCTCGTGAAGGAGCGCGGCGGCAACCCGCAGACGCCGCTGCCGTTCTACGGCGGCCGCGTGCCGGCCCACGAGGCGGCGCTCGCGCTGGGCCCGATGCCGCGCGCGATGGATTGCGGCGACCTGCACGAGGAAGCCGGCCACGTGACCGAGTACGTGGTGCCGACGCTGCTGGCGGCCACCGGCCTGCGCGGCAAGGTGTCGGGCAAGGAATTCCTCGCGGCGATGGCGGTGGGGCAGGAAATCCTGGTGCGGCTCGGCACGGCCTACAAGGTCATCAACCGCGCGATCAAGCACCACGAATGCGGCGGCCACTACATCTTCGGTGCGGTGGCGGCCGTCGGCAAGCTGCTCGGGCTGACGCAGGACCAGCTGGAAAACGCGCAGGGCATCGCGCGCACCATGACGCAGCCCAACACCATGGGCATCTATTCGCCGGCCACGCTGATGGTGCGGATGCATCACGGGCTCGTGAGCCAGGCCGCGATCACGTGCTGCCAGCTGGCGCAGCGCGGCATCACGGGGCCGCGCGCCGAAGTGCTGGTGGGGCCCAAGGGGTATCTGAGCACGGCGCGCTGGGAGACCGATCCCGATTTCATCCTGCACGCGCTGGGCGAGCACTGGGAGATGGAAAACATCATCACCAAGGGCTACAGCGCCTGCTATTTCTCGCACTCGTCGATCGACGCGATCCGCGAACTGATGAAGGCGCACCGGTTCGGCGCGGCCGACATCGCCGGCATTCACATCGAGACGTCCACGCCGAGCTGGCGGGCGGTGTGCGAGCCGCAGGAGAAGAAGTGGCATCCGGTCACGGTGCCCGAATGCCAGTTCAGCCTGCCGTACGTGGTGGCGATTGCCGCGTTCGACGACAAGGTGTTCCTCGAGTCGTACAGCGAGGATGCGCGTGCCCGGCCCGAGGTTCGCGAGCTGATGACGCGCATCACCGCCGAGGAAAACCCCGACGTGCCCGACTGGGGAGCGCGCCTCGCCGTCAGGTTGCACGACGGGCGCACGCTGAAGAAGGAATGCGTCTACGTGAAGGGCCACCCGCGCAACCCGTTCACGGAAGAAGACTTCGTCGCCAAGTTCAGGCTGTGCGTGCCGTATGCCGCGATCGATCTGTCGAAGCAGACGGTCGACAGGATGATCGGCGACATCCTGCACCTCGACGAAGTGGATGACGTGGCCGCCGTGCTGCTCGATCCGCTGGTTCCGTCCGGGCGCTGATCGATACCCGGTTGAAACCGGAGCGGGAAGTTCGTGCCGGGCGAATCGCTGCCGTCGCCCGGCACCATAAAAACATGTGAGGAGACCTCATGCATTCGCTCGAGCAGGTCACGATGGCCAAGGTGTTTCGGCGCCTGGTCCCGTTTTTCATGCTGTGCTACTTCATCTCGTTCCTGGATCGCGTCAACGTCGGCTTCGCCAGCCTGCAGATGAACGACGCGATCGGCCTCACGCCCGCGCAGTACGGCCTGGGCTCGGGGTTGTTCTTCCTGCTTTATTTCCTGTTCGAGGTGCCGTCCAACCTGTTGCTGGTGCGCGTGGGCACCCGCGTGTGGATCGCCCGCATCCTGATTACGTGGGGGCTGATCTCGGGCGCCACGGCCTTCGTGGCCGGCCCGTGGAGCTTTTATGCCGTGCGCCTGCTGCTGGGCCTCGCCGAAGCCGGCTTCTTCCCCGGTGTCGCGTATTGCATCACGCTGTGGTTCCCGTCGGCTTACCGCGCGCGCGTGATGGGTTATCTGCTGGTGGCCGCGCCGCTGTCGTCGGTGATCGGCTCGCCGATCTCGGGCATGCTGCTCGGGCTTCGCGGGCTCGACGGCCTGGGCGGGCTGCAAGGCTGGCAGTGGATGTTCCTGATCGAGGCGGCGCCCGCCGTGGTCCTGGGCTTCGTCACGCTGCGCTACCTGAAGGGTTCGCCGCGCGATGCGCACTGGCTGCAGGCGGACGAGCGCGCGTGGCTCGCCGCACGTATGACGAGCGAGGACAACCGGCGCCGCGGCGAGCACGACGTCCCGGTGGCGCGCGTGTTCAGCGACCGGCGCGTGTGGATGCTGGCGGCGATGGCGTTCGGCTTCTTCCTGACGATTTACGGCATCGGCTTTTTCCTGCCGCAGATCGTCAAATCCTTCGGCCTGACCAACGTGCAGACCGGCTTCGTCACGGCGATCCCTTACGTGATCGGCTCGGCGAGCCTGGTGTTCTGGGCGCGCCGCGCCGACCGGACCGGCGAGCGGCGCTGGAACATCGCCATTCCCGCACTGATCGCCGCCGCGGCGCTGGTCGGGGCCGGCCTGATCGATGCGCCGGTGCTCAAGCTCGGCTGCTTCTGCGTGCTGGCCTTCGGCGTGTTCGGCGCGCTTCCCGCGTTCTGGGCGATCAATACCGACCTGCTGTCCGGGGCGGCCGCCGCGGCCAGCATCGCGTGGATCGGCGCGGTCGGCAATCTGGGCGGTTTCGCCGGGCCCTACCTGCTCGGCGTGACCAAGGCCCGGACCGGTGGCTACACGGCAGCGCTGCTGCTGATGGCCGTCGTCGCCGTGATTGCGGCCGGCATCGCACTTTCGGTGGGGCGGCAGCGCCGTACCTATCACCCCGCATGAACCGACGTGGCCCGCGCGCAGGCCGGGCCATTCATCTTTCGATCATCAAGGAGACTGTCATGATCGACACCCGTGACACCCGGCCCGTTGCGCCGGACAACTGCCCGCCGCTCGAGCAAGCGGTGGTGCGCTTCATCCAGGAACTGAAATACGAGCATCTCGACGCGCGCGCGCATGCCGGCATCAGCCGGTTGATGCGCGACCAGATCGCGTTGCAGGTCGGCATTTCGAAGCTGCCGTGGTCCGAGCAGCTGCTCGCGTATGCGACGGCCCAGCAGCGCCCGGGCAACAGCCGCGTGAGCGCGTCGGCGCTGACGATGAGCGCGGCCGACGCCGCGTTCGTCAACGGCTCGTACGGGCACGGTTTCGAGTACGACGACGCGCACGGCCCCAGCTACAGCCACCCCGGCAGCTGCGTGATTCCGGCCGCGCTGGCGATCGGCGAGGAACTGGGTTCGTCGCTCGAGGAGATCATCGTCGCGATGGTGGCCGGCTACGAGGTCTATGCGCGCATCGGCATGCTGGCCGCGCCCGAGCTGTTGCAGCGCGGGTATCACCCGCACGGCACGCTGTCCAATTTCGGCGCGGCGGCCGTGGCGGCCAAGCTGCGCGGGTTCGACGCCGAAACGACGCTGCACGCGCTGGCGGTTGCGCTGAGCCACGTGTCGGGCACGACCGAGTACACGTCGACCGGCGGCTCGATCAAGCGCATCCATGCGGGCATCGGCACGCGCAACGGGATGGCGGCGGCCGACATGGCGCGCGCCGGCATCACCGGCCCGCGCGCGTTCCTGAGCGGCAACAAGGGCTTCTTCCGCACCTTCCTGCAACGCACGGCCGGGGACAATGCCGAAAAGCGCTTCGTCATCGACCGGCCGTTCGAGATCGGCACGGTGTGGCTGAAGGCGTACTGCGCGTGCTACTGCACGCACGCGTACATCGATGCGCTGCGGCCGTTCGCGGCACGCCGCGACGAGATCGCCGACATCCACCTGAAGATCACGCCGCACTTCAACGTCGTCGTCGGCACGGCCAATGTCAACGCGTACGCGCCGAAGAACATCGAACACGTGCAGTTCAGCCTGCCGATCCAGGCCGCGTTCACGCTGCTCGGCAAGGGCAACGGCTACCCGGTTCACCGCGACTACCTGGCCGGCAAGGTGGACATGGCGCCCGTGATCGACATCGCGCGCAGCATCCGCATCACCGAGGAACCCGAGCTGGAGAAGCAGTATCCCGGCAAGTTCGTGGCCGACGTGACCGTCACGTTCAAGGACGGCCGCACCGAGCACGTGTTCGTCGGCGATCCGATCGGTACCGACACGAACCCGATGCCGGAGCACGAGCAGGATGCGAAGTTCATGGACCTGACCACGGACGTGCTGGGCGCCGAACGCTCGCGCGCGCTGCTGGCCGCGCTGCGTGAGCTGAACCCGGCGACGAAGGCCGCCGATTTGACTGCCATGTGGGCCGTCTGAGGCCGAGCGTGAGCATTGTCCGGGGTGATGCGTATGCCCCGGATATCGGCATCCCAGGAAAATGGGCGGCGTCCGATACCGGACGCCGCCCATCTTTTTTGTCATCGGTCTTCGGATACCGGGCTGTCAGCGCCGCGAGCGACGCGCGAACCGCCTGCCAACCGCGCTTATTTCCGCACGCTCGCGACGATCGCCTCGGCCGCCCGGATCACCGGGAGATCGACCATGCGGCCGTCCAGGCTGAACACCGCGCCGCCGTGTTTCCCGGCTTCGTCGATCACGCGGCGCGCCCATGCATGCTCGTCGTCCGAATAGCCCAATGCGTCGTTTACGCCGGCGACCTGCGCCGGGTGGATGCACAGCTTGCCGCCGAAACCGAATGCACGCGCGCGCCGGGCATCGGCCGCGAGCCGCTCGGCGTCGTCGGTGCGCACGGTCACGCCGTCGATCGGCGCGGGCAACCGCGCGCGGCGCGATGCGGCCACGAGCGCGTTGCGCGCAAAGGCCAGTTCCGGTTCCTCCGCCGATGCGCGCATGCCGAGGTCGAGCTGGAAATCCAGATGGCCGAACGCGAGCCGCGCGACCTGCGGATCGCGCGCCAGCGCATCGGCTGCGTCGAGCCCGGCCAGCGATTCGATCAGCGCGACGATGCGCGCTGCGTCGCCGAGCTGTTGCGCGACGCGGCGCAGCGCGTCCGCGTCTTCGGCCTTCGGCAACATCACGACGACGCCTTGCGACGCCCAGTCGCGCAGCAGCGCGATGTCCGCGTCGTGCCACGGCGTACCGACGGCATTCACGCGCACGACGGTGCGTGCGCGCTGTTCCTGCGTCAGCAGCGGCAGGTGCTGCGCGAGCTGCGCGCGCGCGGCGTCCTTGGCGTCCATCGCGACGGCATCCTCGAGGTCGATGACGATGCAGTCGGCGGCCGAGTCGAGCGCCTTCGCAATGCGCTCGGGCCGGGTGGCCGGCACGAACAGGAAACTGCGTGCGTGATGCACGGGAGAAGAGGGCGTGGACATGGTTCAGATCGCGCCGGCGGCGCGCAGTTGTTCGATATCGGCGTCGGAGCGCCCGAGCCCGCGGAGAATGGCCGTGCTGTGCTCGCCCAGTGCGGGCACCGCGTCCATGCGAACGTCGAAGCTGTCGATCGTGGCGGGCGGCAACAGCGCCTGCAGTTCGCCGGCGGGCGAATCGATGGTGCGGAAGCGCTCGCGCGCATGCAGTTGCGGATGCGTCCAGAGATCGCCGACCTGATTGACGGCCGCATTGGCGATTTGCGCTTCGTCGAGGCGCGTAATGACCTCCTGCGCGGTGAGGCTGGCAAAAGCCGCTTCGATCACGGCCTTCAGTTCGGCGCGATGCTCCGAGCGGCGCACATTGGCGTCGAAACGCGGGTCGGTCGCGAGCGCCGGGTCGCGCAGCACGGTATCGCAGAACGCTTTCCATTCGCGCTCGTTCTGCAGGCCCAGCATGACCACGCGGCCGTCGCCTGCCGTGAACGGGCCGTACGGATAGATCGTCGCGTGCGCCGCGCCGTTGCGGCCCGGCTGCTGCTGGCCGTCGTACGCGTAGTACATCGGGAAGCCCATCCATTCGGCGAGCGCTTCGAGCATCGAGATTTCCACGTGCGAGCCTTCGCCCGTGATGCCACGCTGCAGGAGTGCGCTGAGAATGCCCGTGTACGCATACATGCCGGCCGCGATGTCCGCGATCGAATTGCCGGCCTTGCTCGGCTCGTCGGGCGTGCCGGTGATCGACAGGAATGCGGCCTCGCTCTGGATCAGCAGGTCATAGGCCTTCTTGTCGCGATACGGGCCGTCGCCGCCGTAGCCGGAGATGTCGCACACGATCAGCCGCGGATATTTGGCGTGCAGTGCGTCGAACGACAGGCCCATGCGCGCGGCCGCGCCCGGGGCGAGGTTTTGCACCAGCACGTCGGCCTGGGCGATGAGCTCGCCGAGCACGTCCTGCGCGGCGGGTTGCTTCAGGTCCAGCGTGAGGCTTTCCTTCGAACGGTTGGTCCAGACGAAGTGCGACGCGAGTCCGCGCGTGCGGTGATCGTAAGCGCGCGCGAAATCGCCGACGCCGGGGCGTTCCACCTTGATGACGCGCGCGCCGAGATCGGCGAGCTGGCGGGTGCAGAAGGGCGCGGCGATCGCGTGTTCGAGCGTGACGACGGTCATCCCGCTCAGGGGGCCTTTTCGAGCTTGCATGGTCGGATCGCTATTCCAGTTCGATACTGGCCTGCATGGCCAGTTGTCCTTGCGGGCCGCGTGCCCACACGCGGGCGGTGTTGCCTTCAAGCTTGCCGTTCACCGAGAACGGCGCGGTGTCGAACAGCGGGCTGACCGCCTTGAACTCGAATTGGCGGATGGTCTTGCCGGGGTGCGTGCGACGCAGTTCTTCCATCAGCAGCATCGCGATCAGCGGGCCGTGCACCACCAGGCCCGGATAACCTTCTTCCTGCATCGCGTACGGGCGGTCGTAGTGAATCCGGTGGCCGTTAAAGGTCAGTGCGGAAAAGCGCATCAGCAGCACCGGATCGGGCGTGACGATGCGCGAATACTGCTCGTCGGTCGGCGCCGGCTGCGGAGCCGGGGCCGGGGCGCCGGCGGCCGCGGGCGGCGGCGCGTTGCGGTACACGATGTCCTGTTCTTCGCGGATCGCCACGCCTTGTACGTCGCTGATTTCGTGCAGCACGGTCACGAACACGAGCTGGCCGCTGCGGCCGGACTTGCTCTGCACGTTCGTGATCGTCGACCGGCGCTGCACGGGCGCATCGACGGCCAGCGGGCGCAGGAACTGCAGCCGTCCGCCGGCCCACATGCGGCGCGGCAGCGCGACCGGCGGCAGGAAACCGCCGCGCCGCGGGTGGCCGTCTACGCCGATATTCGACTGGCGTTCGCCGGGCAGGAAGTACAGCCAGTGCCACAGCGGCGGCAGGGCGGCCGGCAGCGCCGGC
The DNA here is from genome assembly GCF_001742165.1 of Burkholderia stabilis. NCBI lineage: Bacteria > Pseudomonadati > Pseudomonadota > Betaproteobacteria > Burkholderiales > Burkholderiaceae > Burkholderia > Burkholderia stabilis. Next base: position 1,247,526 of record NZ_CP016444.1, on the reverse strand, counting down.
GCATCCGCGTAGTCCAGCGCGGCCTGCAGGAGGCGGATCGGCGCCTGGGTGATCCGGTCCGCGCTGTCCTCGCTGCGGCCGATCCAGGCGTCGAATGATTCGGGTTGCTCGACACTCATGTCGTTTCGCGCTCTCGAAATGGGATGCGTCGTGAAGGCTGCAAGCGGCTCGCGCGAACGCGCCGTTGCAGCCATTCGCGTCAGAGTTCGTTGACCAGTTCCGGCACGAGCGCGAACAGATCGCCGACGAGGCCGTAATCGGCCACGCTGAAGATCGGCGCTTCCGGATCCTTGTTGATCGCGACGATCACCTTCGAATCCTTCATGCCGGCCAAGTGCTGGATCGCACCCGAGATGCCGACCGCAATGTACAGCTGCGGTGCGACGATCTTGCCGGTCTGGCCAACCTGATAGTCGTTCGGCACGTAGCCTGCGTCCACTGCCGCGCGCGATGCGCCGAGTGCGGCCGACAGCTTGTCCGCCAGCGGCTCCAGCACCTTCGTGTAGTTCTCGCCGCTGCCCAGACCGCGGCCGCCCGACACGATGATCTTCGCGCTAGTCAGCTCCGGACGGTCCAGCTTCGTCACTTCACGGCTCACGAATTGCGACTTGCCTGCGTCGGCTGCCGCTTCGATCTTCTCGACCGCTGCGCTGCCGCCTTCGGCTGCAACCGGATCGAAGCCCGTTGCGCGCACCGTGATGACCTTGATCGGGTCGCTCGACTGCACCGTCGCGATCGCGTTGCCCGCGTAGATCGGGCGCTCGAACGTGTCAGCCGAATCGACCGCCGTGATGTCCGAGATCTGCGCGACATCCAGCTTCGCGGCGATGCGCGGCGCGATGTTCTTGCCGTAGGCGGTCGCCGGCGCGAGGATGTGCGAGTAGTCCTTCGCAATGTTCAGCGCGGTCGCTTCGACGTTTTCCGCCAGGCCCGCTTCGAGCTGCGGCGCATCGGCCAGCAACACCTTCGACACACCCGCGATTTTCGCCGCTGCATCCGCAGCCGCTTGCGCGTTGTGGCCCGCGACCAGCACGTGAACGTCGCCACCGATCTTCGCCGCCGCCGCTACCGTGTTCAACGTCGCGGCCTTGACCGACGCGTTGTCGTGTTCTGCAATCACCAGAATCGTCATTTTCTTGCGCTCCCTCTTACAGCACCTTGGCTTCGGTCTTCAGCTTCTCGACCAGCGTCTTCACGTCCGGCACCTTCACGCCGGCTGCGCGCTTCGGCGGCTCGACCACCTTCAGCGTCTTCAGACGCGGCGCGACGTCCACGCCCAGGTCTTCCGGCTTCACGGTTTCCAGCGGCTTCTTCTTCGCCTTCATGATGTTCGGCAGCGTCACGTAGCGCGGCTCGTTCAGGCGCAGGTCGGTCGTGATGACCGCCGGCAGCGTCAGCGACAGCGTTTCCGCGCCGCCGTCGACTTCGCGCGCGACCGTAGCCTTGCCGTCGGCGACCGTCACCTTCGACGCGAACGTCGCTTGCGGCAGGCCTGCCAGCGCGGCCAGCATCTGGCCCGTCTGGTTCGAATCGTCGTCGATCGCCTGCTTGCCGAGGATCACCAGTTGCGGCTGCTCCTTGTCGACCAGCGCCTTCAGGATCTTCGCGACGGCCAGCGGCTCGACGCCGTCGGTCGACTCGACGAGGATCGCGCGATCCGCGCCGATCGCCAGCGCCGTGCGCAGCGTTTCCTGCGCTTGCGTGACGCCCACCGACACGGCGATCACTTCGGTCGCCACGCCCGCTTCCTTCAGGCGCACGGCTTCTTCAACGGCGATTTCGTCGAACGGGTTCATCGACATCTTCACGTTCGCGATGTCGACGCCGGATTGATCGGACTTCACGCCGACCTTCACGTTCGCGTCGATCACGCGTTTGACGGGTACGAGAATCTTCATGAAAGAGTTTCCTTCGTGAATCAGTACGAACGGGGCAGTTGCAGCACGTGCTCGGCCACATGCCCCAGAATCATGTTGGTGGAAATCGGCGCGACCTGGTACAGGCGCGTTTCGCGGAATTTGCGTTCGACGTCGTATTCGCACGCGAAGCCGAAACCGCCGTGCGTCTGCAGGCACGCGTTCGCCGCTTCCCAGCTCGCCTTCGCGGCCAGGTACTTGGCCATGTTGGCCTCGACGCCCGCGTTCTGGCGCGCGTCGATCTTCTCGCACGCACGCCAGCGCATCAGGTTGGCGGCTTCGAGCTCGATGAACGATTCGGCCAGCGGAAACTGGATCCCCTGGTTCTGCCCGATCGGGCGGCCGAACACCTTGCGCTCGACCGCGTAGTCGCGGGCCTTTTCCAGGAACCAGTAACCGTCGCCGATGCACTCGGCCGCGATCAGCGTGCGCTCGGCGTTCAGGCCGTCGAAGATCACCTTCAGCCCCTTGCCCTCGGTGCCGAGCAGTGCGTCTTCCGGCAGTTCGAGATTGTCGAAGAACAGCTCGTTCGTCTCGTGGTTGACCATGTTGAGGATCGGGCGCACGGTGAGGCCGTTGCCGATCGCCTTGTCCAGCTCGACGATGAAGCACGACAGGCCGTCGCTTTTCTTCTGCACCTGGTCCAGCGGCGTGGTGCGCGCGAGCAGGATCAGCAGGTCGCTGTGCTGCACGCGCGAGATCCAGACCTTCTGGCCGTTGATGACCCAGCGGCCGTCCTTCTTCACGGCGGTGGTCTTGAGCTTGGTGGTATCGCTGCCGGTGGTGGGCTCGGTCACGCCCATCGACTGCACGCGCAGCTCGCCCGACGCGATGCGCGGCAGGTAACGCTGTTTCTGCGCTTCGGTGCCGCTGAACACGATGGTGTTCATCACGTACATCTGGCCGTGGCAGGCGCCGGAATTGCCGCCGGAACGGTTGATCTCTTCCATGATGACCGACGCTTCGGCCATCGACAGGCCGGGGCCGTCGTATTCCTGCGGAATCAGCGCGGCCAGCCAGCCGGCCTGCGTGAGTGCGGTGACGAAGGCCTCGGGATAACCGCGCTCCTCGTCGATCTTGCGGTGGTATTCAGCCGGAAACTGGCTGCACAGGCCGCGCACGGCGTCGCGGATTTCCTGGTACTGGTCGGGGGCGGAAAAGATGGAGGCGCTCATGAATCCTGTCTCGTCATTGGCATCGGTTAGGTCCATAATAAGTTTTGATGGATCGGTGAAAAAATAGAATTTTTTGATGGATGTATCAGTTTTCGGTATCGAGGACTCTGCGATGGATCTCAAGCAACTGCGCGCCTTCGTCACGGTGGCCGAAACCGGCAACGTCACGCGCGCGTCGAGCCTGCTGAATCTCGTGCAGCCGGCGGTGTCGCGCCAGCTGCGCCTGCTCGAGGAAGACATGGGCACGGAGCTGTTCGAGCGCGGCCGTCACGGGATGCAGCTCACGCCGTCGGGCAAAACGATGCTCGAATACGCGCGGCGCATCCTCAACGAGGTGGCGCGCGCCAAGGCCGAGATTCAGCCCACCGACGGGCCGGTCGCCGGCATCGTCAGCATCGGCCTGCTGGCCAGCACGTCGGATCTGCTGGCCACGCGGCTGGCGAGCGAGGTCGCGCGGCGTTACCCGCACATCCGCCTGCGGCTCACGATCGGCTACGCGGGGCACCTGCAGGACTGGCTCGAAGCCGGGGACGTGGACGCCGCGCTGTTGTACGGGCAGAAGGAAACGCCCGCGCTGCACGTCAAGGCGCTGATCGAGGAAAGCCTGTGGGCGGTGGCGGCGCCCGCTGCCGGGCTGTCGCGCAAGCGGCCGCTCGCGCTGTCGCGGGTCGCGAGCGAGCCGTTCATCCTGCCGTCGGCACCGCAGGGCCTGCGCGCGGCGATCGAGCACGCGGCGGCCGAGGCGGACGTGACGCTGCGGGTCGTCACCGAAACGAATGCGCTGAGCGTGCAGAAGGACCTGGTCGCGCAAGGCCACGGCTGGACGATCCTGCCGGCCGTCGGCGTCACGCGGGAAGTCGAGCAGGGCACGCTGTGCGCGGCGCCGCTCGCGCCGCCGGGCATCAAGCGCACGATCGTGCTGGCGGCGCCCAGCAGCCGGCAGGCCACGGCGCCGGTGCGCTGCGTGGTCGCCGTGCTGCTCGACTGCGTGAAGGCCACGTTCGACGAGGGCCACTGGCCCGATGCACGCTGGCTCGGCTAGGGCGGCTGTGTGGCACCCCCGGCGGGCGGGCCCGGCCGGGGGGTGCCGCACCAGCACCAGCACCAGCACCAGCACCAGCACCAGCACCAGCACCAGCACCAGCACCAGCACCAGCACCAGCACCAGCACCGGCACCGGCACCAGCACCAGCACCAGCACCGGCACCGGCACCAGCACCAGCAGGCCACGGCCCGTATTCGCCGGGCCGCGCGGCGCTTACTTCAACGGCATGCAGATGCGCGTCTGCAACCGGGCGGGCGGCGTGGTGCGCGGGTCGTTCAGGTATTGCTCGAACATCGGGAAGTCGGCGGGCACCATGCCGCTGGCGGGCAGCCATTCCGAAAACATCCAGTTGTACGGCTGGTCCATTTCGTTGTACGGCCCGGTGTAGGTCAGGATCGCGCAGCGGCCGGCGGGGATCTCGAAGCGCTCCAGCTCGTCGCCCAGGTCGGCATCGGGCGCGACCGACATGCCGGCCATCGAGCGCAGCCGGTCGGGCGGCACCTGCTCGGGATCGTCGAAATACACGCCGATGCCGATCGCTTCGGGGCGCGCCAGGCCGCGGCCGGCGGCCAGCATGAACGCGCGGGTGAAGACCGGGCCGATTTCCTGATAGCTGCCGCGATGCGGCAACGCGGCCAGTACGGCGCCGGGGAAGGTTTCGATGGTGACGGGATACATGCCGAGCTCCTCGGGATTGAACGGAACGGAGCGGGCCGCGCGGTAGCGCCCCGGCGACATGCCGAAGGTCGCACCGAACGCGCGGTTGAAGGCAGCGTCCGACGTATAGCCGGCGCGCTGCGCAACGTCGCGCAATGGCGCCCCGGTCCCGCCCAGTGCGACCGCCGCGCGGTGCATGCGGATGCGCTGCACGGTGGCGTTCACCGTCTCGCCGATCATCGCGCGGTAAACGCGGTGAAAGTGATACGGCGACAAGCACGCGAGGTCGGCCAGCAGATACAGATCCGGGTCGGCGTCGGGGTGGCTTGCCAGCCAGCGCAGGACGGGGTCCATGCGCCGGGCATACCGGGTAAGGGTTCGGGGTTTCAATTGCGGGCTCCTGGAGGAGCAATGTAGGGTCGGCGGGTTTGCAGATTTTGCGGTTTTCGGCGGGCGCGGGGAAGGGGGCGTGTGCCGGCTCGCGCACGCGTGACCGGCGCGGCGCGGGCAGGGAAAGGCGGGGCGGCAGCGGCCTACAGCCGTTCCAGCAATTGCCGCCGCATGAGCTTGCCGTTGCTGTTGAACGGCAGTTTGTCGACGGGGATGATGCGCGCCGGATGCTTGTACGGCGCGAGTTGTTCGCGCAAGTACCGGCGCAATGCGCTTTCGTCCAGCGGATGCGCGGCATCGAGCTCGACGAATGCGATGACGGCCTCGTTGCCGTCCGCTTCTTTCTGCCCGACGACGGCCGAGTTCAGGATGCCCGGGAAACGGTTGAGCGCCTGCTCCACTTCGCCCGGATACACGTTGAACCCGGAGCGGATGATCATCTCCTTGAGCCGCCCGACGATGAACAGCGCGCCGTCGTCGTGCAGTTCGCCCAGGTCGCCCGACGCGTACCAGCCGCCATCGCGCATCACGTCGGCGGTGGCCTGCGGGTCGCGGAAATAACCGGGCATCAGACCCGTGCCGCGCAGCCAGATTTCACCGCGCGCGCCGACGGGTAGCGTCCGGCCGCTGGCCGGATCGACGATGCGCAGTTCGGCGCCCGGGAACGCGTAGCCCGCGCTGGTATCGCCGCGCGTTTCGCCGAGGCGGGTGGCGTGCAGCGAGCCCGCGTATTCCGACAGGCCGTAACCGTGATGCAGCGGCTGCCCGAACAATGCCTCGACCTGCTGCTTGAGCGCCATGTCGAGCGGCCCGGCGCCGGCGTAGAGATAACGCAGGCAGGGTGCGTCGGGGCGGGCGATACGATGTTCCGCGCAATACCGCAGCAGCCGGGAGAACAGCATCGGCGGCCCCTGCACCTGGCTCACGCGCCGGTGCGCCAGCGCGTCGAACAGCTCCGCCGGTTCGAACTGCGGCCGCATTTCCAGCGCCGCGCCCGCGTGCAGCGACGCCAGCAGCACCGTGCCGAGACCGAAGATATGCGTCATCGGCGCGTACGCGTAGACGCGGTCGTCGGGGCCCAGCGCGCGCGATTCGGCCGATACGCGCGCGAAATGCAGCACACCGCGGTGCGTCATCATCACGCCCTTGGGGGCGCCGGTGGTTCCGGACGTGAAGATGATGGCCGCCACGTCGCTGGCCAGCGGCTCCGGTTCGACCCGCGCCGCGGCATGCAAGGCGCTGCGCGCGAGGCCGTTCGCGCATGACGGGCCGGCGCCGTGCCGCGCCGCATGCGCGCCGGCCGCCGGCGACACGCCCGACGTGAAGTACAGCACGCGCGCATCGGCCTTGAGCGCGAACGCGTCGACTTCGCCCGGCGCCATGCGCGCATTGACGCCGCACGACCACGCGCCGACGCGGCTGCACGCGATCAGCAGCGCGGCATGTTCGGCGCAGTTCTCGGCCACCACCAGCACGCGGTCGCCGCGGCGCACGCCGTCGGCCCGCAGCTCGCGTTCGAGTGCATCGGCCAGCGCGCCGATGTCCGCGTAGCTCAGGCTGCGATCGGGGAGATGGATGAACGGGCGCCCGGGGGCCTCGGACAGCCATCGATCCAGCAATTCATGAATGCGTGCGGTCATGCCCGATTCTCCTTGGCCGTGCTTGCGATACGCGTACGGCGGCCGCCTCAGACGAAGCGCACGAGGTCGTCCACGCCGGCACGCGTGGTGCGGAACTGGTTGACCGGATGCGCGTCTTCCGCGTAACCGAACGAAATGCCGCAAATCATCTGCTGCGTATCGGGAATGCCGAAGTACTCGCGCACGAAACGGGCATGGCGGGCCAGTGCACCCTGCGGCGTGGTGGCCACGCCGTGCGCATAGGCGGCGATCAGGAACGACGACACGAAGCCGCCCGCGTCGATGAGCGCATACGGGCCCAGCTCCACCGGCACCGTGACGATCGCCACGTGCGGCGCGTCGAACATGCGGAAGTTGCGGAATGCCTGCTCGGCGCTGCGCTCGCTGTCCTTCGGGCCGATCCCGAGCGCCGAATACAGCGCAATGCCCGCGCCGCGTCGCCGGTCGCGGTAAATGCCTTCGTAGCGCGGCGGGAAGGGCAGGTCCGATTCGTTTTCCGGATGCGTGTTGACCCGCTCGATCAGCGCCTGCCGAAAGCGTTCGGTGCTCTCGGGCGTTTCGGTGATGACCAGTTGCCACGGCTGCACGTTGCACCACGAGGCCGAGCGGCCCGCCATGCCGACGATGCTGCGGATCAGTTCGGTGTCCAGCGCCTGGTGTCGATAGGCGCGGCACGTCGAGCGGCCGCTCGTCAGGCGATCGAGCGCCGCGAGTTCGGGGATGGGCGATGTCATGTCAGTTGCGTCCTTGCCAGTTGCCCGGCCCGCGCGCTTCGGGGGCGCGACGGGCGCGAGCGGAAAACCATCGCGGGGAATACGCCGGCGATTGCGCCGGCGGCCATGTTCGCCCGCGTCAGATGAATGTGCCCTGCGCGCGCCACGCGTCGATGCGCGCATCGGGCAGCCAGTCCTGCAGCGCGGCGATCGCGTTGTCGGTGGTCGGCGCCGCGGGCGGTTCGGGCGGTGCGGCCGGCGTGCGCGAAAAACGCGGGCCGGGCGCCGGATGCGTCACGCCGTCCAGGTCGATGAACGTGCCGCGCGCCTTCACGTGCGGATGCTCGGGCGTTTCGTCGAAGTCGAGCACGGGCGCCACGCACACGTCGAGATGGCCGAGCTGTTGCGCCCACTCGTCGCGCGTGCGTTCCCTGAATTTCGCGGCGAGTATCTGCTTGGCTTCGGGCCACTGCGCGCGGTCCATCTGCGCCTGCAACCGCGGATGGTCCTGCAGCCCGAGCTGCTCGAGCAGCAGCCGGTAGAACTTGCCCTCGATGGGGCCGACGCTGACGTACTTGCCGTCGGCGCACGCGTACACCTCGTAGAACGGCGCGCCGGTGTCGAGCAGGTTCGTGCCGCGAGCCTTGTCGAGCATGCCGGCCGCATGCAGGCCCATCGTCACGGTCATGATCGACGCCACGCCGTCGACCATCGCGGCGTCCACCACCTGGCCCTGCCCGGAGCCGCGCGCTTCGAGGATGCCCGCGAGCAGCCCGAACGCCAGGTACAGCGAGCCGCCCGCATAGTCGCCCAGCACGTTGAGCGGCGGGGTCGGCGCCTGCCCGGCGCGGCCCATCGCATGCAGCGCGCCGGTGATCGAAATGTAGTTCAGGTCGTGTCCGGCCACCTGCGACAGCGGGCCGTCCTGCCCCCATCCGGTCACGCGGCCGTAGACGAGGCGCGGGTTGCGCGCCAGGCACGGTTCGGGGCCGAGACCGAGGCGTTCCATCACGCCGGGACGAAAGCCCTCGATCAGGCCGTCGGCCTGGTCGATCAGCTCGAGCACCATCTCGACGGCGGCGGGATCTTTCAGGTCGACGCGCACCGACTTGCGATTGCGCAGGCCCAGGTCGAATTCGACGGGGCGCGGCGCGCCGAGCCCCGAAGGCTCCTTGCGGTCCACGCGGATGACGGTCGCGCCCAGATCGGCCAGGAACATCGCGGCCAGCGGCCCGGGGCCGATGCCCGCGATCTCGACGATCCGGATGCCCGCGAGCGGGCCGCGACGGGAGGGTGCGGCGGACATGGTCAGATCACTCCCTGGTCGCGCAGTTGCTGCAGGCGATCCTCGGACAGCTTGAGCAGCCCCCGGTAGATCTCGTCGTTGGCAGCGCCGAGTTCCTGCGCCGGCTGGTCGAACTGCACGGGTGTCTGCGACAGCTTGATCGGCAGGCCCATGCCCATCGCATCGACGTCGGCCAGCCCCGGGTGCTCCAGCTTCACCACGGCGCCGCGCGCCTGCAGCACCGGGTCCTTCAGCACGTCGAGCGGCGAGCGCACCGGCGCGGCCGGCACGCCGCGCCTGACCTGCAGTTCGGCGATCACTTCCTCGGTGCTGTGGCGGCTCGTCCATGCCTCGATGATCGCGTTGATCTCGGCCGCATGCTTCATGCGCGGGCCGCGCGTCGCGTAGCGCGGGTCCGTGACGATCTCCGGCCGGCCCACGGCTTCCATCAGGTTCTGGAACCAGTCCGGCTGAAACGCCACCATCGCCACGTGGCCGTCGAGCGTGCCGTACACGCCGAAGGGCACCAGCCGGTCCTGGAAATTGCCCGAGCGCTTCGAGTAGCCGTGCTTGAGGAACACGTCGAAATGCTCCTCGGCCACCAGCGACGACAGGCAGTCGAGCATCGACACCTGCACGGACTGGCCCACGCCGGTGCGGCCACGGTGAATCAGCGCGGCGAGGATGCCGTTGACGGCGTACAGCGGCGTGATCAGATCGGCGATCGGCAGGCCCGAGCGGGTCGGCGGGCCGTCGGCGAAACCGGTCACGTCCATGATCCCCGACAGCGCCTGGACGATGATGTCCATGCCTTTCAGGTTCTTGTACGGGCTCGGCTCGCCGAACGCCTTGATCGACGCATAGACAATGCGCGGGTTGACCTCGCGCACGCTCTCGTAGTCCACGCCCAGGCGCGCCGTCACGCCCTCGCTGGCGTTCTCGATGACGACGTCGGATTCCTTGACCAGCTCCATGAACAGCGCCTTGCCCTGTTCCGATTTCAGGTCGAGCGTGATGCTTTTCTTGTTGCGCGCGCGGTTGAGGATGGTCAGCGACACCTCGTCGTCGCCCTTGACGCCGAAGTGGACGCCGTCCTTGCCGACATACGGGGGATTGTTGCGTGCGATGTCGCCGCCGCCCGGCGATTCGACGCGGATGACTTCGGCGCCCATGCCACCCAGCAGCAGCGATCCGTACGGGCCGGCCAGGGCCACGGTCAGATCGAGCACTCGGATACCTTCCAACGGTCTTGCAGCTGACATGCTTGTCTCCTGAAACTGGTCTGCGGCCGGTGCGCGTCCCGGATGCGCCGCGCGTGGCGCGCAGACAGTTCTTTATGCCTGTTCGGTGCCGACGTTTCCCGAACCGGGAAAACGTCGGCGGATTACCGGATTCAGTAAGACTTCGGCAACCCGAGCTTGCGCTCGGCGATGTTCGACAGAATGAGTTGCGGGGTGACAGGGGCAATGTAGCCGATCCACGCCTCGCGCATGAACCGCTCGACGTGATACTCCTTCGCATAACCGAAGCCGCCGTGCGTGAGGATCGACGTCTGGCACGCGTTCATGCACGCTTCGGACGCCAGCAGCTTCGCCGCGTTCGCCTCCGAGCCGCACGGTTGCCCCCGGTCGTACAGGTCTGCCGCCGCGAAGATCATGTGGTTCGCGGCTTCCAGCTCCGCCCAGTTGCGCGCGAGCGGATGCTGCACGCCCTGGTTCTGGCCGATCGGGCGGCCGAACACGACGCGCTCCTTCGCATATTGCGTCGCGAGGTTGAGCACCGCGCGGCCGATGCCGACCTGCTCGACGGCCACCAGCACGCGCTCGGCGTTCATCCCGTGGAAGATGTAGCTCAGGCCCTTGCCTTCCTCGCCGATCAGTTCGTCCTTCGACACCGGCAGATCGTCGATGAACAGCTCGTTGGTATCGACCGCCGCGCGGCCGAGCTTGTCGATCTCGCGGATGTCGACGTACTTGCGGTCGAGCTTCGTGTAGAACAGGCTCAGCCCTTCGCTGTGCTTCTTCACCTGCTCGATCGGCGTGGTGCGCGCGAGGATCAGCATGTGATCGGCCACCTGCGCGGTCGAGATGAAGACCTTCTTGCCCGAGATCAGGTAATTGCCGTCGGGCTGCTTCTTCGCGACCACCTTGAGCTTCGTGGTGTCGAGGCCCGTGTCCGGCTCGGTCACCGCGAAACAGGCCTTGTGCTCGCCGCGTGCGAACGGCGGCAGCCATGCCTTCTTCTGCGCGTCCGTGCCGAAATGCACGACCGGCTGCAGGCCGAAGATGTTCATGTGGATGGTCGATGCAGCCGCTTGCCCGCCGCATTCGGCCACCGTACGCATGAACAGTGCCGCTTCCGTCACGCCGAGGTTCGCGCCGCCCACGTCTTCCGGCATGCAGATACCGAGCCAGCCGCCGCTCGCGACGGCCTTGAAGAACTCGTGCGGGAATTCGTGATTCTTGTCCTTGTTGCGCCAGTACTCGAGCGGAAAGTCCGCGCAGATTTTCTGCGCCGCATCGACGATCGCGACCTGGTCGGGGCTCAGTTGGTAGTCCATGTCAAATTCTCCTGCGGGAACGAGGTCAAGCCTGGCTGGCGGGGCGCAGCATCATCAGGCCCGTGCGCACGGCGGTGCACACGATCTCGTCGCGCTGGTTCCGGGCCACGTGCTTGAAGGTGACGATGCCCGAATCGGTGCGGCTCTTCGACAGGCGCGCCTCGACGATCTCGGTCTCGACGCGGATCGTGTCGCCGTGGAAGGTCGGCTTCGGGAACGCGATCTCGCCGAAGCCCAGATTGCCGAGCGTCGTGCCGAGCGTCGTTTCGTACACGGTGATGCCGGCCACCAGCGCGAGCAGGAACATGCTGTTCACGAGGCGCTGGCCGTACATCGTGTTCTTGCTGTATTCGGCGTCGATGTGCAGCGGCGCGCAGTTGTAGGTCATCGCCGAGAACAGCACGTTGTCGGTCTCGGTCACCGTGCGGCGGATCGCATGCTCGATCACCATGCCGGGCTTGAATTCTTCGAAGTAAAGGCCTGCCATTTTGTGTCTCCTGACGTATTCGGGTGGGGAATCAGCGGTTGAACGACTGCGCGAGCGCGATGATTTCGCGTGCCGTTTTCGCGTGGGCGATGTCGATGTGCTCGCCGTCATAGATGCACGACGCGCGGCCTTCCGCCTGGGCCTTGTCGAGCGCGTCGATCATGCCCTGGTAGAACGCGACTTCTTCTTCGGTCGGGCTGTAGGTGCGGTTGACGATCTCGACGTTCGACGGATGCAGCACCAGCTCGCCGCTCATGCCGAGCTGGCGGTCGTTCGCCGACGAGACCTTGAGCCCGTCGAGGTCATGCACCTGCTGCCACACGCCGCCGATCGGCAGCTTGCCGGCGGCGCGCGCGGCCATCACGATGCGCGACTTCAGGAACTGGGTTTCGCGGCCTTCGAGCGACCAGACGGTCTTCAGTGCGCGTGCCACGTCGGCGTTCTTGGCCGTCGCGCCCACGATCGCGGGCACCCGGTCGTGCTGCGCGATTTCATACGCGAGTTGCAGCGAGCGGGCGGTTTCCAGCAGCGGAATCACCTTGGTGTGACCGACTTCGACGCCGGCGCGGTACTCGGCTTCGGCCAGCATCGACGACACGGTGTGGATGTCTTCCGGCCCGCAGGGCTTGGAAATCACGATGCCCTCGACCACCGGGTTCACGATCGCCAGGATGTCGTCGAAGTCGTACAGGTGCGCGCTGCGGTTGATGCGCACCCAGACGCGCTGCTTCTGTTCGGCCAGCCACGCCAGCTTCGAGCGGACGATCTCGCGCGCTTCGACTTTCTGGGCCGGCGGCACGCTGTCCTCGAGGTCGAGGATCAGCGCATCGGCGCCGGACTGAATGGATTTCTCGATCCAGGTCGGCTTGTTGCCCGGAACGAAAAGGAAGGAACGGATCGGTTTCATCTGCGTGGTCATGACTGTCTCGGCCTGTTGATGGGGGGGCACCTGATACGTGCGTTAGGCATTACCTAACAACTGGTAGTTAGTTTGATGCGCAAACGCCGAGACCGTCATTGGGGTTTATACCGAGACGTGGTTGCCGCGACGCATCGGCTCGCACGCCGGCTTCGGGTTCGAAGGCGACGCACGGCGGTTGCGCGTGGCGGGGAAGGGCGCGGGAATCAACGCGACGACGGCCCCACGCCGGAGAAGAACATGGTGCAAAGTTGACCGGCGATCCGCTCCAGCGAGCCTTTTTGCGGGTTGAACCACGACTGGATCGAATTGATGCTGCCCAGGATATGGATGCGCGCGAGGTGGATGTCCACGTCCTCGCGGAGCCTGCCTTCCACACGCAGGGCTTCCAGCAGCCCGTTCCAGAGCGTCTGGTGATGTTCGCGCCGCACGACCTGCCGTTCGCGAATCGTGTCGGGCAACTGGCCGAGCAGCCTGCCGTGCGCGACCGCGAAATCGCCGTGCATGACGAGGCCGCGCATCTGCCCGAGTACCGCCGCCCGGAACCGTTGTTCGGCCGTGGCGCCGGGGCCGAGCGCGTCCAGCTGCTCGTTCAGGTGATGGACGATGTGTTGGGCGCCTTGCTCCATCACCGCCTCGACCAGCTCTTCCTTCGACGAAAAGTGGTAGTAGATGCTCGCGGCCTCGATGCCGGCCTGATCGGCGATGTTGCGCATCGTCGTGGCCGAATAGCCTTGCGTGCCGAACGTGCGGGCGGCAAAACGGATCAGCGATTCACGCGTCTCGCACGTGCCGACGGAATTCGACTTGGATCGTTTGGCCATACCCCTGGTTGCCTGCGCATGGTGAGTCATGCCGACATACTAACAGTAGTTAGGTTGGCGTCAGGGTGATTTGGATGTGCGAACGGATCGCCTCGGGAAAGCAGGCGATCCGTTCGTTGTCCGTCCGGTCAGCGCGGTGCGCGGTTGCGCGCACCGGCCGCGTGCCGCGTTACAGCGTGTTCTGGAAGAACGGCGCAAGCACGGAAACCGCTTCGTCGACGTATTGCGGGACGTCGTACAGCGACATGTGGTTCGCGCCTTCGACCACGTGGAAGCGCTTGTCGGCGCTGGCCGCGCGGGCGAACAGGTCGTCGCTCATCCACTTGCTGCCCGCGACGCTGCCGGCCACGATCTGCAGCGGCTGCGTGAGGAACGCTTCGGCCTTGTTATACGCGTCGTACGTGATGATCTGGTTGAGGCTGCGGGCGGTCATGAAGCCGGGCGCATTCGGGTGTTCGCAGCGCGGCGTATGGTAGTACTCCCATGCTTCTTCCAGTTCCTTGTTCGGCGCATCTTCCTTGCGCATCGGCGCGAGCGGCAGCGTGGCCAGTTGTGCGCCCGACGCGTCGCTGGTGCGCGCCTGCGAACCGTGTGCGATGTACGGGATCGCATCGGCATCCTTCACGTTGTTTTCCCAGCCATTGCGGAACATCGAACCGATGTTGACCGCGCTGACCGTGCCGAGCGCCTTGATGCGGCGGTCGTTGATGGCCGCGTTGGCCGCGTAGCCGCCGCCCGCGCAGATCCCCATCGCGCCGATCCGGTCCGCGTCGACGTACGGCAGCGTGGTCAGGTAGTCGACCACCGCGCTGACGTCTTCCGTGCGGATATACGGATTTTCGAGCTGGCGCGGCTCGCCGGTGCTTTCGCCTTGATACGACGCATCGAACGCGATCGCGACGAGACCGTTTTCGGCGAGTTTCTTCGCGTACAGACCGGCCGTCTGTTCCTTTACGCCGCCGCCCGGATGTGCGACGACGACGGCCGGGTACTTGGCGTTCGAATCGAAACCGGCGGGAACATGGATCACGGCGGCAATCGTAACGCCCTGGCCGTTCAGGTTCTTGAAGTTGACTTTCTGCATGACGCTAACTCCGGTGGTAGGTGGCAACGAGGTGAGGTGATGTGATGCATGGTAGTCAAGAAATTGATGCGGATATATGGGCTAAAAAAGACTTCAGTGTTAAGCCTGTCTTTACAGATGCAGGGGGAACCGCTTCGCCGCGATGCGTGGCCCGGCGGGGCGATTGTTAAGGCTGACATACGACTGATGTCAGTTTTGCGCGCTTGAGTAATGTCAATCGAGCCATACGATAGGAGGGTCCGCCGGACCACCGGCCCGGGTCGCGTTCCGCGAAACCGCTGCCGGCGAGGCGAGCGCCATGCCATTGCGGCGTCAAGCCGCACGTTCCACATCATGCCGCGCGGCGAGCGCATCTCGCTGCGGCGGCCAACCAGGAAACACCATGACTCAACCCTTTGCAACGCTGTTCCAGCCACTTACGTTCCCGAACGGCGTCACGTTCCGCAACCGCGTGCTGATGGCGCCGATGACCACCTGGTCGTCGAATCCGGACGGCACCGTGTCCGATCAGGAACTCGCGTATTACCGCCGCCGCGCGAACGGCGTCGGAGCGGTGCTCACCGGCTGCACGCACGTAACGGAAAGCGGCATCGGCTTCACCGACGAATTCGCCGCGCACGACGATCGTTACGTGCCGAGCCTGCGCAAGCTGGCGGACGCCGCGAAAAGCGGCGGGGCGCCCGCGATCCTTCAGATCTTTCACGCGGGCAACAAGGCCGTGCCGGCGCTGGTGCCGGATGGCGTGCTCGTCAGCGCGAGCGCGATGAAGGCGCCGCCCGGGCCGTTCAACAGCGGCGAACTCGAGAGCCGCGCGCTGACCCACGACGAAATCGGCGAGATGATCCGCGCATTCGGCGAAACCACGCGACGCGCGATCGAAGCCGGTTTCGACGGCGTCGAGCTGCACGGCGCACACGGTTTCCTGATCCAGAATTTCTTCTCGCCGCGCTTCAATCAGCGCACCGATGCATGGGGCGGCTCGCTCGAGAACCGGATGCGTTTCCCGCTTGCACTGGTTGCCGAACTCAAGCGCGTGATCGCGCTGCATGCGGATCGTCCGTTCGTGCTCGGTTACCGGATTTCGCCGGAAGAACCCGATGCGGACGGGCTGCGCATCGGCGATACGCTGACGCTGATCGATCGCCTGATCGTGGCGGGCATCGACTACATCCACGTGTCGCTGACGGACCTGCTGAATGCGAAGCCGCTCGATGCGAGCGACGAGCGCCGCACGATCGAGCGCGTCGCCGACATCGTGCAGGGCCGCGTGCCGCTGATGGCGGCCGGCACGATCAGGACGCCGGCCCAGGCGGAAGCCGCGCTTGCGCTGGGCGTGTCGGTGGTGGCGGTGGGCAAGGGGCTCGTGATGAACCCCGGCTGGGTCGAGCATGCGCTGCGCGGCGACGCCACTGCGATCAGCACGCAGTTGAATCCGGTCGACGTACCGCAGCTCGGGATTCCCGACAAGCTGTGGAGCGTCATCGACGCGACGAACGGCTGGTTCCCGGTGCAGCGCGACGCGCGTTCGGCCGCCTGACGCAGCGATGCCGCCGGCGGGGCAATCCGGCGGCGGCATCGGTCACGGCGCGGCCGCGGCGCCTACAGCGTGAGCTGCAGGCTAGGGCGAATCTCGAGCTCATTGACGAGCACACCCGGCGGTTGCGCGAAGCTGTACATCAACGCGCGGGCGACGTCGTCGGGCAGCAATGCGCCGATCGCGTCGCGGCGCGCGCGCATCGCTTCGGCCGGGACGTTGTGCCCCCATTCGGTATGCACGGCGCCGGGGTAGATCAGCGACACACGGATGCCGTCACCGGCCAGTTCCTGCCGCAAGCCTTCGCAAAAGCCGCCGACCGCGAACTTGGTCGCGCAGTACACGGCCCAGTTCGGTGCCCCCGTCTTGCCGCCGACGCTGGACACGGTGGAAATCATCGCGCCCGCGCGACCCTTCATCAACGGAATGGCCGCGTGCGTGCAATGCAGCATGCCGTACAGGTTCGCGTCGATTTGCGTACGCCATTCATCGGGCCAGCTGTGTTCGAACGCGCCGGCGATGCCCATGCCCGCGTTGTTGAACAACAGATCGAGCCCGCCGAAATGCGTGCGCACGGTGTCGAACAGCGCGGCGACCTGGGCGGCGTCGGAGACGTCCGCCGCCACCGCCAGCGCCGCATCGCCCAGCTCGGCGGCGAGCGTGTCGATCCGTTCCTTCCGGCGCGCGGTCAGGACGACCTTCATGCCTTCGGCAACGAGCAGGCGCGCGGCCGCTTCGCCGATGCCGCTCGACGCGCCGGTAATCACGGCGACCTTGCCGTTCAGGTCCTGCAACATCATCCGTGTCACCTCTTACATGAAGTAGGGCTTGTCGCCGTCGCTGCCGGGCTGGTTGACGCCGAGGTTCTCGCCCACGTGCAATTCGGGCGACGCGACGATCCGCACGATCAGGTCGCCCACGCTCCTGCGCGACACCACGGTGCCCTTGAACGGTTCGTTCCTGCCCGTGAGTTCGTAGTCGATTTCATCTTCGTCCGTCAGCCAGGCCGGGCGCAGGATCGTGTATTGCAGGCCGGATGCCTCGATCGCCTCGGCCGAGCGGCGGTAGGGCTTGAGGTCTTCGCCGATGATCGCGTTGTTCCAGTCGCCGAACTTGCCGGGCACTTCGTCGTAGATGCCGAGCGACAGCACGAAGACGAGGCGCTTGACGCCTGCCGCCTGCATCGCCGCGATCACGCTCGCCGCCTGCGTGTCGAGGTTCGCGCCGGCCAGGTTCGCGTAGACGATGTCCTGCCCTTTCACCGTGTTCAGCAGCAGCGCGCGGTCGAGCACGTCGCCGGTCACGACCCGCGCGTTCGCCGGCGTATCGCCGAGATTTTTGGGGTTGCGCACGAGCAAGGTCTGACTGATGTTCCTGTCGGCCGCGAGTGCGTCGATCACCCAGCGGGCGATCTGGCCGTTGGCGCCCAGAATGAGAACGTGCTTCACGAGATGACTCCTTTTACGATGATTGCGATAGGTCGGCCAGCATGCGGGCCGGCGCGCACGCGGCGCGCCCGATCTCCCGGCACGCCGGCCGAGCCCGTCATGCGCCGATATAGGCGCCGTTGTCGACCACCAGCACGCGGCCGGTCACGGCCCGGCTCAGGTCGCTGGCGAAATAGAGGATCGCGTTGGCCTGGTCGTCCGGCTGGGTGAAGGGCAGTTCCTGGTTCGCGTACTTGCCCGCGTACTCCACCATCGTCGTGCCGCCCGGCAGTTCGCCCGCCGCCCAGGCCTGGGCCATCGGCGTGTCCGTATTGCCGGGTGCCACCGCGTTGCAGCGGATGCCGGTGCCCGAGAAGCGCACCGCGATATTGGTCGTCATCGTGTTCACCGCGCCCTTGGTCGACGTGTAGGCCACGCCGCCGACCGGCAACGAGCCGTTGATCGACGTGACGTTCACGATCACCCCTTCGTTGCGCGGCAGATAGTGCTGGATCGCCTCGCGGCAGAAGCGGAACACGCCCGCGTAGTTGACCTGCACGACCTGGTCGAAGTGCTCGTCCGAGCACTCCTCGATGGAAACCATGTCGCCATAACCGGCGTTGTTGACCAGGATGTCGACCTGGCCGAAGGCTTCGATGGCCTGCGCGAAGACCGTCTTCGGCGCGCTCGGGTCGGCCGAGTCGGCCAGCACGCCGATGGCCTTGCCGCCCGCCGCGACGATGCCGTTCACGGCCGCGTCCAGGTCGGCCTGCTTGCGCGCGGTCAGCACGACGTTGGCGCCTTCCTGCGCGAACAGTTGCGCCGTCGCGAGGCCGATGCCCTTGCTGGCGCCGGTGATGATGGCGGTCTTTCCGGAAAGCAGTGATTTCATGGGAGAGGGTTTCGTCTGGTCAAAAGAAAACGGGCGTGTGCCACGCCCGTCCGGTGAGTGGCGTCGCGGCTGGCCGTGACGCCTGGGGCCCGCGCAAGCCAGTTATTGGCGTGAACAGGCCTTAGAGGGTTTCCTTGAAGAACGGCACGACCTGCTTCATCGCGATGCCGACCGGTTCGGATTTGTCGTACAGGTCGTAGTGCGACCAGCCTTCGGCCACGACGATCCGCTTGTCCTTCGATGCCGCGCGATCGTAGATCTCCCAGCCGTCGCGATACGCGCCGAAGCCGCCCGGCTTGTCGCCGATCACCACCAGCAGCGGCTGGGTCAGTAGCACTTCGGCGTGCAGGAACGCGTCCCAGCCCATCGCCGCGCTGCTGAACGACATCAGCTGGCTGGTGGCGCCGTTCGGCTGCTGCCCGCGCGCGGTCTTGTAGTACTCGGTGGCTTCGAGCACGTCGATGTCGGTGATGCCGGCCTGCTTGCCCGCTTCCACGGACTCGGGCAGCAGGTTGGCGACGTGGCGCTCTCCGCCCTGTGCTTCCGCGGTACGCATCGCGGCCATGTTCTCGAGGAACCCGACCGGCTTGAAGTTGGCGAAGCCTTCACGGATCAGTCGGCCGTAGTTCACGCCGGTGATCGACACCAGCGCCTTGATGCGGTGATCGGTGATGCCGGCATGCACGGTATAGGCGCCGCCGCCGCAGACGCCGATCGCGCCGATACGGCCCGCGTCGACATACGGCAGCGACTGCAGGTAGTCGACCGCGAAGCGGATGTCCGACACGCGGATCGACGGATCTTCGATGAAGCGCGGCAGGCCGCCGCTCGCGCCCTGGAAGCTCGCGTCGTGCACCAGCACGACGAAGCCTGCCTCGGCCAGCCCCTTCGCGTAGATGTTGCCGGCGGTCTGCTCCTTGCAGCTGCCGATCGGGTGCGTGCTGACGATGGCCGGATACTGCTTGCCTTCGTCGAAACCCGGCGGGAAGTAGAGGTCGGCGGCCGTGTCCCAGCCAAGGTTCGGGTAGGTGACGGTCTTGATCGGGTTCGTGCTCATGAACTGCTCCAGTGTGACGGGGGTGACGGCGCGGTGCGCGCCCTCGCAAAGGCTTCTTCAACGCTCGCCGGGATAACGGCGCGAGTACGGATACGGCTTGATCGGCGTATGACGGCGCGTCGCGCGGCGAGGCTGGGTTCGCGCAGTCGACGAGGCCCATTGGTATGCCCGGGCGGGCGGCGCGGACAGCCGGCGGTCGCTCGATCGGCGATGCACGTGCTGTCAGGTCCCATGGTAGGAACCGCACCGGCGATCGACAAGCACCGCCCGGCTACTACACATGTAAGTCCCGCTTAACAATGCGGGCGCTTTGCCCCCCTGGAAGGTGATGGGCGGCGGCGCACGCGCTTCCTATCATCGGTCTCGTCGGTTCGCACAGGCGAACGCGACGAGAACGATCACAACAGACAGGAGACATGTCCATGACATTCAGCGTGTCGTGCCGGCCCCGGCATCGAGCCGTGGCCGCCGGCCATCCGGCGAGGACCCCATGACTTCAACGACCGTGACAAGCCAGGCGCTGCACCTGGAACGCACGCCCGTGGACGGTGCCTGTCCCGCGTGCGACGCGACGATGCTCGCGCGCTATCCGGTGCATTCGGAGGGCGGCTGGTTCGATGTCGTCAAATGCCAGGCGTGCCTGCATTCCATCCGGCGCGAGCCGGCGTCCCGGCTCGGGCCCGTGCTGCGCCTGTTGTCGGACACCCTGTAGGAGAGAGACCGGATGATTGCTATCGATGTAGGCGGTACGTTTACCGACGTGGTCTCGCTGCGAGACGGTCGAATCGAGACCGCGAAGATCTCGACGGACTATGACGACGTGACGAAACCGATTCTCGCCGGCGCGCGCGAATTGAACGTCGCCGACGCCACGGCGTTCAACCACGCCAGCACGCACGGCCTGAACGCCGTCATCACGCGCCGGCTGCCGAAGATCGGATTCCTGACCACCGAAGGCCATCGCGACATTCTCGACATGGGCCGCGTCTGGCGTCCCGCATCGGCGATCCTCGATCCGAGGTGGCGCCGCAGCTTTGGCGATGCGACGCGCCCGCTGGTGCCGCGCTACCTGCGCCGCGGCATCCGCGAGCGGATGCTCGCCGACGGCTCGGTGCTGTTCCCGCTCGACGAAGCGCAGGCGCGCGAAGAGCTTGAAGTGCTCAAGCGTTGCGGCGTGACCGGCGTGTCGATCTGCCTGCTCAATTCGTACCTGAATCCCGCCCATGAAGTCCGTCTGAAGGCGCTCGTGCGGGACGTGCTGGGCGACGTCGCCTGTTCGATCTCGAGCGAGGTTTCGCCGCTCGCGCGCGAGTACCCGCGTGCGTCGACGACCGTGATCGACACCTTCATGAAGATCATCTACGCGGACTACACCGAGCGACTCGAGAACGGCCTGAAGGCGGCGGGCTTCGGCGGCGAGCTGAACTTCGCGGACTGCGCGGCGACGCTCGTGCCGGTGCGGCGCGCGATGGAGCAGCCGTACCGCATCGTGTTTTCCGGCCCGTCGGCGGGCGCGATCGGCAGCGCGCACTTCGGCGCGATGATCGGCGAGCCGAACCTGCTGTGCGCCGACGTCGGCGGCACGTCGCTCGACATCAGCGTGGTCACGGGCGGCGCGCCGTTCGTCAACACGTCGTTCGAGCTCGAGCACGACATGGTGGTGAACGCACTCGCGATCGACGTCACGGCGATCGGGGCGGGCGGTGGCAGCATCGTCGCGATCGGGCCGGCCGGCGAGATCCAGGTCGGGCCGGCGAGCGCCGGCTCGACGCCGGGGCCGGCCTGCTACGGTCGCGGCGGCACGCAGCCGACCACTACCGACACCTTCCTGATGATCGGCGTGATCGACGAGCACGGCTTCGCGAACGGCGCGATCAAGCTCGACCGCGCGCTGTCGCGGCAGGCTTTCGAGCATCTCGACACGGGATTCACGCTGGCCCAGCGCGTGCGCTACGCGTACGAGATCGCGATCCACAACATCGCCGAAGGGCTGCTCAACGTCGCGATCAAGAACGGCATCGATCCGCGCGATTACAGCCTGATGGCGTACGGCGCGGCCGGGCCGATGCTGTTGCCGGGCGTGCTCGACACGCTCAAGTGCAAGCAGGTGATCGTGCCGCCGAATCCCGGTTTGTTCTCGGCGCTCGGGTTGCTGTCGGCCGACCAGGTGTTCACCGCGAGCCGCAGTCACTACGCGATCCTCTCGGCGGAACTCGCGCCGCAGGTCGACGCGCTCTACGCAACGATGGAAGCGCAGCTGCGCGAAGGGCTCGATGCGGGCGCACGCGTCACCTTCGAGCGCAGCTTCGACGCGCGCCTGGCCGGCCAGAGCTGGGAGACGCCGTTCGTGCCCGCGCCGAACGGCACGATCGACGCGGCCGCGATCGACACCATGATCGCCGCGTTCCACCACAGCTACGAGACGCGCTCGGGCAACCGCTTCGAAGCTTTCCCGGTGCAGGGCGTGACGTTCCGCGTGCGCGCCGTGCTCGAGACGCCGAAGGTCGCCTATCCGGAGCTGCCGGCGCGCGGCGCCGAACCGCTGCGCCCGGCGGGCCGCACGACGCTGCGCTACCTCGGCGACCTGTCCGACGCGAGCGGCGAAGGGCGCCAGGACGCGGCCGTCTATCACCGCGATGCGCTGCGTCGCGGCGACGTGATCGACGGCCCGGCCGTCGTCAATGAAGGCTTGTCGACCACGCACATCGGCGCGCGCCAGACCGCGACGGTGGGCCGCTTCGGCGAAATGCTGATCCGCAACAAGGAATGAGCGCACCATGAATCTCCTGACCGATATCGCCGCCGCACCGCGCGCCGGCGACACCCATGCGCGCATCCGCACGCTGTCCGACGCGCAATTCCTGGAGCGGTACGCGTGCGAGCGCTTCACGGCGTCCGTGCTGATCAACCGCCTGCGCTACGCGGTCGAGCACATGTCGACCGGCTTCATGCGCGAAGCGTTCTCGCCGATCATCCGCGACTGGTACGACTTCGCGTGCACCCTGAGCGGGCCGCCGGAGATGGACTACCCGATGCCGGTGGTCAGCAACAGCCTAGTCGTGTTCCTCGGCACGATGGGCGACGCGGTGCGCAACGCGGTGCAGGAATACGGGCCGCACAACCTCGAACCCGGCGACGTGCTGATCTGCAACGACCCGTACCGCGTCGGCACGCACGTCAACGACGTCTGCTTCATCCGCCCGGTGTTCGTCGACGGCCGGCTGGTGTCGTTCGTCAACATGCGCGCGCACCAGCTCGACATCGGCGGCGTCGTGCCGGGCGGCTTCTCGGCAACCAAGCGCAACGTCTACGAGAACGGCCTCGTGATCCCGCCGATGCTGCTGTGGTCGAAGGGCAAGCCGGTGCGCTCGACGTTCAGCCTGATCTTCGACAATTCGCGCTTCGGCGGCCTGCTGCTGCCCGACTTCCACAGCATCGCGCACCAGCTGGAACTGGGCGAGCGGCTGGTGCGCGAAAACATCGCGCGCTACGGCCTCGACGCGTATTTGGGCAGCCTGGCCTACGCGTGCGACGTATCGGCCGAGCGCATGCGCGATGCGATCGGGCGGATTCCCGACGGCGACTACACCGGCTCCGCGCTGATCGATGCGGATGGCGTCGACGCCAGCGTCGACTATCGCGTCAACATCACGCTGCGCAAGCGTGGCCACCGGATCGAGGCCGACCTGTCGGGCACCTCGGCGCAGGCGCGTTCGTCGATCAACTGCGGCATTCTCGATGCGAAGACGGCGCTCGGCGTCGCGCTGACGCTGCTGCTCGATCCGGAGGCCCCGTTCACCTCCGGCACCTGGCGCGACATCGACCTGGCCGCGCCGGCCGGCACGCTGCTGACGTCGTTGCCGCCCGACGGCGCGATCATGATGTTCTGGGAGAGCAGCGGCGCGCTGGTCGCGGCGATTCTCAACGCGCTCAACCCGGTGCTCGGCGAGAACGCGGTGGCGGGCGACTACGGCTCGACCAGCACGCACAACGCGTATGGCGTGACCCGTGCCGGCACACCGTGGGCCAATGTCTGCCAGTGCGGCGGCGAGCATGGCCCGTGGGGCGCGACCAAGGAAGCGGACGGCGACAGCTACACCGTGCTGCTGACGCTCAACAACCTCGACCCGGCGACGGAATCGATCGAGGCCGATTCGCCGGTCGTGCTGCTGCGCAAGGAGCACGCGATCGACGGCGGCGGCGCGGGCGCGCATCGCGGCGGCGCCGCGCACCTGAAGGACGCGCTGTGGCTGACGGCGGCCGATCACCACAGCTCGCCATTCCGCACGCGCGAGCCGAGCGGTGTCGGCGCGAACGGCGGCAGCGCCGGGCCGTGCGGCGGCGTCTGGTTCTTCCCGCCCGCCCACCGTGCGGACGGCCGCCCGGACGCGCTGCTCGGCACCGGCCCGGACGTCTATGCGGCCAGCACGCCGGTCGCGGGCGTGCTCGATCCGCAGAGCAAGGTGCTCGACCCGCAGCAGGGCCGCTATCACTACTACGGGAGCCAGCCGGTGTGGCGGACCGAGCCGGGTGCGATATCGCGCTACATCACGAATGGCGGCGGCGGGTGGGGCGACGCGTTCGCGCGCGATCCGGCCAGGGTGCTGGCCGACGTGCGCGACGAGTACGTCAGCATCGCGGGCGCGGCGCGCGACTATGGCGTCGTGGTGGCGGGCGATCCGCGTCGGGACCCGGAAGGGCTGCGGATCGACGAAGCCGGCACGCAACGCCTGCGCGCGGCGCGCTGACGGCGTTCGAACGCGACACGTTCGCGTGCGCATGGCCGGATGCGCCGGTTCGGCGATCCGGCCATGCGCGGACGATGTACAGGAAAACACCAGCTATCAAACGTCGTTCCGACTACCTAACATTTGATCGGTTCGGTTTCCGGTCCCGGCGTCACGCCCGGGCCGGCACCGGCATTCGATGAATCCACCCTGTTGGGGCAGACGGAGGCGAGCTTGTCCGGTGCGGCAATCGGATCGACCAATCCGCTCGACGGCCTTATCGGCGCGATCGGGAGCGCGGCGTTTCCCGAGCGGGTCGGCACAACGCTGCGCGCGCTGTGCGGCGCCGAGCTCGCGTTCATTTTCCGGATCGTCGATGCACGCCCGGTCGAGTTCGTATCGATCGGCTGCGACGGTTCCGATCGTGCCGAGCACGTGCGCAATACCTATCTCGGCGGCCAATGGTGGCAGTTCGACGACGAGATCAACGAACTCGGCACGAGCGGGGGCGATGCCTGCACGCTGCTGAAGACGGACTTCAAGCTGTCGGCGCCGCCGCGCTTGCGCCAGACGCTTTACGGGCAATTGAACATCCGCGACCGGGTGCTGATGGGCGGCCGCGTCGATGGCGATCCGCTGGTGCTCGGCATCACGCGCCCGGAACAATACGGCCCGTTCGAAACGCGTCACGTGGATGCGCTGGCCGATCGCGCGGCGACGATCCTGTCGATCGTCGCCAGGCATTACGATCTTGCGATGCGGGCGCGCCGGCTGCCGAGCCTGCTGACCGACCTGGCCGAGATCGAGCGGCAGATCGCGCTGTCCGGCGAGCGGCTGACCGCGCGCGAATCCGAGGTTTGCGCGCGCTATCTGTACGGCCTGCCGACGTCGGGGATCGCGGCCGATCTCGGCATCGGCGCGGAGACCGTCGTCACGTATCGAAAGCGCCTGTATGAACGCTTGTCGATCGGCAGCCACCGGGAACTGCTGCTTTGGTATCTGAACCTCTGCAGCCAGATGCAATGAAGCCGGGCAGGCTCCGCATTTCCATTTCCCGTGCCCGTAATTTCGAAGTACGGAATGGTGTCGCCGTGCGAATTGACTTGCCTGCGTGCCGGAATCACGCTGGCCCACATTGCGTCCGGCCGCCGTGATACCCGTGCCGCTTGCGATCGCCGTGTCGCGGCGGCCGTCGGGCAGCATGCGATTACCGGCAGCGGACGCGCGAACAGATACGACGTCGCAACGGCCGGGACGGGCTTTGCGACCAGGAGACAGACGATACGGGTCCGCCGTGGTCCGATGGACGGTGCGCCGGTCATCGTTCACGGATAGATTGCCTATGGATTCGCTTTCGGATGTGCTTTCGCTGCTGAAGCCGCGCAGTCAATTCTATGCAGGGCTCGACGCGGCGGGCGAGTGGTCGTTCGCGTTTCCGGAATACGAGGGGATCAAGTTCGCCGCGGTATTGCAGGGCGGATGCTGGGGCGTGATCGAAGGCGTTCAGCAGCCGGTCCGCTTCGAGCAAGGCGATTGCTTCCTGCTGAACAGCCGGCGCAGCATCGTGTTGACCACCGATCTGGCGCTCGAGCCGCAGGATTCGACGTCCATCATGGATGCGGTCGCCCGCGACGGTATCGCCGTGCACGACGGCGGCGGCGACGTGCTGCTGATCAGCGGATTCTTTGCGTTCTCCAGCGACCATGCCGCAGTGCCGTTCGATGCGCTGCCGCCGCTCATCAACGTGCCGCGCGCATCCAGCCAGGCCGAGGTCCTGCGCTGGTCGCTCGATCAATTGACCGCCCGAACTGCGCGACCCGCAGCCGGGCGGGGCGCTGGTGTCGAACCACCTGCTGCATCTGATGCTCGTGCAGGTGCTGCGCCTTCACCTGGCGGCATCGCCGGAGGGATGGTTCATGGCGCTGTCCGACCGGCGCATCAGCGCGGCCATCGGCGCCATCCATTCGGAACCCGCACGCCACTGGACGCTGGAGGAACTGGCGCGCATCGCCGGGCTGTCGCGGACCGTCTTCGCGCAGCGCTTCAAGCACCTCGTCGGCGCGACCACCATCCACTACCTCACGCGCTGGCGGATGCTGATCGCGGCGGATCGCCTGCGCGTCGGGCGCGAGAGCATTGCGTCGATCGCGTTCTCGCTCGGCTACGAATCCGAAAGCGCGTTCTGCACCGCATTCAAGCGAACCATGTGCTGTTCGCCGACGCAGTATCGCCGGCGGGCGTAGGCGTCAGTTCCGTACGATCTCGCAACAGAAGCGAACGACGGCGAAATGTCCGGCGGCCCGCGAAAAAATAACATGACGCCGTGCCCGATCGGGATCGTCACGCGGCGATACGAAAACGCGTGCATCCGAAACGATGCCACGCGTGCGTCCGCACACGCATCAACCCATATCAGGAGACGATGGAAATGACATCCCGCGATGCCGGCTGCGAGGAGAAGCTCCAGCGAATCATCGATACCGACGAGATCAGGACGTTGATGTCGAAGTACTGTCACGGCATCGACAAGCACGACGAAGCCACCTTCATGAGCATCTGGGCGGACGACGGCGTCTACGAACTGCCACGCGGGCAGACCGCCGGCATCGACGGTATCCGGCAACTGGTCCGCAAGGTCTGGCGAGAGGTGCCGAAGTGCCATCATCACATCACCAATCCGCTGATCGGCATCGATGGCGATCGTGCGACGGCGGCCACCGACGTGATCTATTACCGGCAGACGGACGACGGCGTCCTGCAACTGCTTTCCGGCACCTATGCATTCCGGTTCTCGAGGATCGCCGGCGCGTGGAAGACGACCTGTCTGAAGTTCGCCAGCTTCGGGACGATCAGCCCGGTCTTCAAGGAAAACATTACTGGATGACGCCTGCCGGGTTCGCTCGTCCGGCAAGGGATTCCGCCTTGCCCGGCCACTGGGCCGAACCGGAAATCCCCACCTCCGATGGCGACTGATTCTGGGTTAGGGGCAAGGGTCAACAGAACGCGTCGTGCCTCCGGGCCGTCACTTTATCTGCTTCTGAACGAGCGCGATGATGGCACCTGCCACGGAGATGATCGCAATCACATAGAAGCAATCCAGCACGCTCATGAAGCTCGCTTGGTGTGCCGCCATTCGGGCAAATTCTCCGAGGGCAGCACCTTGGGCCTGCGCGGTACTCATGCCCTGTTCGACGAACGCGCGAGCCGTCGACTGCAGCGCGTTCTCGAAGATCGGGTTGTAAGGGGTCGCGAACTCGGCCAACCGGGTTTGATGGAGTGCGAGACGGTGTTGATCCAGGATGATGATGGACGCCGTCGAAAGCGAATAGGCGAGTTGCTTGACGATATTCTTCAGCCGGTAGCCGTGCGTAAACTCGTGATCCGGGAAGATCTGGAACGCCACGTTTCCGTTGGGCAGGGCGATGAACATCAGCAGGAAGCCGCGTACGATCAACGGTGCCAGGAGCCAAGGAACGCTCACGTCTGGTGGAAGGTTCATGAACCACACGGCGATGAACGTGGCCATCAGGAATCCCGGAACGATCAGCAGTTTTTTGCGTGTGACGAACTTCGCGTATCGGAAGTACAGGAAGGCCATCGCGATCGACGACAGTGATGTGAAGCCGACGATTCGGCCCGCGTTCTCCACGGGATACCCGAGCCCGCCTTCGAGCAGTCGGGAAATCAGGTAGCCGATCGCATTCGTGATGTAGTAGTAGAACGCGTAGAGGAGGATCGCGATCCGGAACGGCCCTTCCCGCAGCGTATTCAACCGGATCAGCGGTTTGGGGTGGGTCCATTGTTGCCAGGCAACCCAGCCGAGCGCGAGCAAACCCGTTACGGTCAGGAGCAACAGCACCGGAGACGTACTGAACAGCTCGAAGCGGATCTGCTGGGCGACGATCTGCAGCGCCCCCAGCGCGAGTGCGAAAATCAGATAAGGCCAGAGATGCGTATCGCTGCGCAGCGCCGCCTGGCGCTTGCCGATATGCGGGACGACCAGGAACGCAAAGACTGACAGTGCGAGTCCGGCGACGGTTGTGCAGAGGAACAGCGCATGCCAGCCAAAGTTTGCAATGAGAACCCCGCCGATCAGCGGCGCGAGGGCGCTCGCCAACAGAATGATCGTCAGGAAGAGGCGCGTCGCGGGCGGGCGATTCTTCGGCGAGAAACCGGTCTGCAGGAGAATCCGGCACGTACCGAGCATCGGGCCGATGAAATAGGCTTGAAAGCCTCGTGCCATCGCCAGTTGAAATGACGTAGTGCTGACGGATGCCGCCAGCGAACCGATCGCGAACATCAGCAGGCATCCGCTGAGGTAGCGACGGAACCCGATCCGCTCGATCAGCCATTGCTGTTGAAGAATGCCCAGTACCGACGCGACAGCGTAGGCGGACGACGACCATACCAGCTCGTCGGGCGGTACATTGATGCCGCCGGCCACATAGCTGCTGAAAAACGAGAATGCCGTGTTGTCGAAGTAGTCGAGCCCGACCGACAACGCGACGGCCCACGGAAAGAAGTCGCTGCGTAGATGACGGAACGTAAGCGACCGCGCACGGGAGAACGCCATGATCACGATGCTCCGTTTCCGGAACCGGTCGACGCGGAACGGCGCTCGCGAGCGGCAAGCCGTTCGCCTTCGAGCACTTCCGCGGGGGTGCCGGCGAGTCGCCGACGCAAATACTCGAGATCGTCGTTCAGCTCGTTGCGGAGCGTTTCCGCATCCGTCAATTCACGTCGGACCTGCACGATCCTGGCATTCAGGCGCGTTATCTGTTCCGCGAGACTCGACGAAATCTCGTGCAACGACTCGGCGGAATACTGCCTGCGGCCGTCGGCCTCGATCGCCAATGGCTGCTTGAGCATTTCGGTGATGCCGTGCAGCGAAAACCCGAGGGATCGCAGTCGCAGGATTCGTCTGAACCTGTCCAGATCCGCAACGCTGTAGAGCCGGTACCTCCCGTTGCTCCTGGCGGGAATCACAAGGCCGAGCTCCTCGTAATACTTCAGTGTGCGCGGCGTCACGGACAGTTGCCGGGCGGCCTCGCGAATCGCGACGAGTTGCGGATTCATGGCTTGCATCGATCGAAAGGGGAAAGGGGCCAATCACCCCGGCATACGGAGTCACGCAGCGCGTTCGGGCGCCGTCTGGAACGTCAACGTATGCGTACAGGTTGAGGGAAAATGAAACGCCGACGTGCTGTCGGCGCTTCATTGGGTCGAACGGGTGGGCAGGGGAAAACGCGCTCGATCCGTTACACGGAATCAGGAAGCGCACGACCAACCGGTTCTGCTACCCGCGTCGATATGCGCACCGCGCGGGAAGCATCGGACCGTCAAGCCATCACGATGGTTTTCGATTCCATGAACGCGGCCAGCCCTTCGACACCGCCTTCACGCCCGATGCCCGACTGCTTGAACCCGCCGAAGCCGATCGAGAAATCGGTGCGCGGGCCATTGTGGCCGACCGTACCCGAGCGGATCTGCCGTGCCACGTGCAGCGCACGGGCGCTGTCGTTCGTGAAGACCGCGGCATTCAGGCCGAACGGCGTGTCGTTCGCCATCGCGATCGCGCTCGCTTCGTCGTCGGCGGGAATGACGCTCAGCACCGGGCCGAAGATTTCTTCCTGCGCGATCGTCGAACGATTGTCCACGTTGCCGAACACCGTCGGCTCGAAGAAGAAGCCGCGCTCCAGCCCGGCCGGCCGTTTGCCGCCGGCTGCCAACGTTGCGCCTTCCGCGATGCCCTTGGCGACGAACCGCTCGACGGTTTCCCGCTGCCGTGCGCTAGCGAGCGGGCCGGAGGTGGTTTCCGGCGCGAACTGATCGCCGAGCACGATCTTTTTCGCGGCGTTCGACAACGCTTCGACCATCGCATCGTGCTTCGCACGGGGAACGATCACGCGCGTCAGGCTGTGGCAGATCTGCCCGGTGTTGTAGCCGAAATAGGACGGGCCGAGCACGTTGGCCGCGGCTTCGATGTCGTAGTCGTCGAGAATGACGGCGGGCGATTTTCCGCCCAGCTCGAGCGTGACGCGCGCGACGCGATCGCCGGCGATGGACGCGATCCGGCGGCCGGCACCGGTCGATCCCGTGAACGTGATCTTGTCGACGCGAGGGTCGCGAACCAACTCCTCGGATACGTCGCGATCGGCCGTCACGACGTTGATCACGCCGGGCGGCAAGCCGATTTCTTCGCAGATCTCGGCGAACAGGTAGGCCGAGCAGGGCGCTTCGGGCGACGATTTGATCACCAGCGTGCAGCCTGCGAGCAGCGCCGGTGCGGTCTTGTACGCCATCAGACCGGCGGGGCCGTTCCACGGAATGATTTCGCCGACGACGCCGACCGGCTCGTAGACGCGATAGCCGAGATTACCGGTGACCGACCGATGCTCTTCGACGAACGGAAAGGTCGATGCCATTGCCGCGTACTGGCGAAATGCGCCGCTGATGAACAGCCCGATACGGGGCTGCGCGACTTTATAGACGATGCCGGTCTCGATCGCCCAGATACGCGCGAAATCGTCGTTCAGCGCTTCCAGCCGTTGCGCGAACTTCTCGAGATAAACCGCGCGCTCCTGCGGCGTCATCCGGGGCCACGGGCCGTTGTCGAAGGCGTCACGCGCTGCCGTGATGGCACGCTGCATGTCGGCGGACGCGGCCTTTGCCACGGTCGCCACGACTTCTTCCGTCGCGCAATCGAACACGTCGAACGTGTCGGCGGTGGACGGTTGAACCCATTGCCCACCGATATAGAACTCTCGAGGATGCTTGAGGTCGATCGTTCTCTTGGTCATCTGAATCTCCATGGCCGCCATCGGCGGCACTTTCCAATTTCCGGACAGCACGGAGGTGTGCGTGCCGTCAAAATACGATGACGCCCTTGCCACTCGTCTGTTGATTGAAGTGAGCGTAGGCGTCACCGGCTTGCTCGAGACTCCACTCGTCGGTAAAGAGCTTGTCTACCTCGACGCCGTGGTCGGCGATGAAGTGAGCACAATCCTTCATGCCGACTTCGGAGAAGGTAAAGGAGCCGACCAGCGTTCTTTGCTTGCCGATCAGATCCTTCATTGCGTCGATGGTCAGGTTCCCGCCGACCGCAACGAGAACGACGCGCCCCCATGTTTTCGTGCTGCGAATGGCCTGTGCGCGCGGCAATTCGCCGCCGGCACATTCGACCGCACAGGACACGCCTTTTCCGCCGGTCAGCTTGTGGATCTCTTCGACCGGGTCGACTTTGCTGGCATCGATGCCGTGCGTGACGCCAAAGGCTTTCGCGCGTTCGACGCGATCCGGATTGATGTCGATACCGATCACCTCGATACCCATCGCGGCGGCGAGTTGGGCCGTGGACAGCCCGACCGGGCCCAGGCCATAGACGGCAAGCGTGTCGCGCGCACTGATCTCCAGGCGCAACAACGCGCCGTATGCCGTGCCGGTGCCGCACGCGATGGCCGCGCCGCCCTTGAACGACACTTCCTGCGGCAGATGGACCAGTGACGATACCGGTACCTTCATGTAGTTCGCATGCCCGCCGTGGCTGAGTACGCCGTAGATGCGTGCGCCGCGATCGCACAGTTGGGTCCAGCCCGTGCGGCAGTGATCGCAGCAGCTGCAGCCGGCGTAGTGAAACACCATTACCCGGTCGCCCACCCGAAACGTGCCGGGATCGACGCCGGGGCCGACCGCGGCCACGACGCCGCACGGCTCGTGGCCGCCGATGATCTGCGCGGATTCCATCCGGTCCCGCAAGCCGAGCATGCTTAGCGACTCCGCCATGCCGTGGCGGTAATAGTGAAGGTCGGTTCCGCACATGCCGGACGCCTTCATTTCGATGACTGCTTCTCCGTATCCGGGAACGGGGTCGTCGAAATTCAGAACGTCGACCTTGCAATTTCCCTGAAACACCATGCCGCGCATGAAAATTCTCCAACTGCTGAGACTTGAACCGGCGTGTGCGTGAGCGCGCGTGCGCAAGGCATCCCTGTTCCGATACCGGCGCGGCGAGCTCGGGCGCGACGCGCGGCGCAGGTCAGTGAATGGTCAATCCGCCTGTCGGACTGAGCGTTGCACCGGTCAGATACGCTGACTCGGCGGATGCGAGGAACGCGACCACCTGACCGATATCGGTCGGTGCCGCAACGCCGAGCGGGCACCCGGCGACCACCTTCTCGTATTGCTTGCGGTGCTGCTCCGAAACCTTGCTGTCGGCGCCGAATACGGCGTCCCACGACGGGCTGTCGCGCACGACCGTCACGCACACGCAGTTGACCCTGATCTTGTCTCGTGCGAGTTCCTTGGCGATCACCTTGCTCGCGCGGATCAATCCGCCGGCAAACGTCGAAACGGCGGTTTGACCGGGTGTCGGCACCCGGCCGCCTTCCGACGTCACGAAAATCACACTGCCGCCGCCCCGGGCACGCAGGTAGGGCACCGCGGCCTGTACCGGGAAGAGCTTGGCCGTCGTATTTTCGGCCACGACGGCCGCCACGCGCGCCAGATCGATATCGGCAAACGGACCACGCACCCTGGGAGACCGGGCCTCGTCGTCATTGCCGCCGGCATTGGCGACGACGATGTCGATGCCGCCGTAGCGGCGGGCGGTTTCCGATGCGAGGGCGTCCATATCGGCTTTCGTTCGAACGTCGCCGGGCAGAAAATCGGCCTGGCCTCCGGCCTGCCGCAGTTCGGCAAGGACCGACTCGGCTTTTGCTGCGCTTCGTCCGTTGATCACGACGGTTGCGCCGCGAGCCGCGAGTTGCAATGCGATACCTCTGCCGATCCCGCCAGTGCCGCCGGTGACGATCGCTACTTTCCCTTCAAGACTGCTCATCGAAAATCGCCTTCAAGACATTGAGAATTGCGTTCGAACGTGTCGTCAGGTCGGGTACGCCCGGCATGGCCGATCGCGCGTAGCCGCCGACGGATCGAGGCTGGCGGCCAGATCAAAGCCGGTTGACTCAATGGCCCGCCGCCTGTCGGTTTGAGCAATGGTAGGGACAAGGAGGCATCAATTCGAGTGCTGTTTCTCGAACGGGGCATTGCATTTTTTCGAACCCGAACGCCGACGCACGTCGATGCGTGACGCGCGAACATCCGGTTGACCGACGCGCGAGCAGGTGGACCGTCGATCCCGACGTCGTGCGGCCCGACATGCCGGTTCGCGAAACCGCAATGCCGTCTTCGCGAATGCGCATTTGAACGATCTGGCTGACTCACCTAGCATCGTTCGTATCAGGCGATGGGGTCGATCCGGAATCGCTCACCCATCGGATGAGATCCAATGCGCTGCGATTCTCGCAGCGCACACAAAACGAAGCGTTGCCGGTCACGAGACACCGCGAAATCGATGCGCTGCACCATCGGACCCGCGGCGGCCGGCACACGAAAACAGTATCAAGAGACATTAAAAAAGGAGACAGGATGGAGGCGGCACTTCACGATTCGCTCGTCGGAACGAAACCCGGCGCCGAACGACCATTGGCCGGTATACGGGTGCTGACAGTCGAGAACTTCATCGCGGCGCCGTTTGCTTCGATGTGGCTGGCGGATGCAGGCGCGGAAGTCGTCAAGATCGAGACGCGCGAGGGCGGCGATTTTGCACGGAGCACGAGCCCGGTCAAACCCGATGCCGACGGCAAGCCGAACGGGCTCGCGTTTCTTCGGACGAATCGGAACAAGAAGAGCGTCACGCTCGATCTCAAGCATGAGGAGGGGCGACGCATCTTCCTCGAGCTCGCGGCACAGGCCGATGTGGTGATCGAGAACCTGCGGCCCAATGTCATGGACCGGCTGGGGCTCGGTTACGCGGATCTGAGCAAGGTCAATCCGCGCCTGATCTACGGCGCCATTTCCGGGTTCGGGCACGACGACATCCTGCCCAGCCCGTATGGCGACTTCCCCGCGTTCGATATCGTGGGCAGGCCATGAGCGGACTCATGTATCGCCCCGAGCGTAGCGGAGATCGCCCCACCTATCTGGGCTTCTCGCTTGCCGATATCCAGTGTGGAATCCTGGCGCTCTACGGCGTCGTGCTGGCGCTTCTGCACCGCCACACGACAGGCAAGGGCAAGAAAATCGATATCTCGATGTACGACGCATCGCTGATTCTCAACGAAATCTCGGTCACGATGTATTCCGCGACGAAACGGACATCGCCGCCCGGTGTGCATGCCGTCACCGCGCCGTTCGGAACCTATCGTGCGAAGGACGGCTACATCGTCATTGCGGTGCTGGGCGAACACATCTGGAAGCGGTTCGCGGAAACGATCGGCCGTCCCGACCTGACGAGCGACCCGAGATTCGCCGACGGCGTGCTGCGCAAGCAGCATCTGGACGCGCTGAACGTCGAGATCGATGTGTGGCTGGCCGATCGAACGCGCGAAACGGCGCTGGCGACGCTGCGCGCGGGCGGGGTGCCGTGCTCGAACGTCAACGATGTGCCGGACCTGTTCGACTGCCCGCACGTTGCCGCGCGCAAGATGCTCATGACGCTCGACGATCCGGTGTGGGGCCCCATCCAAGTGGCCGGGAACCCGGTCAAGATGTCGGATGTGCCCGAGCCCGACGCAAAAGCGCCGCCGAGCCTGGGCGAGCACAACGCGGATGTGCTGCACGAATGGCTTGGCATGAGCGAAGGCGAAATCGGGAGATTGCGTGACATGAGCGTGATCTGAGCCCGGCGGCATGGCGCCGGGCAACCGCGTCGGTTCAGCGTGCTTGGGCGCGCGCATTCCGTCGGGGTTTGCCCGGGCTTTCCGGCGGCCCGGCGAGGCGGGCGGATATGGCGTCAGCGGCTCCGGTCAAACGGCGCCCGCGCCCCGATTGACGATGGCTCCCCTCCGACATAGTCTTTCGGTCTCGGGCGCTCGATGGGGCCCAACCGGACGATCATGGAGGTCGAATGACGGGGCTCAGTCTCCACAATCTGACGCGGCGCGTCGACCTGTTCACATTGCGGTTGTTTCTCACCGTCGTGGAGGAGCAGCAGATGCGTCGCGCAGCGGTGAGGGAAAACATCACGCCGTCGGCCGCCACGAGACGCATCCAGGATCTCGAGGAGGTTGCCGGCATCGATCTGTTCGAGCGGCTGCCGGGCGGCATGGTGCCGAGCCCCGCCGGCGAAGTGCTGGCCCGCCACGTGCGCTTGCTGTTCGAGAATCTCGACGTGATGCGCCGGGAAGTCGCCGAGTTCACGGAGGGCGTGCGCGGGCATATCCGCATCAGCTCCACCAGCACGATCATCGTTCAATTCCTGGCGCGCGAGATCGCCGAATTCACGCGGGACTTTCCGCTCGTCGACATCGAGTTGCAAGAGGATGCGAATACGAACGTGGTCGGTGCCGTCGTGACCGGCAAGGCCGATGTGGCCATGTTCTATGCAACCGACGATATCGACCGGGAGGCGCTCGAGATCATCGAATACCGCACCGACCGCCTGGTTGCCGTCGTATCGCAGGGGCACCGCCTGGCGGAGCGCGCGAGCGTGACGACGCGCGACTTGCTCGACGAGAACATCATCGGCCTGTCGCCGACGACTTCGATGATGACGCAACTGAAAAACGCCGCATCCGCGCTGGGGCGCGAGCTGGTCGTGAAGTACCGGGTCAACACGATCGAAGCGGCCCGAAGCCTGGTCAAAGCCGGCCTGGGCGTGACGATCCATCCCGAGAGCATGCTGCCGCTCGAAGAATTCAAAAAAGTGACGCTCGTCGCGCTGGACGAGCCATGGGCGCTGCGCCGGCTTTGCATCGGCACCAAGCGCGGCGATTCGCTGCCGGCGGCCACGCGGGCGTTCGTTGCGCAGTTGACCGACCGCTGATTCCCGTTCCGGCGATGCGCGTGTCCGCGAAGCGCGCGGCAGGGGCGAGCACGTCGAGCGCATCCGCGTGCGTGGCCGGTATTCCGGGCAGCGCTGATCCGGTGCTCGTGCGGGTGTGGTTTTCCCGGACATGCGGGCATCGATTCGGATTCGTCGAATCGACACTTCGAAATCCGTCACTTGGCCTGAAAATTTCGTATCCCTATATTTTCATCGAACATAAAAAAGCCCGGCCTATAACGGGTGTCCATGAATGAAAAACGGAGACAACGTGAACGACACTTCCCTCTCGAAGCGCAGCGGTCTATTCGTGGTCGCATTGTGCTTTCTGACAATCGCCGTCGACGGCTACGATCTCATCGTGTATGGCGCAACGGTATCAGCGCTTTTTGCGGAACCCGGCTGGGGCCTGACTGCCGCGGGCGCCGGAATGATCGGAAGCTGGACCCTGGCCGGGTTGATGCTCGGCCTGTTCGGCGCGGGCTCCCTGTCCGATCGCATCGGGCGACGCAACCTGATCATGGCCGGCGTGTTCTGGTTTTCGATCGGTTCGCTACTGTGCGCGCTGGCGCATTCGCCGACCCAGTTGGGCATTGCCCGCTTTTTCACCGGTGTCGGACTCGGGAGTGTCGTGCCGTCGTCGGTGGCGCTGACGGTCGAGTATGCGCCGAGAAACCGCCGGCAGCTCTACAACGCGCTTGCGCTCTCGGGTTATGCGATCGGCGGAGTGATTTGTGCGTTGCTGGCCATTTCGCTGCTGCAAAGTCATGGCTGGCGAGTGCTTTATGGCGCCGGCTCGCTGTACATCTTCGCCTTGCCGGTGATGTACTTCTTCCTGCCGGAGTCGGTGAATTTTCTTGTCGATCGCAACCGGATGGACGAAGCGCGCGCACTGGCCACCCGTTATTCGCTCGACTTCGATCAGGTGCTGGCCGATCACGAAAGCCAGCGTCAGCTTCATGCGAGCACCGGAGAACTGCGCGGCTTCAGGCTCGTGATGTCGACCGAATGGCGATCCGCGGTGCTGCTGTTCGCAGTCGTCTGCTTCTGCGGTCAGATCGTCGTCTATGGAATGAACGTCTGGTTGCCCACACTGATGCGCAAGGCCGGTTATCCGCTCGGATCGTCGTTGCACTTTCTGCTGGTGATGCAGTTCGGCGCCGTCGCCGGCAATGTGGTCGGCGCGTGGCTCGCCGATCGACTGGGTTCCCGAAAGATACTCATTTCGTTCTTCGTCATTTGCGCACTGTCATTGCTGGTCATGAGCCAGAAACCCGATTACGCGTGGTTGATGCTTGCGGTGTTCGGCGCGGGACTGGGTTCGATCGGATCGACGACGCTCGGTTATGGCTACATCGCCGCGTACTTCCCCGCCTTGTGCCGTGGCTCGGCTATCGGGACAGCGCAGGGTCTGGGGCGGATCGGCTCGGTGCTGGGGCCGATGATCGGCGGATGGGTCGTCGGGTCGAGTCTGGGCCATCAATGGAATTTCTACGTATTCGCGATTCCATCCGTGATCGCCGCGGTGATGGTGACGCAGATTCCCAAGGGCGCGCGCGTGAGCACGTCTTATGTGAAGGCGTGACCTGAACGCAGATCGTGACGGACGAGCCGTCGCGTCACGACCCAGTCCTGATGCCGGCAGCTTTCGTGCTGCCGGCACGATCCGTAGCATGACCGACGTGTCGATGATCCGCGGCCGGATGTCGCCGCCCAGGCGCAACTGCGGATCGATGCCGGCAGCAGGGCGTCGATGCCCATTCGGCTGCAGTGCCTGCCGCTGCCGCCGCTGCCGCCGCTGCCGCGCACCAGGATGCCGCGCTACGGGAAGACGGGCCGGGCGAGAATCCATTCTCGGAAAGAGAGCGTATTCTCGCCCGGCAAAGCGCTGACAAACCTTCGAGTGGTTCGCAGCGTCAATGATCGAATACGATCACGGATCGGGTGAGCTCGCCGCGTCGAAGTTCGTCAAACCCCTCATTGATTTGTTCAAGCTTGATGTGCTGCGAAATCAGCTTGTCAAGATTCAACCTGCCTTGCATGTAGTAGGTCACCAGATTGGGGAGATCGACCGGGAACCGGCTGGCTCCCATACTGGATCCCTGGAAGCGGCGCTCCTGAAGCATCTCCCACGAATCCAGTTCGAGCTTCGTGCCGTATTTCACCATGCCGATCAGCGTGGCAGCGCCGCCCCGGCGGAGCATCTCGAACGCCTGTTCTGCCGTTCTTTTCAGGCCGATACACTCGAATGAGTACTGGACTCCACCGCGCGTCAGCTCCTTCACTGCCTGCACCGGGTCGCTATCATTCACGTTGATCACGTCGGTCGCGCCGAACTGGCGTGCCAATTCGAGCTTTGAATCCAGCGTGTCGATCGCGATAATCTGGGCCGCGCCTGCCAGCGCCGCACCGTTGATTGCCGACAGCCCGATGCCGCCGCAGCCCAGGACGGCCACGGTAGCACCAGGACGCACGCCGGCCGTATTGAATACGGCGCCGGTTCCCGTGAGGACCGCGCAACCCAGCAATGCAGCGCGATCGAGCGGCATGTCCTTGCGAATCGACACGACTGCATTTTCGTGGACCAACATCTGTTCCGCATACGCCGACAGGTTGTAAAACTGCTGCATCGGTTTGTGTGCGTAGGAAAGACGCGGCTCCTCGGCCGGCTTGCGTTGTGTCTCCGACGATTCGCACAGAGAGAGGCGGCCGGTCACGCAGTTCGCGCAGTGGCCGCAAAACGCCGTTACGCAGGTAATGACGTGATCTCCGGGTTTGACGGTCACGACATCGGAGCCGACTTGCTCGACGATCCCCGCTGCCTCATGGCCGAGAATCACCGGGATTGAATACGGGAACAGACCGTCGATGAAGTGCAGGTCGGAATGACACATACCGACAGCCGCAGTACGGACCAGAACTTCCCGTGGCCCTGGTTTGCTGATGGCAACGTCTTCGATGCTCAACGGCGTACCGGGCCGATGCAAGACAGCTGCTTTCATTTTTCTACCTCACAGTATGAGAATGGTGATCTGCATTTGCAGTGAACGGAGCCCTGAGCGCCAAAGTATCCGCGTGAACGATCGGTACCGTTCGGGCTCTTTTCTCCGCTCCTTAAAGCTTGACGAAGACAGACTTTTCTTCGGTGTACGCGACGTACCAATCCTTGCCGAGCTCGCGTCCCTGGCCTGATTCCTTGTAGCCGCCAAAGGGCATGTTTGGATCGAGTGCAAGATAGGTATTGATCCAGACTGTCCCCGCCCTCAGGCGTCGGGCCACCGTATGAGCGCGCTGGATATCGCGCGTCCAGACGGCCGCGGCCAGGCCGTAGGTCGAGTCGTTACCTTGCAAAACGGCGTCGGTTTCGTCGGAAAAGGGAATGACCGATACGACAGGACCGAAAATCTCTTCCCGGGCGATGCGCATCGAATTGTTCACGTCGTCGAAGATGGTCGGCGTTGCGAAATACCCGACGGATTCCGGCAGTTCGCCACCGATTTTTGCCTTGGCTCCTTC
Organism: Burkholderia stabilis; assembly: GCF_001742165.1. Taxonomy (NCBI): domain Bacteria; kingdom Pseudomonadati; phylum Pseudomonadota; class Betaproteobacteria; order Burkholderiales; family Burkholderiaceae; genus Burkholderia; species Burkholderia stabilis. The sequence goes on along the minus strand of NZ_CP016444.1, from coordinate 1,207,854 downwards.
GCTGAGACCGGTCTCGAGATAGTCCCGAACGCGTTCGTACTGCGCTCGCGATGCGAGGGGGCCCATGGTCGTTGACGGGTCGAGCGGATCGCCGATCTTGATGCCCGCCGCGTAGCGGGCCAGCCTTTCCACAAACTCGTCCTTGACGTCGCGTTGCACGAACAGCCGTGTGCCAGCGGCACATACCTGGCCAGTCAGCGTGCAGAATCCGGCGAGAGAAACCTGCAGCGCTTGTTCAATGTCGGCGTCCGGAAACACGATATTCGGCGATTTTCCACCGAGTTCGAGCGTGACGCGCTTCATGTTGCCGAGCGACGCCTGCATGATCTTTCGACCGGTTTCAACTGATCCGGTGAACGAGATCTTGTTGACACCCGGATGAGCGGAAAGGGACGCGCCTGCCTCGGAACCGAAGCCGGTCAGGACTTGCAGAACACCATCCGGAAACCCTGCCTCCAGGGCGAGTTCAGCCATTCGGCATGTCGTCAACGGCGTGCCTTCCGCGGGCTTCAGGATCAGACAGTTTCCTGCAGCCAGGGCAGGGCCGGCTTTCCACGCCACACTCGCGATCGGGCCGTTCCATGGCGTGATCCCGCCGACTACGCCGACCGGCTCCCGGAGGACATAGTTGAAGGTCCCGGCGGCCGATGCCATGGTGTATCCGCTGACCTGCGCAGCGGCGCCGGCGAAATAGTGCAGCGTTTCCACCGCCAGCGCGACGAACATCTTTGCAGTGCCGATCGTCATGCCGTTATTCAGTGTTTCCAACTCGGCAAGCTCGTCCGTGTGCTGATCGATCAGTTCAGCCCAACGACGCAGATAGCGCGCGCGCTCGTGAGGGCTCATGCGTGGCCACGGTCCACTGTCAAATGCGGCGCGCGCGGCTTTCACCGCCTCGTCGACATCGGTCGCATCGGCCTGTGCGGCCTGCCCCAGAATCTGCTCCGTTGCCGGATTGAGCGTCGGGAATACCTTGCCCGACTTCGCCGAGACCCACTGATTGTTGATGAGCAAACAGGGTTTGTGAGCGTTGAGCCAATCTTGTACCCGTGTGTTTCGGGCCTGGCCAAAAGCGAGTGCGGATTTCTCCACCTTGGTCATACTGTCTCCGATGATTGATTTGTCGAACGCGTCGGCCCCTGGTTTTTTGCGGATATGGAGATCCGAATGCTTCGCCTTGCGGTGGCACGACTGCTCGAACTGTGAGTGCGCCACGTCTGGCTGAGGTTGATCCATGGCGCTTTACAGCAGATGCAATAGCCATGCCACGCGACGCAAACATCCGTATGTCGACCGACCACCCTTGCAGCGCCGCGGGAGGGCGAGACTCGGTTGGTCGATGTGTGCGTATCGGAGAGGCAATACTGTCGCATTGCATGGTGCAACTGTCGCATTGCAGCAGTACTGCGACACCTCGGCATCGCACAAGGGCGACGCGAGGTCAGGACGAAGCGACAGATGAAGATACCGACCGCAGTTCGTCTCGACGGTCGGGCGCGTCACGTCGGTCGTCAATTGACAATCGGGCCGATTCCTAGCAGATTAAGAATCGGCTGAAAAAAATCGAAAGTGATCTGACTCGCATGCAGCGTAGATGTGCAGATGTCGGCGAGAACAGGTCCGGAGACTGGAGACATGTTGATGGGAAACCTGCCAGGCCATGCGGCGCGCAATTCCATGATTGCGCGTCGATACTTTTTCGATGGCAAAGACATACCGACCGGTACCGTTCATGAAAGTATTTTGCGATCCTGGCAACGCGTTGCACTCATCGGTATCCGACCGGAGCAGCGTGTACTGTTTTCCGATCAGATCGAGGTAAGTCGACAACGTCAGTGCGTCGACGAGAATCGCGCGCTGATCGACCTGGTCAGTGCCGAGATGAACGCGCTTGCGCGCGGATTTTCGTCGCGCGAATGGACCGTGTCATGCCTGAATGCACAAGGCGTTCTGGTGGCATCGTCCAGCCTCGTTGTCGACCACCAGGAAAGCCGGGCGCCTCTGCAGCCGGGTTTTCATGCATCCGAGTCGGTGATCGGAACGTGTGCGCCCGGTTGCGTCCTTGCCGACGATTACAGGCCGACTGAAGTGGGGCGTGGCGAGCACTATCTTCACGAGTTGGTCGATAACGTGTGTGCGGCAGCACCGATTCTCGATCATCGGAATCAGCTGATCGGAATGCTGAACCTGTCGGGATTCGGTGTGGATTTACCAAGCTACGCCCTTCGGCTTGTGACTGCCTCCGCGACTGCAATCGGAAACGCCACGTACGGATGCGTGCCTGGTTGTCGCGTGGTGCGGCTGCATTACGACCACCGCTTTCTCCATACACCGGCAGAAGGCATCATTGCCGTGTCGCAAGACAACGTGATCGTTGGCGCGAATCGCGTTGCGCGGCGCTTGTTGAGCCTTCCGGATGATGGTGGAGTCCGGGTCGAATTCGAAGCGGTGTTTGCAGGCCGCCTGTCGAACAAGCATGGGGCAATTCCTGCCTCGGTGCGCACGCATACCGGCGCATACCTTTACGTGTCGATGGAGCCGGAGTCTCGGGTGCGCCGTCGCTCGGGTCACCCGGGACCTGCGGCGTCCAGTAAGCAGCGGCTGGAACCTGTGCCGGGCCAGCCGCACGAGGACGTCGTGATGCAGGACGTTTTCCGTCGAGCGTCGCTGGCGTTGCGGGAGAACGTCCCGGTTATCCTGCTCGGAGAAACCGGGACGGGGAAGAGCAGGCTCGCGAAGGCATTGCACGATGCGAGTCGGCCGGGTGGCAGGTTCGTTTCGATCGACTGCTCGGCCATGCCTGAAGGGCTTGTAGAGGCCGAGTTGTTCGGGTATGTGGATGGCGCCTTCACGGGGGCTCGCAAAGGTGGCAATCCGGGAAAAATCGAACTCGCCGATCGAGGTACCTTGTTTCTGGACGAGATTGGCGACATGCCCCTGTCATTGCAGACCCGTTTGCTGCGCGTGATCCAGGAACGGACTGTTACGAGGGTCGGTTCGACCCGGGAGATTGGCGTCGATATCCTGGTCATGTGTGCAACGCATCAGGATCTTTCTGCTCTGGTGCGGCGCGGCGTGTTCCGCGAAGATCTGTACTTTCGACTCGGTGGCATTGCGGTGCGCCTGCCCGCACTTCGTGACCGGAAGGATCTGCCTGATCTCGTCAACACCGCGCTTCGTGAGTTCGCGCGGGGCAGGGACAAGCACTTTGATCACGACGTCATGGATTTTTTCCTGTCGTATCCGTGGCCCGGTAATCTCAGGGAACTGCATCAGGTGATCCGGACTTCCGTGGCGATATCCGGAGACTGCGAGCGGATTGGTCTTGAACATTTCGACGCAGTGTGGCTGGAAGCCGTCGATCGCTGTCGCCATGGCGGTTTTCCGGTTCCGGCTGGTGCACGACCGAAGAGGACACACCGCACTTCGAATGAAGCGATCCAGAGTGCGTTGAACCAGCTGAACGGCAATCGCTCAGAGGCGGCCCGGGAATTGGGAATTTCTCGCGCCACGATCCATCGGAGAATTTTACGCGGAGAAGTTCAATAGTGAACGTCCCCCCGATACGGCGGACATCTCCGCACCTCACCGGCGCCTGCTCAAAGGTTCGGCAGGATGTTGATCGGCTGTAAAGCGGCAACATGACCGGGCGCGATGTTCGCCAGCCCGTATCGTCGCACGCATGGCAAGAAGAACGATCAGCATCGAAACGCGGGCTGTGCCGCAGCCGCTGATTTCGGCGTTCGGGCATTCGTCGAAGGAGAGCGGCGTCGTTCGGTCGATGGCAGTGCTGCGCTGAACGGTATCCGCTGGGAAGACCTTCCGCAGGAACCCGCTTCGGCAGCGGGACGACTTGTTGGCGGCGACTACGCGGCCGGCAAGCTGCCGGCGTCCGGGACAGACTGCATGTCGCGATGATTTGTCGCTCGAGCGAGCACGGTCAAATCGATTGACGACGAGCAGGCATCGATAGCACGAGCGTGGCTACCCCTGATAGGCTCACGACGGCCTGCTCGACGTCGAGATTCCGCGCAACGTAAAGAGCCGTTCGACCCGGTGCTGATTGCCAAAGGCGAGCGTGCCATCCGCCGGGCATGCGATCTCTGTCACGGAGCGCGACACATCCAGCCCTGCGATTCGCAAACCCGTCCCTCGTCTAGATCACTATCGGGAGCCGGTGGGCAGCACGACGACGACGGATTCGCGCTCGTCGCGCAACCGGGCGGATCGCAACGGCGGCCAACTGCCGACACGCGCTGGCGGCTCATCGCATAGGAGTGGCCTGTCCACCTGAAGTATTCCCGGTGTCCGCTGTCCCGGATGGCTAGGCCATAGGCTCAAACCGCTTGGTGCGGGCATGCGAGGCGCTGGCTCCATCATGTCGGTTACGCACGTCATCGAGTAGGCGATGGAGTCGCGTTTCACCATATTCACGAAGCGACCGACCATCCGGTTAATTTGTGGGATACACACCGGCATGACCGATGGCTTCGGGTCGATGGCTGCCGCGCGCGCTCCCGTTACCGTCGAAATGAACCTCGACGCAAGTCAGCGCAGCTTGCCTTTCTACTGCGACGTCAATGTGTCGAATACGCCGCTGGTGCGACATTGGTGCACCAATGTCGCGCATTCGCGAATGGATAAGCTCCCATTCAATGGAAACGTTTGCGTGGCACGGTATCGAAATATTCAGCGACTATATCGATATTCGATCGTCGATACAGGGCGAGCGATTGCACGAATTTCCAATGACATTCGACGAATTCTTTTGCGGCGAACGTTTGCGCGACACTGAATCGCATGCCGCGCCGGTGATTCGTTTTCAGTGATTGCCGATCAGGGCTCACGCGATTACATCGATTGTCGTCTGCATTACGCTCGAGGCCGGTGCGATCGACGTCGAATTGAACGTGTTGCCGACGTGCGCGAATAACCCGAGCAGCGGCCCGTTTTTTGCGCTTGTCGGCACGCACGTATCTCGGTCCTGTCAGTTGGCGCCGACTTCATCCGGACGCGGGCAATACTAGACGGCCCACGGCCGAAACGGAATCCACGCTGCCTGGGCATGGTCGCCGCGACACCGCTCCTCATCCGCGCCGGCCAGCATTGGTCGCGCATTGGCCGGCTCAAATTCCGTCGCAATTATCCGGAAGCGAAGCGGTCTCCCGCTATCCCGTTCGATATCCAGGATCAATGATTTACGTCAATTTTTTGTCGAATTCAGCGAATGAATTTGCATCGGAGCCGGCCGTTTTCAATAAATAGGGGGCACATCATCGGCTTGATTGATTCCGACAACAACACGGCGGAAACAGACATTGATAAATCGGCGAACAATGACCGCCGCATATGATGCGGCGCAGAAATCGAGAAATGTAAGCAATTGTTAAAGGGCCGAAAGATGCAAACAGTGTCGAATCATTCATCGGCGGGGTTAAGCGTGAATCGTGGTAGAGGTCCAGGAAACGGGCATCAACGGGCAAGCGTAATCGTACTGTTGCTCGAAGGTTTTTCGATTATGCAGATGGGCAAGCTGGCTGCGGTTTTCGAACTGGCCAATCAGCTTGGTCGAGCCGACGGCGCATTCGCCGACCACTACGAATTGCGGCTTTATTCGATCCATGGCGGCCCGGTTCGTTCGTCGTCCGGTGTCGGGATCTGGACGGACGCAACCCGCATGCTCGAGGCAAGCACGGTTCACGCGATGTTCGTTCTGAGCGGTGATGGCGGGATCGAGGCGCTCGACGAGCAATTGATCGCGTGGGTCAGGCATGCGCACCAGCGCGCACGTGTCGTCAGGGGCAGCAGTGGTGGCCGGAAGCTGTTGACGCAGATTCATCTGGCGCAAAAGGAGGTCGACAAGGTGTCGCCGGCGGTGGACGACGGCAGCGCTTCGCACGCCGGACGTGACGACGTCGAACATGCCGGTGACGAGGACGACGGGCCGTTTTCGGATGCGTTGTCGATCGTGCGCGTCGACATGGGCTACGAAATCGCGCAGGAAATCGTGACGTGCATGGTGTCGGGTGCGAATCGCAAGCTGACCGACGTGCTGTTCGGCGCACGCCTCGCGCGGGCCAGCACATTGATCCGGCGAGCGGCGCATCATCTGCGCGTCAACAGCGAGAATCGAATCTCCATCGCGGACGAGGCGCAGGCCGCGGCGATGAGCGAGCGCAATTTCCTGCGGCGCTTCAAGAACGAGATCGGTGTCACGCCGACCGAGTTCGTGTTGAGAATCCGCCTGGAAAAAGCCTGCCGCATGCTGATCGAGACGGATCTTCCGGCCGACAAGGTCGCAAGACGAACCGGCCTCGGTAGTGGCGACCGGATGGCCAAGCTGTTTCGCCAGCACTTGCAGACTTCACCGACCGAATACCGGGCCGCCGCCCGAAAAGGCGGCGACGCTTCGGCGGAGATGTTGTATGCGTCGGACCTGAGCGGCTGGATGAACAGCGCGACATCGTAGACACGCGACCGCCGTTCGTCACTCGAAGCCGACGCGTGTCAATTCACTCAGCCGGGAATAATCAATTTCCGGATAAATGTATTTCGATCGAATGACAGGATGATCATTCCGGAACAGGAAATGCGGATATCCGTCGATCGTCACGTGACGCAGTTGGATTCGGCCACAATCGCGGCGGCGTCCGACACCAGGCGTCCCAAACACGTATCCACTCGATTAATTTATCGACTGGCCTTTCGAGGAGGCGGCACCCCGGTACTCCTCGGAATTTTGCCTGCCGTGTCGTCGTGAGCGCACTGCGCAGGCCTTTTTATTCCTCGAGCCAGTATTCGCGCCGATGACATCCGGCCGATGCTCGCTCGCATGTTCCGCGCGGCAATCAGCGATGCAATCGCTCCGTGGTGCGCCGGACAAGACCGGCAAGATGACTCATGTATTGGCGTGAAATGGCGTGTTGCCGCAGCGATCAGGATTCGAGAATTTCTCATCGAAATCACGCGTCATTCCTGCATGAGATTTCGCCGGGTTAATCGTGAAGTCGATCGAATAATTCCGCGACGAAATCACCCTTGATTCCTTCCGCCATCAACAAGGCGAATTCGGACGCAAGCGATAAGAGCGCGACTCGCGACGAATATGATGCACTGCGGAAACACGGAAGCGACGACGTTCCGACAGGCAAACGGATAGGCACGCTGACCGGCAAGTTCCTCTGCAACTTGCCGCAGCATGACCGGATGTTTGCCACGGGGCGACACGAATTGCAGACGTAAAACACCGGCGCGCAAAGCGAACGGATGTTGAATGTCAAATTAGGAGTTCATATCAATGAATTCGTTGATCAATCGAGCGACCGATATCGGGCTGATCGTGCTGGGCGCGTTCATTCCCGCATTGATCGGTGCCACCGGCGGCACACGCGGGACCCTGTTCGACGGTGCGCTCGTCGCCTTTGCCGCCGCGCTGGCGTTGTCGGTATTTCCCGCCTGCGGCATCTACGACGCGGCGCGCACGCGTTCGGCGCTGCACGTGCTCGGCCGCACCGTGCTTGCGTGGATCGTCGTGCAGGGCATGAGCACCGCGCTGCTGTACATGCTGCATCGTGCCCACGTGCTGTCGAACGAATGGTTCGTGTACTGGACGCTCGCCAGCGGGATCGGCCTGATCGTGTTCCGCGCGCTGACGCTCGCGATCTTCGGGATGATCGAACGTGCCGGCGATCAGGTGCGTGCGGCGGCCATCGCGCACGCGGACCTGCGCGGGCAGCTCGAGATCGGGCACCGGACGGTCGGGCGCGTCAAGCGGATGGTCAAGCGCAGCTTCGACCTGGTTGGCGCGTCGTTGCTGCTCGTCATGCTGGCGCCGTTATTGCTGGGCATCGCATGGACGGTGCGGCGCGACGGCGGCCCGGCGATCTTCGGGCACGAGCGCGTCGGCCGCAACGGCCGGCGGTTCAAGTGCCTGAAATTCCGCTCGATGGTGACGAATGCCGATGCGGTGCTCAAGGCGCTGCTCGAGCGCGACGCCGACGCCCGCGCGGAATGGGATCGCGAATTCAAGCTGAAGAACGATGTCCGCATCACGCCGATCGGCCGCCTGCTGCGCAAGACGAGTCTCGACGAATTGCCGCAGTTGCTGAACGTGCTGAAGGGCGACATGAGCCTCGTCGGGCCGCGCCCGATCGTCGAGGCCGAGCTCGAACGCTATGGCGCCGATGTGCGCTACTACCTGATGGCGAAACCCGGCATGACCGGCCTCTGGCAGGTCAGCGGCCGCAACGACACCGACTATTCGACGCGCGTGTCGCTCGACGTATCGTACGTGCGCGAATGGTCGCTGCGCCGCGACATCGGCATTCTGTTCCGGACGATCAACGTGGTGGTGCGCGGTTCGGGTGCGTATTAGCCGCAGCGGCGCGCACGTCGCGAAGGATGCGCGGCGGCAGCAGGCGCGGTGTTCAGTGGCAGCAGGGCAGCAGGCATGTCCGGTCTCGACAGGGGTGCTGTACTCGTGGTCGACATGACGCGGGGCGACCGGTGCAATTTCAAATTAAAAAAGTGCGAGGTTGTAATGCAGAGGTTGCGTCAAATGGAGCCGGCACGCGCGATCGCGCCGCACCGGCCATCGCGTGTCGGATCGCTCATTGCGATCCTGCCGCTGTGCGCATTGCTGGGCGCGTGCGGTATCGCGCCCGGCATGCGCATGCAGCAGCCGGCGTCGATTCCGCTGCAAAGCGGCGCCACGCCGGCCGACAGTGCCGCGCTGCCGGTTCCGGTCACGAACATCGACCTGTTGCTGATCCGGCGCATGCGCGATACCGAACGCAGTATGGGCGGCGAAGCCCGCGATATCGGCACGTCGCCGGACGCCTACACGATCGGGCGCGGCGACGTGCTGCAGATCACCGTATGGGATCACCCGGAACTCGCGGCGGCGCTCGGCGCGCCGGCGCAGGCCGCACCGCGCGCGGCGGATGCGCCGCCGGGGTTCGTCGTCGACCAGGACGGCACGCTGCAGTTTCCGTACGCGGGCCGGCTGGCGGTCGCCGGGCTGACGGCGGAGCAGGTGCAGACGCAGCTCACGCGCCGTCTCGACAAGACGTTCAGGAATCCGCAGGTCACCGTGCGCATCGCGTCGTTCCGCGCGAAGCAGGTGTATATCGAGGGCGAGGTGCATACGCCGGGCTCGCAGTCCGTGAACGACATCCCGATGACGCTGTATGACGCGATCGGGCGGGCCGGCGGTTTTTCGGCGGCGGCCGACCAGAGTCGCATCGTGCTCGTGCGCGACGGCGTCGAACGCCGGATCGACCTGACCGAGATGGCGGAGCAGGGGCGTAACCCGTCGAAGATCGTGCTGCGCAACGGCGATCTCGTGCGCGTGCTGCCGCGCGACGAGAGCGGCGTGTTCGTGATGGGCGAGGTCAACAGGCCCGTGACGGCATTGCCGATGCGCAATGGCCGGCTGACGCTGAGCGAGGCGATCGCGCAGGCCGGCAGCCTGAACGCGAACACGGCCGACGCCGCGCAGCTCTACGTGGTGCGCGGGATGCAGGACGAGCAGCCGCAGGTCTATCACCTCGACGCGCGCTCGCCGGTCGCGATGGTGCTGGCGAATCAGTTCCAGCTGAAGCCGAAGGACGTCGTGTACGTCGACGGCAACGGGCTCGTCCGCTTCAGCCGCGTGCTCAGCCTGTTGCTGCCGGCCATCAACGCTGGCCTGACCGCGGCGATTGCGACCAAATGATGGAATCCATCCTGATCGTCTGCGAAGGCAACATCTGCCGCAGCCCGATGGCCGAAGCGATGCTGCGTCACGCCATGCCCGGGCGCCGCATCGCGTCCGCCGGCCTGAACGCGCTGGTCGGCATGCCGGCCGCGCCGTATACGCAGGACGTGATGCGCATGCGTGGATTCGACGTATCGACGCATCGCGCGCAGCAGATCGGCCGTTCGCTGTGTACCGACGCCGACCTGATCCTCGTGATGGACCGTCGACAGCGTACGTCGCTCGAGAACCAGTTCCCGTTCGTGCGGGGACGCGTGTTCCGTCTTGGCGAGTACACGGATTTCGACGTGCACGACCCTTACCGCCAGCCCAGATTCGTGTTCGAACGCTGCGCGCGCCTGATCGAACTCGGCGTGTCCGAGTGGTCGAAGCGGCTGCGTATCGTCTGAAGCGGCCGTTGGTCGATGCCCCACTGGAACCCATACGCCTCATATCGTTGCCATGACCCAACCCTCCGCCCCACCGCAGCAAGCTGTCGAAGACGGCAGCGAGACCGATTTCGTCGCGGTGCTCGACATCCTGCTCGAAAGCCGCTGGCTGATCGCGATCATCACGTGCGTGCTGCTGGCCGCCGGCCTCGCGTATGCGATTCTCGGCAAGCCCGTGTTCGAAGCCAATATCATGGTCCAGGTCGAGGACAGCCCCGACACGTCGGCCGCCAAGTCGTTGCTGGGCGACGTATCGGCGCTGTTCGACGTGAAGTCGTCGGCTGCCGCCGAACAGCAGATTCTCGCGTCGCGGCTGGTCGTCGAACGTGCGGTCGACAAGCTCAACCTGTTCATCGACGCATCGCCGAAGCGCTTTCCGCTGATCGGCGACTGGATCGCCCGCCACGCCGACGGCCTGTCCGATCCCGGCCTGGCCGGATTCGGCGGCTACGCATGGGGCCGCGAGCGCATCGACGTGCCACGGTTCGACGTGCCGCGCAAGAATGAGGGCGACACGTTCACGCTGACGCGCCTCGACGGCAAGCGCTATCGGCTCGAAGGTGGCGATCTCGACGCCGCGGTCGAGGGCACGGTCGGCACACTCGAGCATTTCCGCTCGCCGCGCGGCCCGATCACGCTGCAGGTCGCGTCGATCGCCGCGAAGCCCGGCGCCGCGTTCGTGCTGGTCCGCAATTCGCGGCTGAAGACGATCGAGGACATCCGCGACCGCCTCAACGTGCAGGAGCGCGTGAAGCAATCGGACGTCGTCGTCGCGAGCCTGCAGGATACCGATCCGAAATGGGTCAGCGACACGATGAACGAGATCGGTCGTCAGTACGTGCGGCAGAACATCGAGCGGAAATCGGCGGAGGCCGCGCAGTCGCTCGAATTCCTGAACGGGCAACTGCCTCAGCTCAAGCAGCAGCTGACCGATTCCGAAGCGCGCCTGACGAAGCTGCGCAACGAGCACGGCACGGTCGATCTCACCGAGGAGGCGAAGCTCGCGCTGGCGCAGACCGCCGACGCGAAGACGCGCCTGCTCGAGTTGCAGCAGAAGCGGCAGGAGCTGATGTCGCGCTTCACCGAGCGGCATCCGAGCGTGGCCGCGATCGACGAGCAGATCGCCGCGCTGAACGGCTATCGGAGTACGGCCGAGCAGCAGATCCGGCGCCTGCCGGACCTGCAGCAGGAAACCGTGCGACTGATGCTCGACGTGAGGGTCAACACCGACCTCTACACCGCGTTGCTGAACAACATGCAGCAGCTGCAGCTCGTGCAGGCCGGCAAGACCGGCAACGTGCGCCTCGTCGACACCGCGGCGGTGCCGGAAGTGGCGGTGCGGCCGAAGAAGGCGCTCGTCGCGCTGGCATCGCTGCTGCTCGGGCTGCTCGCCGGGTGCGGCACCGCGATCGCCCGCTCGATGCTGTTCCACGGGATCTCCGATCACAACGAGATCGAGCGCCGTCTCGGCCTCGCGGTGTATGCGACGGTGCCGATCAGCGACCATCAGCGCGACCTGGCCGAGGAGGCCGCGCGCAAGAGCGGCCACAAGTCGATCCTGTCGATCGACTTCCCGAACGAGCCGGCCGTCGAGTGCCTGCGCAGCCTGCGCACCGCGCTGCAGTTCGCGATGCTCGAGGCGAAGAACAACATCGTGCTGATCGCCGGCCCCGCGCCGGGCGTCGGCAAGACCTTCCTGTCGTCGAACCTCGCGGTCGTGATGGCGAGCGCCGGCAAGCGCGTGCTGCTGATCGACGGCGACATCCGCAAGGGCCGGCTGCACGACTATCTCGGCTTCCCGCGCGGGCGCGGCTTCACGGAGCTGATCGCCGGCAGCGCGCGCGTGGCGGACGTGATTCACCGCGAGGTGGTCGAGGGTCTCGACTTTATCTCGACCGGGACGATGCCGAAGAATCCCGCGGAACTGCTGCTGAGCCGCAATCTCGCAGCGCTGGTCGACGAACTCTCGTCGCATTACGACATCGTCGTGATCGACTCGGCGCCGGTGCTTGCCGTGCCCGATGCCGGCATTCTCGGCGCGGTCGCCGGCACCGCGTTGCTCGTCACGATGGCGGGCAAGACGAAGCTCGGCGAGATCGGCGAATCCACGAAGCGCTTCGCGCAGAACGGCGTCCGGTTGAACGGTGTCATCTTCAACGGCGTCAATCCGCGGCTCGGACAGTACGGCTACGGGTCGAAGTACGGCGGTTACCGCTATGTCGCTTATGAATACGGGGTGCAGGATGCGTGACGCGCACCATGCCGTCGGCGGCCCGGCCCGCGTAGCCGGCCGCGCGCCGCGCACGGGGGCGAGATGATCAATCCGCGGGATTCGATCGTGTCGCTCGCCGGCGTCGTGGCCGGGCAGATCGCGCTGTTCGCCTGCATCTTCGTGATCGGGCGGCGCTTCGGGCCGGAGTCGCTCGGCCACTTCAACTATTTGCTCGCGCTGGCGACCTTCGCCGGCACGCTGCTCGCGTTGCGCTACGAACTCGCGTGCGTCGACGACGCGCTGGGCGAGTCGTTCAACGCGTTCGTCAACGTGAGCGCGCTGAGTCTGGTGGCCACCGCCGGGTTCGGCATCGCGATCGCCGTCGCCGGCCGCACGGACCTGCAGCTCGTCGCGGTCTACGCGCTGGCATCGTTCGTGCAGCTGGCCGCCGGGTCCTACCTGAACAGCCTCCGGCGCTACGGCTGGATTGCGCTGTCGCGCGTGGTGATCAACGGCGCGTTCCTCGCGGGCCTGGTGCTGTCGCTCGCATGCCCCGCGTGCGGGCACGTGGACGTGTTCGCGCTGTATGCGTGGGTGACCGCGGCGGTCTCGATCGTGATGGCCGCGGCGATCCTGTTCTCCGGGTATCGCGCCGGGTATTCGTTCAGGCTGTCGCGCGGGTTCTTCGTCAGGAACCGCCGTTTCGCGCTGTATATCCTGCCGTCGACGCTGTGCGCGTCGGTGCTGACCTACGCGCTGTCGATCGCGATTCCGCACTGGTTCGATGCGCAGAGCGCCGGCTATTTCGCCGCCGCATACCGGCTCGGATTCTTTCCCGTGTCGCTGATCGCGCAGAGCGTCGGCGGCGTGTTCCGCCGCGACGCGATCGGCGCGATGGCGCGTCCGGATGCGGGCACGACGGTGCCGCGCGTGTACCGGACCTACGCCCGCGCGCTCGCGGTCCTCGCGGCCGTGTACATGGCCGGCGGGCTGCTGCTGTTCGCGCCGCTCGTCGACCTGTTCTTCGGCGCGAGCTGGCGCGGCTCGGTCGGGTTCTACCACAGCCTGATGCCGCTGTTCGCGCTGCAGCTGATCTACGTGCCGCTGTCGCAGATCTTTCTCGCGATGCGTGCGCAGCGCATCGATTTCCTGTTTCAGCTGACCAGCGGCGCGTGTCTTGCCGGCGCGCTGGGCATCGCGCGGTTGATGAACCTGTCGGCCCAGACCAGCGTGCAGATTTTTTCGCTGACCGGCGCGGTGCTGATGGCGGCCGGCATCGCGCTGACGTACCGGGTTCTCGACACGAATCTGTCCCGCTTCCGGGCGCTGGCGTGAGATCGCCGACACGACGAACGAGCACACCATGATCCTGATTGTCATCGATTCCCTCGAGCGTTACTACTTCGCCACCCGCCTGGTGAACGCGGTCCGTCACGAATACGAGTTCGCGTTCCTGACGAGCGAACCGGTTGCGCATCTCGGCCTGCTGCTGAGCGGCTACCGGTCGGTGTACCTGAACCGGCTGATGCCGATCGACGTGCCCGACGGCCAGCCGGCCGACCGCACGCCGTACCAGCTGTCGATCGAGGTGCTGAACGGGCAGGTGACCGAGGCGCGCGCGAAACGCGAATCGGCGGCGATCTTCCATATCGCGTCGGAAGTCCTGCGCGGCCTGCGGGTCGAGCAGTGCGTGATGTGGAACGGGCAGCAACTGGTGTGTCGTGCGGTGCGGCAGGCCTGCACGGTGCACGGTGTGGCGACCCGTTTCATCGAGATCTCGAACCTGCCCGGCAAGCTGTTCGTCGATTCGCTGGGCGTCAATGCGCTGTCGACGATCAGCCGCAACCCCGAAGTCATCGACCGATTGCCGCTGCCCGACGAGGACACGCATGCGCGCTGGCTGTCGGCCTACGAACGCTACAAGCAGATGCCGCTGCCGCAGGCCAGGACGTCGCTCGCGCGCAAGGCCCTGTCGGCGACCAACTACGTACTGAAAGTGGTCAGCCGCGGCGTCGGCCGCCGGCGGCTGGCGAGCGTGCGTGCGCGCAACGGGATGCCGGCGCCGCGACAGGCCACCTTCATGTCGACCGACACGCTGGCGACCTGCCGCTATGTGTTCCTGCCGCTGCAGGTGTCCGGCGACACGCAGATCAGGCTGCATTCGGACGTCGACAATCTCGAGGCGATCCGCCATGCGTTCGAGTTCGCGGCGAACGAGAGTGCCGACCTGTTCGTGAAACTGCATCCGGCCGAGACCGATGCGGCGGAGATCGACGCGATCGTGCGCCTGCAGCAGACGTATCACTTCGAGATCGTCACGTCGCCGACCACGGACCTGCTCCGGCACGCGTATGCGGTCGTCACGATCAATTCGACGGTCGGGCTGGAGGCGATGCTGTATGGCAAGCGCGTGGTGCCGCTCGGCCGCTGCTTCTACCAGGAATTCGACCGCGAGCGGCTGCTGAAGTACATCCATTCGTTCCTGGTCGACGGCATCGACTATTTCGGCGCCGCGCGCATCCCCGCCGATGCGGCCCGGCGCGTGTTCGCGAGGCGGCACTGACATGGCTGTCACGTTGCGACAGACCGCCGAGGCGATCGCCGAAGACTGCCGCCGCAATGCGTTCGTGAAGACGCGCAGCGTGGTGATCTTCTACCGCGTCGTGCATTACCTCGCGTGCCGGAGCCGGTTCACGCTGCTGGCCGGCGCGCCGCTGATCCTGCTCTACATCGTGCTGTGCGACTGGCTGATGGGCATCGAGATTCCGGCCAAGACGAAGATCGGCAAGGGGCTCGCGCTCTATCACGGCACCGGCCTCGTGATCAACGGCTACGCGGTGATCGGTGACTACTGCACGCTGCGGCACGGCGTGACGATCGGCAACACCATCCGGAAGGACGGCACGATCGGCGGCGTGCCGACGATCGGCGATCACGTGGAATTCGGCGTGCACAGCGTCGTGCTCGGCGCGGTTCGTGTCGGCGACCGCGCACGGATCGGCGCAGGCGCGGTGGTGTTGCGCGACATACCCGAGGGCCGCGTGGCCGTCGGCGTCCCGGCGCGCATTCTCGACAACGAACAGGAGCCGAAATGAAAGTGTTCATCCTGCATCCCGGCAAGGCGAACTATCCGGAGATCGCCGCCTACGGCAGCCGCCTGAGGACGCACGGGTTCGAGGTGTTCGACGGCGATCTCGATGCGTACGCGCGCTTTCCCGATCGGGACGTCTGCATCCTGTGGTGCATCATGGGTTTCTATCGCGCGCTGCCGCCCGCGCGGTTCGTGATTCACGACTATCGGTCGCTGTCGGTCGGCCGGCTCGCGGCCGTCAAGGACGGCGTGAAGCGCGTGCTGAACGTCCGGCCCGACTTGCGAATTTTCCAGAACGAGCAGATGCGCGAAGCGATGGGGTTTCGCGACGGCGTGCGCGCGTTGCTGTTGCCGATGGGCGTGCCGGACTGGATCTTCGATCCGGCCGACGCGGGTGCGGATGTCGCCGCGCCGGGCCGCGCCGGGGCCGCGCCAACCCCGTACGGACGGTTCTGCTATATCGGCGAGATGAGCCGCGAACGCGGCTTTCACAAGGTGCTGGCCGCCTATCGCGACGCGCGTCGCGACGAATCGGACACGCTCGTGCTGGTCGGTCACCCGGAGCCCGAAATTCACGCGGCATTCGCCGACACGCCGGGCATCCGCTTCGTCGGCCGCGTGCCGCAGCCGGACGCGCTGCGGATCGTCCGCGACAGCGAATACGCGGTGTGCTTCTTTCCGTATCACCGGCCGCATTGCTTCCAGACGCCGACGAAGCTGCTCGAATACGCGTCGCTCGGCAAGAAGATCGTATGCAACGACGCGCCGTCGAACGTGCGCACCGCGCACGCGCTCGGCATCCAGTGTCACGTCACCGGCGCGACGATCTTCGACGAACTGTTTCCGCTGTCGCGAATTCGCGCGACCCGTCCCGACCCGATCGCGATGAAGTCGCTCGAATGGGGGCGCGTGATCGAGCGCTCGGGCGTGCTCGCGTATATCGATGCGGTCGCGGGGCGCCGTGCCGGTGTCTGACGGCGTCATTCGCCGTCGGTGCGCGACGGCTCATCCCTCATGGAACGGATTCCGATGAAGATCGTCCACATGGTCGAATCCAGCGCCACGGGCACGTTGTCGATGGTGTGCCTGATCGCGAATCGCCTGGCGCGCGACGGCCACGACGTGCATGTCGTCTACTCGGTGCGGCCGGATACGCCGCCCGGTCTTGCCGCGATGTTCGACACGCGGGTGTCGCTGCGCCACGTCCAGATGAAAGGCGCGGGCCTGCTGCGCACCGTGGGCCGGCTGCGCGCGACGCTCAACGAGATCGGCCCGGACGTCGTGCATCTGCATTCGTCGTTCGCCGGCTTTCTCGGGCGGCTGTCGACGCTGTTCGCGTTGCCGAAGGCGGCGTTCTTCTACAGCCCGCACTGCATCTCGTTCATGCGCCGCGATATCTCCAGTGCGAAGCGCCTGGCATTCGTCGGTCTCGAATGGATCGCATGCGTGCGGAAATGCCTGTACGTCGCGTGTTCGGAAAGCGAGGGCCGCGTAATTCGCGCCTGGCTTCGCCAGCCGGTGGTGGTGGTCGAGAATGCCGTGCGCGCTGCGCCGTCGTCCGCACCGCCGCGCGACGCCCGGCGGGCGGCCGACGGCCCCCTGTGCGTGGTGACCGTCGGCGGCATCCGCGCGCAGAAGAATCCGGCGCTATTCGCGCAGATCGCGCACGGCATGCGTGCGCGCGGCGTGCGCTTCGTCTGGATCGGCGATGGCGACGACGCGTTGAAGGTGCGGCTGGCCGAGGCGGGCGTCGAGGTGACCGGATGGTTGCCGCACGACGAGGTCGCGCGGCGGCTCGAAATCACGGACGTGTATCTGTCGACGTCGTCGTGGGAAGGCATGCCGGTGTCGGTCATCGAGGCGATGCTGGCCGGGCGGCCCGTCATCGTGTCCGGCTGCGCCGGCAACGTCGATGTCGTGCGCCATCTGCAGACCGGCGTGATCTACGCGACGGCGGCCGACGCGGTCGCGTGGCTGGAGCGCCTCGCCGCCGACGACGCGCTGCGCCGGGAACTGGCCCGGCGAGCGAGCCGCGAGGCGCGGCAACGCTTCGGCGAGGAGCGCTTGTTGGCGGAGCTTGCGCCGCTCTATGCTGCATGGACGGCCCGCTGACATCGGCGTTCGGCCGCGCTCGCCCGGCGCGATTGCTCGGCACCCCCTGCGGCGCGACGCGCATACCGCCGCCCCAATTTCGAGGAGAACCCCATGAATGTAACCATCAACCCGGACGTCACGGTCGGCAACACCTTGCCGTTCGTCCTCTTTGGCGGCCTCAACGTGCTCGAAAGCCTCGAGTTCACGCTTGACGTCTGCAACACGTTCGTCGAGGTCACACACCGTCTCGGCATTCCGCTGGTGTTCAAGGCATCCTTCGACAAGGCCAACCGCTCGTCGATCCACTCGTATCGCGGGGTGGGATTCGACGAAGGGCTCAGGATCTTCGACGAGGTCAAGCGCCGGTTCGGCGTGCCCGTGATCTCGGACGTGCATGAAGTGTGGCAGGCCGAACCGGCCTCGCAGGTCGTCGACGTGCTGCAGGTGCCGGCGTTCCTCGCGCGCCAGACGGACCTCGTGGTCGCGATCGCGCAGACCGGTAACGCGGTCAACATCAAGAAGCCGCAGTTCATGAGCCCGACGCAGATCGAGCACGTCGTGTCGAAGTGCCGCGAGGCCGGCAACGACCGCGTGATCCTGTGCGAGCGCGGCTCGTCGTTCGGCTATGACAATCTCGTCGTCGACATGCTGGGTTTTCGCCAGATGCGCGACGCGACGGGCGACTGCCCGGTGATCTTCGACGTCACGCACAGCCTGCAGATGCGCGATCCGGGCGGCGCCGCATCGGGCGGCCGGCGGCGCCAGGTGCTCGATCTCGCGCGCGCCGGGATGGCGGTCGGGCTGGCCGGGCTGTTCCTCGAAGCGCACCCCGACCCCGACCGCGCGCGCTGCGACGGCCCGAGCGCGTTGCCGCTCGCGCTGCTCGACGCGTTCCTGCAGCAGGTGAAGGCGGTGGACGACCTGGTCAAGCGGCTGCCGCCGCTCGATATCCGGTGAGCGGCGCGACGTATCGCGGGCCCGTGCGCCTGGTGCTGTTCGACGTCGACGGCGTGCTGACCGACGGCCTGCTGCACGTGACGCACGAAGGCGAGTTCATGAAGAGCTTCCACGCGCACGACGGCGTCGCGGTCGCGCTGCTGCGCGCGCACGGAATCCGCACCGGCATCCTGTCGGGCAAGCACAGCGGCGCGCTGACGTGGCGGGCGGCGCAGCTCGGCGTCGACGTGCTCGTGAGCGGCTGCGACGACAAGGGCGCAGGCTATGCGGACATCAAGGCGCGACAACGGGTCGACGATCACGAGGTCGCGTATGTCGGCGACGACGTGAACGATCTCGCGGTCATCGAACGTGTCGGCGTGTCGTATGCGCCGGCCGATGCCCATCGGCTCGTGCGCGTGCGCGTCGACCATGTCGCGCGCACGGCCGGCGGTCGTGGCGTCGCGCGCGAGGTGGCCGAGCATCTGCTGATGGATGCCGGGCTGTCGCTCGACGACGCGTACCGGCCGTTGCTCGAACAATGGAGCGGCCATGACGTCGTTCAATAGCGCTCGCCCGGTGCGCGTCGTGATTCCGGCCCGGTATGGTTCGACGCGGTTGCCGGGCAAGCCGCTCGTCGATCTGGACGGCGAACCGATGATCGTCCGGGTGCACGCGCGCGTGCGCCGCGCGCTGCCCGATGCCGACATCGTCGTCGCGATCGACGACGCACGCATCGCCGATGTGCTCGATGCGCGCGGCATCCGGTTCGCGATGACCGACACCGGTCATGAATCCGGCACCGACCGCGCGGCGGAAGTCGCGCGCGTGTCCGGCTGGCCCGATACCGATGCGGTGCTCAACGTGCAGGGCGACGAACCGCTCGTGCCGACGGCGCTGCTGAAGGCATTCGCCGGCTTCTGCGGCGCGGCGCCCGAGCTTGGCGTCGCGACCGTCGCATGCCCGGTCGGCGAGGCCGCGCTGCTCGACGAGCCGGCGATCGTCAAGCTCGTCGTCGACTGCCGCGGCCGTGCGCTGTACTTCTCGCGCGCGGCGATCCCGTTCTGCCGCGACGGGCGGCCGGCGGGGGCCAACGGTTCGAATGATCCGAATGGCGGCGTATTCCTGCGTCACATCGGCCTCTACGGCTATGCGAATGCAACGTTGCAGACGCTGGCGAGCACGGCGCCGTGCGAACTCGAGCAACTGGAGAGGCTCGAGCAGTTGCGCGCGCTCTGGCTCGGCATGCCGATCGACGTGATGCGCTGGCCCGACGCACCGCCCCCCGGCATCGATACGCCCGACGACGTCGCCCGTGTCGTCTCCCTTCTCAAACGGCAAACCCATGACGCGACAGAACCATATTGAATCCGCCCGGCAGGTCTTCGAGATCGAGTCGCGGGCATTGGCCGGCGTGGCTGCGCGGCTCGACGCGAATTTCGAGGAAGCGGTCGAGCTGATCCTCGCGTCGCGGGCGCGCGTCGTCGTGTGCGGGATGGGCAAGTCCGGCATCGTCGGCAGGAAGATCGCCGCGACGCTGTCGAGTACCGGCACGCCCGCCTTCTTCATGCATCCGGGCGAGGCTTATCACGGCGATCTCGGCATGGTGACGCCGGACGACACGTTTCTCGCGATTTCGAATTCGGGCGAAACGGACGAGGTGATCAAGCTGATTCCGTTCCTGCGCGGCAACGGCAACGACCTGATCGCGCTGACGGGCAATCCCGTGTCGACGCTCGCGAGCGCCGCGCGGGTCCATCTGGACATCGGCGTCGAACGCGAGGCGTGCCCGCTGCAGCTCGCGCCGACCGCGTCGACGACGGCGACGCTCGCGATGGGCGATGCGCTGGCCGTCACGCTGATGCGGGCGCGCGGCTTCCTGCCGGAACACTTCGCGCGCTTCCATCCGGGCGGCTCGCTCGGCCGCCGGCTGTTGTCCACGGTCGACGACGAAATGGCGCGCGGGAACCTGCCGTTCGTGACGGAGGACATGTCGACGCTCGACGTGCTGGACGCGATGACGCGCGGGCGGCTCGGGCTCGCGATCGTCAGGCGCGACCCCGGCTGGGGGATCGTGACCGACGGCGACATCCGCCGCGCGATCGAACGGCATGGCGACGGTGTATTGCGGCGCACGGCGGCCGACATGATGTCGATCGAGCCGTCCACGGTGCGGCCCGGCACGCGGGTCGAGGATGCTTTGGAGTTGATGCAGCAGCAGCGGATCGGCGCGCTGCTGGTGGTCGACGGCGGCGAAGTCGTCGGCGTGTTCAAGAAATAGGCGGGTAGCGCCTCCCGCCGCGTCGCCCGGCGTGCGGGAGGCGCGGTCGGCACCGGCGCGGGTTATTGCAGGCTTTGCGTCAGCGCAGCGGACGCGGCGTCCTGGCGAAACCCGCGCACGCGCAGGAACGTGATGAAGTTCGAGTCGTGCTGGCTGCCTGCGCCGCCTTCCGGGTCGTCGAACGCGACGCGGAGCACCGCGACGAGGTCGCTGCCGTCGAATTGCCAGTCGACGTACTGGAAGCCGTGCCGTTTCGTGTCGGCGTGTTGCAACACGATGCGCCGGGCGGTCCATTGCCGAAGATCGGGCGACGACAGCAGCACCAGCGTGTTGCGGACCCGCTCGAGGTTCATCCGCCCGACGCTTTTCGGCACCGCGTTCGTGATCGTCCAGTATTGCTTCGACTGCGGATCGAAGCGAATCGTGAAC
Source organism: Burkholderia stabilis (assembly GCF_001742165.1). NCBI lineage: Bacteria > Pseudomonadati > Pseudomonadota > Betaproteobacteria > Burkholderiales > Burkholderiaceae > Burkholderia > Burkholderia stabilis. The sequence continues at coordinate 1,186,626 of NZ_CP016444.1, read as the reverse complement.
TTCTTGCCGGCGCCCGGCAGGTCGACGAAATCGCGTGCCGGGTCGAACGACAGCGTGCGGCCGTCGTCGCTCGTCGCCAGCAGCGCGGCCTTCTCCGGGCCGTTCGCGGTGTTCACGCGCAGCACGACCGCCGGCGCGCTGCCTGGTTTGCCGACCACGTTGCCTTCTTCCCACGACTGGAACTTGCCGCCGAGCCAGTGCGTGTCCGACGGCAGATGCGCGGACACGCGCCAGTTGCGCGCGTCGAGCAGGTCGCGATCGGCGGGCGCGGACATCACCAGCGCGCGCAGGTCGCCGTCCTCGACGCTTTCATACGCGCGCCAGACGCGTCCGCGATCGACGAGAACCGGCACCGGCCCGGTGATGAAGCGCCCCGGATACGGCAGCAGCCCGGTGGACGCGTCGACCGGCGTGGTCCACGACGCGCCGCCGTCGTCGGAGCGGCGAATCGACGGCGTGCCCATCGAGCGGTTGGTGCCCATCAGGTAGAGCGCGCCGTTCAGCACGAACAGCGACGACCAGTACTGGTCCGGCACGTCGTCGAGCCTGATCCAGGTCGCGCCCTTGTCGTGCGACGTGAACACGGACACCCGGTTCTGCGCCGACGCGGCGCCGAACGTGTCGAAGCTCGCGACATAGTCGCCGTTCGGCAGCACGGCCAGTGACGGCGATCCCAGATACACGCGCGTGGCGGCGCGGCTGTGCGCGATCACCTCGCCGGGCGGCCGGGGGACGGATTCCGCGTGTGCCGCCATCGCCGCGCAGCACAGGCAAACCGCCGCGATGAGCGATCGTTTCATCGTGTGTGATGCCGATGCATGCCGGAATGATGTCATGTCAGGTGCGCGAGCGGCTTGCCGCCGGATGCGTTCGGGAAGGGACGGGCGACCGCGCGCCGGTGCGGCGCGTCCTGGTCGGCCAGCACGACGAACAGCAGGATGGTGAGCCAGAGCATGCCATAGAGCACGTGATACTTGAACAGCAGGATCGGCAGCAGGTACAGCAGATACTTGCGCCGCCCGTTGCGGCGGAACAGCATGACGAGCGTACCGAAGAACACGACGGAACCGGCGGCACCCGCGGCGAACACGAGGTAGATGTAGAACGAACTGTCCCGCACCTGATAGCCGCGCATGTGCGTTTTCCCGACGTTGTTGCGCTCGTCCCAGAACAGGCCGCCGCCGAACACCCCCGCGACGACGTCGCGCTCGGTCAGCTCCGTCAGCACGAGCGTCCGGCTGCCGACCGCATCGTAGTCGACCGACTGGTTCACCCGCTGGTCGTACACGCTGTAGAGCCAGGGCACGCAGGCGAGCGCGACGACGACGACGGCGATCCGGGTCCGCAGCCGCCCGTGCCCGGTGACCACGTGCAGCCCGCACAGCACGGCGCACACGGCCATCGACGCGACCGAGAAGCTGAGCAGCGCGGTGGCGAACCCGATCACGGGGGCGAGCGTGATGCGCCGCTTCGACAGCAGCAGGATCACCGCGCTCGGCACGACCGTCATCGCATAGAACGACGGTTCGGAGTACAGGCCGAGCGCGCGGATCGAAATCAGGCTGTCGGTCAGTGCCTTGGTCGCGTAGAGCGCTTCGGAATCGGCTTCGCGCACATAGCTGTCGAAGTCGATGAAGGTGCCGGTCCCGAGGTAGTAGACGAGCTGGAACGTGAAGAACGCGGCGTGGACATAGATCAGCGTCTTGCACGCGGTGTCGAGCGATTCCCGCGTGAGCACGCCGCCGGCGAACATCCAGTAGCTCAACGCGATATACGTCTGGATCAGCACGAACTTGATGAAGAAGTTCACGTAGAAATCGCCGAACGCGGACAGGATGAACGCGAGGCAGGTGCCGATCAGCCAGTACGTGCAAACCGGAAACAGGTGCCGCTGCCGGTTCATCAGCGTCGGCGCGCGCAGAAAAGCGAGCGCGCAGAGCAGGACATACGCGGCGAAGGTTGCCCGCACGCTGAACGCGTTGAGCGAGAAGAACAGTACGCTGGCTGAAAAGAGCAAGGTCGACATGCGTGCGCCCGATCGGAGACTCCGGATTCGCTGCGTGCCGGCCGTGCCGGCGCCACGCGGCGAGGTGTCGTGCGATGCGGGGCAAGATGCCTGTCGGGCAGGGCTGGCTTGCGCGCCGTGTCGCACGCGGAATGCGCTTCCGTCGTCCGAGACGAAGCGCATTCCGGCGATCAAGCATAGCGGGCTGGACGGTCGGGCGAGCCGGGTTGTCCGATCCGGGCGGCATTTTGTCTATTTACGCCGGGGTCGGCCGAGCGGGCGGGTGTGGTCAGGTTCATTCGCACGGCGCCGGCCGGCCGAGGCCGTCACGGTGGCAGAGCGAACCGCCCGCACAAAAACGGCGAATACAGCTCGATCGCCGTCTGAATCGGCGCATGACGGCCATACGCGATGGCCGACACGGCCAGCAGCGAGCCGGCGACGAGCGCGCGATACCGCGCGTCGACACACGGCGCGCCATGCCGCCATTCGAACGCCAGCGCGACCGTCGAGCCGACGAGCCAGCCGACGACGACTTCCGACGGCGTGTGCGCGTCGTCGAACACGCGCGCGACGCCGATCAGCGCGCCGAGCGCGAGTCCGAGCGACAGCGACGCGCCCGCCCGCAGGTGCGCGCCGCCGTTCAACACCAGCACGCAGGTCATCGGCCAGACCGCCGACGCGAGCATCGTGTGCCCGCTGATCACGCGGAAATCGATCGAGCGGATCTGGAGCCCGCAGCCGGCGTACAGGATCTTGGTGGCGCCGACGAGCGCCATGCCGGCCGCGAGCATCAGCGCCCATGACACCGCGTGACGCCGGCCGGCCGTCGAGCGCGTGAGCCAGGCGATGCACACGACGGCCAGCGGCAGCGTCATTGCCGCGTCGCCGAGATCGCTGACGGCGGTCCACACGACCGGGCTCGTGACGGCCGCCCGGTCAGGCGACCAGCAGCGCCGACATGCGCGTGGCCAGATAGCTTTCGAAATCCGCGGCCACCTCCGGATGCCGCAGCGCGAACTCGACCGTCGCCTTCAGATAGCCGAGCTTGCTGCCGCAATCGAAACGCGTGCCGTCGTAGCGATGGGCGAGCACCTGCTCGTCCGAGAGCAGCGACTGGATCGCGTCCGTCAACTGCAGTTCGCCGCCGGCACCGGGCCGCAGCGCGCGCAGATGCTCGAACACCTTCGGCTTCAGCACGTAGCGGCCCACCACGCCGAAATTCGACGGCGCCTTCGCCGGCTCCGGCTTCTCGACGATCCCGGACAGCTTGAACAGGTTGTCCTCCCAGCGCTTGCCGTCGATCACGCCGTACGACTTCGATGCCTCGGGCGGAATTTCCTCCACGCCGACCACCGACGCGTGATAGTGATCGAACACGTCGATCATCTGGCGCAGCACGGGCCTCGGACCGTCGAGCAGGTCGTCGGCGAGGATCACCGCGAACGGCTGGTCGCCGACCAGCTTCTCCGCGCACAGCACGGCATGGCCGAGCCCCAGCGCTTCGGCCTGGCGCACGTAGAAGCAGTCGACGTGGCTCGGCTTGATGCTGCGAACCAGCGACAGCAGCTTCTCCTTGCCGCGCGCTTCGAGTTCGGCCTCGATCTCATAGGATTTGTCGAAGTGGTCTTCGATCGCGCGCTTGCTGCGGCCGGTCACGAAAATCATTTCGGTGATGCCCGCGTCGATCGCTTCCTCGACCGCATATTGAATCAGCGGCTTGTCCACGACCGGCAGCATTTCTTTCGGGCTGGCTTTGGTCGCCGGCAGAAATCGCGTGCCTAGACCGGCGACCGGAAATACCGCTTTCGTCACTTTCAACATGATTTTCGAATTCCATCCGTTCAGGATCAGGCATCAACGATGCCGAGAGAAGGCGGCGATGTGCGCATCGCAATCATCGTTCGCCGGTGCCGTATTGCTCGCGCGGACGAAGCCGCGCGCCGTTCGAAAATCGTATGGGCGTTCCCGTCTCGATTGGTGACCGAATCTAGGTTGAATCCGACAGCGATGAATGGCGAATGTCGAATTGCAATCGCCGATTTCGCGTATGTCGGATGCCATCTAGGAATTGTCGGCATGACGTGGATGGCATGACATAGATTCAGGCATCCATTACTGGACGGCCGATTGCGGCGCCGCGCGTGCGGCATGCGAGGATCGCCGTCGGCTCAGGAGCAGTCATGACTGGACAGGGCGATATCTTCGATGCCATCGCGGAATTCAACCGCGCATATCTCGTGCTCGCGCAGCGCATATTGCGTATCGACTACGAACAAGGAAAGCGGCAATTGGGTATCCCGGATGAAATTGCCGCTTCGATTGATGCGTTGACGCCGGATCAGATCGATGAGCTCGCGTCCAGCGGCGAGTTGGTTTGTGAATTTCGCACGGAAAACGCGCCAGGCCGCGCGTAATCCGTTTTCCGGTTTTCCCGAATGGACGTTCCGGTCGCGTCTTTGCACGAGATTGCATCGGGGTGGTCACGCGATCGCGTCGTCGCGTCCGTTCGGTTTTTTTTACACCATGAGAATGTGGAGGCGTTGCATGTCCGGTTATCGCGAATTGAAGGCGCAAGCCGATGAATTGATGAAGCGAGTCGAGGAAGCCCGACTCGCCGAACTCGAGGCCGTCATACAGGAGGTTCGCACCCGGGTCGCCGAATATGGGCTGACCGCCGGACAGATCTTCGGCCGCCCCGGCGGCGCCGCGAAAACGACGCCGCGAAAGCGGGCATCGTCACCCCGCTATCGCGACCCCAAGACCGGCGCGACGTGGAGCGGGCGCGGTCGCGAGCCCGGCTGGATCAAAGGCGGCCGCCGCGACCGGTTCCTGATCGAGCGCGATGCCGGTTGAACCGGGCCGCGACACGCCAATGCCCCGCTGAACAGGGAACAAGCACGGCCGGGAAGTCGTGTGCCTTCTATTTGCCGGGGGTATCGGCGATGCGTTTTCCCGCTGCTGGCGTCGCAACCCTTGCAGTTGCGGCAAGCCGGCTGATGTCGGCGCTTTCGACCACGGCGGTGTCGTTTCCATGCCGCGCAATCTGCAACATCGCTTGCCCCATGCGTACCGTGTCGAGGATCTTTTCGGGAAACAGCTTTCGCAACATTGCAAAGGCCCACCCCAGATACGAGTAGAGCAGCCGGAGCATGCGCGTCTTGGATTGTTCGCCGTTCAGCGGAAGAATGAAGCCGGGGCGAAACAGATAGACCGCGCGGAATCCCAGGCGCTGTAGCGCGTTTTCCGTCTTGCCTTTGACACGCGCCCACATGACGGGGCCTCGTTCGGTGGAATCGGTGCCGCCGCCTGATACGTAGACGAACACCATGGCGGCGTGACGGCGCACCAGAACCTGGCCGACTGCGAGCGGCAAATCGTGATTGATTCGGACGAAGCCGGCTTCATCGGTTTCGCTTGCGGATACGCCGAGGCAGAAGAAGCACGCGTCATAACCGTCGAATCGCGCTTCGATATCGGCGTAGTCGAACAGATCCGGGCGTACGAGTTGCTGCAATATGGGATGCTGCATCGTCAACGCGCTGCGCCCGACGACCAGAACCGACTCGACGTCCGGCGCCAGCAGACACTCGCGCAGCACGCCCTGACCGACCATCCCCGAGGCGCCGAACACGATGACTTTCATATCGATCCTTTCGCAGTTTCAGGTCAGACGAAAGCGGGCTTGTCGCCGTCGGTTCCCGGCTTGTTGACGCCGACGTTGGCGCGCACCAGCCGGTCGGGATGTTCGACCAGCTCGGCCACCAGTGCGGCCACGCTCTTGCGGGAAATCTCGGTGCCCTTGAACGGTTCGTCGCGTGCGGTGATCTCGTAGTCCACCTCATCCTTGTCTTGCAGCCAGGCGGCACGAAGAATGGTGTAATCCGAGTCCGACGCCTCGATCAGATCGGCGGATCGGCGATAGGGCGGCAGATACTGTCCGATCTCCCGGCGGTTCCATTCGCCGAATTTTCCGGGCACCTCGTCGTAGATGCCGAGCGAGTTGACGAAGATCAGCCGCTTGACGCCGGTCGCTTTCATCGTGGCCAGGATATGTTCGGTTTGCGTATCCACGTCGCCGGCCAGGTTGGCATACACGACGTCTTGCCCTTCCATGATTCGCGGCAGCAGTTTTTTGTCCAGCACGTCGCCGATCACGACGCTCGCATTGGCAGGCTCGTTGCCGGCCAGCTTTTTGGGATCGCGCACGAGGAGCGTTTGCTCGACGCCGTGCTTCACACCCAGCATTTGTACGGCCCAGCGGGCGATTTGCCCGCTTGCGCCGAGGACCAGTACCTTGGTCATGGTTGTCTTCCGTGTTGTTGAAGCGGGTTCCCCGCGATGAGCGGGGGCATGTTCGAAGGAAAGCGTGCCGTTGTGCGGCAGCAAGCGTGGGACACCATTCGGGGAACGCCCATTCATGTCCGGCATGCGAGGGCGCCGACGAGCGCGGTAGGCGCTCGCCACGGTGCAAGATTCCGGCAACGGGGATTACAGGTTTTCCTTGTAGAACGGAATCAGCTTTGCCAGCGCCTGGCCGACGGGCTCGGGCTTGTCGTACAAATCGTAGTGCGACCAACCGGCGACGACCACCAGCTCCTTCTTCTTCGATGCCGCGCGACCGATGATTTCGCAGCCGTCACGGTAGGCGCCGAACGCACCGACCTGATCGCCCACCACCACCATCAGCGGCTGGGTGAGCAGCGTTTCGCACAGGTGGAACGCATCCCAGCCCACGGCGACGGCCTGGTGCGAATACAGCGCGCGGTTCACGCCGTTCGGCGCACGGCCGCGATCCGAACGATAGTATTCGGTCGCACCGTAGACATCGACTTCCGTCAGGCCGGCTTCCTTCGCGGCCTCGGGCGACGGGGGCAGCAGATCGTCCACGCGCAAGGCCGCACCGCGCGCTTCGGCCGTGCGCTGTTTGGCCATGGCCTCGAGGGCGGCGATCGGGTCGTAGTTGCTGAAGCCTTCGCGCATCAGGCGGCCGTAGTTGGCGCCCGTGACGGTGCCCACCGCCTTGATGCGGCGCTCGGTCATGGCGGCATTGATCGAATAGCCGCCGCCACCGCAGATGCCCAGCACGCCGATGCGGTCTTCGTCGACGTACGGAAGCGTCACGAGGTAGTCGCAGACGACGCGGAAATCCTCGACGCGCAACGTCGGATCTTCGGTGTAACGCGGCTCGCCACCGCTATCGCCCTGGAAGCTGGCGTCGAATGCGATGACGACGAAGCCTTCCTTGGCCAGCGCTTCGCCATACACGTTGCCCGAGGTTTGCTCCTTGCAGCTGCCGATCGGATGCGCGCTGATGATGGCCGGGTATTTTTTACCTTCATCGAAATTCGGCGGGAAGTAGAGGTTGGCGGCGATATCCCAGTACACATGCTTGATCTTGACGCTTTTCATGACGGCTCCATCCAGGGGGGAAGTTGGGTTCGCAAGGCCGAATCGTTCAGGGCCGAGCGGCGACGGTTTGAATATAGCGAGCCGATTGAGATGACGGAAGATTGCAATCTGGACTACAGTGGTATTTCCAAATTGACAGTGGCCCCGGCATGGATCCTTCGTTGCTCCCGTCCCTCGCGTGGTTTGCCCGCGTCGCCCACCATCGCAGTTTCACGAAAGCGGCGGCCGAGGTGGGCGCGTCGCGCGCGAATCTCTCGCAGAACGTGAAGGCGCTCGAGCGTCGGCTGAACGTCAAGCTGCTGTATCGAACGACCCGCGACATGTCGCTGACCGAGGAAGGGCAACGGCTCTACGACGTGTGGTACCCCGCATTGGTCGCGGTCGAAAGGACCGTGGACGCGCTGCACGACGCACGCGACGAGCCTTCCGGCCTGATTCGTATGAACACATCGCGCGTCGCGGCCAAGACCCTGATCGAGCCACATCTGGAGGAGTTCAGTACGCGCTTTCCAGCACTCGGCCTTGAATTGGTCATGAACGACAGCCTGGCCAACATCGTGGCGGACGGATGCGATGTCGGCATTCGCATCGGCGAGAGCCTTGCGCCGCACATGATTGCCGTACCGATTACGCCGTCGTTGGAGATGGCGGTGGTCGGCACGCCGGCTTATTTCAAGCGCTACGGCGAACCCGTGACGCCGGCCGATCTGACCGAACACAATTGCCTGCGCTTCCGGCAGGTCAGTGGCGCGATTCATCCGTGGGAGTTCACGTCGCCGGAAGAGCCGGGGCACGGGTTCGCGGTGGAGCCGCGGGGCAGCATCACCACTAACGATGACGACGGAATGATCCGGGCAGCGTTACAGAATGTCGGGCTCATCCAGCACATCGACATCGCCGTGCAACAGCATCTGAACTCGGGCGCGCTGATACGCGTGTTGCGGCCATGGTGCAAACCCTTCGCGGGCTTCTACGTCTATGCGCCGACGCGCACACAGATGCCGACCAAGGTCAGGGCGCTCATCGATTTCCTGGTGGAGAAGCGGGAAGCGATTGCGGCTTCCCGCGTTTCCGAATCGACGCTCCGCGCTCGTTGATCGAAAACCTGCTCGTTGCCGGGGCGGGCAGCGTGAAGGAATCCTTGTCGCGCCCGCCCCACGGCGCACAGTTCGCTCAATCCCCGTAAAGGTTCGGAAACTGCCCCGTCGTGCTGATCACCGTCGTCCGGGTTTCCAGATACGGATCGAGCGCGTCGATCCCGTTTTCGCGCCCCCAGCCGCTCGCCTTGAAACCGCCGTACGGCGTCGACCAGCGCAGGAACGAGTAGGTGTTGACCCACACCATGCCCGCGTCGATGCGGCCGGATACGCGATGCGCGCGGCCGACATCGCGGGTCCACAGGCCCGCGGTCAGGCCGTATGGCGTGTCGTTCGCGATCGCGATGGCTTCGTCTTCGCCGTCGAACGGAATCAGCGACGCCACCGGGCCGAAGATCTCGTCGCGGGCGACGCGCATCCGGTTCGTCACGCCGGCGAACACGGTCGGCTCGACGAAATAACCGGCCGCGAGTTCGGGCGTCGTTATGCGATGACCGCCGGCGACGAGTTCCGCACCATCCTGCTTGCCGATCTCGATGTACGACAGCGTTTTGTTCAGCTGCGCCTCATGCGATTGCGGGCCCATGTGATTCGAATCGATCGACGGCATGCCGACGCGCACCGATTTCGCGCGCGTGCGGAATGCATCGACGACGCGATCGTAGATCGGCCGCTCGACGAGCACGCGCGAGCCGAGCGCGCAACTCTGCCCGGTCAGCCGCCATGCGGATGCGGTGGCGGCATTGATCGCGTTGTCGATGTCGGCGTCCGCGAAGAGGATATGCGGCGCCTTGCCGCCGAGTTCGAACGTGAAGCGCTTCAGATTGTCGGCGCCGTCGCGAACCATCTGTCTGGCGGTCTGGCTGGCGCCCGTAAACGAGATCTTGTTGACATCCGGATGCTGGACCAGATGCGCGCCGGCGGTGCGCCCGTAGCCGGGCACGACGTTGAACACGCCCGGCGGAAACCCCGCTTCGTGAACGAGGCGCGCGAGTTCGAGCGCCGACACGGGCGTTTGCTCGGCCGGCTTGACGACGACGGTGCAGCCGGCCGCGAGCGCGGCGCCGATCTTCAGGCAGGTTGCGAGCAACGGCGCGTTCCACGGAATGATCGCGCCCACCACGCCGATCGGGACGCGCGTCGTGAACGCATGAACGCTGTCGTCGATCGGGATGGTCGTGCCTTGTGCCTTGTCAGCCAGCGACGCGAACCATTGATACCACTGCACCTGAGCGGCCAGGCTCGCGCGGTGCTCGCGCACGAGATTGCCGTTGTCGCGCGACTCGATGACCGCCAGCTCGGGGATAGCCGCGCTGAAGCGCTCCGCGAGGCGGCGCAGCAGGGCGGCCCGCTCGTGTCCCGGCGTGCGGCGCCAGGTGCCGTTGAATGCGGCGCGGGCCGCGGCAACCGCGCGATCGATGTCCTGCGGCCCGCCCATCGGCGCGATCGCCCAGGGCTGGCCGGTGGCGGGATCGATGCTTTCGACGAGCTCGCCGTCGATCGGCTTCACCCATGCGCCGTCGATGTACAGGTGCTCGTAGCGGCGCAAGGGTGCTTCACCCGTCATTGCGCGTGATTCGTTGGACATTCGGTACTCCGGTCAGGTCGTGCGTGGTTCGTGAAATCGTGCGCGCGTCACGCCAATGCGTGAACGGCGCGAGCGGCGGCCTGCGGCTCAGATCGGCGTGTCTGCCACGCCGCCGTCCGCCCGCAGCGCGGCGCCCGTCGTGGCCGAGGCGAGGGGAGAGCACGTGTAGAGCACGAGGTTGGCCACTTCGTCGACCGACGCGAAGCGCCGCGTGATCGACGACGGACGCAGCGCCTTGACCAGTTCGGCGCCTTGTTCCTCGATGGTCTTGCCGGTACGGCGGATCTCGGCCTCCAGGAAGCCCACGACCCCTTCGCTCAGCGTCGGGCCGGGCAGGACCGCGTTCACCGTGACGCCGGTTTCCGCCATGCGTTTCGCGAGGCCGCGCGAAAGGCCGAGCAGCGCCGTCTTGGTGACCGCGTAATGCAGCATGTCGGGCGGCGTGCTGATCCCGCACTCCGAACTGATGAACACGACACGCCCCCAGCCGCGTTTGCCCATTTTCGGCAAGTAGGCTCGCGACAGCCGGACCCCGGACATGACGTTGATATCGAAGTACCGTTGCCAGGTCGCGTCGGAGGTCTCGAAGAAATCGGCGGTTTCGTAGATGGCCGCGTTGTTCACCAGGATGTCGCAGTCGGGCACCTGTTCGACGAGCGCGTCGCACCCTGCGGCGGACGACAGGTCGGCGGCCGCGCCGCGCACCTTGGCCCCCGGAATCGCGGCCTTGATCGCCGCGACGGCCGCCGCGATCCGTTTCTCGTCGACGTCGTTTACGACGACCTCGGCGCCGCACTGCGCGAGCTGCTTCGCGATCGCATGGCCAATGCCCTGCGCTGCGCCGGTCACGACGGCAACCTTGTCGTTCAGCGTAATCTGCATGATGTCTCCTGGTGTTGTGGATTCTGTCGGCAGCGAGCCGTCGCGCGTTCGCTGTCTCGTGGCGATCGGTCGTTCCGCGCGCCATCGCCTGAAGCCGGACGGGGGCGCGTGATCCGAAGCGTCCGGTTCGTACGGGGATTTGCCGGGAAGCGTGCCGAGCGGGGGCGGTATTCGCGCCAGCTTCAGCGGCGCAACGCGTCGCGTGCCGATCTTAAGTACCGGATGCCGAACAGGCCATGCTGCAGCGTTCGTATTTGTTGCTCGATCGTACGGAATCACGTGGTGTGCGGATGATGCGATCCGCGGCATCGATCGAGTACGCGCATGAATGTGCATGCGTCGGCACGCGCGGTCCGTCGCAAGCAAGGAAGCCGCCCCGAAGTACGGAACGTCGAAACGCGTCGAATTGACACCGGGCAACCCCGCCTCTGTAATCGAAAGATCAGGAAGGGGAATCGTGCGATGTCCGTCGTGCGTTTTTCACGGGGTTGACGACCGCGAACGCACGCGCTGCGACGTTCGACGACAAGAGGTGACGAACATGATCGACGGACTGACCGTCCGGGTCGCGGCGAAACATGACGAAGCCGCCGACATCTGCAGTTTCGAACTGGTTCGCGCGGATGGCCTGCCGCTGCCGCCGTTCTCGGCGGGTTCGCATATTGACGTGATCGTGCCCGGCGGGCCGACGCGCCAGTATTCGCTGTGCAATGCGCCCGACGAAAATCATCGCTACCGGATTGCCGTGCTGCGCGATCCGAAGTCACGCGGCGGGTCGGCCGGCATGCACGACCGGGTGAACGCAGGCGACACGCTGACGATCAGCGCGCCGAGGAATCATTTCGCGCTCGCGCCTGGCGCGACGCACAGCCTGCTTCTGGCGGGCGGCATCGGCGTGACGCCGATTCTCTGCATGGCGGAACGGCTGGCGCGCATCGATGCGTCGTTCGACATGCATTACTGCACGCGTTCACGTCCGCGCACGGCATTTCTCGACCGCATCGCGCGCGCGCCCTATGCCGGCCGCGTGCAGGTTCATTTCGACGACGAAGCCGACAGCCAGCGCTTCGATATCGCGGCACGGCTCGCCGTTCCCGAGCCCGGTACGCACCTGTACGTCTGTGGCCCGAAGGGGTTCATGGATGCGGTGCTGACCACCGCGCGTGCGAGCGGATGGCCGGAAGCGCAACTGCATTACGAGTTCTTCGCGGCGGACGAGCGACAGAAGGATCAGGACGGCCGGTTCGAAGTCGAGATAGCGAGCTCGGGCAGGGTGATCGTCGTCGAGAAGAACGAATCGGTCGTGCAGGCGCTCGCGAAGGCCGGCATCGAGATCGAGACGTCGTGCGAGCAGGGCGTGTGCGGGACGTGCGCGACCCGCGTGCTCGCGGGAGAACCCGAGCATTTCGATCTATGCCTGACGCCTGACGAACGCGCGGCGAACGACCAGTTCCTGCCGTGCTGTTCGCGCTCGAAAACCGCGAGGCTGGTGCTGGACCTGTAACGGGCGTGTCGCAGCCGATCCGAAACGCAGTGCGCCGCACGCATCCGCCGGGAGACCTGCGGCGGATGCGTGCGGCGCGGTACGTCGACACGACGATCGGAATCGCCGCGATGCGTCAGAACTTGTGTCGCATCGCGATGCGAAGCGCGACCTGGTGATTGGACGTCGACGGCGTCAACTGGTTGATGGACGCGACTGCGCTGCGTCCGGTCGAATCGGTTCCGCTGGCGCGCTGATACGTGCCGACGAAGTACACATCCGTGCGTTTCGACAGGAAGTAGTCGGCGCCGACCGACGCCTGGTTGTAGTGGGCGCCTCCGGTCGCATCGGCGCCGCTGTTCTTCGTGTAGACATAGTTCGCGCCGACGATGAACGCCGGCGTGAGCTGATACTTCACGTTCAGCTCCGCGTTGTTGAATTTCGCGGTACCGCTGATCCCGCCGGCCGGCACGGGGCCGGTCGTGGTATCGCCGAGATGACGGAACTGCGTGTTCGAATAGGTCGCGCCCAATGTCAGCGAACCGATCGTGTAGGCGGCGCCTGTGCCGATCACCTGCAGCGTATGGGCCGATGCATAACCCGAAATCACCGGCGACGCGCCGAAGTTCGAGCCCGGCACATCGTTGACCGTCGCGGCGACGGTTCCGCCCGATCCGTAAAAGGACGTGTTCGGGTTCCGCACGTTGAGGTAGCCGGCGCCCAGCGAAAGCGGGCCGTTCGTGTAGCTCGCGCCGGCCGACCAGATCTGGTTGCGCCCGGTGCGCCCCGGCACGCCGCCCAGCGAATAGAGCGCGGTCGCGGTCACGCCGTGAAATACCGGGCTGGTGTACTTGATCGCGTTGTTGACGCGGTTGGTATTGTTGAAGTTGTCGTTGTCGGACGGGTGGGCGGCCAGGTAGCCGCCCCATTGATCGCCCGCCTCGAGCAGGCCGACCGAATCGACGACGGAATCGTATTGACGCCCGAGGGTGACGACGCCATACGGGCCGGAAAGGCCGACATAGACCTGCCGGCCGAATTCGAGGCCGCCCTGGCCGAGCTTGCCGGTATTGACGTCAAAGCCGTTTTCCATCACGGCGACCACGCCGTAGCCGCCGCCGAGATCCTCCTTCACGCGTAAGCCCCAGCGGCTTCCGTTCAGTACGCCGCTCGCCATGTTGTAGAGATGATGGCCGGATGCGTTGCTGACGTAGTTGACCCCTTCGTCGAGGATCCCGTACAACTGCACGCTGCTCTGCGCATGTGCCGTGCCGCTGACGCAACCCACCGCTGCGCAAAGCGCAATCGTCTTCTTCATTGAATGTCTCCAAACTTCTTTTGAATTTACGTGTCGTGACGTGGCAATCAGCAGGAGATTCAATGATTCGCAAAGCTAAACGATAGGGATCGATGGAGGTCTCTTTCCAACGACCCGATCACCATGCTCGACCGAACCTGCAACGTCCCGCTGCAGCAACGTTCGGTGATTAGATGCGTGGCCGGTATCACCGTCAATCGATCGGGCGATCCGATTCCGTGCAGTGAAACAGGCGTGTCGCGACGCCTTGCGGACAGCGTAGAGACCCTTAAGGGTAAAGCCGCAGCGCGCGGGTTCGAGCGCGTTTCGTCGCGATCGTGCGGAGTGCGGGTGATGTATCGAGGGCGAGGTGGAGGAGGTCGATCAACGGCGGAGATCGTGATCGAAGGTGCCGGCACGCATGCGTTGAATCGCGGAGGCGTGATCCGGCAGCGTGATTGAACCCGTCGTTACTTCACGAGGTGAATCCGTCTTCCGGAATCGGTGGATGTCGATGGTGTATCGATGCGCACCGTGCCGCCGCTTTCGACGTTTTCCTTCGCAATCCGCATCGCCTGATCGAACTGCGTGCCGGTGGCCACGTGACGATGATCCACGCTGACCAGCCATCCGCGCCCGCTGTGGCACCAGCGGATCCGTCGCTCGTCGAGCAACGCGGCAAACCATCGCCACAGCGCGGCGTCTTCCGCATTGGCGCTGTCGCGTGCTGCGGCGCGCGCGCCCATCATGCTCGATAAGTAATTCTCGGTGAGTCGCTTTTGCATTGTCTGAGCCTCGCAATGAGCCAGGCTGGCCCGTCGATTCCGACATCGTGTCGAACGGGTCGCCGACGAAGCCACCATTGACCACGCTTATCTACCGGGACCCAACCATGCCGTAGTGTCAACAGTGTCGGTTCGGCTGCCGTGACGTCAAGGCCGCGTGCGCAATGATTCCGTACTTCGGAAGCCGCGCGGGGAATGTGGAATCCGTCGTGCCGGACAGGTCATGCTTGCCGGACGAAAAGGCCCGACACGGGCGTTCCGACGTACGGAACAACCGCCGGCCCGGCATTGACGCTCCCGGGCGCGCCACACACGATGAATGCCGATGCCCGCCGCCTTGCATGGCGACCGGGCTCGTTCCGGAACAGACGCATAGCCGGATTTCCCGTCGATACGCCGGCGCCGCCGACGCGACGCACGAGAATTTCAATCCGTCACGACGACGATTCCGGATAACGTGAACGACGCCGGAGCGTGCGACGTGACATTCGACCTTGTCCATTCATGAACCACGCAGAACTCGCGATTCCGGGCGGTTCGACCGATGCCCGCCAGGCTGGCGACGGCCCCGCACTTTCCACGCTCATTCGTCCCGGCGATACGGTGATGTGGGGCCAGTCGCACGCCGAGCCGGTGACGCTGATGCACGCGCTGGTCGCCCAGCGGCACAGCCTGCAACGGATTCGCATCTTTCTCGGTATCGGCCTCGCCGACATCCTCGCGCCCGAACACGCCGACGCATTCGATTTCCTCGCCTATTGCGGCAGCGGCGCCAACCGCAAGCTCGCACGCGCGAACGTGCTCGACATTCTTCCCGCCCACTATTCGCAACTGCCGGACCTGATCCGCAGCGGTGCGTTGCGGATCGACGTCGTGATGCTGCAGGTCTCGCCGCCGGATGAACAAGGCCGCTACAGCCTCGGGCTCGCCCGCGAGTACCTGGTCGAAGCGGTGAAGCATGCGCGGGCGATCATCGTGGAAGTGCACCTGGACGTGCCGTGGACCTATGGCGGACCCTACTTGCGCGCAGCCGACATCGATTTGCTGGTGGCGTCGGACGCGTCGTTCCCGGATGCCGCGCCGACGACACCCGGGCCGGTGGAACAGGCGATCGGGCGGCACGTCGCGTCGCTCGTGGAAGACGGTGCGACGCTGCAGACGGGCATCGGCGCGATTCCGGATGCGGTGATGGCCGCGCTCCACGACAAGCGCGACCTGGGCGTGCACACCGGCAGCATCGGCGACGGCATCGCGACGCTGTGCGAAGCCGGTATCGTGACGAACGCGCGCAAGACGATCGACGCGGGCGTCACGGTCGGCGGGGTCATCATCGGTTCCGCGCACGTGCGCCGTTTTGCGCATCGCAACCCCGCGCTCGAGCTGCGCGGCACCGAATACACGCACAACCCGCACGTGCTGCGCCGGATCGATCGCTTCGTCGCGATCAATTCGGCGGTGGAGGTGGACCTGACCGGGCAGATCAACGCCGAAGTCGCCGCCGGCACGTACGTCGGCGCGATCGGCGGCGTCGCCGATTTCCTGCGCGCGGCGCAGGCCAGCCGCGGCGGCGTGCCGATCGTTGCATTGCCGTCCACCGCGAGCGTGCACAGTCGCATCGTGACCCGGTTGTCGGGCCCGGTCACGGTGCCGCGCAGCGACGCGTGCGTGATCGTCACCGAATACGGCGTCGCCGATTTGCGCGGCCTGTCGCTCGCGCAGCGGATTCCGAAGATGATTGCCATTGCCCATCCCGATCATCGCGAACGGTTGGAGCGCGAGGCCTGCGTGCCGGGCTGAGCGAGACGATGAGAAGCGCCGCCGCGAGCGCCACAGCTTCCCGCGCGGCCGGCCATTTCGATTTTCGCGAAATGCCGATTCGATTAATCGAAATTGGAGGGATCGCCCGACACGCGTAAGCTGAAAACAAAATAATCATGGAGACGATCAGGATGGGCAATGCAAAAGGACCGCTCGCGGGTATCAGGATCGTGGAACTGGGCGGCGTCGGGCCGGTGCCGTTCTGCTGCATGCTGCTGTCGGATCTAGGCGCGGACATCATCCGCATCGACCGCCCGCCCGGTTACGACGGCGGCCAGCCGGGCGACCCGCGCTTCAACCTGCTGAACCGCGGGCGACGCAGCGCGGCATTCGACCTGAAGAAGCGGGAAGCGACCGACGCGGTCCTGAAACTCGTCGCCCAGGCCGATGCGCTGGTCGAAGGGTTCCGTCCGGGTGTCGCGGAGAAACTGGGTCTCGGGCCGGACGCTTGCCTCGCGGCCAACCCGGCGCTCGTCTACGGCCGCATGACCGGCTGGGGGCAGGACGGCCCGCTCGCGCAAGCGCCGGGCCACGACATCAACTACATCTCGCTGAGCGGCGTGCTGCATTCGATCGGCGCGGCCGGTGGCCCGCCGGTGATCCCGCTCAACCTGGCGGGCGACTTCGGTGGCGGCTCGCTGTATCTCGCGCTCGGTGTGGTGTCCGCGCTGCTCGAGAGCCGGCGCTCGGGGCAGGGCCAGGTCGTGGACGCCGCGATGGTCGACGGTTCGGCGTCGCTGATGACGCTCTTCTACGGCATGTTCGCGAGCGGGTACTGGAAGGACGAGCGCGGCAGCAACCGGCTCGACTCCGGCGCACCCTGGTACGACGTGTACGAGACGAAAGACGGCCGCTGGGTCAGCGTCGGATCGAACGAGGCGCGCTTCTGGCGCAATACGCTGGCGTTGCTCGGCCTGCGTGAAGACGACATGCCGGATCAGCACGACCGCGCGCGATGGCCCGAGATCCACGCGAAGTTCGCCGCGATATTTCGCACGCGCACGCGCGACGAATGGTGCGCGCTCGCCGAAGGCCGCGACGTCTGCATCGCGCCGGTGATGTCGCTGACGGAAGCGCCGGCCCATCCGCACCTGCGCGCACGGCAGACGTTCATCGAACGCGACGGCATCGTGCAGCCCGCGCCGGCGCCGCGCTTCAGCCGCACACCCGGCGCGATCCAGTCGTCGCCGGCGCGGCCCGGCGAACACACCGACGCCGTGCTCGGCGACTGGGGATTCACGCCCGCGGAACTCGCGACGCTGCACGAGACCGGCGCGATCGCGTGACCTGAACGCAGCGTGCCGTCAAGGTCGCTAGCGCCCGCACCACGTGCGGGCGCGTTCCTGCCGTTCTCCCCAAAATCCCGTCCATCCCCGCGCAACGCGTGAACCTCGCGCTGCGCGGCGCGTCCATTTCATCCCGTTCCTCACGTCGCAATCGCATCCGCGATCGAGGTCGCGACACCGCTTTCGACCGTGCCGAATCGCGCTTCGACATTTTCGAATCGCCGCTTCAGAAATGGCCAGTTGGTTCGAAACGCATGAGGCCCTAAGCTCAATTCCACGACGAACAGCGCGCCTGCTTGAGCAGACGCCGATAACTGGAGCGAAGACAAATGGCTAACTTTCTCGACGAATCGCAGACCATGTGGCTCGACACCGTGAACAAGTTCATGGACAACGAGATCACGGTCGAATACGTGCGCAAGTGCGACATGAATCGCGACTACCCGTACGAGGCGTATGAAAAAATCGCGAAGCAGGGCTGGCTCGGGCTCCTGATTCCCGAGGAAGAGGGCGGCTCGGGCGGCGACATCTTCGATTATTCGCTGATGGCCGAAGGCCTCGGCAAGTTCGGTTTCGACTTCGCGTGCTCGGTGCTGGTGCCGACGTTCACTGCAATGAACATCACCAAGTTCGGCACGCCGGAGCAGAAGAAAAAGTACGTGCAGGCGTTCATCGACGGCAAGATCCGCTTCTCGGTCTCGATCTCCGAACCCGATGCGGGTTCCGATGCGGCGAACACGAAAACGCGTGCACGCCGCGACGCCAACGGCGACTGGATCGTCAGCGGCCAGAAGCTCTGGTGCAGCGGCGCGGCCGCGAAGGACACCGTGATCGCGATGCTGGTGCGTACCAGCACGGACGACAAGCACAAGGGCCTGTCGGTGCTGCTGATCCCGAACGACACGCCGGGCGTGGTGATCAACAAGCTGCCGACGCTGTCGCGTCACGCGACGGGCACGACCGAAATCTTCCTCGACGAAGTGCGCGTGCCGGCCGATGCGCTGCTGGGCGAAGAGGGGCAGGGCTGGAAGATCATCACCGAACACCTCGAACTCGAGCGTTGCGCGGTGGCGGCGGCTTATACGGGCAATGCCCAACAGGCCGTGACGACGGCAACGCGCTACGCGCACGATCGCATTCAGTTCGACCATCAGCTGTACGACTTCCAGGTGATTCGCCACCTGCTCGCCGACTGCCAGACGAAGGTCGACGCGGCACGCCTGCTCTGCTATCGCGCGGCGCGGATGGCGGCGGATCACGTGCCGTGCAGCCGTGAAGTGTCGATGGCGAAGCTGTACGGCTCGGAAACGCTGAAGGAATGCGCGCTGGCCGGCATGCAGATCCTCGGCGGCTACGCGAACCTGCCGGAAGCCGACATGGAACGTTACCTGCGCGAAAGCATTCAATCGACGATCGGCGGCGGTACGTCGCAGATCCAGCGCACGATCATCGCGAAGTCGATGCGTCAGTAACGGGCCACCGAGCCTTCCACCGGCGCGGCGCGCTTGCCGCCGCCGCGCCGGCTCCCTCGAACCAAGCAATCAGGAGACACCGCCATGAGCGGCATCAACAACAGCGTCAACATTCCGCTCGACGAGCTCGAAGTCGGCCATAAATTCCGTTCGCCCGGCCGCACCGTGACCGAGAGCGACGTCGTGATGTTCTGCATGTTCACCGGCAACTGGATCGAGATCCACTCGAACAAGGAATACGCGGAGAAAACCCGCTGGGGCGAGCGCATCGTGCAGGGCATGCTGACGTTCTCGCTGATCTCGGGCCTGCTGCAGTTCGGCCCCGCGATCCAGGCGAACTACGGCGTCGACAAGATGCGCTTCCTGAACCCGGTGAAGATCGGCGACACCGTCTACGCGACCGCCGAAGTCATCGCGAAGAAGGACAAGGACGACAAGTTCGGCGTCGGCACGATGCTGATCCAGGCGTACAACCAGCGCGGCGAAGTCGTGCAGCGCAGCGAATGGAGCCTGCTGATGCTGCGCAAGCGCGCCGACCTCGACGCGCTGATCGCCGAAGCGCAGCCCGAGTTCAAGGTCTGAGGAGCGCGGCCATGACTCCTCGTCCGGTTGCGGCGATCGTCGGCATGGGCGATGCCTATGCGTCGCGCGCGAATCGCAAGGACCCGCTGCAGTTGGCCGCCGAGGCGACGCGCAACGCGCTCGCCGACGCGGGCATCGGCAAGAACCAGGTCGACGCCGTATTCACGGGGCGCTCGCCGTGGGCCGACAAGCGTTCGCAGTGGAGCAACATCTTCATCTCGCACATGCAGATGCCGGTGACGCTCACGAGCGAGCTGACGATGCACGGCGCCGGCCTGACGTCGACGCTCGCGGTCGCATCGCAGATGATCGCGGCCGGCCGCGCGGAATACGTGCTGTGCCTGCAGAGCGACGCGACCGAGCTGTTCGTCGACGCGGTCGCGATGGGCGCGGAAGCCGACGCGGACCCGCAGTTCGAGATTCCGTACGGCCCGACGATTCCGGCGCTCTATGCGCAAGCCGCGCAGCGCTACTTTCACGAGTTCGGCATCACCGAGGACGATCTCGCCGATGTCGTGATCGCGAACCAGCGCTGGGGCCGCCATCATCCGCATGCGGCGAAGGCGAAGTTCGGCGAGATCGATCGCGCGGCGGTGATGTCGTCGCCGTACGTGGCGACGCCGCTGCGTCGCTGGATGTGCTCGACGTGGGGCGGCGGCACCGGCGGGGCGCTGGTCGTGACGTCGCCGGAGAACGCGCGCCACGCACGCGATCCGGTGTACCTGCTCGGCTACGGATCGGCCACGACCCACGAATACCTGACCGACCGGATGAACCTGCGGCAATGCCGGTTCGACAGCCTCGGCGCACTGCCGAACCTGACGACCACGGCGACCGCCGAGGCGGCACGGCAGGCGTATGCGATGTCGGGGCTGTCGCCTGCGGACATCGACATGGCGCAGATCTCGGTGAACTTCGCGCACATGGGGCCGATCGTGATGGAGGACCTGGGCTTCGCGAAGAAGGGGCGCGGCATCGATCTCTATCGCGAAGGCCGTACCGGCGTCGACGGCGACCTGCCGACCGACACCAACGGCGGCTGGCTGTCGTTCGGGCAGCCCGGCATCTCGTGCAACATGGACAGCCTGATCGAAGCCGTCCGACAGTTGCGCGGCGAGGCGCTCGGGCTCGCGCCGACCCGTCGCCCGGAAACCGTGCTGGTGCAGGGCGCGGGCGGGATGCTGGCCGCCGGCGCGGTGCTGCTGCTGTCGTCCGCAACGTGATATCTGACCGGAGCATTCCATGACCGAAACGCATTCGCCGAATGCCTGGCCGCAGCCTTACCGGCTGCTCGACGCGCAACCCTACTGGGATGCGCTGGCCGAAGAGAGGCTGACGTTCCAGCGTTGCACGGCGTGCAGCGAAGCCGTGTGGCCGGCTCACTCGTTCTGCACGCATTGCGGTGCGACATCGCTCGACTGGACCGAAGCGTCGGGCCGCGGCGAAATCTATTCGCACAGCACGATCACGCGCGGACCGACGCCGGTGTGGGCCGAGATCGTTCCGTACACGGTCGGCTTCATCCGCATGGACGAAGGCTATTACCTGTTCGCGCAGATCGACGCACCGCCTGAAACGATCCGGATCGGCCAGCCCGTCGAAGTCCGGTTCGTGCAGCGCGGCGAGCAAAAGCTGCCGGTGTTCGTGCCGTCGGAAACCTGAGGGACGCCCGCGGAGCGCCGGCACACCGGCGCCCGCGCGGCAGCCCGATCACGGAGGAGACATCGTGAAGCTGTTCAATTTTCTTGACGTCGACGGAGGCTGACATGGCCGGACCGCTCGATGGCGTACGCATCCTCGACCTGACGTCGAATTTCATGGGCCCCTATGCGTCGCTGCTGCTCGCGGACATGGGCGCCGACGTGTGCAAGATCGAATCGCGCGACGGCGACACGACGCGCAACATCGGCCCGAGCCGCCATCCCGGCATGGGCCCGATCTTCCTGCACCTGAATCGCAACAAGCGCAGCATCGTGCTGGACCTCAAGCATCCGGACGGGATCGCCGCGCTCAGGCGCATGGCGGAATCGGCCGACGTGCTCCTTTACAGCATGCGGCCGCACACGATGGCGAAGCTCGGCATCGCGTACGAGGACGTGCGCCGGCTCAACCCGCGCATCATCTACTGCGGCGCGTTCGGATTCGGGCAGAACGGCCCGTATGCGGCCCGCCCGGCGTACGACGACCTGATTCAGGCCGCGGTCGGCATGCCGGTGCTGCAAAGCCGGAAGAAGGGGCCGCCGACCTACGTCGCGACGGCGGTCGCCGACCGCGTCGTCGGCATGGCGACCAGCAACGCGGTGGCGATGGCGCTCTACCGGCGCGAGAAGACCGGCGTCGGGCAGCAGGTGTTCGTGCCGATGCTCGAGACCTTCGCGCATTTCGTGCTCGGCGATCACCTGTACGGCCACACGTTCGTGCCGCCGCTCGGCGACTGGGGTTATGCGCGGATGATGAACCCGGACCGGCGCCCGTACCGCACGCTCGACGGTTACATCGGCGTGAACGTCTACGCCGACCATCACTGGCACCGCTTCTTCGTGCTGTCGGGCCATCCGGAGATGGCCGAGGATCCGCGCTTCAACAACATCGGCGGACGAACCGAGCACATCGCGCACCTGTACGCGTTCCTTGCGCGCGTATTCGAAACGCGCACCACGGCCGAGTGGATCCAGACGCTGACCGAAGCGGACATCCCCGTGATCGAAATGCATACGCCCGAAACGCTGCTCGACGATCCGCACATGAAGGCGGTCGACTTCTTCGCCGAGCAGGATCATCCGTCCGAAGGCCGGATCAGGACACTGGGCGTTCCGCAGCAATGGAGCGAAAGCGCGCCGGCGCTGCGCCATCCGGCGCCTCGCCTCGGCGAGCATTCGGTGGCGCTGCTGGCCGAGTACGGTTTCGGTCCCGAGGAAATCGACAGGATGCTGCGTTCCGGCGGCGTATATGCGCCGGACGCGGACAGCTCGCACCAATCGCAGTAAACACGAAATAAGGAGAAGCGACATGTTGCGTGACCTGCCACTGTCGGGCGTCGTAGTGGTCGAACTGAGCGATAGCGCATCGGCGCCGTTCAGCGGAAAAATCCTCGCGGCGCTCGGCGCCGAAGTCTGGAAAATCGAGCGCCCGACGGGCGACTCGGCGCGCGGCTGGGGGCCGAGCGAATGGAAGGGCAGCGGCGCCGCGTTTCATGCGCTGAATCGCGGCAAACGCGCGATCTGCATCGACATCAAGGATCGCGAGCAACTGGAGACGCTGCACCGGCTGATCGCCGAGCATGCGGACGTGTTCATCCACAACCTGCGGCCGGGCTCGAGCGCGGAATACGGCCTCGACGCCGACAGCCTGCGCGTGACCAAGCCGGAGCTGGTCTACTGCGAGATCGGCGCGTTCGGCCATCTCGGGCCGATGAACACGCTGCCCGGCTACGATCCGCTGATGCAGGCGTTCTCGGGGATCATGAGCATCACCGGCGAGGAAGGGCAGTCGCCGGTTCGCGCCGGCGTATCGATCGTCGATTTCGGCGCGGGGCTGTGGGCCGTGATCGGTATCCTGTCGGCGCTGTATCGCCGCCAGATCAAGCATTGCGGTGCGACCGTCAACGGCTCGCTGCTGGAGACGGCGATCGGCTGGATGTCGGTGGCCATCGCGAATTACAGCGCGGACGGCGACACCGGCGGCCGGCACGGCTCGGGCGTCGCGTTCATCGTCCCGCATCGCGCGTATTCGACGGCCGACGGCCACCTGATCGTCAGCGCCGCGAACGATGCGCTGTTCGCCAAGCTGTGCGCGGCGCTGGAGCGTCCCGAATGGGCACTGGACGACCGGTTCGCGACCAACGCGGGGCGGCTGCGCAATCGCGCGGAGATCGATCGCCTGATCGGCGAGCGGCTGTCGACGGACAATCGCGCGGGGTGGCAGGCACGACTGCAGGCGGCCGGCATTCCCGTCGCGCCGATCCAGACCACGGCGGAGGTGGTCGCGCATGCACAGACGCACGCGCTCGGCATCATCGAGAAACCGTCGGACGACGAGATCGGCCTGGTCGGACTGCCGCTGTCGTTCGACGGCAAGCGCCCGCCGCCGCTGCACGCGGCCCGCGACATCGGCGCCGACAACGCGTCGCTCGACGCGCTCCTCCGTTCGGGCCGCTAGGCGCGTCGCGCCAACGGTCTGACGATTGGCGAAGCCGCGCGCCGCCGCGGCCGCTCGCCATGCCACGGAAAGCGGCCTGCGCGGCCGGCGGGGAGTGAGCCGCCCGGCCGCGTCCTGCCGCGCCGCACCACTGTTCGCGTCGATCCCGGTGTACGATCGGCTTTGAACGCCGCTGTTCTTCACGCCACGCGCGCGCGCCGCAACGTATCGTTTCCCCCCAAGGCGATCCCGACACGACTGCGACGTGCGACCGGTCGCGGCGTCCGACAACGTCATGAAGACGTGCATGAGGGGAGACATGAGTACATTCAATCGCCTGCACCTGATCCGGCAGGTCGATCTGTTTACGCTGAAGCTGTTCCTGTCGGCAGTCGAGGAGCAGCAGATCGGGCTCGCGGCCATCCGCGAGAACGTGGCCGCATCGACCGCGACCAAGCGCATTCAGGATCTCGAGGACATCGCGGGCATCAAGCTGCTGGAACGCAGCCCGAAAGGCGTCGCGCCGAGCCCCGCGGGTGAGGTGCTGGTTCGCTATATCCGCCGGATCTTCGACAACCTCGACGACATGCGTTCCGAGATCTCGTCGTTTACCGACGGCATGCGGGGAGAGCTGTCGGTCGCGTCGGCCCGCTCCATCATCGTGCCGTTTCTCGCGCGCGAGATCGGCGATTTCCAGCGCGACTATCCGCTCGTCGATCTCGCGGTGAGCGAACTCGAGAACGCCGACATCGTGCAGGCCGTCGCGCGCGGCGACGCGGACGTCGGCGTGTTCGCGGCCACGCACGAGCTCGATCTCGGCGGCGTCGACGTAACGCCTTACCGCGAGGACCGCCTCATCGCGGTCGTCCCGCTGGGTCACCCGCTCGCGGCACGCGCCAGCCTGACGACGCAGGACCTGCTGTCGGAGAACCTGATCGTGGTCGGCGCGATGCTCGGCGCGATCAAGGCGGCGGCGCGGCGCTTCGGCATCGATTTCGAGCCGAAGTACGGCGTGAAGAGCGCCGGGGTGGCCGTCAGCCTCGTGCAGGCCGGGCTCGGCGTGACCGTCCAGCCGGAGTGCCTGGTGAGTCACGAGCTGTTCAGCCGCGTCGCCGTGATGGAGCTGGCGGAACCGTGGGCCGTACGCCGGATTCATATCGCGACCGCGCGCGGTCGCGAGCAAGGCCCGATTGCGCGCGCGCTGATCCGGCAACTGCTGGACCGGCCGGCCGGCGACGCGCCGGCGGAGTGAGCGGCGGCACGCCCGCCTTCACGGCTTCCGGTATCTCGGCGCGTCGACGAGCAGCGGGAACGCGGACGGCGCATCGCGCCGGTTCGCGTCATAGAGGGGGGAGCCCTCGAACGTCTTGCGCCAGGCGCCCGACATCGGGCGGAGAATATCGCGTGCGCGTCGAAAGCCTGCGGGCACGACCGATACGGGTGATCGACGGTCCTGCGTGCCCGTTTCCGACAGCGGCATTTCAAAGTACGGGAGAGCCATCCGCCGCGTATTGACGGCGAGCCGATGGCCGAACCATCCTGAGGTTTGCGCTTTGCTGCGTACGTTGCGTGTCTCGACGGCAATGGAACGTTCATGCGGCGCACGTACTGCATGAACACGTATCGTGCCGGCGGACGCGTCACGACAGGAGATGGAACATGCAATTCCCCGCCGGCGCCGACGAAACTGCGTCCGCACCGACGGATGTCACGCGCGTGGCAAACGGGCGCGCGACCGATGCCGCGGCACTGCGCCGCCTTTTCCTCGACAACTTCATCGTCTCGCTGTGGAGCGCGACCTGGCCGTGGACCGGCCAGATCGCGCACTGGTCGCGTCGTTTCGCCGGTACGCGCGCAAGCCTGGTGCCCGGTGACGACGGGCCGGCCGACGCATCCGTTGCCGCACGGGTGCACGACACGGCGTCGCACCGCGACGAACTCGACAATACGCATCGCGAGACGCCGAGCCATCCCGGCGCGGCCGTCATTCCCGCGGCGCTGGCCGTGGCGGCCGGAAACGAAGCGCAGATGCTGGCGAATGTCTCGCGCGAGATCGATGCAAACAGGAGTGCGGGATGAGTACCCACGACAACGCTGCGGCAACGGAACACATCACACGCGAGCCGCTGCACACCCGATACATCGCATTCGACGGGTTCAGGCGAAGCGACGGCCTCTTCGAAATCGAAGGCCACCTGACGGATCTGAAATCGCACGATTTCGCACCGCCGAGCGGCGCGCGCGTGGTGCCGGCGAACGATCCGATTCACGACATCGGCCTGTGCGTGGTGTTCGACCTCGACATGGTCATCCACGCGGTCAGCACCGTCATTCGCGCCTATCCGTACCGCGAATGCCCGGGCGGCGGCGCGTCGCTGCAAGCGCTGGTGGGGCTGCGCATCGGTGCGGGCTGGAGCGCCGAGGTACGCAAGCGCCTGCCGCCCGGCGACACCTGCACGCATTTGCGGGAAATCCTGATTCCGCTCGCGACCGCGGCCATCCAGACCGTCAACCCGCTGCGTTCGCAAGGCTTGCTCGACGCGACCGACGCCAGCGGGAAACCGCTCAAGATCGACAGTTGCTACGCATACGGTGCGTCGCGCGAACTCGTCCTGCAGCGCTGGCCGACGTTTCACCGGCCGGATCAGGACTAGCCGGCCAGCGCGTCGACGCGCGCGCCGCACACCTGCATCACGTCACCGGCCCGCTGCTCGGGAGGCCCGGTGACGTGCGGCCTTTTCACGCTGCAGGCGGCGCTGGTATTGCCGGCGACGATCCGCGGCACGACGTAGTCGTATGTGTCCATCGAATGGCGGACCTCAATCCGCTTTCGGGATCAGCGGCACGACCGTCGCCGCGACGATGGCGGGCAGCGCGAACGCGTAGAAATTCCATTGCAGGCCAAGGTTGGCGCCGACGATCCAGCCGCCGATCATCGGCCCGAGGATCGAGCCGAAACGCCCGACGGCCTGTGCGCCGCCCAGCGCCGACCCGCGGCACGACGTCGGGAAATGCGCGGCGATATACCCGTAGATCAGGCTGCTGGTGCCGATCGAGCCGAGCCCCGCGCCGAACACGGCGAGCATCAGCCACGTGGCGCCGAGCTTCTGGCTCAGCGCGATCAGCGACACGCCGCCGATCACGAGAAACGGAAACATGACGCGTCGTGCCCCGACGCGATCGGCCAGCCACGCGCCACCGAGCATGCCCACGACCGCGCCGAACTGCATCACCAGCAGGAACTGCAGCGACGAGCCGAGCGGATAACCGGCCGCCCGCATCAACTGCGGCAGCCACGCATTGAGCCCGTAGACGATCAGTTGCAGGCAGAAGGCCATGAACGCGAGCAGCAGCGCAGTGGCGCGGAACTCGCGGGAGAGCACCAGCCGGTAGCCGCTGGCCGCCTGCGCGGTACCTTGCGACGCGCGTTGGGCATCCTTGTCGCGCAGGATCTGGTCGAGATCGAGCGAATAGCGGGCCGCGAGCGCACGCGCCTCGTGCATGCGGCCGCGCTCGACCAGGAAATCCACCGACTCGGGAAGCAGGAAGACCATGATCGGCAGGATCAGCGCATAGCACGCACCGAGCGCGTACAACGTACGCCAGCCGTGCTCGTGAAGCAACGCGATGGCGAGCAACGCGCTGACGATGCCGCCGACCGAGTAGCCGGTCAGCGTGAGCGCGTTGTAGAGCTGGCGGCGGCCCTTGGGCGCGTACTCCACCGACAGCGCCACGGCGGACGGCACCACGCCACCCATGCCGATCCCGGTGACGAAGCGGGCCGCGCCCAGAAACGTAGGGGACGTCGCGAATGCGCAGACGACCGACCCGATGGAGAACCACAGCACGCCCGCCATCAGCAGACGGCGCCGGCCGATACGATCGGTCAGCGGGCCGGCCGCGGCAAGGCCGACCATCAGCCCGACCAGCGTCCAGCTGCCGATCATGCCGGCGGTGGCGGGGCTCAGGTGCCAGCCGGGCTCAGCCAGCAAATGCGGAACGGTCGCGCCGTAAACGATGAGATCGTAGCCGTCCGCGACGAGCGTCAGGAAGCATAGGAAAACGACGAACAGGCTGCTGCGGACCGGCGGCGTCGATTGATTCATGTTGTCTCCAACCCTTTGTTGTATGGGTGTTGTCGGGTGCGCAAGCATGGCGATCCTGCCCGCCGCACAGCGGATACCCGGTCGATCAATTCCGGGGGCGTCCCGGATTCTTCTTGTGCGTCGGGTCAGGTCGCGCTCGATCGGCGGACTTGGGTGTGCGTACACGTCGTGCGGGTGATTGCCGGCGCCGCGCTCCGGTCATGAAGATGACCAACCGGAACGGGCGATGTGTGCCGTGCGATCTCGTGCCGATGCCCGTGTGCCGGGTTTTGCCCGGCTGCAATTCGTGACGGACAGCGTAAGAGCACGCCTGCGGCAAACCAATTGAGTTTTTACGAAATCGCGCTTCGTGGGGATCGAATCCGGCAGGCAGGTGCCGGCGAGGTTTCGGCAGACGAAAGTCGCGCACCGGGTGTCGACATTTCCGGTTCCGCGCGGCGCATTCGCTCAGTCACGAATCGTCTCGCTGTACCGCATCCGTGAAGCGGACGGGAAAGCCGCGTTGGCGATCACGCCTGCGCGACCGCTGTTGTCGGCGAAGCTGCATGAGGTGCCGGCAGTGGCGCAGCACCCGGCAAGGGCACACGGCCTCCTTCACAACAGGCAGACGCGCCGCAGGGTGACCGTTCGCAGATAGACGGATTTATCGAGCCACGGCACGAACACATACTCGTCGTATGCGTCGCAACCGATCAGGATCCAGTGGGACAGAACGTTGGACATGATGGTCTCCCCGGTTTCGTTCGTTGCGATGGGACGGATGCCGCCGCGTCGCGGTCGTTATCCGTCGAGCCTGCACTCCGTATACCCGGCGGGCACGGCGCCTATTCCCGAAACCGCGCAATGCGCCTGCTGCGCAAAATGTGGCGTCTCGCGGGAATAAACGGGCCTGCTTCCCGGTATGCCGATCAAGCACCGGACGCACCGAGGGGAGGCGCCAATGAACGACGACGGGAAGCAAAGCCGGGACACGCCGGGCCGGGCACCGCACGATCGCGACGACGGCCCGAGCGCGAGCGACGAACCACGCTCATCGCCATTTCGCCGTGACGCCCGCATGCGCCCGCCGTCGCACAACCGCGCACCGCGCCCGGTACGCCATGCGAATGACCCCGATGCCGGCAAACCGGCGCCGGCGCACGACGGCATGCGCCGGGCCGCGCGCATGCTGCAACTCGGCTCCGGCATCATGTTGTGGCTCTATATTTCCATCCACATGGTCAATCATGCGCTCGGCATCTGGTCGATCGATGTCGCCGAGCGCGGGCTGCACCTGGCGATCGGGATCTGGCAAAGCCTGCCCGGCACGATCCTGCTGTACGGCGCGGCCGGCCTGCATTTCGCGCTGGCGATCCGCACCCTCTACGGCCGCCGACACTGGGCGCTGCCGCCCGCCGAATGGCTGCGTCTCTGGGCCGGGCTCAGCCTGCCCATGCTGCTGATCCGCCATGTCGTCGGGACCCGGGTCGCGACATCGTTTTACGGCTTCGAACCGAACTACGAGCGGGTGATCGTGTCGCTCCTCACGAGCGGCACGCAGGGCCTGCAGATCGCGCTGCTCGCACCGGGGTGGGTGCACGGCAGCCTCGGGCTGTGGTTTCATTTGCGCCGGCATGCGTTCTGGCATCGCGCAAGGTTCGTGCTGCTGGCCGTGCTCGTGCTGCTCCCCGTGCTGTCGGCGGCGGGATTCGTGCAGATGACACGCGCGATCGCGCCGGGCAATCTCGCCGTACCGGCCGCCGATGCCGCGCTGGTTGCGCACCGCGCCGCGCTCGACGGTTGGCGGCATCTCCTCGTGGCCGGCTATCTGTCGCTGATTGTGGCGGCCATCGCTGGCGGTCATGTGCGCAACCGGCTCTCCGGCGGCAGTTCGCGCGAGCCGTCCCGCGAACCGCGTTCGACCGATACCTGAGCGAGCCGGGTCCGGTCCCGGCTCGCCACCCGCGCAGGCCGCCTGAACACCGCACGAGAACGTGCTCCCGCGCAAAGTCTGCTGACAGGAACTGGCAGGGGCTTCGGCGATACTGTGCGCTTTCACACCCGACGACCTGCGGCACCCGCCGAATCTCCTCGCCATGACGACCATTGAAGTTCCCGCCCCGCTGAAAGAATCGCTGGGCGAACGGCAGTTCCGCATGCTGTCCGACGTGCTGCATTCGATCGAACCCGCGTTCGACCGCACCGCGTTTCTTGCGACGGCGCTCGACGGCCTCGACGGCTTGACGCTGATGGAGCGCGTCAGGCGCGCCAGCGCGGCGATCGACTCGGGTGCCCGCGCGTTGGCCGGCGGATACGATGCCGTGCTGACGTTGTTGCAGGAGGCCGCGCCGCGATTCGGCCGCGGCTTCGTCTCGTTCATCGCGCCCGATTACGTCGGGCAATACGGCCGGCACGCCTTCGACCGCTCGATGGACGCGCTGAAATATTTCACGCCGTTCGGCACGTCGGAATTCGCGGTGCGGGAGTTCCTGCGCATCGACAGGGCGCGCGCGCTCGCGACCATGGAAACCTGGACGCACGATCCGGACGATGCCGTCCGCCGGCTGGCAAGCGAGGGGAGTCGCCCGCGCCTGCCATGGTCGTTCCGGCTTCGCGAGATCGAGGCCGATCCGGCGCTGGCCGCGCGGATTCTCGACACGCTGCGCGCGGACCCGAGCGCCTATGTGCGCCGCTCGGTCGCGAATCACCTGAACGATGTGGCGAAGACGCATCCGGCATGGGTGCTCGACCGGGCCGAACGATGGGGCGGCGACGATCCGCATACGCGGTGGATCGTCCGTCATGCGCTTCGCACGCTCGTGAAGCAGGGCGATAGGCGAGCGCTCGCGATACTGGGCGCCGAAAGCGCGCCGCGCCTGGAAGCCGGCACGCTCGACGTGACGCCCGCGCGGGTGGTGCTCGGCGAGTCGATCACGCTCGAGTGCGAGCTGCAATCG
Source organism: Burkholderia stabilis (assembly GCF_001742165.1). Classification (NCBI taxonomy): domain Bacteria; kingdom Pseudomonadati; phylum Pseudomonadota; class Betaproteobacteria; order Burkholderiales; family Burkholderiaceae; genus Burkholderia; species Burkholderia stabilis. Next base: position 1,155,740 of record NZ_CP016444.1, on the reverse strand, counting down.
ACGGCCGCGACGGCGCAGCGGCTCGTCGTCGATTATCGAATCGCGTACGTGAAGCAGAACGGCGGAGCGTCGCCGAAGGTGTTCAAGCTGAAGGGGCTGACGCTCGAACCGGGGCAGCGCGTGACGCTCAGGCAGAGCCGGCCGATTCGCGATTTCACGACACGCCGGCATTATGCGGGCCGGCATGAGGTCGAGTTGATCGTGAACGGCCAGGTCGTTGCACGATCTTTCTTCGATCTTTCAGTGTGAATGGGCATTTGAAAGTGTGACGGAAGGCATTCGAAACGGCAGTGCATGTTTTAAAGCCGCGACTTTTATTTTGGCAGCCGGTCTTTCTGGCGATTCCCCCGATTCCATAAAAATAATCGGGCAAGAACACCACGACAATTTTCCGATGCAATGCCTCGCATAAAATCACCATTCAAAACGACCAGGCTGCATCGAATTTGATCATTACGATTTTTTGAAGGCTCGACCAAAATTGAGCCGGCACAGCCCTGGCTTGATCCGGTGAGCTTCGGCGAAACGTCGGCCACGCCGCTCCGTCCTGCGATCGGCCGGAAGCGGCACGGCAAGCGCGACGCGGGCCGGACCAACGACGGCGGTGGCGCGCCGCTGCCGCCGCCAACCAGATGCCACGCGCCCGGACGTTCCGGCCCCGGCCGGGGTTCATTTCGAATCATTCAATGCCGCCGATCATTATTGGCGGTATTTTGTTTAATTAAAAAAGCAGGGCGGAAACGCTGAAGTTTCCCCGCGGCTTGCAAGACGTCCGAATCTGACAAGAAAATTCGGCACACTCAATTGCACATTGAATTTCCGACAAATCAGGCTATACCTAATGACGCACGCTTAACCCGAACCACATCGAGTCGTGCGCCTATCAGTCTTGAGCAGGACAGAACAGGACTGGAACTGCTTTATCGTTCCGACGGGGTTTCTCGAATCCGGATTCGAGAGGTCTATATGTTCGTATGTCTGATAACGGAGAATGAACAATGAGCGAGGCCAAAGGCAGGCTGGTGGTCATCGGATCGGGCATCAAGGCGGTGTCGCACTTCACGCTGGAGGCGCAGGCGCACATCCAGCAGGCGGATATCGTGCTCTACGCGGCGGCCGACCCGGTCACCGACATGTGGATCGAGTCGCAGAACCCCAACGCGTTCGATCTCTACCAGTACTACGCGGACGACAAGGCGCGCCTGATCACGTACGTGCAGATGATCGAGCGGATCATGGCCGAGGTTCGGGCGGGCAAATACGTGTGCGCGCTGTTCTACGGCCACCCCGGCGTATTCGTGACGCCGTCGCACAACGCGATCGCGATCGCCCGCCAGGAAGGCTTCGACGCAGTGATGCTGCCGGCAGTGTCGGCCGAGGACTGCCTGTACGCAGACCTCGGCGTGGACCCGAGCGTGCCGGGCATGCAGATCTACGAGGCGACCGATTTCCTGCTGCGCCGGCGCAAGGTGGACACCACCGCCAATTTCGTGCTCTGGCAGGTCGGCTGCATCGGCGATCTGGGGTTCAAGTTCGGCGGCTACAAGAATGACAAGTTCGACGTGCTGCTCGACTACCTCGAAGAGATCTACGGCGCCGACCATCCGGCCATCAACTACGTCGCGAACATGTTCTCCGGCCCGCCGCAGATCGACCGCCATGTGATCGGCGACTACCGCGACCCGGAGGTGAAGGCGAAGGTTTCCGGCATCTCGACCTTCTTCATTCCGGCGAAGGACGGCATCCAGTCCGACGCGGGCATGCTCGCCAAGCTCGGCCTCGCCAAGATCAGCGAGGCGCGCCGCACGCCGCTGATCTGCGACCGTGAAGACTACCGGGTGCTGGCCGACATCGCCAGGCGCAACATCCACAACCACAAGGTGCCGCCCGGCTACAAGTACAGCTTCGCGTCGGATGCGCTGTACCAGACGCTGCTCACGCTCGCACTCGACCAGCGCGCGCAGGGCGAATTCCAGGCGAATCCGCGCGCCTACCTCGAAGCGCGCCCGGGCCTGACCGCGGATGAGCGACGCAGCCTGCTGCTTCAGCACACCGGCGTCACCCGGATGATGTTCAAGCGCGATCCGGACAAGGAGGCCGTCCGCTTCGTCGGCGCCGCCTTGCTCGATCCGGCGCTGGCGCGCGAATACCGCGATCGGCAAGCCGCGGCCGCGCAAGCCGTCGCCAACCACGACATTCCCGTCGGCGAGTACGAAGGCGTGGTTGCGTCCTGGCTGCGCGGGCAGGGTTATGCCGCCACGCCCGCCGCCGTGACCCGGGCCATGGAAGAGGTGTACACCAGCAAGGACCACCTGAGCGTGGCCTGAACGCCTGTCAGCGCCGCCCAACCTCATGCAAAAAGGAACAAGAAAATGGCTTCCTTCGATGTGTCCGGAACATACATGACCAGCTGGCTGCAGCCGGACGGGAAAACCTACATTCCCGGCCCGGTCGTGATCGACACCAGCAACCAGTCCGTCACGCTCAATGGCGCCACGATCGCGTCGCCGTCGTTCACCACGACCGGGGTGAGCTGGGCGGCGACCGGCGGCAATGCGACGTCGGCCAAGCTGACCTTCTACCAGAACGGCGGCGTCAACGGCTTCGTCGGCCTGTTCTCGCAGGGGAGCGACCCGCTGCCGGCCGCCAACAACCTGTTCGGCAACGCCGGCGCCGCCACGCAGCAGTTGTCGACGTGGAACGGCACGTACAACCTGTTCAGCCTGACCGCGGACGGCAAGAGCACGCCGCTGAGCGACAAGCTGGTCATCAGCGCGCCGCAGGTCACGTACGGCGGGTCGATCGTGAACAAGCCCGTCTACACCGGCGAGAAGGGGCCGAAAGGCGAGATCGACCAGCTCGCGTGGTTCAGCGCGAACGGCAACCCGCAGAACGCGATCATCCAGTTCTCGAATTCGCAGGCGCCGACGCTGACGCTCTACGGGGAATTGTGGAACAGCGGCGCGCAGCCCACTTACGTCAATCTCTCGGGCACCACCAAATCCAGCTCGACCCCGCCGACCATCACGGTGGTGGCCGCGCTGATCAGCAACACCGCGACCGAAGTGACGACGGAAGTGACCACCGAGGTGACGACGGAAGTCACGACCGAAGTGACCACCGAGGTCACGACGGAAGTCACCACCGAAGTGCTGACGGAGGTGGCCGTGGCGGTGGTCGAAGTGCTCGCGGAGGACGACGACAAACCGTCGCCCGGCTCGGCCAAGGCGTCCCTTCCGAAGGAGGACGCGGCGGCGGCGGAGAAGCTGCTCGAAAAAGCGCTGGCGCTGGCGGAATGAGCCGGGCCGGTGTGATGCAGGCCGGCGCACCGAGGAAACCGCTCATGGCATCTGACGGTCACCCGGTCCGGTTCCGCAGCGCGGAGACGGTCGACGTGGCGGGGCGGGCCCTGCCATTGTCGTCCGTCTTCGCCTACGACACGACGCGATGGGATCTACGCGCGATCGTGGCGGAATTTTTCGGCACCGACGCGCTCGAGACGCTGCACCTGGACCCGCGCTGGAACCCGCAGAAAGCGGAACTCGCGCTGCCGCATCACTTCGTTACCCGAAATAGCTGGGACGTCAGCAAGGCCTTGCGCGACGCGGTCATCGAGCGCTCGATGGCCGTGGTCCAGTCGCTCGTGTTCGACCATATCGACGGCTTCGCCGGCCCGATCCGCAGTTGCCAGCCGGTCGCGATGATGCGGGTCAACTTCCACGGTTCGCGCGCGATCCTGCGTTTTCATCGCGACTCGGAATACGGGCAGCGGCCGAACCTGGTCAACATCTGGCTGCCGGTCACGCGCGCCTTCGACAGCAACTCGATGTACGTCGAATCCGCGCCGGGGCTGAGCGACTTCAAGCCCGTCGAGCTCGAGTATGGCGAGGCATTCATGTTCTACGGCACCGAGATGATGCACGGCACGCTGGACAACGTCAGCGGCGCCACCAGAATTTCTTACGACTTCCGCTTCTCGATCTAGCAACAGAGGAAGACCCCGGCGCGATTGCGCATCGCGCTATCGGCAATTGATTTCCAGGTCGCACCGAAACATCACCCTCAATGAATTTCCCGACGGAGAAAAACGTGGAAAATGCCGCCCCCCTGAATCTCGAAACCTACACGGATGTCATCGTCACTCGTATCGAAGCGAGTCCGAGCCTCTACATCAACAATCCGATCGTCACCCTGTCGAAAAAAAATGGGGAAGAGATACAACAGAAGTTCTATGTCGACATATCCAAAAGCATCTACGCGGTCGATCACATTTACACCGCGCTGATGGCAGGGCTCACGTCGGGCCGACCGCTCATCGTGCAAACGACCGAGATCGTCACGAACGGGTATCGAAACATCACCAACTGCATTATTTCCGGGTGTTCACCGTCGCCCTCGAAATAGACCTGAAACCGCCAAATCAGTCGATTTCAGACGATCGCCGGATTCGGGCGCGTGCCCATTGGCGTCGAGCCACGCACGACGCCCGATCCGGATACCTCACCCGCGTTGCGCCCGCCGTCTTCAGTGCGATTCGACGAGGCGCGGATCGATATACGCGTCGATGTCCTGCGACTGCTTGTACACCGCGTTGCGCACGTTGAATGCGTTCGCGTTGCGGGTCGAGCCGTAGATCGAATCGAGGCCGTCGCCCTTGCGGAACGCCTGCTTCGCGGCCGTGGCATCGAGCAGGTGCGTGCCCTTCAGCAGCGGCAGATATTGCGCAGGCGTCAGGCCCACGCGCGCAGACATGATCTTCACCGCGTCAGCCTGCGTCTTCGGATCGTTGATGTACGCAACGCAGCGATACCAGACCTTGACGACCTTCGCCCAGTCGGCCCGGCGCGCGGCGAGGCTCGTCGGCGTCACCGTGATCGCGTCGTAGATCAGCCCCGGCGCATCCGCGGACGTGAAGATCGCGCGCGCACCCGGCGCGCGTTTCAGCGCCTCGCCGGCGTTCGGCTGCCACGCCGCGACCGCCGCGATGTCGGACGACGCGCCGAGCACCTGCGGCAATTCGTTGGTCTTCGCGTTGACGAGCGTGACGTCGCCGTCCTTCAGGCCATGCTTCTGCAGCGCGGTTTCGAGCAGCAGGTGATCGACGAGCCCGAGCTCGACGCCGACCTTCCTGCCCTTCAGGCCTTCGACGGTCCGCAGCGGCGGTTTCGCGATGATCATGTCGTTGCCGGCCGAATAGTCGGTGAGCAGGATCATCACGTTCTTCGCGCCGGACGCGCCGGTCACGAGCGCATCGCCGTTGGTCGCCGCGACCGCGTCGAGCTTGCCCGCGGAAAACGCGTCGAGCGACGCCGAATAATCGAACCATTCGAAATCGACGTCGACGCCGGCCTCCTTGAACCAGCCCTTGTCGAGCGCGACCTGGAATGCGACCCAGCCGGGCCAGTCGCTGTAGCCGATTTTCAGCGGCGCAGCCGCATGCGCGGCGGGGGCGGAGAACAGTGACGTCGTGATGGCGACGGCGGCAAGCGCACGGCGGACGGGACGAAGGTGCCGGGAGGTCAGCAGGCGGCGGAACGGCGAGGCGAGGCGGGTCATCGTTTTCTCCAGGAGACCGGGATGGGGATCGTCGGCACGGGTCGCGCTCATGCGCGATCCGGCCACGTGACCGGTTCCTGCGGATGCGGGACGAACGGCCGGCCACGGAGAGGCGCGACGGCCGTCGCCATCGCCTTTTCTCCCGGGCTTTTGTCCCGCCGTGTAGCGCCATGCGCGCACGATCGACGACCGTACGCACCGACGCCGGGCTGCTCTCGGACCAGACGTTCGACGAACCGGAACCCTAGCATCCCTAAGATGCGACACCGCCGCACCTCTCGGCATCGGAGCGAGCGAGAAGCATGCCAGCGATGCGATCCCGCGGCCGACGTGCGCCGGAAACGCGCGGGTCAGCGGCGGCGCGCGGCGCGTTGCAGTTCGATGAATCGGACGGAGAAGAGGGCGGCCAGCGCGCGCCTGAGCAGGTCGAGTGTGTTCATGAGCGGTCGATCGACAGAGTGAAGGTGTGCGTATTCAGCAATGCCCGTGCCATCGCGATGCCACGCGGTGCGCGTGCGAATTGCTGCCCCGCGCTGGTGCCGGCCGCGTTCGCCTGGTGCGCGCGATGCCCAACTCGGGGGCGGCCCGGGATCGCGCGTCGCCCCGGGGGCCGGCCGCCTCGGCCCTGCGCGGCGGGGCTCGGCGCGGCTTTCGGAATGCGCTGGCACGCAACTCGCTTATTCACCTGCCGAGAGGTGCGAAGCAATTTGCATCATCTTCAGGATCGCTAGGGTTCCGGTCGCGCGGCGTCACACGCCGCACGATGCCTGGTCCGAGAGCAATCCGGTCTTGCCGCCTGCCTTGTTGCGAGGCTCCGGCGAGGCTCCACGGAGGGACAAAAGCCCGGGAGGTCGCGATGTCGTTCGGTCGCCCTCTCACGCCTTTTGTCCAACCGATCCGAGGAGCCGCCATGTCGCCAAGCCCCCAAGCCTCGCTTGCCCCGTTGCCGCACGTCGTGTGGGAAGCGGTCATTCCCGCCGGGACCCATTGGTCCGGCATCCTGCGCCGCGGCCTCGCGCTGCGCGTCGTCGATCCCGACGGCGGCGCGAACCTGTCCGCCGTCTTTCATCGCCAAGAAGATCCGCTCGAGCGTTACAACATGGCCGATACGCTGAAGGCGCAGCACACCGCGCACCTGACGCGCGGCCATGCGTTGTATACGGACATGGGCCGCGTGATCGCGTCGATCACGGCCGACACGCTCGGCTGGCACGATCCGCTCGGCGGCGTCGGCGACGCGCGGCTGTTCGCGCGCAAGTACGGCGCATCGTCGTATCAGGCCGAACGCAACGCGATGATCCGCAACGGCCGCGACAGCCTCGTGCTCGAACTCGCGAAATACGGGCTGTCCGCGCGCGATCTCGTCGCGAACGTCAATTTCTTCAGCAAGCTCGCGCCGCGCGACGACGGTTCGTTCGACTTCGTCGCGGGCCACTCGCCGGCCGGCAGCGCGTTCGACCTGCGCTTCGAGATGAACACGCTCGCCGCGTTCTCGACCGCGCCGCATCCGCTCGATCCTCAGCCGGCCTATGCGCCGAAACCCGTGAAGCTGATCGCCTACCGCGCGTACCCGGCCGACGGCGCCGCGCCGGAGGACGACCCGTGCCGCACCGCCTGCGCGGAGAACACGCGCGGCTTCGTCAACACCGACCGACTGTTCGCGTAAGGAGCCCCGACATGCCGATCATCGAAAGCCGTCTCGACCCGAAGCACGCGATCCACGACACCACGCTGAACGCCGGCGAACCGTGGCTGCACGACCTGAAGCGCGGGCAGGTGCTGCGCATTCTCGATCTCGAAGGCAACCAGGCCGTCGACACGCTGTTCTATCGCACCGACGCGCCTGACGAACGCTACAGCGCGCAGGACACGATCCGCGAGCAGCGCAACCTGTACCTGAGCGCGGGCAGCGTGCTGCTGTCCGGCCTCGGCAATCCGATGGTGACGATCGTCGCCGATACCTGCGGCCGCCACGACACGCTCGGCGGCGCCTGCGCGGCCGAAAGCAACACGGTGCGCTACGCGCTCGACAAGCGCCACATGCACAACTGCCGCGACAGCTTCCTCAACGCGATTGCGCATTGCACATGTGGCGCCGGCGCGCGGCTGACCAAGCGCGACCTCGTCGGCAACGTCAATTTCTTCATGAACGTGCCCGTCACGCCGCTTGGGCGGCTGACGTTCGAGGACGGCATTTCCGCGCCCGGCAAGTATGTCGAGATGCGCGCGGAGATGGACGTCACGGTGCTGATCTCGAACTGCCCGCAACTCAACAACCCGTGCAACGGCTACAACCCGACGCCGGTGCGGCTGACGATCTGGGAGGCATGATGAACGACCTCCACGCCCACCCGTTCGCTGCCCCGCAAGAGGGCGGCAGCACGAGATTCACGAAAGTCCTCGTCGCCAACCGCGGCGAAATCGCTTGCCGCATCATCCGCACGCTGAAGCGGCTCGGCATCGCGTCGGTCGCGATCTACTCGGAAGCCGATCGCGATGCGCGCCACGTGACGCTCGCCGACGAAGCCGTCTGCGTCGGCGCCGCGCCGGCGGCCGACAGCTACCTGAACGTCGCCGCGATCCTCGCTGCGGCGCGCGCGACCGGCGCGCAGGCCGTGCACCCCGGCTACGGCTTCCTGTCGGAGAACGCCGGTTTCGCCGATGCATGCGAGGCCGCCGGCCTGCGCTTCATCGGCCCGAGCGGCGCGCAGATGCGCGCGTTCGGCCTCAAGCACACCGCACGCGAACTGGCGCGCGCGCACGACGTCGCGTTGCTGCCGGGCACCGGGCTGCTCGCCGATGTCGCGACGGCGCTCGCCGAAGCCGACGCGATCGGCTATCCGGTCATGCTGAAGAGCACGGCGGGCGGCGGCGGCATCGGCATGTCGTTGTGCCGCGACGCCGCGCAGCTCGCGGCGGCCTTCGAATCCGTCGTGCGGCTCGGCAGCGCGAACTTCGCGCATGCGGGCGTCTACCTGGAGAAGTTCGTCGAGCATGCGCGGCACATCGAGGTGCAGATTTTCGGCGACGGGCGCGGCGGCGTGATCGCCCTCGGCGAGCGCGACTGCTCGGTGCAGCGGCGCAACCAGAAGGTGATCGAGGAAACGCCCGCGCCGGATCTCGCCGACGGCGAGCGCGCCGCGCTGCATGCGAGCGCGGTGCGGCTCGCGCGTGCGGTCGCGTATGCGTCGGCCGGCACGGTCGAGTTCGTGTTCGATGCGCACGCGCGCCGCTTCTATTTTCTCGAGGTGAAGACGCGGCTGCAGGTCGAGCATTGCGTGACGGAAGCCGTGACCGGCATCGATCTCGTCGAATGGATGATCCGGCAGGCCGAAGGCGACCTGCCGCCGCTCGACACACTCGCCGTCGCGCCGCGCGGCGCGAGCATCCAGGTGCGGCTCTATGCGGAAGATCCGCACCAGCAGTTCCGGCCGAGCGCGGGCGTGCTCACGCATGTCGCGTTTCCGGACACGGCGCGCGTCGATACGTGGATCGATGCGGGCACCGAGGTCAGCTCGTATTACGATCCGCTGCTCGCGAAACTGATCGTGCGCGGCGACACCCGCCGCGACGCGCTCGCGGCATTGCGCGACGCGCTGGCCGCCACCGAGCTGTACGGGATCGAGACCAATCTCGACTACCTGCGCGCGATCGCCGGTTCCGATACGTTCGCGCGCGGCGCGCAGACGACCGCGTTCCTGTCGCGTTTCGCGTTCGCGCCGCACACGATCGACGTGCTCGACGGCGGCGTGCAGACGACCGTGCAGCAGACGCCGGGCCGTGTCGGCTACTGGGCCGTCGGCGTGCCGCCGTCCGGGCCGATGGACGACCGCGCATTCGATCTCGCGAATGCGCTGCTCGGCAATCCGCGCGACGCTGCCGGCCTCGAGTTCACGATGGTCGGCGCGACGCTGCGCTTCAATGCCGACACGCTGTTCGTGCTCGGCGGCGCGCCGCTCGCCGCGACGCTCGATGGCGCGCCCGCGCCGTTCTGGCAAGTGCTGCGTGCGACGCCCGGCGCGGTGCTGAAGCTGGGCGGCGTGACGGGCGCCGGCGTGCGCGCATGCCTCGTGGTGAAGGGCGGGCTGCAGGTGCCCGACTATCTCGGCAGCAAGGCGACCTTCACGCTCGGCCAGTTCGGCGGTCATGCAGGCCGCGCGCTGCGCAAGGGCGACGTGCTGCATCTGCATGCGGACGCGGCGCGCGGCAACGCAGGCGCGACGCTCGCCGAGGCCGACCGGCCGGCGCTGACGCACGCGTGGACGCTCGGCGTGCTCGACGGCCCGCACGGCGCGCCGGATTTCTTCACGGCCGACGACATCGCGATGCTCTACGACACGCGCTGGACGGTCCATTACAACTCGAGCCGCACGGGCGTGCGGCTGATCGGCCCGAAGCCGCAATGGGCGCGCGCGGACGGCGGCGAAGCGGGGCTGCATCCGTCGAACATCCACGACAACGCGTATGCGATCGGCGCGGTCGATTTCACCGGCGACATGCCAGTGATTCTCGGGCCCGACGGGCCGAGCCTCGGCGGCTTCGTCTGCCCGGTGACGGTCGTGCGCGACGAACTGTGGAAGCTCGGGCAATTGCGGCCGGGCAATACCGTGCAGTTCGCGCGCGTGGCCGCCATGCCCGTGCAGGCTCCCGCGCTGCTGCCGGCGTCCGGCGCTTCGACCAACGGCGCGAACGACTGCGTGCTGTACCGCGACCCGACGGCCGGCAACGGCATCGGCGTCGTCTACCGGCGCTCGGGCGACCGTAACGTGCTGATCGAATACGGCCCGCTCGTGCTCGACCTGAACCTGCGCTTTCGCGTGCACGCGCTGATGTGCTGGCTCGACGCGCACCGGCTGCCCGGCATGCTCGACCTCACGCCCGGCATCCGGTCGCTGCAGGTGCATTTCGATGCGCACGTGCTGCCGCTCGATGCGCTGCTCGCGCATCTGCAGGCCGCGGAACGCGAGCTGCCCGACGTCGCCGACATGCGCGTGCCGAACCGGATCGTGCATCTGCCGCTGTCGTGGGACGACCCGTCGACGCGCGTCGCGATCGAGCGTTACATGCAGTCGGTGCGGCCGGACGCGCCGTGGTGCCCGAGCAATATCGAGTTCATCCGCCGGATCAACGGCCTGAACGGCATCGACGACGTGAAGCGCATCGTGTTCGACGCGCGCTATCTGGTGATGGGGCTCGGCGACGTCTATCTCGGCGCGCCGGTCGCGACGCCGCTCGATCCGCGGCACCGGCTCGTGACGACCAAGTACAACCCGGCCCGCACCTGGACGCCGGAGAACGCGGTCGGCATCGGCGGCGCGTACCTGTGCGTGTACGGGATGGAGGGGCCCGGCGGCTATCAGTTCGTCGGCCGCACGGTGCAGATGTGGAACCGTCACCGGACGACGCGCGCGTTCGAGCCCGGTAAGCCGTGGCTGCTGCGGTTCTTCGACGAGATCCGCTTCTACGAAGTCAGCGAGGCCGAGCTGGCCGAACTGCGCGCGGATTTCATCGCGGGCCGGGCCGAGCTGAAGATCGAGGAATCGGTGTTCGATCTCGGCGCGTACAACCGCTTCCTGCGCGACGAAGCCGAATCGATCGCCGCGTTCAAGACGACGCAGCAGGCCGCGTTCGACGACGAACGCGAGCGCTGGCGGGCCGCCGGCCACGCCGAATATGCAGGCGAAGCCGGGCAGGGCGATGCCGGTGCGGCAGCGGCCGGCGACACGCTCACCGGCGCGCAGCGCGGCATCGCCGCCGACGTGTCGGGCAGCGTGTGGAAAGTGCTGGTCGAAGCCGGCGCGCGGGTGACCGAAGGGCAGGTCGTCGCGATTCTCGAATCGATGAAGATGGAGGTGTCCGTGGTGGCGATGGAAGACGGCGTGATCGAGACGGTCGATTGCGCGCCCGGCGCGGCGGTCGTCGCCGGCCAGCGGTTGATGGTGATGAAGGCCGGTGCCACGGAGGAAATCGCATGAAACCCTTCGACGGTCATCCTGAACCGGGCCTGCGCTCGATCGCCGCGCTGCGCGCGCGGTACGAGGCCGGCAGCCTGAGCCCGCATGCGCTCGTCGATGCGATCGCCGCGCATTTCGACGCGGGCGATCCGCATCATGCGTGGATCCGGCCGCTCGCGCACGACGAAATGACGCGCTACGCGGATGCGCTGGCCGGACGCGACATCACCACGCTGCCGCTGTATGGCGTGCCGTTCGCGATCAAGGACAACATCGACCTAGCCGGCATTCCGACGACGGCCGCGTGTCCCGCTTACGCGTATGTGCCGTCGCGCAGCGCGCCCGTCGTCGAGCGGTTGATCGCCGCCGGCGCGATCCCGATCGGCAAGACCAATCTCGACCAGTTCGCCACCGGGCTGTCCGGGCAGCGCTCGCCGTACGGCGCGTGCCGCAATGCGCTCGATCCGCGTTATGCGTCGGGCGGCTCGAGCTCGGGGTCGGCCGTCGCCGTCGCGCTCGGCGTCGCCGCGTTCGCGCTCGGCACCGACACGGCCGGGTCGGGCCGCGTGCCGGCCGCGTTTCACGGGCTCGTCGGGCTCAAGCCGACCAAGGGCGTGCTGAGCACGCTCGGCGTCGTGCCGGCGTGCCGGTCGCTCGACTGCGTGTCGGTGTTCGCGCATTCGCCGGACGACGCGCGCGCGGTGTTCGCCGTGGCGCACGGCGTCACGGATGGCGATCCGTACGGACGCGCCTGGCAGCCGCTGCTCGACACGGACGGCCGTCATGCACGGCACGCCCGGCCGCTCGCGAGCCTGCGCTTCGGCATGCCGCGCGCCGATCAGCTCGAGTTCTTCGGCGACGCGTCGTATCGGGCCGCGTGGCAGACGGCCGTCGAACGCCTGCGTGCGACCGGTGCGACGGTCGTCGAGATCGATTTCGGCGCGTTCCTCGCCACCGCGCGGCTGCTGTACGAAGGGCCGTGGGTCGCCGAGCGGCGCGCCGCGATCGGCGCGTTCTTTGCGGAACAGCCCGACGCGCTGCATCCGGTGATTCGCGAGATCGTCGGCGGCGCGTCGCGCTTCAGCGCCGCCGACGCGTTCGCGGCGTTCGACCGGCTCGCCGCGCTGCGCGTCGACGCCGCGCGCGCATGGGACGGCATCGATGCGATCGTGATGCCGACCTCCGCGACGACCGCGACCGTCGACGAGCTGGAAGCCGATCCGATCGGCGTCAACGCGCGCTTCGGTTATTACACGAACTTCGTCAACCTGCTCGACCTGTCCGCGATCGCGGTGCCGGCGGGCGTCTGCGAAACCGGGCCGCATGCGGGTTTGCCGTTCGGCATCACGTTCGTCGGCCGCGCGCACGACGACGCGATGCTGCTCGATCTGGCCGACGCGTGGGCCGCTGCGCAGGCGGGCAACGTCGATGCCACGGCCGCACGGCCGCTCGCCGCGCCGGCGGGCGTCGTGCGCGTGGCCGTGGTCGGCGCGCATCTGCGTGGCGAGCCGCTGAACGGGCAACTCACGCAACGCGGCGCGCGCTTCGTCGCCGCGACGACCACCGCGCCGGCGTACCGTCTCTATGCCTTGAGCGCGGCGGCGTCGGGCGGCGTCGCGAAGCCGGGCCTCGTGCGCGTGCCGGAAGACGGCGCGGAGATCGCGGTCGAGATCTGGGAGATGCCGGTCGCGGCCTACGGCAGCTTCGTCGCCGGTATCGGCGCGCCGCTCGGCATCGGCACGCTGACGCTCGCGGACGGCGCGCAGGTGCAGGGGTTTGTATGCGAACCCGCCGCGCTCGCCGATGCCGAGGACATCACCCGCTTCGGCGGCTGGCGTGCCTACCGTGCAACCGGTGCGACCGGCGCGAACGGTGCGCCGCGCTGAACGCCCGGTCGCCCGCGACCGGCAAGCAACACGATACGGAGATTCACCATGTCAGTGACCCGCAATACGACCGACTGGCTCGCGGTGCGCCGCGAGCTGTCGACCCGCGGCAAGTGGACGCTCGGCGTCGCGTCCTTCCTGCTGCCGCTCGCCGTCTGGTGCGTGCTCAGCTACGTGCCGTTCGTCTGGCATCCGCAGGTGCGCATCTCGAACCCCGGCAGCGTCGATTATTTCCAGCCCGGCATGCAGGTCGACCGCGACGTGTTCGACGACGAGCTGGCGCATGCGCGCGCAACGCATGCGGCGGTGCCCGAAGGCGAGCGCGCGAACCCCGTGTACCTGCCTGCGCCGCATCAGGTGCTGCGCGCGTTCTACACGGCGTTCACGACGCCGCCGGCGTCGCGCGAGGGCGTCTGGCTTCACGAAAGCCTGTGGCACAGCATCCGCATCATCTTCTGGGGCTTCGTGATTTCGTCCGCGATCGGCGTGCCGATCGGCATCGTGTGCGGCACCTTCAGCGCGCTCGCGCGGCTGCAGGAGCCGTTCTTCGAGTTCTTCCGCTATCTGCCCGCGCCGGCGTTCGGCGCGCTGATGGTGGCCATCCTCGGCATCTACGACGCGCCGAAGATCGCGATCATCGTGATCGGCACGTTCTTCCAGCAGGTGCTGATCGTCGCGAACACCACGCGCAAGCTCGAATACGGGCTGTTCGAGGCGGCGTTGACGCTCGGCACGAAGAAGCCGGGGCTGATCGCGCACGTCGTCGTGCCGGGCATCCTGCCCGACCTGTACCGCGACCAGCGGATCCTGCTCGGCTGGGCATGGACCTACCTGATCGTCGCCGAGCTGGTCGGCACCAGTTCGGGCATCACGTGGTACATCAGCCAGCAGGCGCGCTACCAGCATTTCGACAACGTGTATGCCGCGATCCTGATGATCGGGATCATCGGCCTCGGAACCGACATCGTGCTCGCGCTGCTCGGCCGCCGGCTGTTTCCATGGGACCGCACGCTGAAGGCGTGACGGCTGAAGACGATGACCCACCCCATCCTTTCGGAAGAGACGATCATGCAGAATCCGCACAGCCTGCCCGACTACCTGCTCCAGTCCGACGCCGTCCGCGAGCGCTTCGCGCGCCTGAAGGCGCGCGACGTGATCCTCGACGTGCGCCATCTCGGCAAGCGCTTCCGGTCGCCGCAGGGCGAAGTGGTCGCGCTCGACGACATCAGCTTTCGCACCCACCGGCGCGAGTTCGTCTGCGTGATCGGGCCGTCCGGTTGCGGCAAGTCGACGCTGATCCGCATCCTGGCCGGGCTCGAATCGCAGACGAGCGGCGACGTGCTGCTCGACGGCAAGCCCGTGCAGGGCCCCGGCGCTGATCGCGGGATGGTGTTCCAGGGCTATACGCTGTTTCCGTGGCTGACCGTAAAAAAGAACGTGATGTTCGGCCTGAAGCGCAACGGCAGCAGCAACGGGGAGGCGGAGCGCGAGGCGCTGCAGTGGCTCGATCTCGTCGGGCTCACGCGCTTCGCAAACGTGTATCCGCACCAGCTGTCCGGCGGGATGAAGCAGCGCGTCGCGATCGCGCGCGCGCTCGCGAACCGGCCGCGCATCCTGCTGATGGACGAGCCGTTCGGCGCGCTCGACGCGCAGACCCGCGCGAAGATGCAGGCGCACCTGCTCGACATCTGGCGCAACATCGACGTGACGATCCTGTTCATCACGCACGATCTCGACGAGGCGATCCTGCTCGCGGACCGGATTCTCGTACTGAAGGCCAATCCGGGCGAAGTGCAGGAACTGATCGAGGTGCCGGTGCCGCGTCCGCGCGGTTATTCGCAGCTCAACACGCCGGAATTCATCGCGACGAAGGCGCGGCTCGAAGCGCTGATTCATCCCGAGCCGACAGGCGACGCGCCGGACGAGGACGCGGTGCGCCCGCACATGATCCGGATGACGGACGTGACCGACAACGTCGAGTGACGCATGCCGCCCCGCCGCGCGACGACGGTGCCGGGGCGGCCTCCCGGGGCTGCCGCAGGGCGATCAGGCCTTGCGCGCGATGGCGCCCACCGGCGCAGCGGGTACGCGTTTCGGCGCGGTCTTGTAGTGCGTGCTGTACAGCGCCGCGCCGACGAACAGCAGCCCGCCGACCAGGTTGCCGAGCACCGTCGGGATCTCGTTCCACAGCAGGTAGTCGACGATCGTGAAGTGGGCGCCGAGCATCAGGCCGGACGGGAACAGGAACATGTTCACGACCGAATGCTCGAAGCCCATGTAGAAGAACACGAGGATCGGCATCCACATCGCGATCACCTTGCCGGGAACCGACGTCGACATCATCGCGGCGACCACGCCGGTCGATACCATCCAGTTGCACATCACGCCGCGCACGAACAGCGTCAGCATGCCGGCCGCGCCGTGCGCCGCATAACCGAGCGTGCGCGCTTCGCCGATGCCTCCGATCTTCTGTCCGATCACGTTCGGCGCTTCCGAAAAACCGAACGTGAAGATGATCGCCATGAACAGCGCGACCGTCAGCGCGCCCGCGAAATTGCCGAAGAACACCAGCGTCCAGTTGCGGAACACGCCGCTCCAGGTCGCGCCGGGCCGGCGGTCGATCACCGCGAGCGGGGCGAGCGTGAAGACGCCGGTGAGCAGGTCGAAGCCGAGCAGGTACAGCATGCAGAAGCCGACCGGAAACAGCAGCGCCCCCGCCAGCGCGTTGCCGGTATTGATCGTGATGCTGACCGCGAAGGCGGCTGCGAGCGCGAGGATCGCGCCCGCCATGTAGGCGCGAATCAGCGTATCGCGGGTCGACATCGACAGTTTCGATTCACCTGCGTCGACCATCTTGGTGACGAATTCGTTGGGCGTGAGGTAGGCCATGGGGTGCGCTCGTGAAGTTGGACGGGCAAAAAAAACCGCGCCGGGCACTCGCTCGATATGCGAGTGCCCGGCGCGGACGCTGTTATCCACGTGATCGTCCGCCATGATTCGACATGACGCGATCGTCAGGCCGCCATTAGCCCGACAGCGTGTCGTTCGCAACTTTCATACCAGTGGCGGGGAAATCGCGATGCAGGCAGGCGGGGCGTGACATCGCGGGCGCCACGGCCGCGAGCCGATCGCGCCGAATCGCACTCGTGCGGTGCAGGTCGCGCCGCCCGTACGCGCCGCGCGCGCCATCGCGGTGCGCGGTGCGCGGTGTGGTGAAGCTCGCTCAGGTCTTGCCGTCCGGCGCGTTCCGCTGCGTACGTCGTCGGCCGGCCGGCTGCGCGTGTTCGTCGACGAATTGCTCGGGTGACGCAAGCGCGTCTTCCGCGATATCGGCCAGCGGACGATTGCCGTCCATCGACGCTTTCTGCAGCATCCGGTACGCCTCGTCCTCCCTCAGGTTGAAGCGCGTCATCAGTGTGCTCTTGGCGCGCTGCACGAGCTTGCGTTCGTAGAGTGCGCGACGGGCGGCGTCGAGTTCGACTTCCGCGCCGGCCAGTCGCGCCGATTGCGATTCCAGCAGCGATTTGAGGCTGGCGAGCGTCGACGGATCGGCGCCGGAGAGGCGCTCCGGCAGTTCGTGAACCGCCGCGCGCGCGGACAGCGGATCGCCGGCGAAGAAATGGGCGAGCGCCTGGATATGCGGCGGCGGATTGTTCCGCAACTGCGCCATCAGGCGTTCGGAGTCGCGCAGCGTCCGGCGCGCATCGTCGATCCGGGCGTCGCATGTTTCCTGCACCTGCAGCGTCAGCGCGATCTGAAGGTGCCAGAGATCGTCGATGCGCTCGCTCGCGGCATCGAACCATGCTTCGCTCAGGCCGGCATCGAGCGCATCGCCGGCCTGCGCCGTGCACAGCACGCGTCGCAGTTTCTCGAGCGCCGCCCCGTGCGGCCCCGTCATGCGCGTTTCCTGCCATGCGTTTTGCGCGGCGCTGGCGAAATTCGCGAACACTTCGAGACTGCGCTCCTGCGCCGCGATCAGATACAGCAGGCGCTGCTGCTGGTCCGCCGAAAACGCGCCCGCCGCGAACATGTGCGCGCCGACAGCGCGTTCCTGTCCCGCTTCCTCCTTGCCCTCGACGACGTGGACGAGCGCGATCAGCAGGCGCGCCACCGACGGGTCCGCCGCGCTGTCGGCGAGCTGGAATATCAGCTCCACCAGGCCGCCGATCACGGTGCTGAACGCCTGGACGGAATCCGGCGCGGACAGCGCGATACGGTCGATTCGTTCCCGCAGCGCATCCAGCGATTCCAGGTCGAGCAGTACCCATGCGATCAGCGACAGCAGGCGCGACGTCGAGCCGCGCGCGGGCGCCAGTTCCCGATCCAGGCGTTCGCGCAGCTGCGCGACGAGCGGCCCCGATTCGTCGCGGGCTGCCGCGCGTTCCGCGACGAAACGCCGGCCGAGCGACGCCAGATAGATACTGGTCGCGCCACGCTCGCGCTGCAGCGCATGGATCAGGCGGCCGAGCAGGTCGATCAGCTCGATCTGCCCGGCCACGCGGCGCAGCGATGCGATTTCCTGCTGCTTGGCGAACAGCGCGAATTGCAGGGCGGTGGCGGACATGGCGGCATCGAGCGGCGGTAGGGGCTCGATGCAGTGTAGTGCGGACAATAATGGGCGTCGTGGGCAACCCGTCGTCCGCCGATCGGCCGCCTGCGATCACCGGCGGCCGATCGACACCTGCCGTTTTCATGCATGGGCGACGCGTCACCTCGCTCGGCTCGCTTTCCGCCGCAGCGACGACCCGCCACGCGACGCCCGGGCGTTCAACACGCCCGCGCAAGCGCCATCAGTTCACCCCGACGGCACTCCACGCACGCGCGACCGTTGCGCTCTCGGCCGAGTTCGCGCCATACAGGTCGTTCGCCGCCTGAATGGATGCACGCCGCGCGTTCGGGTAGCTCGAGTTGGCGTTCAGGTACACGGTCAGCGTCCGGTACCAGATCTTGCCGGCCTTCTCGCGGCCCAGGCCGCTGAAGGTCGTGTCGCCGTTGCAGACCAGTTGCGTCCTCGACAGGCCGGTATCGGTCGACGGCACCGCCGGGCCTTCCGACAGCAGGTAGAAGAAGCGGTTGCCGACGCCCGACGTGAAGTGCGGATCGTGGCGCGGATTCGACCACGAGAAGCCGCCGGACGGATAGCAGCTGAACGACCGGCCATCGAGATCCTGCTTGTACATCTTGCGCAGGCCGCCGCTCACCACGCGCGCACCGATCACGTAGTTGCCGGGATCGTTCGGGTTGTTCGCGTAGAACTTCACGAGCGTGCCGAAAATGTCGGACGTCGATTCGTTCAGGCCGCCCGCGTCGCCGGAATAATTCAGGTTGGCGGTGGCCTCGGTCACGCCGTGACTCATCTCGTGCCCGGCCACGTCGACCGATACGACCGGCTTCGGCAGGCTCGTGCCCGGCTGGCCATCGCCGTACACCATGATGTGCGACGGCATCCATGCCGCGTTCGCGCCGGTCGTGCCGCTGCCGGTGTCGAACACGACGTGCGCGAAACTCTTCACGCCGCGCCCGTCGTTGAAGATGCCGTTGCGGTTGTGCGTGGTCTTGTAGTAGTCCCAGGTCAGGGCGAGACCGTAATCGATGTCGGCGGCGACAGTCTGCCGGTCGGTGGTCGTGTTGTTGCCCCACACGTTCGTGCTGCTCGTGAAGATCTGCAAGTCGCTCGCCTGCTCGACGTCCTCCGCGATCAGTCCGCGGCCGTCGTAGACGGAGCCGCTGCCGCGATTCGGATCGAGCATCCGGTACGCGTTCGTGCCGGTCTGGTCGGTGGTCAGCGTCAGCGTGCCGTAGTACAGCGAGCGGCCGGTGCCGGTCGCGGCGGCGGTCTTGATCAGGTCCTGCGCATCGAGCACGGTGCCCGTGCGCGCGTCGACGTAGTACAGCACCGCCTCGCCGTGCGCGTCGGTCGCCTTGCCGTATACGCGCACCGCGTAGGCCAGCGTCGGCGTGACATCGCGCGCGAACACGACGAGTTCCGCTTCGTCTGCGCGACGCACGTCCGAATTGAAACGCGCGACCGCGATACGCCTGACCCGGGCTGCCCCCACGTCGGGCGCGTTGCGCACCACGTAGCGATCGCCGACCTTGCCGATCTTGCCCGCGAGACTGACCGGTGCGGGCTGGGTCACGCTCGCCTGTTTCAGCTGCCCCTGGTTCGAATGAACGACGACGTCGCCGCCGATCACGGGCACGCCAGCGTAGAAGCGGTCGAAGCGCACGTGCTCGGTGCCGTCGGGATCGACGATCACGTCGCGTACCTGGAACTGGTCGCCGTCCGTCGGTGCGCCTGCCTGCGGCCCCGCGAACTTCAACGCGCGTGCGCCACCGGTAGCCAGGCTGAAAGCGGACGGGTTCTGCTGGATCAGTTGCAGCGCCTTGTCGACCGCAGCCGGCTGGTTGCCGGCCTGGGCAAAAGCGCTGAGACTCGCGAGGGTAATCGCGGAGATGGACAGCAGACGAGACAGTTTCTTCATGTAATCCCCCAGATTATGAATAAATGCGTGATATTCGAGGAATAAATCAAGTACAGACCTTGATACAAGACACGTCACGAACAGCAGAGGCATGCTAGAAGGTCATTTTTATAATTACAAGATATTTTCGGATGGATTAAATTCTTGTTCTGTCGATGTTAATCAAGTCAGGATTTGGTGAGAAACATGAAATGATCCTGTCGGCCGCGTTGGCGGTATTGGCAACATCGCGTGGGCGGGGTGGGCCTGGGGAGAGCTTGGGGTGGGGCGGGATGCCACCCAGGCAGAGAGGGAAATGTGAAGCGGGACGACAGCATCGGGCGTAATTTACTTTATTAAATATTCTTCTTCATTGTTGCCGCCGTTTGCATCGAATCCAATCGATCAGCGATTCGTTCATTTACTGCGAAATTGAGAAACAATAAAGGCCGGGGACAGCCGATTGAATACGGTATCAAACCGTCGTCAACAAAACTGCCGCGCTGTCGTCCGCAATATCCGAAGTCGTTTGGTCGGATCGATGCGCTTGCACGCGATCAGCGGCCGCGCCTTGCAGTCGGCCCATCACACGCCATAAACGGGGAGCAGCGCAGTGTCGAGCGTCTTCGTGCGATACGTTGCCCACTCCGCATGCTCACGCAAACGGTCCGCTGTCAGACAGAAGTGCGATCCGGCGATGGGGAGAGTTCGCGCAGCAGTCGTTCCAGATCGCGCTCGCCGTCCTTCGTCTGCGCGCCCGCATGCAGCCCGCCCCGAATCAGTCTTTCGGCGGCGGGCAACGCAAACAGGCCTTGCCACGCGTCGTGTTCCCGGCGGAAACCTTCACGCAGGTCCGCCGGTCGCACGGCCTTTTTTGCGGCCGCGATGACGCCGTCCGGCAACGCCGCGATATGGCGGGCGAGGCGGCCGACGAAAGCATCCAGTTCGCTGGCGGGAAGCGCGCGATTCACCCATCCGTAGCGTTCCGCCGTCAGCGCGTCGGCGAGATCGGCGCCGAGGATCACTTCGAGCGCGCGACCGCGCGTCATGCGCTGCGACAGATACTGGGTTGCCCCGCCCCCTGGGGTGATGCCCATCAGCGCCTCGCATTGGGCAAGACCCGCGCGGCCGATGGCGGCGAACGCCATGTCGGCGGCGGCCACGAATTCTGCGCCGCCGCCGCGCGCCAGGCCCGCGAGCTTGACGATCGTTATTTGCGGCTGGGCACGGATCGATTCCCCGAAGGCCTGGAACGGGTTCAATCCGTCGGGGGCTTCCCTGGCGATCTGGTCGAAAGCGTGGGGTTCGTCGATCAGCGTCATGTCGACGTGAGCGATGAAGAATTCGGGATCGGCGCTTTGGAATACGATCACGCGGGTCGACGGATCGTCGTGGACCGAGGCGAGGAAACGTCGGATCTCGCTCATCAATGCGACGTCGAGTACGTTGACAGGCGGATTGTCGATGGTGACGGTCGCCACGCCGCAATCGTGCTCGATGTGAAGCCTGGAATAAGCCTGGTTGCTCATCATGTCCCTTGATTGTGGTTGCTCAGCCAGGAATGTCCTGTGCTGCACAAACATGGTATCCATCGCATACTTGGCGTCAATTACGCACCTTAAGCATCCCAAGTATGGTGGAGCATACCGATGAGTTCTGATCTCGATCCGATTTACCGTGCCGACTGCCCGAGCCGCGCCATCCTCGACCAAATCGCCGACAAGTGGTCGATGCTGGTCTTGATGGTGCTGCGCAAGCCGCATCGTTTCAATGCCATCAAGCGGCGCCTCGATGGCATTACCCAACGCGTATTGACGCAGACGCTTCGCAAGCTGGAACGCAATGGCATGGTGACGCGCACCGTCATGGACGGAAAGATCCTGGGTGTGGAATACGCACTGACACCGCTCGGCAGATCCCTCGAATCGCCGTTTGCCGCACTCTATGACTGGACCGTCGAGAACATGGAAGCGATCCAGGTCTGCCAATCTCGCTACGATCAATGCGATGAGCAAAATCGCTCAGATTCGGTTGATTAGGATGTCGTAGCGTGTCGTTGGATCATCGGCATACTCGACACCAGGCTGAACACTCGGCCTGCATCGAGCAGGGTTGTGCGGCCGCTGGATTCCGCAAAGGCCCCGGGTGCATCCCGGTGCCGACTGGCGGCCCGCCACGGCCGCTTCATCAAGAGACCACCTGTCTCCGCAGCCCGGTACCGTCCAGCGAGCAGGGCCGGGATATGTGCTGTTTTCATCAAACCAGCAGCGCAATGAATCGCCGCCGAGACCTTGATCAACGGAGAAGCACGTTTGGCCGAAATATCCCTTTTCCTGGCCGGTTCTACGCTTTTCCGAACCAATCCCCCATGCTTTACTCGCCCCTAGGCTCTCCCCATGACGGGAAACACGTGTTCGTCGATGCGAGGGGAATTGCCTGGCTGCTAGGGTAACGAGCTGATCGAGACCGATCGTCCATGCCGACAGGGGAAAACCGAGGAATAGCGGTACAGCACGTCTGTCAGAGCGGCGTTCGGCCTGGCACCAAGCGGCGCGATCGCTCGACGCCTGGGAGGCATGACGGGCCATCGTCAGCGGGTTCCGGTCGAACGTTGTTTTCGAGGGCGAGGGCGGGTAGCGGCTCACACGCGATGAATTCGCGGAGTGACCGCATTCGACGGGTGGAACCTCAGCGACGCCGCCCGCAATTTCCAGCCAGACAAGAGCAGGAATTTTTCGCCTGAAAAAAAGAGGAAAGATGAAGATCAATTTGTTTCGCATGGCTACACGATTGACCGGCGCCATTCTCCTCGCTGCGTCAGTCTCCACCACCCACGCCGCGGACAACGGCAGGCCAGCGGCTGCCGGCGGCGCCGACAGGTGGAACGCCGCACCCACGCAGGGTTTCGACTGGCAGAAAGGCGGGCAGAATGACGTCGAAAGGTTTTCGGCCGAGGCCGGCGGCAAGCGAAGTTTCTATGTGTCGCTGTCGAAGTCTTTCGATCCGTCTGCCCGACACCGCCTCGTCATCGTGTTCCCCGGGACAGATACGAGCGGCAAGGAGATGCAAACCTGGTTCGGCGCGGGATGGAGCGGCAAGAAGACCGGCATCGAGCACTACATGCGCGATACGATCTTCGTCTATCCCGATCCGAAGCGCAGGACGTTTCCAGGATGGCGCGGTTCCGACTGCGCCCCCGACGCCGAGCATTGCTGGCTGAACACACGCGGCTGGCTGCTCGGGCCTTACGCGTCGCGCGATCCGAACCAACGGCAGGCCATCGGAGATGCCGACCTTAAGTTCGCCGATGAACTGATCGATAAACTCAAGCAGGTATACGGTGTCGACGACGACAGAATCTTCCTGACCGGACACTCGTGGGGCGGCGACATGGCTGCGGTCGTCGCGTGCCTGTCCGGCAGGCAGTTCGGCGGCGTCGCGCCCATCGGCGCAAACGAGCCTTTCTGGTTCAAGACGCCAACGGGGAGCGCCGTTCAATGCAAGCAGACCATGCCGATCTGGACGTGGTTCGGTCGCGACGACGAATTCTTCAAGGACGCCGAGGAAACCTCGCCGGAGCTCGGCAATCGCGACCCGCGCGGCCTGTTCGGAAAGCTTCAACACGAATTCTGGAAGCGCGACCGCACATGCTCGGCACATAGCGATGTCTCGTTTCCCATCGACATCACCGGCGTGCCCGCCAGCAATCGGCTCACGACTGACGCTCAACACAGTACCGTCGCGACAGGGTGCGTCGATCGGGACGTCGTTCGATTGACCTTGTACGACCGCGCCTATTCCGGTGACGGAAAGGCTCCGGGGCATTATCCGCCCGACTACGCTGGACGGGAGATCGCAAAATGGTTCAACGCGTTATCCGGAGATCGACGCTGACGGCGGCCGCGACACGCGGGTAGCGAAAACCGGGGCAAGCGTGCTGGAAAGAAGCTCGGCATCGGCAACAATTGCACGAATTGTTCCAATTCGAGTTGCTTCCGAGTCGACGACAGCACTGCCCCGCTTATTCTCGTCGCTCGGAAGCGAGCGGACTATCTCTTACGCCTGACGCCATTTTGCCAACGTAGGCAGCGCGTGCTCGGTGGCCGTTTCATCCAGACGGGTCCAGCTATAAAACGTGCCTGGCCATTCCGGAACGGGTAGCGGGGCCGCGCAGCGAATGTCCGTGAGGCCCGGCCGATAGGCCTGACATGGCCAGAACAGCGGCATCACGCGGCGCGCTTCCATGCCGTCGCGCAACTCGGCCGGCCCGTGCGCGTCGGACACGATATCGCAGTGAAACGACCAGTCCTCTTCGTTCCAGGCGAGCAATACGCTGGGCGCGCCGGCGGCGTCGAACATCAGCACGGCGTCTTGATGGGGGCGCCAGTAGTATTCGACGATCCCTTCCCGCGCGGCCACCTCGTCGATCAGTTTGACGATCCGCGGGTCCCGGTAGGTCGCGCCCGCTTCATGCAGGCTGATGTGCCCGCGGGCCGCGCAGTGCTTGCGTTTCGCGTTGTCCAGCACGGCTGCCAGCTTGCGCGCCATCTCGACGTCGGTCTTCTTCAGATAGCAATCGATCAGTCCGGCGTTGAACGCGTCCACCGCCGCGCGCTCGTCGGCGACGCCGGTGAGCAGGATTTTCGTGCAGTTCTCGTTGCGGATGGAGGACAGAAACTGGATGCCGTCGACCTCCGGCATCGAATAGTCGACGACCACCGCGCCCACCGCCTCGAACCGTGCGGGATCGGCAAGCGCATCCTGGCCGACCGCATTTCCACCTTTTTTCTCCGCACCGAAATAGTCCGCGGCCGTTGGCGGCATCTCCGCATCACGCGACGAAACGAAGTCGAGCGCCACCTTGGGTTGCGTAAAAAAACGGTTCAGGTGTTCGTCCGGAAATGCGCCTTGCAGCGCCTGCAGGAAATCCGGATTGTCGTCGACAAACACCACGGACACGGGATAGAGCACCGGCTGCCTGACAAAGGATTGCATACGAGTCTCGATAAATCAGCGGAAGTAGAGGCGGTACCGGCGACGCATTACCGCGAATGGCGGTCGAATTGCACGACCGCGCCAATTATCCGGTGAAAGCAGGGCGCGCATCAACTGCTCGCATTCGCCATTTCGACACGTTTCGATCACGCCGCTCAGGAGAATTGCCCGGGGAGAATCGGGCCATTCCTTCTCGTCGAAGGAATGCGCCGCTACCGCAAGTAGCGATTCAAGGAGTTATCCATGCTGACGCGAGACGCGATTCTTCACGTCCTTTCCAACGAAACGGCAGATCTGTCCGAAAAAACCTTCCATCACGTCATTGACATTTACCTCAAGGATTCCAATGCCTTCATGAATACCTATTTCGCACGCTACTTCGAATGGCAGGGCGTATGCCGTGAACGCTGGTTTCACGAATGCATCCACAACAACCTGCTGGCGGCCGGCGGGTCGTTCGTGACCAAGCGCGCGCATCAGGAATACGTCCACGAGACGTTTCCGTTCCAGCGGGTCGATTGCTTTCTCAATACGTTCGAGGTTCGGCAGTGTTCGGCGTATCTGCTGTTTCGCTTCTACGTCGACGGGCGACAGGTGTCGCTGGGGTATCAGCAGATCGTGTTTGCCGGTCCCGACAAGCGGATCCGCCGGTTTCCGGCGGGCATCATCGAGCGCGTCAAGGCGTATGAAGTGATCCTGCCGTCCGCCGTGAACTGAAGGTGAAACCGCCTTACCCGATGCGATAGCGCCGGGAGGGCGCCGGCGGATCGCGCAATGCCTGGTCCGCCGGCGAACCGGGCTCCGGCAGCCGAAGCGTGAACGTGGTCCGTACGCCAGGGACGGATTCACACGCGATGGTGCCGCCGAGCGCTTCGCATACGCGGCGGCAAAAACTCAGGCCCATGCCGGCGCCGCAACCGTGCGATTTGGTCGAGAAGAAGGCGTCGAAGATTCGAGGAAGCACCTCGGG
The DNA here is from genome assembly GCF_001742165.1 of Burkholderia stabilis. NCBI lineage: Bacteria > Pseudomonadati > Pseudomonadota > Betaproteobacteria > Burkholderiales > Burkholderiaceae > Burkholderia > Burkholderia stabilis. The sequence goes on along the minus strand of NZ_CP016444.1, from coordinate 1,129,915 downwards.
CGCAATGCCCGGGCCCGTATCGCTGAAACGCATCACGCAATAACCGTCGCTGCGATGGGCCTCGATCCCGATCTGCCCGTGGCCTTCTGCGTGGATCGCGTACAGGGCGTTTTTCAGCAGATTGAAGATGACGAATATCACGAGCGAGTCGGATCCGGAAAACCGAAGGTCCGGATCGATCGCGCCGACCGATACGCGGTCTCGCTCGCCCGGACGGAAGGGGAAGCGATCCAACGCGGCGTCGACACAGGCCCGTATCGAATAGGCGGCGAAGCCATGGCGATCGAGTCGGTCCAGCGTAAAGGACGCCAGGGACATTTCGACCACGGTACTCGTGGTGTCGACCTGGCGCCGGATCGACGACGCGAGCGCCGGCAGCCGCTCCAGCTGCCCGGGATACAGACCGTCGGCGCACAACCGGTGCTCCACCGCCAGCCGATACCCGCGCAGCAGGACCGGCAGGACGTTGCGCAGCTCGTCCGCGTGCAGGCCGATCGCCGCCAGCGGCGTGGCCACTTCGTGCGCGACCGTCGCGGCCAGCAGATAGGGGCCCATCAGGCCATAGCGGACGATCGACGTCGCGAGAATCCCGAGACTGAGCGCGATGAACAGCACCCCCACCGGATAGAACTCGACGCCGTAGTTCACCGCGTAGTCGGTGGCCGCGAGCGAGTAGAAGCCCAGGCTGACGAAACATTGCGTGAGCAGTTGCCGGACGTCCCGCGCTCGCTCCTGTCGTCTTGCCTCGATCAGCAGCCAACCGCTGCGGCCGGCCAGCAATACCGTCTGCACGACGTGCAACGGATGCAGCGGGCCCGCCTTCGGATACGGTCCAAAGAAATGCACGCGGAATCCATCGACGACCTCATTGCTCGTGACCAGCAGCACGGCCAGCACGACGCAGAGCCCGTAGGACGCGAACATGATCGGCCGCTCGCCGCGACGCGACACGACCTCCGTCACGAAGTGATAGAAGGTCGTCGGCAGGAAAAGGATGAACAGATAGCCGGCCTTGACCAGCACGTCGGCGATGTCCGGATCGGTCGTCTGGAACAGGAAGGCCCACGTTCCCTGCCAGACGAAGGTCGCCGCGCACATCAGGACGAACGGGACGGATACCCGCGTAAGCCCCTTGGTGGCCAGCACGTAGAGGCCGAACCCGAGAAACAACGCAGAGATGAACGCGGGCAGGATCGAGTACATGATGCGTAAATCCACAATGTTCACGGGTCGCGCCGGCTGGCGAGCGCGCGGGTTTGTCCACAGGGCTTCCGCGCATCAAAATCGTCGATCACGCGGGTGACGGATGCCGGATAGGATAATCGAATGCCATCGTGCTCAAGAGCCGGCCATCGATTAAAACCTGGCCGCTACCTGCTATGTCGCCGCGATTGGATTTGTCATCGCGATCGTGCAGGCTATCGAAACGACGAATGTCATGAGCCGCGCCGTGGCAGAAGCGGCAGCCGATCGTATGAAGCGGGAACGCGAACAGGACTCCATTCTGCCTCGTCGAACTGCCCGACGGGCGAATGAATCGTCATCGATTTGCAAGTGAATTTTCGAAGCAATCGCACCGATCCAATACGAAACCTCGAATAATCGGCCGACCCGATACACCGAGCCGGGAATCCGTGTTATCTGCCGTAAGAAAATGATGCCAACCGGATAGCAGATGCATGCTTGCGGAAAGCACCGCGTGCTAGGGAAACGCTGATTTATTCGGCTCGGCGGTCATCGCAGACGTAGCCGAGGACGTTTAGAAGACAGCTCACGGAACGGACCCACGACGATGAAGAGGCAGATCGGCTTCGCGGAAGCGGAAATTGCAGGCAAGAAGCGAGTGACGAGGCGCCAACGCTTCCTGGAAGAGATGGAGAAGGTCGTTCCGTGGCAGCGCTTGCTGTCGGCCATCGAACCGCACTATCCGAAGGGCACGCGAGGTCGCCCGCCGATTGGCCTTGAGCGGATGCTGCGAATCTACTTCGTGCAACAGTGGTACGGACTGTCGGACGAAGGACTGGAAGACGCGCTGTATGACAGCATCACGCTGCGAGCCTTCGCCGGCATCGATCTGGCGATCGAGAACGTGCCTGATGCAACCACGCTGTTGAAGTTCCGGCGCCTGCTGATCGAACACGAACTGACACGGAAGTTGTTCGACGAGATTGGCATCTCGCTGTGCGAGCGTGGGCTGATGATGAAGGAAGGCACGCTGGTTGACGCGACGATCATTGAAGCGCCGCCGTCGACCAAGAATGCCGGGAAGAGCCGTGACCCGGAAATGCATCAAACGAAGAAGGGCAACGAATGGCACTTTGGCATGAAAGCCCACATTGGCGTCGACGCCGACTCGGGCCTGATTCACAGTGTGGTTGGCACGGCGGCCAACGTGTCGGATGTATCGCAAGCTCATGCCCTGCTGCACGGGCATGAAGAGCAGGTGTTCGCCGACGCGGGCTACATTGGCGTCGACAAGCGCGAGGAAATGGCGGGCAAGGCCGTGAAGTGGCACGTCGCTGCCAGGCGGGGAAAGATCAAGGCGATGCAAGAAGGAGCGCTGAAGGACCTGGTGATCGCGCTCGAGCGAACCAAGGCGCAGATCCGTTCGCGGGTTGAGCATCCGTTTCATATCGTCAAGAATCTGTTTCAGCATCGCAAGACCCGATACAAGGGCTTGGCCAAGAACACCGCGCAACTGTTCAGCCTGTTCGCTCTGGCGAATCTGGTGATTGCGCGAAATCTGTTGCGATCGGTCCATGGGAGCAGTCCGTCATGCGTATGAAAAATGCGAGCAGGGGAGGCTCGCTTACGCGCCAAATTCACTGAATTGAGCGCCGATTCGCTTCGTCATCCAGAAAATTTGAAGCCATCTCGCCTGCAACTTCGGAAGTTGGTCCATTGATCAGCGTTTCCCTAGGGAAACGCTGATTTATTCGGCTCGGCGGTCATCGCAGACGTAGCCGAGGACGTTTAGAAGACAGCTCACGGAACGGACCCACGACGATGAAGAGGCAGATCGGCTTCGCGGAAGCGGAAATTGCAGGCAAGAAGCGAGTGACGAGGCGCCAACGCTTCCTGGAAGAGATGGAGAAGGTCGTTCCGTGGCAGCGCTTGCTGTCGGCCATCGAACCGCACTATCCGAAGGGCACGCGAGGTCGCCCGCCGATTGGCCTTGAGCGGATGCTGCGAATCTACTTCGTGCAACAGTGGTACGGACTGTCGGACGAAGGACTGGAAGACGCGCTGTATGACAGCATCACGCTGCGAGCCTTCGCCGGCATCGATCTGGCGATCGAGAACGTGCCTGATGCAACCACGCTGTTGAAGTTCCGGCGCCTGCTGATCGAACACGAACTGACACGGAAGTTGTTCGACGAGATTGGCATCTCGCTGTGCGAGCGTGGGCTGATGATGAAGGAAGGCACGCTGGTTGACGCGACGATCATTGAAGCGCCGCCGTCGACCAAGAATGCCGGGAAGAGCCGTGACCCGGAAATGCATCAAACGAAGAAGGGCAACGAATGGCACTTTGGCATGAAAGCCCACATTGGCGTCGACGCCGACTCGGGCCTGATTCACAGTGTGGTTGGCACGGCGGCCAACGTGTCGGATGTATCGCAAGCTCATGCCCTGCTGCACGGGCATGAAGAGCAGGTGTTCGCCGACGCGGGCTACATTGGCGTCGACAAGCGCGAGGAAATGGCGGGCAAGGCCGTGAAGTGGCACGTCGCTGCCAGGCGGGGAAAGATCAAGGCGATGCAAGAAGGAGCGCTGAAGGACCTGGTGATCGCGCTCGAGCGAACCAAGGCGCAGATCCGTTCGCGGGTTGAGCATCCGTTTCATATCGTCAAGAATCTGTTTCAGCATCGCAAGACCCGATACAAGGGCTTGGCCAAGAACACCGCGCAACTGTTCAGCCTGTTCGCTCTGGCGAATCTGGTGATTGCGCGAAATCTGTTGCGATCGGTCCATGGGAGCAGTCCGTCATGCGTATGAAAAATGCGAGCAGGGAGGCTCGCTTACGCGCCAAATTCACTGAATTGAGCGCCGATTCGCTTCGTCATCCAGAAAATTTGAAGCCATCTCGCCTGCAACTTCGGAAGTTGGTCCATTGATCAGCGTTTCCCTAGGATTTAACACGGCGTTTCGCGAATATTTCGCGTCGCTCGGAAATTGAATGAATTAATAAATAAAACGCGCTGCGTGCCGATATGGAGATGAATGAAGGGCGAGCGGCGAATTTCATCGAACGATGACACCGGCCGCCGCACCGAAGGCGAAGGGCGCCGGCGTAACGTCACCAAAAAAAGTACAGTCCCCGGGGTGAAGCTCATGGCGTGGCAAGGTGCGTTCCGTCGCCGGCTGGCGGCGCTGAAGTCGGGTATCCCGTCGAAGCACGCCGGAGCGCAACGATGAATGCGCCGCGCGGGGCATTACAGTTTGGCGCGCAACGTGCCGGATCGGCACCACGCCCGCTCGCCGAATCCATGCTCGTCGGCCAGTCGCCGGCGCTCCAGCAGCTGATCCAGATGGTCGACCGCGTGGCGCCGACGCGCCATGCATTGCTGGTGACGGGGCCGACTGGCTCCGGCAAGGAAATCGTCGCGCGGCGCATCCATGCGCACAGTGAAATGCCCGACGAGCCGTTCGTCGACGTGAACTGCGGCGCGATTCCCGAAAACCTGGTCGAGGCCGAGCTGTTCGGTCACGTGCGAGGCGCGTTTACCGGCGCGTCGGAGAGCCGGGCCGGCGTGTTCCAGCAGGTCGGGCGCGGCACGCTGTTTCTCGACGAGATCGGCGAACTGCCGCTCGCGTTGCAGCCGAAACTGCTGCGCGTGCTCGAGACCGGCAGCTTTCGCCCGATCGGCGCCTCGGCCCCGCTGCGCTTCGACGGGCGCGTGGTTGCGGCCACCCATCGCGACCTGCTCGCGGCGGCCCGCGCCGGCGGCTTTCGCGAGGATCTCTACTACCGGCTCGCGGTATTCGTGCTCGCGGTGCCCGGCCTCGATCAGCGCGACGATGACATCCCCGAGCTCGTCCAGCACTTTGCCGCGCAGCAGCGACGCGTAATCGATTTCACACAGGCAGCGATGCAGCGGCTGCGCCGGCACGCCTGGCCGGGGCACGTACGGCAATTGCGCAATCTCGTCAGCCGGCTCAGCGTGCTCGCCCCCGATACGCAGGTCGACGTCGACGTGCTGGAACCGTTCCTCGCGGCCGAGACGGATGGCCCCGAGGCGTGCGAGCGGCTCGCCGACCGCCTGCTGCTGCTCGACGGCGACGACAAGCTCGCGGCCGCCGAATATCTGCTGATCGATCGCGCACTCCAGCGCACCGCCAACAACAAAAGCGCGGCGGCCGCGCTGCTGGGGGTCAGCCGCAAGGTCGTCGAGCGCCGGCTGAAGGCGCGGGCCGACCGCGACGACGAAGCGCGCCGCCATCTGCGCCGCGCGCAGGCGTCCATCCGCGACGCGCAGTTCCGCGATGCGGTGCCGCTGCTGCACCGTTGCCTCGACTGCCTGTTGAAGAGCGGCGAGGAGGCGAACACGCGGCGCCTGCGTTTCGAGGCCAACCTGGCACTGGCCGTCAGCCTGCGCAGCCTGCATGGCTGGCTGTATCCGGAGGCGGCCGCCGCGTATGCCGCCGCGCTCGAGGCGGGCGAGGGCGTGTGCGACGCCGCCGAGCTCGCCTCGGTGCGGCTCGGCATCTGGACCACGCAGCTCACGACGCTGCAACTGAGCGACGCGCGGGCGACCGCGCAGGACCTGCTGCAGCGTGCGCAACGGATCGGCACGCCGGCGACGCTCGACGAAGCGCACCTCGCGATGACCAACACGCTGTTCTGGCTCGGCGACAGCAGCGAGGCGCTCGCCTGCCTGGCGCGCGGCAACCTGCTCGGCATCGGTCTCGACGATCATCGCATCGGCGCGCAAGGGCTCGACCTGGCCGGGCTTGCGCTGACCTTCGCGGGGCTCGCCTGTTACCAGACGGGCGCCGACGATCGCGCGCGGCACGCGATGACGGTGCTGATGGCCCGCGCGGCCCGTCCGAACACGCATGCGCTCGCGCACGCGCTGAACCTGCAGGGCGCCGCGTGGCTCGCCTGTCTGTTCGACGACGTCGAGCGGCTCGGTGATCTCGCAACCGAGCTCGTCGGCGTGTCGGCATTCGCCGGTCTTGCGTTCCATCAGGGCGTGGGCGAGGTGTTCCGGGCCTGCTGGCTCGGCGCGCACGGCGAGTTCGACGAGGCCGAGCAACTGCTGCTCGACGGCTATCAGCGGATGGTCGGGCACGGCGGCGCACTGTTCTATTCGTTTACGGCCTGGCATCACGGCGAACTGTTGCTGCGCGCGGGCCGCCCCCGAGACTGCGAGCGGGTGCTGAGCGCCGCGCTCGACGTCGTGCTCGAGCGGCAGGAGCGTGTGTATCTCAGCGAATTGCTGATCGTCCGCGCGCGCGCGGTACGCGCGAGCGGCGAACTGGCGCTGGCCGAACAGGAACTGCGCAGCGCGATCTCGACGGCTCAGGCGCTCGGCTCGGTGCCCGCGCGCATCGCCGCCGCGACGCATCTCGCCGATCTGCTGGCCGAAATCGGCCGGCACGCCGATGCGATCCAGACGCTCGAACGCGCATTGCGCGGCACGCCGCCGCTGCAGGCCGCACCCGTCACGCAGCGCGCGGCATCGCGGCTTGCCGAGCTGCGCCGCGCGCACGCGACGTTGGCCTTCGCGCCGACGCGCCACGAATCCGCCTTCGACGCGCGTCCGGCACGTCCCTGACCGATCCGGGGCGTTCGCTCCAATACCCGCGAATGTCGGCAAATTTGCCGCGACGAACAGGGCCGCCTGCTGCGCGGCCCCGTTACTTTGCGCGCCCGCCGGGACGCGCGAAGTTCTCGACACGTCCTGCAAAGCGACGCGTCGCACACAGGCGCGCATTCCGCCGCTGCGCGAACGAGACGAGATCCCGTTGTATCCCTGCGCTCGAGCGGACGAATTCGTCCATTCCGCGTCGCTTCGCCGGACGCCGACGTCCGGCGCCTGGGCGCCGTGCTCACCCCGCTCGTCGAGAACGGCCGCCGGGCGGGGCAGTGGGCGACTGGCACGGGATTCGCTAAAGAGACACGCCGTGCGTCGGGGTCGCCGACGTCGCGCCCGGCCGTGCACGACATGCGCTGCCGGCGCCCGTGCTCCCCTTCCGAGACGAGGTCGATATGGCAAATCTGCTCTCCGCTTTCCGTTCCCCCGCCGATCAGGCCACCAGGGATCTCGCCGACTATCCGGCCGCGCGGACGGCGTTCGCCGCACTCTGGAACACGTATCTCGACGGAATCACGCAGCAGGCGATCGTCGGCAATCCGTGGCAGGCGAGCAATTCGTCGAACACGCCGTACTACTTCAATCCGCTGACCACGGCGGTTCCGGACGACGCGGCGACCAAGGGGGTCCAGTGGTCGGCGATGCCCGGCCGCATCCTGTACTACGACCAGACGCAATGGGGCAGCGCGCTGTCGGCCACGCAGATCAACCAGCTCGCGGACTACGGCTGGACGCCGTCGTCCAGCGCGGCCGACCGCCAGACCTTTCCGAACCTGACCACGGATCCGTGCTCGGGCGAACAGGACGTCAAGGCGTACGGCCCGTACGGCCCGCGCGGCTGGCAGGACGAATACTGCGAATGGAGCGTGCTGCGCGACCCGACCACCAGCAAGATCCTTCGCATCGACTTCACCTGCGAGAACCCGGAGTACTGGTACACGCTGTGGCGGGTCGCGCCCGACGTCGTCGTCGACCTGTACCGCGCGACGCTCGACAATCCGGCGATCCAGCCGTCGGACCTGTGGCTCAAGGACGCCACGGGCCAGGCCGTGATCGATCCGTCGACGGGCGCCCCCGCGTACGACCCGCTGAACATCTGGAATCGCGGGCCGGAGCGCACCGCGACATCGGGTGGCGCGATGCATCTGACGAGTACGCCCAACACCTTGCAGACGGAGATTGCCGGGCTCGCCGGCGCGGCCACCATTCAGCGGACCTGCGGTTCGGGCGATCCTGAAACGCTTCTCTGCTGCGCGCAGTACGGCCAGCCGCACCGCAACAGCGATCCGCATATCGGACTCGTCGTCAACCAGGTGGTCGGTCTGTGCAACAAAGTCACGATCGCCGATCCTCCCGGCCTCTACATGCAGATGCCCAACTTCAGCCAGTACGCGCTGCCGTCGAATGCGCCCGCCGGCGCGAAGGCGCAGGACTACTGGCGGGTCGTGCGCGGGACGACGACGTTGAACGACATGAACGGCAACCCGTTGCCGGGCAACCAGATCCTGCACGCGGTGTTCGAGGTGCCGCGCGAGCTTGGCTTCACCGTCGGCGACATCACGATCGGCGGCACGCCGATCGACTATGCCGCGCAGGTCGCGGCGACCTTCCTCATGCAGATCAACGCGACGCCGATTTCGATCAGCGCGCAGCCGAACCCCGAAGGCTGCGTGGGCGACCCGCAGAATCCGACGCCGCAGCCGCTGCAGATGTGGCACACGTCGCTGTGGAACGCCTATTACGGCACCGCCGCGCCGGCGAATCCGGTCGCGCAGCCGATGGTGCTCGCCAGCAACACGGTGATCCTGCCGCCGACGCTCAAGCGCGGGCAGGCGCGGGTGCCGATGACGCTGGTGTGCCGTGGTGCGAACCTCGGCAAGCACGGCGAGTTGCCGACCGTCAGTTTCGACGGGCCGGACGGCGGCGTGACGGCTGTCGTCGCCGTATTGACCAGCGGCGTCACCTATACGGTGCCGGGGGATTCGTATCCGTCGAGCAACCAGGTGCTGTCGCTCGAGGTGACGGTCGATGCCGGCGCGGCGCCCGGCCTGCGGGGCGTGCGCATCGGCAACCCCGGGGAAGCGGCGGGCCAGGCCGCGCCGAGCTTCCTCCGGATCGAATGATGCGGCGTGCGAGACAGCCATTCCGTCCGGCGGCACGCATCGCCGTGATGCTCGGCGCATGCGCGGCGTTCGCGGCGGGCATCGCGCACGCGAAAGAATCGTCGGCGACCGCCGACGCGAACGGCTACGCGACGACGGCGCGCAACGGGGCATCGACCTACAGCGCCTGCTTCACCGCACCGACCGTGTCGTCCGTGCTGCCCGCCGATGCGGCCCTGTCCGATCAGGACGACATGAACTGCTTCGCGTGGCAGCAGTTCATCGCGTTGAACTGGCAGGCGTCGGCCACGCAGAACGGCCAGCCCGACACGAGCGTGACGGCCCGATCGTTCGGCATGCCGTCGGCGCCTGCGCCGACCGTATGGGAAACCTACGCGCTGAGTTCCAACGTATTCCGCCCGAACGCGGCCACGCCGTTGCCATTCAACGGCGCGAGCCGCAAGGCGGCCGCACGCGCCAGGCCAGGCCGCGCCCCGTTCGTACGCGGCGCGGCGGCCGAGGACGCGCTCGTCGACATTTATCAGGCGTTCACCAACTCCAAGGGATGGATCACCGCGCAGAACGGCATGCCGACCTACTACGAGAAGCGCATGAACGTCGAGGAGTACGACTACATCGTCAACAACCGACTCTACGACGCGACCGCGCAGTGGCAACAGATCGTCAGCAACACCGGCATCCATCTGCCGGACGGCTCCGCGTCGGGCACCGTCGGCGCGATCGAGATCAAGGCCGCATGGCTGCCGCTCACCGATCCGTCGCTGTACGCGCGCTATCTGACGCGGCCGGCCACGCTGGTCGACCCGGCGACCGGCAAGCGCACGAGCGCGGTGGTCGGCCTCGTCGGGCTGCACATCATCCACAAGACGCGCAAGGCGCAGCAGTTCGCGTGGGCGACGTTCGAGCAGGTCGACAACGTGCCGGTACAAGGCCAGGTCGGCGCGGGGCCGTACACCTACTACAACCCGCATTGCGATCCGGCGTCGGATCCCTATCAGTGCCGCGTCAACACGATTCCGCTGTGCACCGGCAACGCGTGCGACTACGCGTTGCCGACCCAGGTCGCGCGCGTGCAGCCGATCCTCGACGACGTCGCGGCACTGAACACGTACGTGCAAGGCGTGATTCGCGACGCGAATCCGCAGTCGGTGATGCAGTACTACCAGTTGATCAGCGTGATGTGGCCGTCCGCATCGACGACGCTCACCGGTGCGGGGCTGACGCCGCTGACTGCCGGCGTGCCGCAGCCGCCGAACGGCGTCGGCGGGCTCGCGAACGCGGTGCTCGAAACCTTCTTCCAGACCCTCAACTCGCTGTCGCCGAATAGTCAGCTGACGCAACCGAACTGTCTCGCGTGCCACACGGTCGCGACGTTGCCGAATCGCGGCGTGCCGCCCGACTGGGGCACCAGGCCGAAGAACTACGCAAGCGACTACAGCTTCCTGTTCAGCGAGGCCGACGCGCAGGCGGCTGCCTCGCTCGTGGCCGCCCCGTGCAAACCGGCGGCGGCGCGTGCGGGCCATCAGAAGGAACTTGGTTGTTCAAGGAGAAAACCGTGAAAAGAGAAAAATTGGAGTTGCCGCGCGAGTGGACCCTGCCGGCATTGCAGGCGCACTTCCAGGACGCGCTCGATCTCGAGCTGTGGACGATTCCGTACTACCTGACGGTGCTCTACTCGATCAAGGACAAGGGCTCGCCGGCCGCGCAACTGATCCAGGCCGCCGTCTACCAGGAAATGTTGCACGCGCAACTGGTTGCCAACGTCGCGAACGCGTACGGCTTCTCGCCGGTCGCGACCGTGCCGGTGTACCGCGGGCAGGCGGTGCCGCATCTCGATTTCGCTCTGGACGAGCCGAACCCGACGACCGAGTTTGCGCCGTACAGCGCGGAGCTCGGCCCGCTCGACGCGGCGCGGATCAACACGATGTGCCTCGTCGAATATCCGGAGTGGTGCACCGGTCGCGAGCCCGACGTGGCCGATTCGACCGACGAGTACGGCTCGATCGCCGAGTTCTACGTGGCGCTACGCTACGGCATGTCCGCGCTGCGCTCCGAGGTCGTCGGCCGGCGCCGCCAGTTCGACGAATTCGGGCCGTTCTACCGTAACCACCCGGGGCTCACCGTGACGGAAGACGGCGATGCCGGGTTCCGCCAGGCGCTGACGCTGCTCGACGTGATCGTCGAACAAGGGGAAGGGCAGACCGAACCCATGGAGACCGTGCCCGTCGAATTCCAGAACACGGCCGACGGCTTCCACAACAAGACGCCGCATTTCCAGCGCTTCGACTTCATCCGGAAGCTGCCGGTGCTGCCCGCCACCTACCAGGGCGAGGCGAATCCGCCGGCTGGCAGCCCCGGCCACGACGCTCAGCAGATCCTGATCCGCGATTTCGCGACCTTCCTCGGCGTGCTCAACCAGATGTTCCGTGGTGAGGCCCCGCCGCCTTCGTTCGGTAGCCTGATGGCGAAGCTCGGCGGCGACATCCTGAGCTGCTGGAAGCACCAGGCCATTCCCCGTTTCTCGCAGGAGCAAGCATGACGCTGTCATCCGTCTTCCGTATCCATCCGGCCTTCGGCATCGCGCGGGTCGGCACGAGCGACGAGTTCTACCTCGGGCCTGAAACGATGGCGGGCCTGCCGATCGATCCGTCCGTCGACGTCGGCAACCCGAACGTGACGGGCGGCCTGCCGATCAAGGCCGGAACCGAATCGCAGGTGATCTCGAGCGACGACCTGCGCGACCGCGGCGGCCGCATGAAGCGGCAGGCGGCACGCTTTCGCATCTACCACTATGCGGCCGGCGACGGCAGCGAGGAGCGCTACCCGAACGGCGGCGGCACCGAAGTGTCGATCGGCAGCGTGATCGGCGGCAGGACCGTGCGCGACATCGTCTGGACCGTGCATCTCGCGAACAAGAAGGCGAACTCGTACATGCTGAACGACGAGCTCGGCCTCGCCGTGTACGAGAAAGCGAATGCCAGCCACCTGAACCTGCGCAACGCCGCCGAGGGCGAGGACCCCGACAACGCCGCGCGCCTCAAGAAGCTCGTGATCGACGCGGGCCCGCGCGCGATTCGCGGCACGAGCCACGGCAGCGTGCGGTTCGACAAGGCGACGATCGCGACCTACGTGGCGGAGCACGGGACGATCCAGTCGATGCCGCATTATCCGAAGACGTTCCCCGACGACAGCTTCTCGCAGCTTTATACGCCGACCGGCATGATCGAGACGCTCGGCGAGCTGCGCACCGACGACCAGGGGCGCCTGCTTGTGCTGCCGGCGTGGGGCCGCGCATGCGGCTGGTTGCGGCCCGACGGCACGCCGTTCCCGCTGATCGGCGGCCTGATCGCGCCGGGAGAATACGGCGACGTGAACGCGGACGGCTGGTTCGACGACACCGCGGACGGCCCGGTCTCGGCGACGCTCGTGTTCGACGACGACAGCACCGCGTCCGTCGTGCCCGCGTGGGTGATCAGCACCGATCCCGGCTATGCGCCGCAGACGCTGAACGTGACCAGCCTGTGGGACGACATGTTCGACACCTGGGTGCGGCGCATGGACCTGATGCCGGAGATCTTCGATCACCGTTTCAATCGGGATTACCGGCCGCGGTTCGACGATCATCTGCTGCCGATCTTCCGCGCGCCCGCGCTGCAACGCTGGAACACGAACCTGCCCGCGCGGGCGATCGCCGCGCACGATGCCGTCGGCGCGATCCGCGCGCAGGACGATCCGCGCGAGACGATCATGACGGGCCTCGCCTACGTGCGCAATCCGAACCTGCCGGAGCAGTCGAACCTCGGCGCGCCGCTGATGCCGCTGTCGATGGGGGACGCCGGCAAGGCGTTCATGAGCGTCTCGTTGACCCAGTATTTCTTCCTGCAGCAATGGAACGACGGCAAGTTCGAGCGTGGCGAACGCCTGAAGCTCGGGCCGGGCGAGGTGCTCGATCGCACGGTGATGGTGAATTGCCTCGGCGGCCGTTTCGCGCCCGGCATCGAAATGACTTTCATCGTCCGCGATCCGGCGATCTACCAGCAGGACTGGCAGACCTCCGGCGCGGGGCCGTTCCGGCTGCGCGCGCGCGCGCTCGACTACTCGACGGTGCAGGCGAGCTTGCCGTTCCTCACGGTCGGCTATGTGCCGCTGCATCCCGGGCCGGACGGCCTGCGCTCCGCGCCGCTCGAGCCCGGCGACGTGTCGAAGTTCATGGCCGTGCCGTGGCAGACCGACTACAACGCCTGCGCGACCCACAACTCGGCGCCGAATCCGACCAACAGCACGGCGCTCTACTGGTCGTGGCCGTCGCAGCGGCCGGTCGCCGTCCATGCGGCGGCCGACGTGCACGACGGCAAGCCCGGGCCGCAACGCTACTCGATTCGCGGCCCCGGCACCGCCACCGACGATCTCGGCAATGCCGGCCGCTATCAGGACCTGCTCGACATCGTTAAGCACTGGCACCGTATCGGCTTCGTGATCCAGGGCAGCGCGATCGCGGGCGACACGCGCTACAGCCCCGAACTCTATCTGGAGGTGGCGAGCCAGCTCGACGATCCGCCGATCGAGCCGTGGCCGATGAACTCGAACTCGCTCGACGGCTGAGCGATGACGCAAGGTCACGGCATCGCGATCGTCGGCGCCGGCCCCGCCGGATGCGCGGCGGCGATCGCCCTGATGCAAGCCGGCGCGGGGCCGGTGCTGCTGATCGATGCGGCCGGCCGTGACGATTCCGGCGGCGCGCGCGAGGCGGGCGCGCGCCGGCCGCGCTTCGGCGAAAGCCTGCCGCCCGACATCCGGCTCGTGTTCGCGGCGCTGGGCCTGCAGCCCGCGTTCGATGCGCAGGGTTTCGATCCGTGTTGCGGCAGCGCGTCGTCGTGGGGCGCCGACGCGCTCGGCTACAACGACTTCCTGTTCAACCCGCACGGCTTCGGCTGGCACGTCGAGCGCCGACGCTTCGACGCGCTGCTGCGCGATTGCGCGATCCGCGCCGGCGTACAGTGGAAAACCGGCCGCGTCGAGCATTGCAGCGCGACCGGCAACGGCGTGCGGCTGCAGCTCGCGCTGCCCGGCGGTGATACGGAATGCTTCGATGCGGCGTTCGTCGTCGATGCCAGCGGCCATGCCGCCTGCGTCGCGCGCGCGATGGGCGCCGAGCAGCTCGACGGCGACCGGCTGGTCTGCGTATCGGCCTGCGTGCCGCTCGACGCCGACAGCGGGCTCGGGCAGCGCTCGTTGCTCGAAGCCGTCGAATACGGCTGGTGGTACGCGGCGCGCTTCGCGCCCGACGAGGCGATCGTGGTCGTCGCAACCGATGCGCAGATGCTGTGCCGGCACGCGCTTCAACAGCCGGCGTCGTGGCATGCGTGCCTGCGCGGTACGCGGCATGTCGCAGCCGCGCTCGGTGACGGCGTGCGGGATGCACCTTCCACGCTGACGGTCCGCCAGGCGCGCTCGGCACGCCTGAGCCGATGCGCGGGGCCGCGCTGGCTGGCGATCGGCGACGCGGCGGCGAGCTTCGATCCGCTCTCGTCGCAAGGCGTGATCAAGGCGATGCTAGACGGGGTGGCCGCTGCGCGCGAGATCGCCGGCGATCGGGACGGCCGCGCGATCGCGGCGAGGCACGAGCAGCGGATCGGCGAACGGTTCGCCGACTACACGCGGATGCGCGACGATTTTTACGACCAGGAACGTCGATGGGCCAATGCGCCGTTCTGGCTCCACCGACGCCATCGCGACACGACGACGCCCGCCGGCGTCCTTCACGCAACGGAGACTCAGCCATGAACGATAACGCCAAGCCGTGGCCGATCAAGGACACGCCCAATACGCACGGGATGTTCATGCTCGGCACGACCACGCTGTATCTGTGCCATATGCCGATGTTCGGCATGGAAGACCATCTCTATCAGATGACGCTGCAGGCCCGACTCGACCCGGCGTCGATGTCGACGTATCTCGCGGACAAGGCGCAGCACCCCGGCTCCCCGTACAACCTGACCAATCTCGAGCGCGATTCGTTCACGCTGCCGCAGGTTGCGTGCGGTCAGGTCCGGCAGTACGTCGCCGCGATCTACCGCGATTATTCGAACGAAGGCGGCGGCACGCCGGGTACGCAGATCGTCGGCGAGGCGACCGTGTTCGTCGAGCGCGTCGTCGTGTACCGTGCGTTCGACCAGAACATTCCGCGTCCGGCGAATCTGACCTACGTGCTGTTCGGTGACGGCAAGGAGGCGCACCTCGATCACTACATCGCGGTCGATCCGGACTTCCAGCACCTGTTGACGCTGCCGGCCGTGCCCGAATGGCTCGACGTCACGCAGTTGCAAGCCGGCGTGCTGGTGAGCTTCCCGCAGCCGAGCACGCCGATCGGCTGTACGCCGCCCGTCACGCCGGGCGCGCATACGGTGCAGTTCCAGGGCCTCGCCGGCGCAGCGGTGCCGCTGGCGGTGGGCAACACCTTCTGGTACAGCACCGGCAACTCGCTCAACGCGGTCGATCCTTGCGGCGCCCGGCAAGCTTCGGAGTCGGCCATCTCGAACGAGGTCGCGCAATGAACGTGCACTACGACGTCACGCTTGATCCGGCACGCCACGAACTGGCCGTCGAGCTCACGATCGACGGCGTACCGCCCGGCGAGCTGGTGCTGGCGACGCCGACCTGGGTGCCGGGCGATTACGATTTCGAGCCGTTCGGCCGCGACGTGTTCGACGTTCGTGCGACCGACGGGGCAACCGGCGCGGCGCTCGACGTGCACCGCCGCGGCTGGCCCGCCTACGCGGTCGAGGTGCCGGCACGCAGCGCATCGGAGGGCAGGGTGACGGTCCGCTATCGCGCCGCGGCCGCCTCGGTCGAGATGAGCGAGGAGTGCGGCGTGCTCGGCGACCTGAACGGCGTGCTGCTCGGCACGCGGTATCTGCGGGTGACCGCGCACGACGGCCGCTGCACGGTGCGCTATCACGTGCCCGACGGCTGGGCGATCCATCATCCGTCGGGCGCAACGGCGATGCCGGAGCGGACCTGGGAATACGACAGCTATGCGCGCCTGGTTGATACGCCCGTCTCGTTCGGGCACTTCGACACGATCACGCGCGAAGTGCGCGGCACACCGTTCCATCACGTGTTCCTGACGCGCGCGCAGGGGTTCGACGCGAACGTCGGCAGGTTCGTCGACGATCTGTGCAGGATTGCCGGCGTGTATCACGACATCTTCGGCGGCTTCCCGTTCGAGGACTATACGTACGTGCTGTCGTTCAATCCGAACGACGCGTGGGGGCTCGAGCATCTGACGAGCACCATGGTCGGGCTCGATCCGTCGACTTTCTACGACGCCGATCAGTACAACGTCAGCGTACGGGTCTGCGTGCATGAGCTGTTTCATGCGTGGAACGTCCGCCGCCTGCGGCCGGCGCCGCTCGGCCACCTCGAATTCGAACGCGGTTGTTTCAGCGAGTGCCTGTGGGTCGCGGAGGGCTTCACGCGCTATTACGAATTCCTGTCCTGCACACGCACTGCCGTCTATACGCCGGCGCAGTTCCTGAGCGTGGTGACCGGCTACTACACGCACCTGAGCGCGCTGCCGGCCTATCGCCATGTGAGTCCGGCCGACGCGTCGGCGGCGTCCTACCTCAATCACGACAAATATCCGGGCCGCGCCAACAGTGCGATCGACTACTACGACGCCGGCATGGTGATCGCATTCGAACTCGATGCGACGCTGCGTCTCGACACCGACGGCGCGCAATCGCTCGACACCGTGTTTGCCGCGTTCTACGAGGCCTTCGCGGGCGTGGGCGCGGGGTACACACTCGACGACATCTGTAATTTCTTCGAGCGCTACCGGGCCGGCCTCGGCCACCACCTGAGAACGCAGGCCGTCGAGCCGGCGAGGCTCACGCTGCCCGACAGGCTGCGCGCGCTCGGTTTCGACGTCAGCGAAGGGCAGGTGCCGTATTGCGGCGTGATTCTCGCGAGCGATACCGGCCCTGCCGTCTACAGCGTCCTCGATGGCAGCCCGGCCAGCCGCAGCGGGCTCGCGGCCGAGGACACGATCGTCGCCGTCGACGGCTACCCGTTCTCGCTGGAAGCGCTGAACGGCGCCGTCCGGCAGGGCGCCGATGTGACGCTCGACGTGCTGCGCGGCAACCAGTCCCGTCGTTATACGATCCGGCCGGATGAGCGGACGACGCTGGTGGGCCTTCGCTGGGCCGGCACAGCACGCCAGGCAGCGTTGATTTCTCAATGGCTGAACCAGCCGTTTACGCCGTCGGCGGGGCAGTGCGTCCCGCTCGATTTCTATGAGAACTTCCACGGGATCGAGACCGTGATCTGAATCGCGGCGGGGGTAACCGCCCGGTGGCCAGGGAGCAGATCGACATGGAACGTCGGTTTCATGTCGATCGCGGCGCGGATATCGGCGGTTGTTCGGAATAGGTTGATGAGTGATGGCGTCTGGGGCCGTTGGGACAGGGCACGTGTTCGTGCCCGCGACGACAACTTCGCGCCGGCGCTGAAATCACCCTGGACCAGTGGGAAGCTTATGGGCAGCGGGACCAGACCCATCGCGAACACGTGATCGAACTGCAGTCGGGTCTGCAGGCCCGTCCTCTTGCTGTCGCCAACTACCGCTCGGCCGTGCGGTCACTCGTCGATTTGGCGATGCAGACCGACAAGGGCATCGTACTCGCGCACGCGCTGATCGAACATTTGCGTCGACAGGCAATCCTGCTACCTGGAGCCGACGTCATCGAGCGCATCTGCGCCGAGGCGATTACGCGTGCGGCCCGCCGGATCTACAACGTTCTGATGGACCCGCTTTCTGATGAGCAGCGGCTGGGACATGGCCACAGACGCCATCTGGCTCACGATTTAACATTGTTACAATAGATTACTCGCAACCCGATGGCATTGTAATGAAGCACTCGAACAACTTCGACTTCTTGAGACTATTTGCGGCGTTCATGGTGCTGTACTCTCACCAACATGCCTTGTTGGGGCTGCCAGAGCCGGGGTTCGGAAATGGATTCTCATTCGGGTCAATCGGCGTCGCGGTTTTTTTCACCATTAGCGGCTATCTTGTGACGCAAAGCTGGGAACGCGATCCGCACATTCTTCGTTTCGCGATGAAGCGCTTCGTGAGAATCTGGCCTGGACTTTTTGTCGCCACCATGCTTGCGGCTTTCGTCTTGGGGCCGCTCGTGTCGCAGCTACCGGCTGCGGAATATTTCCAACACCCGTCGCTATTGAGCTACTTGAACAATCTTCGTTTGAGGATGACGTTCACTTTGCCCGGCGTCTTCGAACACAATCCGTATCCCGACGCCGTCAACGGATCGACGTGGACGATACCGCTCGAAGTTCGCTGGTACCTGTATCTCGTCATCGGCGGTGCACTGACGCTGATGCGCAGGCGCCAGATCGTACTCATTGCGGCAGTCCTGCTTGCCATTCATCACTTCGCTGTATATAAAGCCGAAATTAATCCTGTCAGGGCTTACAGCACGGATTTCGGTCTCTATTTTTGTGTTGGATCGCTGATGTGGCTGTACCGCGATAAATGGCAAATGCGGCGCCACACAGCAGTCGTGCTGGCCGCGCTCACTGGCACGTTGACGTATTTCGCCGGACAGACACTCCTGGGCGTATTGCTGCTCGTCGCCCCGATCGTCGTGATTTTCGGAGAAGCGTCTACGGCGTATCTCCGTCGCTTCGGCCGATTCGGCGATCTTTCCTACGGTGTCTATATCTATGCGTTCATCGTGCAACAGACGCTTGCCTGGTGTTTCGGACACAGCCTGCCATTCATCGCTTATCTTGCATTGACAACCGTTATTACGCTCGTGTGTGCGTGGCTGTCGTGGCACCTGATCGAGAAGCCTGCACTATCGCTCAAAAATGGCATTCCAACGCTCCAGCGGGCGGTGGCGCTCTGACGTCCGCATTCACGACTCGAAGGCATTGCGCCGCCACTTAGGCGGCGTCTGGAGTGCCAGCTCCGTACACCAGCAGAAGAGGGAGCAACCGGGTTTCGAGATTACCTCGTGGATGTCAGCGTGACGATCGACGCGAATACGAAGGTGGAGGAAGCTGTAGAGCCACGAGGGAGCCCGTTCAACCAACCAGCGGAAGTAGCCTAAGCCGCTGCCATGTTCGGGGCGGCGTCGCGCGATCGCTGACGATGCGGATCGGAATCGTAGCCGCACCTACGACGGCCTTGTCGATTCAGTTTGCGTGAAGTGCAGCATCATCAGCCGGCTCGTCGCATCGTCGACGTACACCAGCAGCGTGCAGGCCGGCGCCCGCTCCTCGAACCACCGATGGTCGCTGCCATCGATCTGGATCAGTTCGCCCAGGCACGCCCGGCGCGCTCGCGGCCGGTAGACCTTGGGCGGTCGTTGCCGGCGCGGAATCCAGAGCCTAGCCTCAAGAGTCGGAATTTTCCAACTAAGACCGAGGCGGAAATTGGGCTAGCCTCATCATCAGTCAACCACCAGCGGCATTCTTCTTTGCCGGAGCAATGCATCCACTACTCCGGGCTTCCGGGCCTGCGATTAGAAGCTGTGTCGCATGCCGACGTTGACTTGAACCTGGTTACCGCCCGATGCGGTATTACCAAAGTCGGCAACCGAAGCCTGAGCGCCCAGAGCATGGGCGTAGGCACCCACCGCGTATAGCGCGGTGCGCTTCGACAGTGCGTACGTAGCCCCCAGCGACACCTGGTTGATCGAAGCCATCGTGCGGCCTTCGGCAGCTTGCTTGGGCGTGGCTGCGGAACCGTAGACATACGTGTATCCGGTGGCCAGCGACAACGCCGGGGTGACCTGGTACTGCAGGAGGGCACCCACCACGTTGAAGTGAATCGACGGCTGGCCATCGTTGCCTTGATACTGAGCGTTCGAGTAGCGCACGCCAGCCGTGTACGGACCAATCTGGTATTGAGCCGCGATTTGAGCGATGCCCGCGCTCTTGAACGCATTGCCGCCGCTGTAACCCGAACTCGGATAGCCCAGCGTGGCGCCGAAATTCGGTTGTGCCGTGGCGTTCAACCACCCGTTCTCACCCTGGTTTGCGGCACGGAAGTAGCCACCGGCGACCGTCAGGCCACCTTGAGCATAGTTCGCCGCCACCGACCACGATTGACCCGAGCCCATGGCACCGGCAACACCGCCGAACGAGTACGCGCCTTCAGCCTGGAAACCGTTGATGATCGGCGAAATGTACTTCACGGCGTTGTTTTGATTCGTCGTGTTGTCGTTGTTGTCCACGTCGCCCGGGGTCGAGAATGTCGATGCCGAAATGGCGTCGCCCGTCAGGCCTTGAACCATTTCCGTCACGGCGTCGAGCTGGCGCCCCATGCGAAGGGTACCGTACCGATCGGAGGTAACGCCTACGTAGGCCTGGCGGTTGAACAGCGAACGCGTGGAACCAATGGGCCCCTGGCCGCCAATGCCACCGGTCGCAATGTTGAAACCATTTTCGATCTTGAATACAGCCTTGAGGCCGCCACCGAGGTCTTCCTCCCCCTTGAGACCCCACTTGTTCGACCCTGTGGCACCGCCATCGAGACCGAACCTCTCGTGGCCATTGATGTTGGAGGTGTAGCCGATACCCGCATCGAGCATGCCGTACAGGGTGATCGACGACTGTGCCATTGCTGCCGAAGATGCTGCGAAAGCGGCAACAGCGATAACGCTGACGTTGATTTTTTTGTATTTCATCTGTATTTCACTGTCAGGAGTGGTTTTTGGATTGATTGAACGGGTTACGTTGTATTCGAATGCAGATGGCGGCACACGACCTGCGTGTCGTCTCGGCCGCAACGACTGACGTCATATTCACAAAATCGGCATATTGAATTAAATTATTTCGCGATACTCGTAATGTTGCGCCGGGAAGCGCCATACATCTCGACCTGTCCGGCACTCCACCGATTAGAACAAGCGCGGCGTCCTTGCCTGGACGAAACCTACTCCCTTGCCCCCGTTGTTGCTCCAGCCTTACGGCGCCGCCGATTGATCATGTGCCGAATCGCCTGTTTGCAGCACAAACACCTTGTCTTCCAGCTCCAGCGAAACCTCACCGTCGATCACGTACAGGAACCCGCTCCTGCGTGGCGGCTTCCGGGACGCGTCTTGCCCGTAAACGTGCACAAGAGGATTCATTCGAATCGCCGTGTTCCCGTCCTATTCGCGATCCGGGCGAACAGATACGCCGAATCCGCAAAGCCGAAAAATTCGAGCTGATCACCGCGCCAAGCCGAACGTTCCCCCGATGGCATTTCGAAGAAGTACTGCATCGTCACGCCCAACGCCTGCGCAATACGCGTGAGCGAGGTCGGCGACGACGAAAGCGGACCACGCTCGACCTGCGACAAAATCCGGTCTGTAAATACCGGCTTCCATTGCAAGCGGATTGAGCACCCAGTTCAGCCGCTGACGAATTGCGTGGACCGTTTCGCCGATCGGCAATGCAGCCGGATCGCGCTCAGCAGGTGTAAAAACATATCAGGAACATAAATTGTCGTCAAAATTTGTTTGGGAAACGCTGATTTATTCGGCTCGGCGGTCATCGCAGACGTAGCCGAGGACGTTTAGAAGACAGCTCACGGAACGGACCCACGACGATGAAGAGGCAGATCGGCTTCGCGGAAGCGGAAATTGCAGGCAAGAAGCGAGTGACGAGGCGCCAACGCTTCCTGGAAGAGATGGAGAAGGTCGTTCCGTGGCAGCGCTTGCTGTCGGCCATCGAACCGCACTATCCGAAGGGCACGCGAGGTCGCCCGCCGATTGGCCTTGAGCGGATGCTGCGAATCTACTTCGTGCAACAGTGGTACGGACTGTCGGACGAAGGACTGGAAGACGCGCTGTATGACAGCATCACGCTGCGAGCCTTCGCCGGCATCGATCTGGCGATCGAGAACGTGCCTGATGCAACCACGCTGTTGAAGTTCCGGCGCCTGCTGATCGAACACGAACTGACACGGAAGTTGTTCGACGAGATTGGCATCTCGCTGTGCGAGCGTGGGCTGATGATGAAGGAAGGCACGCTGGTTGACGCGACGATCATTGAAGCGCCGCCGTCGACCAAGAATGCCGGGAAGAGCCGTGACCCGGAAATGCATCAAACGAAGAAGGGCAACGAATGGCACTTTGGCATGAAAGCCCACATTGGCGTCGACGCCGACTCGGGCCTGATTCACAGTGTGGTTGGCACGGCGGCCAACGTGTCGGATGTATCGCAAGCTCATGCCCTGCTGCACGGGCATGAAGAGCAGGTGTTCGCCGACGCGGGCTACATTGGCGTCGACAAGCGCGAGGAAATGGCGGGCAAGGCCGTGAAGTGGCACGTCGCTGCCAGGCGGGGAAAGATCAAGGCGATGCAAGAAGGAGCGCTGAAGGACCTGGTGATCGCGCTCGAGCGAACCAAGGCGCAGATCCGTTCGCGGGTTGAGCATCCGTTTCATATCGTCAAGAATCTGTTTCAGCATCGCAAGACCCGATACAAGGGCTTGGCCAAGAACACCGCGCAACTGTTCAGCCTGTTCGCTCTGGCGAATCTGGTGATTGCGCGAAATCTGTTGCGATCGGTCCATGGGAGCAGTCCGTCATGCGTATGAAAAATGCGAGCAGGGGAGGCTCGCTTACGCGCCAAATTCACTGAATTGAGCGCCGATTCGCTTCGTCATCCAGAAAATTTGAAGCCATCTCGCCTGCAACTTCGGAAGTTGGTCCATTGATCAGCGTTTCCTTTGATATAAGTTAATCTTGTTTGGTATTTTGCGCTTTACTGGAATTTCCTTTACAGGAATTGTCACCAGGACAAAGCGTCAGCGAGATCCGCGCCGTCACCCTGATGCACGATCAGACGAGAACCCGGTGTCGACCTGGAGCACCTGTGTGGCGACTGCAGACGGTCTCTATCCTCACTGGCATCGCAGGGAACCAGCGCGTTGAGACGTGACCGTCAAGCTTTTCAGCTACAAGGCGGCCAACGACGAAATCGAACTGAAGAACGTGGAGCACCAGCAGCACAAGAGGCTGAACAACCAGGCGGAGAATTCGCGCGAACAGGCGCGGGTGCGAGAGAAGGTGATGCGGCGTTTCAATTCAGCGCGCCAGAGCCGGCAGTTCACCTCGGTCGAGGGGCAGGTTGAGAACCTGTTCATGGGCTGCCGCTATCATCGCAATGCGACTCAAAAGCACGAGGCGTGCGCCCAGGTCGCGGCGACCCGGGAACGCGCTTCGTGCACCCGCTGGACAGCAGAAGCAGATTCACGGGTTTCGAATATGCCTCAGGGTGTCCGCTTACCGAACACGTAGACAATACTGGCGATCGCAATCGCCGTTCGCGAAGCCCGGTAGCACCTGATCGTCTTTGCACAACGGGAGGTAGCTGCCGCGCGTCGAGCCAGCCTCCGGCATCGCCGTGCGGATCCATGTCGTCGCTTTTGTATTGCGCTCGTTCCGGCTGCTCGATGTGCGGCCCCCCACGTAGTTGCCATCGTCAGTGAAGATTGCCCCTTCACTGCGCATCGCCCCGGGTGCGACGTCATGGTTTCGAAAACGAAATCCCCTCCATATGAACTCGCCGCAACAACGGCGATTCCGCCAGCCTCGCGTGGGTCGCATTGAATATATCGAAGTGGAATGGCACTAAGGAAACGCTGATCAATGGACCAACTTCCGAAGTTGCAGGCGAGATGGCTTCAAATTTTCTGGATGACGAAGCGAATCGGCGCTCAATTCAGTGAATTTGGCGCGTAAGCGAGCCTCCCCTGCTCGCATTTTTCATACGCATGACGGACTGCTCCCATGGACCGATCGCAACAGATTTCGCGCAATCACCAGATTCGCCAGAGCGAACAGGCTGAACAGTTGCGCGGTGTTCTTGGCCAAGCCCTTGTATCGGGTCTTGCGATGCTGAAACAGATTCTTGACGATATGAAACGGATGCTCAACCCGCGAACGGATCTGCGCCTTGGTTCGCTCGAGCGCGATCACCAGGTCCTTCAGCGCTCCTTCTTGCATCGCCTTGATCTTTCCCCGCCTGGCAGCGACGTGCCACTTCACGGCCTTGCCCGCCATTTCCTCGCGCTTGTCGACGCCAATGTAGCCCGCGTCGGCGAACACCTGCTCTTCATGCCCGTGCAGCAGGGCATGAGCTTGCGATACATCCGACACGTTGGCCGCCGTGCCAACCACACTGTGAATCAGGCCCGAGTCGGCGTCGACGCCAATGTGGGCTTTCATGCCAAAGTGCCATTCGTTGCCCTTCTTCGTTTGATGCATTTCCGGGTCACGGCTCTTCCCGGCATTCTTGGTCGACGGCGGCGCTTCAATGATCGTCGCGTCAACCAGCGTGCCTTCCTTCATCATCAGCCCACGCTCGCACAGCGAGATGCCAATCTCGTCGAACAACTTCCGTGTCAGTTCGTGTTCGATCAGCAGGCGCCGGAACTTCAACAGCGTGGTTGCATCAGGCACGTTCTCGATCGCCAGATCGATGCCGGCGAAGGCTCGCAGCGTGATGCTGTCATACAGCGCGTCTTCCAGTCCTTCGTCCGACAGTCCGTACCACTGTTGCACGAAGTAGATTCGCAGCATCCGCTCAAGGCCAATCGGCGGGCGACCTCGCGTGCCCTTCGGATAGTGCGGTTCGATGGCCGACAGCAAGCGCTGCCACGGAACGACCTTCTCCATCTCTTCCAGGAAGCGTTGGCGCCTCGTCACTCGCTTCTTGCCTGCAATTTCCGCTTCCGCGAAGCCGATCTGCCTCTTCATCGTCGTGGGTCCGTTCCGTGAGCTGTCTTCTAAACGTCCTCGGCTACGTCTGCGATGACCGCCGAGCCGAATAAATCAGCGTTTCCCTAAAGATGGAAAATACTTCGCGAGTCTCACGCCTCATATACATATTCCCATATCTTGTTTGACAGGAAATTCACGTCAACCCATTATCACGAAGCCAATTATCTGATTATACAAATCAGTCGACATTAATATGATTTAAAGCTGATCGCGAGAGAGGTCATGCCATGGGTGTATCGTTAAGAACAATCGATTTATCAGATGACGAATCCGATAAACTGCGATCCCTCGTAATACGAGTTCACGAGGATTGCCCGGGTCAAATACAAAGCAGGTACATCTCCAGGCTCGAAGCTTACGCAGATCAATTTCCGATACGCTTGAGCGATACATTCTGGGCAAACCCCGAACCCCTGCTTCTGAAGAATGTGCCATTCTTTTCCGACGTAGAGAGATCAAAGATTTTGGTCCTTTCCATTGGCGAGGCAATAGGAAAGTGTGCCGGCTATTCCGAATACAATCAGAGCTATATCACCGATATTCGCCCGACCCCGTTTTCCAAAGAATCCAGCAGCGGCACCGACTTGTTGTCGATGCACAATGATCTGACGTTCGCTTCCGACGACTGCCGCCCCGCCGCACTGGCGCTGGTCGCGCACATCGCGAAAGGGAACGTACCCAAGACTTTGCTCGCGCCGGCCGACGAGATCGAGTCGCTCCTCTCCGACGACGAGCGCGCGATTCTTTACGAGGACATCTTCGAAATTCGCTCGGGCGGCAAGCTGAGATGGCCGTGTGAGCAAGTACGGCGAATCGGCATATTCAATCACGATCCCGCTGGCCGCCTGCGTATTCGCATGAGTTTCGACAACATTCGCCCGATCTCGGATCTCGACGAATCGCAAACCAGGCGAGCGACAGCAGCGCTCAAACGCGTCACTGAAATTGCGCTTGAAATCGGAAGAAGAAAGGGCCATGTGATAGAACAAGGCCAGGCACTTCTGATTCCAAACGATTACGCCCTTCATGGACGAGATATTTTTGAGGATCCGAACTCGGAGCGCCTCCTCTTTCGTTCTTACATCATCAAGAAAGAAACAGCACACCGGCAAAATGGAAATACGATGCTGTCACTTCGATTTTGACTGATTTTTTAGTAAATAATTTTAATATTTTCGGTTTTTTGTCGCTCAAATTCAACGTCAGTTGATCGCATCTCCGCAGTCTAGCAGGTCGTTGAAATACCTCGCCCCATCCTGCAGGATGTAGTCACCCGAGATCAAGGAAGCGAAGGCAGATGCGAGGCGCGGACAGCTACAACGAATCATTGTTCAGCACGGTGAGGCTGGAGGAATTTGTGCCGCAGACACATCCGCTGCGTCAGATCCGGACATGGTTGAACGAAGCGCTATCGAAGATGGACGCGAAGTTCTCGGCGATGTACGAGGCGGACGTCAAGGGCGGTCGCCCGAGCATCGCGCCGGAGAAGCTGATGCGGGCGATGCTGCTGCAGGTGCTGTACAGCATCCGCAGCGAGCGGCAACTGGTTGAACAGATCTCGTACAACCTGCTGTTTCGATGGTTCGTGGGCCTGTCGATTGAGGATGCGGTGTGGAATCACTCGGTCTTCAGTAAGAACCGTGACCGGCTGCTCGAATTCGATGCGGTGACGGAGTTGTTCAACGCGACGGTGGAAACGGCGCAGAAACGGGGCCTGCTGTCAGGCGAGCACTTCAGCGTCGATGGCACGCTGATTCAGGCCTGGGCTAGCCACAAGAGCCTCCGCCGCAAGGACGGCAGCGACGACGACCGGCCGCCGGGCAACTGGCACGGCGAGACGCGCAGCAACGAAACCCACGAATCGAAGAGCGACGGCGACAGCCGTTTGTATCGAAAGAGCAATGTGGCGCCGGCTCTGCCGAGCTATCTCGGCCATGTGCTGACTGACAATCGGCACGGTCTGGTGGTCAATGTGCAAGCCAGCCGGGCGAATGGTCGGGCTGAACGCAACGTTGCGGCCGAGATGTTGCGGGACGTAGCACTAGCCGATCGACGCATCACGGTCGGCGCCGACAAGGGTTACGACACGCGGGGGTTCATCAAGGCCTGCCGGGACGCGAACGTGACGCCGCACGTGGCGCGGAATACGAAACGCAGCGGCGGTAGCGCGATCGACAAACGCACCACCCGGCATCTGGGCTACGCGTTGAGCCAGCGCAAACGGAAATGCATCGAGCAGTGCTTCGGCTGGGGCAAGACGATCGGGCCGCTGCGACAGGTCATGGTTCGCGGCCTGGAGAAAGTAGACCAACTGCTGACGCTGACGATGGCGGCCTACAACCTGACGCGGTTGAGATCGTTGGCCGCGTTGCGCCCGCAGAGCGCCTGATGCACCGGAATGGGCGCCGGGAAGCGCTCAACGTTGACCCATTCGCATTGAAATCGGCGCTTGAACTGAAATCGAACGCTTCTCGGTGATCACCGCGAACGGCGAAAGGGAAAATGCGTCAGGCTGAGAGGTATTTCAACGGCCTGCTAGTCTCAATCGCGCTCAGCCACATTTGTGGGTGCGATGATTTCCTGGTGCATTCAGACTATTCAAATACGAGAGTGAGGGCTTGAAAATGGAAAAGGTTATCATTATCGGCGGCGGTCATGTCGGACTGACGCTCGCCGTTGACTTGCACCAAAGACAGCACGAAACCCAACTCGAACCACATGTGGTACTGATTCGCGGAGAAAATCACCCTTTCTTCAATCAGGGGGCCAGCGAGATCGCCGTTGAAAACATCATCACTGGCGAGAAATCGGCACACGTCTTCCCGCAGGCCAACGTTCATACGCTCAATGGGGATGTCGGTTCACTGCTACGCGACAGTGCACTCGTCATCGTCACGGTGCCGGACATCCTGCCGGTGCGGGAACAGATCCTCGACTGGGTCAAGAAAAATGCGGCCGAACGAAATCCTGCGCTCGTCTTCGTGCGGGGCGGGCAGGGCGGACTGATCTATCTGCTTGCAAGGCACCGTGCCGACAAGGCGCTGAGCAATGCGTCGCTGATCCTCGTCGAAGACAGTTTCTACGGAACGCGATTCATCGCGAACAAGATCGAATTCAAAAGAAAGAAAAGAACCAACGTGGCGCTTGCCGGCCCGAATTCGGACAAGGGGCTTGCCTTGCTCAGAAGAGTGTTCTCCGGCCCGTCGATCGGGAAGGATTGGCATCAGTTCGTCCCGGTCCGTTCGCTCGATCTCCAGTTCGATCCGCTCGGGTACATCATTCATCTCGGGGTCGCCCTGGACGACAAAAACCTGGAAAGAACGCGTAGAGGCGACCGATATCTTCACTACAGCGAAGGCGTTCACGCCGAGAACTCGGAAAAACTCGAGGAACTGGACAAGGAGCGTGTCGCGCTCGCATCGCATTACGGCGCGAACACGCGCCTCTTTACGGACATGCTGGAGGAGCAATATGGGTTGCCACGGAAACCCACATTTCTCGAGACCATACAGGAGACGAAATCGATCTATCGATCGCGCTCTGCTGAATCCTTGATCGATCTGAAAGAAGGAAGAGTGTTGCAGGAAGACATTCCTGCGTTGCTGACGATCGACTGGCTGACGGAGCGAGCCGGGATCGATTTGCCGGCCACGCGCGCCCATACCCGGGAAGTCGTTCGTAAAGTCGAATCGCTCGGATTGAAACTGGACGCCTTCTCCGGCTACAGGCGCGAACTCGAGCACCTTTCGCTGAAGCGTTCCGACGTCATCGATTTGTTGACGGCTTGATCGACCGGATCTAATCGGGACTGAAAATGGCCAGTGCAAATAACCTGATTTCCCCCAATCAGCAAAGTATAGGGGCAAACCCAACAGCAGACGTAGCGCACTTCAAGCAACACGGCTTCTGTGCGATCCGGGAATTCATTCCGGAGAATATGATCGAACATCTGCGCGCAGTCATTGCAGATACCGCAAACGGCTCCACCTTCGATACGATAAAGAAAAACACATACAACACGGGAATCGACGATGCAAGCATCAGGTCGATGGTTCAGAATGATATTTTTGGATCGCTAATTGGTGCTCTCGGGTACGAGGACAGCGTCTTCACCGACGGCGTAATTTTCGAGACGGATTCAGATCTTTTTGGATTTGACTGGCATCTCGATATCACGAGCTTCAAGTACGTTTTCCCGCGTGACAATGCATTTTCGATCTGGGTAACGCTGGACCCCATCGACCCGGCGGTACAGGACGGCGGACTGACATTGCTCTCGACCTCGGCGTTTTCCGGGCGCGAGTTTTTCAACCTGCAGTCGACGGTAACGAGATCCCTGGTCGAGGGACGCTATGAGATACCGGATATCTTCAAGACGCTCCTGGGTCCGAAATATCGAACGGATGAGCAAAAGCGATTCAAGCGGCTGTTTCCATACATTCAGGCGCAGTTCCCGCATTTATTCAGCGACTCGATCTATATTTCGGGTTTCAGCCGGAACCTGTTCGACAGCGAGGGCATCTCCTTCGAACTCGCTCCGGGTGATGCGATCATTTTCGACAAGAATGTATTCCATCGCAGCAATGCGTTATTGCCGGGTTTTCTGAAGACGCGCCGTGCCTTCGTGCTGCGCTTCATCGAAGCCAAATCGCGATTCAATGAAATCAATGCGTCGAAAGCAGGGGGCGACGACGCCGTTCTCGTCGATCGCATGACACGCGGGCGCAGTCAGGGCGAGCATTTCGATCTGACGGACGCAACCCTGATAAAAGTGCCGAAGTAACGGAGACGGATGATGGCAGACAGTCTGGTCGTAAGAAAGCAGGGGCAACGCTATATCGATGTCGAATCGGGGAGGGCGATCGAAGCCTTCTATTCAGATGACAGTGCGGCGGGCCGTTCGTGCCTGGCAGAAAAGCACCAGCTCATCAGAGGCGAATCCTTCGATATCGAAGTCGACGTCGCAAATGATCCGATCGGAAGTACGGAGGACGCTTATCTGCGGCTGTTTCTCATTTCCAGCCGGGCAGCGAAGCCGAACAGCTTGCGGCTCGATGGAATTTTCGAAGCGCTGCCGATCGTCGCGTGGACATCGGCAGGCCCTGTGTTGCCCCACCTCGTGACCCGGTTACGCACGCTGATCGCCGCCGACTATCACCACCTCACCGTATTTTCCGTCGACAAATTTCCGCGAATGGTCGATTACGTCGTACCCGGCGCGGTGCGAATCGGTGACGCCGACCGGGTTCGCCTCGGCGCCCATCTTGCCGAAGGAACGACAGTCATGCACGAAGGCTTCGTCAACTTCAATGCCGGGACGCTCGGGAAGGCCATGGTAGAGGGACGTGTTACGCCAGGCGTGACGGTTGGAGAAGGCAGCGACGTCGGGGCAGGCTCGTCGATCATGGGCACGCTGTCCGGAGGAGGAAAAAGAATCAACTCGATTGGACGCGGCTCGCTGCTCGGCGCGAACGCCGGCATCGGAATCTCGCTCGGCGACAACTGCATTGTCGAAGCCGGCCTCTATGTCACGGCGGGAACCAAGGTCCGTCTTCCCGATGGCTCGGTCGACCATGCGCGAAATCTGTCCGGGCGGGACGGCCTGCTGTTCAGGCGCAACAGTCAGACCGGTGTGGTAGAGGCACTTCCTGTCAGCAAAGAAGGGTGGGGAGGAATCAATGACGCACTTCATTCAGGCAACGAATGAAACCCGCCGCTCGCAAAGCGGCTCCGACGCGCCACTGGCCCTGATCACCGGAGCATCGGGAGGCGTCGGCGGATCGTGCGCAAAAGCGCTCGCGGAGATCGGCTATGCGACGCTCGTCGTCGGGCGTCGCGCCGAAGAACTTCGAACCGTCACCGACGACATCAACCTGCGCTTCGGTGATTCTCGTCCCTGCACCGGATTCCAGGCGGATCTGGCGAAGCGGGAAGATATCAAGGCATTGCTTGCGCGGGTCGAATCGCTGAAGGCGCCGGAAATCTTCATCTCGGCAGCCGGTGTAACAAGCAATAGCACGGCTCGTTTCGACGATGACGAACTGGATGAGGTGATGGCCATCAACGCATTGGCGCCGATCTATCTGGCGCGAGGCATCGTCGGATTGATGGAGAAAGCGGATAAAGGCTACATCATCAACATCGCATCGCGGGCAGGAATTCAGGGGTTTTCCGACAAAGGTCTCTACGGCGCGTCGAAAGCCGCCACCATTCGGTATTTCGACGCTTTGTACGCGGGGAATCTGAACACCAATATTCGCGTCACTTCCATTTGTCCAGGCTGGATCAACACGCGAATGGCCACTGCCGGAGGCTGCCGGAAGGAGCCTGACGAAATACTGCAGCCTGACGACATATCGACGGCGATCGTCTGGCTCGTCTCGTCTCCTTCGCGCATCCGCATCCGCGAACTGGTCGTTGAAGCGGGGGGGCAGGGTGGAAGCTGTCGCGCAGGCATGAAACTGAAGGACCGTCGAATGAAAACGAAGTGCGTAACGCCGGAGAGGCACTAGAAGATGGCACATTGCTTGGTCATAGACTCCAACTTTGCCGGCATCAGATTGCTCGGCCGACTACTGAGGCGCGGCCATCGCGTGACGTTTCTCCGGCCTCCCGATGCGTTCTTTCAGACCGATGCCGACGCCCTGAAGATTCTGTCCGCCCTGGATCGGATCGTAGACATATCGGGCAGCCACGACACGCATACGGTGAGTCAGATCGTTCTGGGTGTCCATGCCGAAGATCCCGTCGACGCCATTTTCTGCGTCTTCGAGCGATCGATCGAAGCCGCGGCGTACTCGGCTGCGGCGATCAACGTACCCTTTACGTCTGTTGATGCCGTCCACACGGCGCGTCACAAGAACAAGACTCGCGAAGCGCTCGCAAGGGCCGGCCTGCCGACGGCCCGTTGTCGAACGGTCGGCACGTTCGACGAGGTGATCGAGTATGCGGCAACGACGCCGCTTCCGTTCGTCATCAAGCCGATCAGCGGCGTTTTCAGCAGCCTGGTCAGGGTTGTGCGATCGGAGCGGGAAGTGGTGACGCTCGCTGCCGACCTGAAATCGGAACTGTCTTTTCTCTCCGGCACGATCAGGGAATACATCGCTCGCGGCTTCATGATCGAGGACTACCTGCCGGGGACGCTCGTTTCCGTGGAGATCGGGCGACGCGGAGACCAATACTACGACTTCATGGTGTCCGGCCGATTTCGCGCAGCGAGTAACGAGGCGATTGAACTGGGCAGCTTCTTGCCCGCCCGCATTTCGGCGTCGGAAAAACAAGCCTGTTTCGCTTACGCCCGAAATGTGCTCGAAGCCATTGGCCTCGACGTGGGAATCTTCCATCTGGAGATGATCGTGACGCCGTCGGGGCCGTGCCTCGTCGAGGCGAACGCCCGGTTGATGGGCGGGATGCTGCCGTTTCTTTACGACTTTCTCACCGAGAGTTCGATTCACGAAGCGCTCATCGACATCGTCCTGGGAAATCCACTCACATTGCCGACAGTCAGTTCCCGACGCTCGGTCAGTTCGTTTGCCCTGAAGACGACCGAGCGCGGGGTTGTATCGCCCGACTTCGTCGCCCAGCCACCCGACGAGTTTCGAAGCGCATTGGCACGCTGCGATTTCTATGTTCAGGCGGGCCAGAAAATCGACGATCCCACCGTACTGGCTCGCTTGCAGGTCGTCGTGGACGACGGGCGCAACGCGGATGACGTCATTATCGAAATTTCCAGTCACGTTGCAAAAAAGCTCGGCGTGACGACGCTCGAGGCGGCACCTGGCGAGTGGATACAACCGGAATCCGCCGCGGTGTAAGCGGCTGTCAGGTGTTCACCGACAAACCGTCATGCGCCGGTCGCCCTTGCTCCCGGGACAACCGCGAGTCGTCCCGGGAGGGGCGCCGCTGCAAGTCGTGTGGGGTATGGCCAGGTATCGGAAACCTGTCGAACCGACGGAGACAGTCGACTGCGCTTCATACCGCAATCGATAGTTCGCGATGTCGGTCATGAGCAGGCGGCTTTCAGAATATCAGCGGGATGTCATGAGAAGACTTGTTCGTGTTCACCTCTCGGCGGCGGTCGGCATGTTCAGCCAGGCCAGCGTGCTTCTGGCGCTTTCACCGGCGTTATTTACGAAATATCAATCCGCGACGCTGGCGTCGATCGCCTTTTCGACGGTCTGGTTTCCAGCTTTGTGTCTGGTTCCACTCTCGCACCGGATCATGACGAGGTTTCGGCTTCGGCGGCTCTATCTTGTCAGCGAACTGCTGGGAGCGGTGGTATTGGCGATGGCGGGGACGTTATTTGACTCGAACGCGTTCCTTGCGTTGGCCATGCTGTTCGTACGTGGATTTTTTGGTGCGATTTCATATACCGCTGCAACGCTGTATGTCAAAGGCGCTGCCGAGCCTGAAATTGTGCGCAAGGAAATCAGTGCATTCGAAGCCAGTCGACTTGTCGGATCGATGCTCTCTTCCGTTGCGGGTTGGGTGACGCTGAACCAGGTCGGCTTTCAGACTGTTTGCCTGACGGCCGCGTGCGTATCCGTGGTTGGCGCCGCCATTTCATTGACCTGGCAGAGGGAGGTCTCGATCGACGACACGCAGTCCCGTTTTGTCGGGAAGCAGGCAACGTGGCTGAATGCGCTGGCGCCAAGCGTGGCCATGCTGCTACTTTTGCTCAGTACCGTCCCGTTGCAGGCATTCCATCATGCCGCGCGCACACCGCTTGCGGTTGAATATCTCGATCTGGGCGTGCGGGGAGTGGCAATCGTCGTGCTGGTGAACACGGTCTCGGTGGCGGCAGGCGCATGGTTTGCCTCCTTTGCGATTCCCACGCTGGAGAAATATGGGCACTGGATCTACGTCATCCTGAACACGGTTTCCGGATTGTTGATGGTCACCACGCCGGTCCTGCGCAACCCCGTGATCTGTCTGTCGGCATATGGCGCGTATCTGTTCGTCTTTCAGGTTTGTTATACCGCGATCAATAGCGCCATGATCGCCGACGCTTCCGCTTCGGCAGCAACCATCCTTGTGCCTGTCAGGGCCGGCATCGTGCAAGCGGCACTCCTGGTATTCGCGCCGACGTTGGGTGTCATCGCGGACCGAGGTGGCCTGGAAGCGGCATCTTTGCTGGCGGCAGTGACCGCTGTTGGCCTCGCGGCCGGTGTCGTCCTGGCGAAACCGAGGGGCGTGCCGAATACGTTGGCTTAGACGGTCAGGGCACGTAACGCCAGTCCATCGTCGAGCTTGCGGTTGCCTGATCGATCGCGATGACCCGAAGCCACACCGCCGGGCCCGTGCTCTCGATATCGGATGACCAGTCGTTCCGCTGCACGCCAGGGCTTGAGCTTGCCGCCCGTCACGCCCTGAATGACCTTGAATCGGTCCAGTTCGCGCATCGTCATGGTGATCGTCCCAGTCGCGTTCATCGCCGGCGCTCCCAAGGGTGCAGGCGATCAACCTACAGGCCAAAACACGACATTTTTATTTAGCGGAAACGCGACATCTGAACTTGGGACCCACACCCAATGTCGTATCCATTTCAAGATGTCGTGGCGCCAGCTAAATAGAAATGTCGTGTTTTCAGGGGTTCAGGATTTGTTTCTCATGGACTTCGATCACGCAGTGTCGAAGATTTGGTCCTGATCGAGCAGGGCGCTTGCGCTTACCGCGTTGGCCTTCGCAGGCCGCCGGCCAGGTTTGCGGGGTTGGTTCTGTGCCTGTCGGTGTTCGGCGAGATCAACGATCACCTGCTCGACGTCGGCCTGCGTGAATGCACGTTGCTTCTTGGTGCCGACGGGTTGCTTTGAACCGCGCACGGCTTGACCTTGATTGGTTCGCGACGGCGATCCGGATGCTCGACGATTGTCGCGTTGCGCCTGAATCGCTTGCGACACTTGCAGCACGTGACTCAGTCGTTTTTGCTCGATCACCGCACCTTGATCGACCTCCGCCAACTTGTCGTAAATGCGGCAAGACAGGACTTTTCCATCGGCTCGGATTTCGATTCGCCCGTCCGGGTACTCCCATACATCGATATAGCGGTGAATCAGCTTCCGGTTGACCGGTGCGTCGTCCAGCAAGTAAAGCACTCGGTCGTGCAGAACAGTCAGCGATTTCGATACCCGACGTGTTTCGCGTCAGGTCAACACCGTGTTCAGATCCTCGTCATCTCGCAGCGGCCGATGCGCGTTGAAATCGCTCTTCGGCGGCTTCGCGAAGCGTGCGTTGTAAGCAGCGATGAAGGAGGGCGCATAAGCGTTGGCCTCGTTGACCGTGCTGATGCCGCGCAATCTCAACTCCTTGACCAGCCGATCCTGCAGCGTCAGGTGCGCACGCTCGACGCGCCCCTTGGCCGAGCTGCTGTTCGCACAGAACGTATCGATGTTCAACTCGAACATCGCCCGGCCAAAGTGCGTCACGCTGCTGCCGGTTTTGCTCGCGGTCGTGCTGCGAAATACGCTGGCTTTGTCGCTGTAGAACGCCCCAGGTTTGCCGTGCCGGTTGATGTACGCGCGCGTCGCTTCGAAGTAGCTGAAGGTCGATTCGGTTTGCGTGAAGTGCAGCATCATCAGCCGGCTCGTCGCGTCATCCACGTACACCAGCAGCGTGCAGGCCGGCGCCCGTTCCTCAAACCACCGATGATCGCTGCCATCGATCTGGATCAATTCACCCAGGCAGGCCCGGCGCGCTCGCGGCTGATAAACCTTCGGCGGACGCTGCCGGCGCGGCACCCATAAACCTGCCTCCGTCATCAGCTTCCTGACCGTCTCCTTGGCCAGCCGGATACCGTGGCATTCCCACAGCTTCTCGCAGGCCAATGTCGGTCCGAAATCGGCGTAGCGATCGCGGATGATCGACAGCGCCCGGTCGGCGTCTCCTGGGTCCAGACGGCGGTTGCCGGGCTTCGCGCGGTGTCCCGACACCAAACCCGCCGGACCGTGCTCACGCAGCCGGGCGACCAGCCGGCGAATCTGCCGTGTCGTCAATTCCAGCCGTTCCGCTGCACGCCATGGCTTGAGCTTGCCGTCCGCCACGTCTTGAATGACCTTGAACCTGTCCAGCTCGCGCATCGTCATCGTGATCCGCTCCGTTGCAGCCATCGCAGCCTCCGGCGCCGGACACCGGGGTGCCTTTGATTTCCATGCACTTTTCCGGTTAGACGCCTTTAGGCCTGGCAAGGCCTTGCCTTGCGGCCCTAAATAATTATCCCGATAAAACAATGGGTTAGTGTCTACCCTTCGCCAACGAAGTAAAGGGCGTCTCCGAACGTGGCTATATCGAAGATGAGTGCTCCCTCGACCGGCATTGCCAGTTCCCCCGGCGTTAGGCGCGCCGACTGGTTGACGGAATGGGGTCCTCGGCCGTGATGCTCGGCATGATCCGTTTTGCGTACAGTGCCACGGGAAAGTTGAAGGTGCCGCGCAAGTTGATGCCCTCGATATGAGTGGGGGCGATTCGCCTGAGCTGCTCGGTTGCGATCGACTGCCCCCGGCTGGCTTCGATGTCCTCCAGGGCTCGTTGCATGTGGGTGGTGTTCCAAGCCATCAAGATGTTCGAGAGCAAGGTCAACGCCGATGACACCGCGGCTAGTGATTCTTGGCGCCGAGCAAGCTCCGCCGGAATGCGACCGATGTGAATTGCGCGTTGCACGGTATGCACCGCTTCTCCCCGATTCAGCGCATGTTGCAACTCCGACCGGAACGAAGCATTGGTGAAGTAGTCGATCAAAAAGATACTTCTGAACAAGCGGCCGATGTGTACGCCGCAATCGTACACAGCCTGACCTCGAGCAGCCGAGCCGAATCTCGCGATCGCTTCGACAGCTGTGCATTGGCCAGAGTGGATCGAGGCGACGATCCTAACGAATTCGTCCCACACGTCGACGATGAGACCGAGGCGGACGTCCCGATCCGTGACCGCTGCAAGCCGCGCCGGTACCACCTGACTGCGAGGCACGTGGAGACGTCGGTCACGAAGGTGTGACAGGCGAGGGCATAAATCAAAGCCAAGTGCCCGGGACACACCCATCGCGAAATCGGTGTAGCCGTGCGTATCGACAGCGAGTTGAGCGATGTCCTTGGTGGCGCTTTGCCGGACGACGCCCTCGATTGCGACACCTGCCTGCCGCTCATTCAGGACGATGGGTTGGTCGTAGAAGATGCCCCAACGATCCAGCACATGCGTGTACATCCCAATGGATGGAGTCCGGCGACGAGGGTCTGCACGCGCTCGCCAGATCGTCCGGGTTGTCTCCAGCGACATCATGTCAGACGATGCAAGATCGGCTCGGCCCCAGTGGGCGGCGATCGGGTGTTCGTGCATGAATTCAAGGACGGCATCGGCAGCTGCACGCAGCATTCGTTCGTCCGCGAGACGCTTCATCATTTGACGAATCGCTTCGGTTGACACTTCCGGGACCATCCGAGAAATATCAGCAGCCGTCAGAGAGGTGCCGTGAGCCAGTATCGCCGAATACACCATCAGTAACTCGGTGCGTGACCGCGGCTCGCGTCCAAGCAGGATCCAACTGAAGCGTGTCGCACTATCGACCTCGAGGATGATCTCGGGAAATTGGCCTGGCGGATGAGCTTCGAAGATCTGACGGCGAAGTTGATCGGCTTGTGCGTCTGGATCCTGCGCAGCCATCGGGTCGAGGTGGACAGCAGAATCAACACGGATCGAACCATTGACCACGGCATCATCGAGTAGTGCGAGGCGCTGTTCGAGCTGTTCAAGGATTGGTCCGAGAAATTCGTTCGGATCTTGGGGCAGGCCGAGGTGTCCATAGTGATTGTTACGCTTTGCCTTCCACTGCTCGGCCGAGATCAGCATATGCGACTGACTTCTGAACGAGAAGCTGTGGCCGATGAAAACCGAGCCGTTGCGCAGAGCGACACGGAGCGCAAAGAGCGTGGCCCACTCGAAGGCAACCATGGCCCGAAGCCGATCGTAGCCATCGATCGCCTCGCGCCACGCGCGCCCAAGCCTGATATTGACCCCGTCGGGTAGAAGATAAGCGCGACGTCGATATAGCACACGTAATAGCAAGAGAGCATCGATTACAGGATGAGCACCCTCGGCCTCGAACGGCAGCTGTACGATCCGATTCAAAAGGTTACGGGCGTAGTACCGCTTTCGGACCAGGCACTGCCGGATCTGGCTCCGACGGCTGGTGGGATGCGGTTGCAAAACATCATCTGCAAGCAGGCAAAGCTTCTCACCGAGCTGTTCGCGCGAGAGGGTTTCATCATTGGCGAGTGCTTTGACGGCAAGCGCGAACTCGCGGAGTTGATCCGCGGCCTTCATCCGCATCGCGTCCACTTCGCGCGACGTGTCGTTGACAACCTTCAGTACCCATCTCCGGAGCATCTCGAGTACCTGATCAGTCGCGATACAGAGGGAATACCGCATGAAACAGGCGGCTTCGATTCGTCGGCTTTGGGGTTCGATTCGCTTGCTGATCGATGGCGGGCGACTTGCGCAACGGCGGGCGTAGTGGCGCACCATGGCATCGTTGCATTCAACCGGCCAACGCGTTGCCACCTCGTACATTGTGAGCAAATTGACTTTGTCGAGGATCTCGCTCATCTGATGGGTCGAGTTGCGCAGCGGAACGGCCCACAGCCATCGCTGGAGACTTGAATGTTCTCCATGGGGCTGAGCCAGAACTCGCGCCCAACTCTCGAGTTTTTCCATACCAACAGCCTGCTCGAGCGCGCCGTGCAGTTGCCCCTCAATGTCGCGTACAGCCTGGACGACAAACTGCCTGAGCATGCGCTCCGGTGGTATCACGATGCGATGGTCGTAGAACCAACGTTTGAGATCGTTCGTCAACTGGCCGCGTTCCGGGCGGCCGGTGAGTTGTTCTTTGAGCCAACGGATGACATACCGACGTTGATGTTCCGCGACGGCGCGAAAATTGATGGCGCCCCGAGCAAAGCGCTGGTGGTCGGACAAGGTCTTGAGGTTGCCATCGTATAGGGAACGTAACGTGCCGAGATCTGGCGGTTTTACATTCAGCTGTCGACCAAGATGTCGCCAGAGAACCGTGGGGATCTGCTTGTACGAGCCGAGTGGCCGGCCGGTCATGCGCAGAAAGCCGATGTGCAACGCGACCGCGAGCCGAAAGAGATCGGTGCGTCTCGAATCAATGGCAACACGCTCCCGCTTGGAGAACGTGAAGAATGTGGCGAGCTCGAATTCGCTCAGCTCGCGCGGCACCTGCCGGATCCCGAGATAAGCCAATCGCCAGTGGTCCATCAGCGACTCCGCATCGATGACGAGAGCGGCCAAGCGTAGCGAGGCAAAAATTGAGGTGCTACGGGGAAAGTCGGGATGGCAGCTGTAGCCGCCGATCGCCTAAGAATGGTGTCAGAACGACGGCGAGTCGGGGCAAAAAACTGCGCGAGGGCCATCGTTGCGGTCGCGCAGAATGGTTGGCGAGTAGCTTGCTCGACGCAGTATTTTCTTGCGACCCTAAAAAATTGCTAGTTTAGCTTATGTCAAATTAATTCGGCATCCGAAATGAGATTCAGATTGTACTTAAGGAAACCTAAAGTATTGCGTGTCAATCTGGTCTATCGGAGATGGCTACGATTACTCACATCGCGCCAAACATTTTTTGTATCGTCCACGCCGAGTGCCAGCAGCCGCGGCATTGACTGCGTTCCCCCCCCAATCTTGTTGGCCCTCCCGGCTACGGCTCTCGTTTGACCCGGTTCAACATCGGGTCATTTTTTGACTACTCGCGATGTTTCATGTGTCGCCCTGCGGGGACACGGCTGCATGTAAATACGTCCGCGAACGAAGCGATTGAGCGGCGAAATTATCGTTCGATCGTGAATACGTCACCGGATG
Source organism: Burkholderia stabilis (assembly GCF_001742165.1). Classification (NCBI taxonomy): domain Bacteria; kingdom Pseudomonadati; phylum Pseudomonadota; class Betaproteobacteria; order Burkholderiales; family Burkholderiaceae; genus Burkholderia; species Burkholderia stabilis. Next base: position 1,090,309 of record NZ_CP016444.1, on the reverse strand, counting down.
ACAGAGCGATGGTATGTACGTCGCGTCAATGATGCAAGTACAACGAACGTGCCGGCGCGTGGCTCTGGACTGCTGCCCCCGAGTCAAATCCCGACGGCTGCGCGGACCCATATCCCGATGCATCCGCGTGCCTCGATTCCGAAGACTGGATGCGTGCCTCGGCTTGCTGGATCGACCGCGGATAATGGATGTCCTTTCTGGCTGGGTTATAGCCGGCTTGCTCGATCTGTACGAGCTGCGCACGAACTTCCGCCCTGGTCAAGGCGCCACTCGACTGACCTGCCGAGGCAAACATGGGAGCGATGCCCATGACCAATATGATGGTACCGATAGCGAACTTCATGATTTCAACCTCCAATGAACAGGGTCGGCATCCAAGGAAGCCTCTTCTGCCGTAATGACAGCATGCCCCGCTCAACATGAAGGCAATGTTAACTGCGCGTGCTTGAGCGCATTAGACATGACGCCGGCAGGTCCGAAGTTAGCCGATCGACACGGAACGACTCAAATCATGACGGCGCGTGCGTTCAGGAAGCGCTGCGCATCGCCTACCCTGCCCGAGAAGCAATGGCGAACCTCATACCATGGATGCCGAATCAAGCCGATGCGGGCAACACGACACGAACGCCCAACCCCTTTCCGTCGAGCCCATCGATATACATGAACCTACCCCCAAGTTTGGTCACGATGCGCGCAACGATGGATAGCCCCAGTCCGCTGCCGCTTTCTTCATGGTCCGCACCGCGAAAGAAGCGATCCTGCAATCGAGACAAATCTTCGTCCGAGACGCCGTGCCCGTCGTCCAGTACCTGGAGGCCGATGGCGCCGGCATCGTGCCACGACGCGATTTCGACGCGCCCCTGCTCGCGCCCGTACTTGATCGCGTTATCGACGAGGTTGTCCAGCAAGACACGCACCAACGTCGATGGCACATGTGCGATGACTGGTCCGTCGACACGCGAATTCAGCGCAATCCTCTTGCGATCCGCGCGCGCCTGGTGGTCGTCGATACAGGCTTGCACGATGCGCGCGATATCGATGTCCTCGCCAGGCATCGGTACCGTCTCGTCGAGTCGTGCCAGTGCAAGCAACTGGTCCGCCAGATGCGTACTTCGGTCGACGCCCTCGACGACTCGTTGCATGGCGCGCCGCTGACGGTCAGGATCGCGCGCCGTGAGCGCGACCTGTGCCTGAACCTTGAGCGCGGCGAGTGGGGTCTTGAGCTCGTGTGCGGCGTCGCTCGTGAACGCACGCTCGCGATCGAGAGAGCCGCGCAGACGTTGCAGCAATGTGTTCAGTGCGGCGACCAACGGCCGCACTTCGTCAGGGGTGCCATTCGTGCCGATTGCGTCCAGGCTGTCGGGCGAACGTGCCTCGATCGCCTCGGACAGCGTCCGCAGAGGTGTCAGGCTACGTCCGATCGCCAGCCAGATCAACACCGCCAACACGGGCAACGCGAATGCGAGCGGCCGTGCGACGCGGCGCGCTACCTCCGCGGACAAGTCGGATCGGTGCGTGCGTTGCTCGAAGATACGCACGGTGCGGCCACGCGCGGCATCGGTCAGCACATACGCGTGCCACTTCGGATTGCCGAACCGGGCTGGGCTCGATGCGGCAGCGGGAAACACCGGTAGATCGAGCGAGTCAAGCCCCGGACTGGCGGCCAGGATGCGTCCGCCGGCGTCGCTGACCTGATACAGCATCCGCGGCGCTGCATCGTTGTCGCCGTCGTCGTCTTCCGACGAACCGAGCGCGATGTCCGCAAAAACCGGGAGATCGGAGGCATCGAGCGCGGCCAGCGCCCTGGCAATTTGCTCGATGCGGGTTTCGTCCCATTCCTCCGCTTCGTGAATCGCCTGGCGGTAGCTCGACACCAGCGAGTACGCCCAGACCACCACGACACCCGACAACACGAGCAAGGTGAGCCGTTGCCGGATCGAGCGCATCACGATGCCTTCTCCACCACGTATCCGACGCCGCGGATTGTCCGGATCAGATCGGTGCCCAATTTCTTGCGTAGATTCGACACATGGACATCGATCGCATTGCTTTCGATTTCTTCGTTCCAGCCATAGAGGCTGTCCTGGAGCTGCGCACGTGAGAGCGGGCGGCCCTGATTCGCCATCAATTCGACCAGCAACGCGCATTCGCGCGATGTCAGGGCGACCCGCTCGGAACCTCTCGTCACGGTCATCAACGCGGGGTCGACCGTCAGGTCGCCATATTCGATCGTGTCGGTGCCGCGGCCTTGCGAACGGCGCACGAGCGCCCGGCAGCGGGCGATCAGCTCGATCAGGTCGAACGGCTTGCCGAGATAATCGTCGGCACCCGCGCTCAAACCGCTCACGCGGTCGGCCACCGTATCGCGCGCGGTCATCACGAGCACCGGTGTATGGTCGCGGCGCTTGCGGAGCCAGTCCAGCAATTCAACCCCCGACATGCGGGGCAGACCGAGATCGAGCACGACGAGATCATACGGCGTGGTTTCGAGCGCGAGCTGGGCCTGCCTGCCGTCATGCGCCCAGTCGACCGTCATGCCTGCATCGATCAGGCCGTCTTCCACCCCGCTTCCGATCAGCTTGTCGTCTTCCACGAGTAGCACCCGCATGGCGTCGTGTTCCTGTCAGTTCCGGACATGGCCGTCCATTGCCGCACGATAACCGCAGGCGCGGGCCGTCATCAAGCCGGTCGCGAAAAAATCCGGGCCTTAAGAATTCGTTAACATCGGCGCCATAAGGTCGCGATCACTGACATTCGCAATCGAATCGATGACCATGAACAGTCTCTCGTTCCGACTCCGTTTCTGCGCAGCGCTGGCCGTGCTGCTTTCCGTGGCTGCCGCGCCGGCCTGCGCCGGCGAGATCAAGACATTGATGAGGGACATGAAGCACGCGATGCAAGGTGCGGCGAACAGCCAGACGATTCCCGAAATGAAAGCCTATATGGCCCGGCTCGAAAGCGATGTGCAACAGGCTAGCCGCCAGAAGTATCGTGATGACCAGCCGACCTATGACGAAGGAATGCGCACCTTGCAGGGTCAACTGGCCGATGTCGACCATGCGATCCAGGCCAACGATCTGTCAGCCGCCAAGCAGGCGCTACGACGAATCAGCGGCACGAAGAAGCACTATCACGATCTGCTCGGCTGACTGCGACCGACCACGCTTTTGCCACTGAAAAGATATTCCCGTCATGAAAATCGTCACCCGCTATCCACTGTCGATAAGCGTGCTGCACTGGCTGCTGGCCATCGCGCTGATCGGCAACTTGATCGTTGGCCTGCTGCTGGACGACAACGAGGATCTCGTCGGTCTGCACAAGTCGATCGGCATCGTCATTCTCGGCCTTGTACTGGTTCGTCTCGGGAATCGGGTCCGAAAGCGACACGCGTTGCCGCCGTCGATCAATCCAGCCGGCACGGCGGCCCGCCTCGTCGAACGCACAGTTCACTGCCTGCTTTATGTGCTGATGCTTGTCATCCCGCTGCTCGGATGGATGAAGACGAACGCCGCCGGGCATACGGCCAGTTGCTTCGGATTCTTTTCGTTGCCAACGCTAGCGCCGAAAAGTCATGCCCTGTCGCAGTGGCTAGGCGAGCTGCACGCACTGACGGCATATGGACTTGCCGCACTGGTCGGCGTCCATGTACTCGGGGCACTGGCGCATCGGGTGATCCGGACGGAGAACATTCTTCCCCGCATCTTGCCGTGGTCGACGTGCGCCGGCCAGCATGAGGCCCAAACAGAGGATATCGGCTAAAGCCAGCAATGTAGCTTACGGCGACCGGGCAATTCCGGTCTCGTGGCTGCAAGGGTAAGCGCAACGCCTTCACCGACGGAGAGCCTGCGTCGAGCAATTCTCTCGAGGCTCAAAACAACCGTGGCGCTCCCATGGGACGTCAATCCGGCTTGCGCTCTACGCACGGTCGCTGCTTCTCGTCCTACGCATCCGAATGCAATACGCCCGTGTGATCTTCTACCCCCTTGACGCCGGGAATACCCTCTGCCGCGACGCGCATCGCTTGCACCTCGTTCGGTGCCCATGCGTAGTACCCCCACAGATGGACAACCCCGTTCTTGACGATCACGTTTCGGCCGGGAAAGCTCCACTTTCGGCCTGCGATCTCGGCCAACAACATACCTCGAATCTCGCGGTCGCTCAGGATCTGTTGCAGGTTCGGCGCTGACGGCGAAATCGCGAGTGCCTGAACCAGATTGGCGCGGCTCACGATCCCCACGACCTCATTGCCGCGCACGACCGGAACGCGTCTGATATGCAGCTTATCGAGAATACGGGCCACCTCGTCGATCGGCGTCATCTCCTGAACAGTGACGACGTGCTTCGTCATGACATCCTTGACGAGATGCGCATGCGTTTTCACATAGTCGGCGGCATCGTCGCGGCGGGCAGTCAGCAGTTCCATCCACCAGGCGCGATGTGGCCTGTCCGTTTCGATCTCCACGCGTCGCACGAGATCCGACTCGCTGATCATCCCGACCAACCGTCCATTCGCGTCGATCACGGGCGCACCACTTATTCCATTCTCGACGAGAAGCGCCGCCGTTTGCTGAACGGTCATATCCGGTTTCACGGAAACGACCGAGGGTGTCATGACGTCAATGGCGTGCATTGTCAGCCTCCTCGCACCTGTTTCAGTCATGCGTCAATAGCCGGCGCTTGCCTGCGCTTCCGATATCGAGATTAGGTGATGAGCGCACCGGCTCGTTGATGTGCATCAATCTGGCTTGCACATCGCACATTGCCGGGTATCGGCGGAGTTTTGGCGTGAACGACCCCATCTCCACTCCCACCTCTCAGCCAGCTCGGCGACAGGCCCCTTGATCACGATCAATCGTCGACAGGATGCATCGCAGTAAATATTGGCTCGTGGCTTTTGCCAGTGACGCGGACTCGTACGGCGATGACCGGTGCACGGGGGCCCCCCAACAGCGACGAAAACCGATGAATGCCGCCACGATCGCCAATGTCTCCAGCCCGCAGCTTCCCGGATGCGTCGTCGCGGTGCGCGGTGCCGTCGTCGATCTCGCGTTCCCGGCAGGGACACTGCCCCCGGTGGACACCGCGATCTCGATCGAAGTCGATGGCGGCAGTTCGATCGTTGCGGAAGTGCAAGCCCACCTCGATGAGAGGACCGTGCGGGCACTGGCGATGCAGTCGACCAGCGGATTGCCCAGAGGCGCGTCGGCGCAAGCATCATGTCAACCGATCGCGGTTCCGGTCGGCAATGCCGTACTCGGTCGCCTGATCGACGTGATGGGCACGCCGGGCGATCGGGGCGAGCCGCTTCCGGTCGATGTTCAGCGCCGCCCCATCCATCAATCGCCGCCGCCATTGTCCTCACAGGACAGCGCAGCGGGCATCTTCGCGACCGGCATCAAGGTCGTCGATCTCCTTGCCCCGCTCGCGCAGGGCGGCAAGGCGGCGATGTTCGGCGGTGCCGGCGTGGGCAAAACCGTCCTCGTCATGGAGTTGATTCATGCGATGGTCGAGCGATACAAGGGAATCTCGGTGTTTGCCGGCGTCGGGGAGCGCTCGCGAGAAGGCCACGAACTGCTGGTGGACATGCAGCATTCCGGTGTGCTGCCGAAGACCGTGCTCGTGTATGGTCAGATGAACGAGCCCCCGGGCGCGCGCTGGCGCGTTCCGCTGACCGCCCTGACTGTGGCCGAGTACTTTCGCGACGAGCAGCACCAGAACGTGCTGCTCCTGATGGACAACGTATTCCGCTTCGTCCAGGCCGGCGCCGAGGTGTCGGGCTTGCTCGGCAGACTCCCGTCACGCGTCGGCTATCAGCCGACGCTCGCCACCGAAGTGGCTGCGTTGCAAGAGCGCATCGTATCCGTCGGCGGCGTCTCGATCACGGCGATCGAGGCCGTCTACGTTCCGGCGGACGATTTCACAGACCCAGCCGTCACGACCATCGCCGCGCACGTTGACAGCATGGTCGTTCTGTCCCGTGCGATGGCCGCCGAAGGCATGTATCCGGCGATCGATCCGATCACCTCGTCGTCGATCCTGCTCGATCCGCTGGTGGTCGGTGCCGAACACGTTCAGGTCGCAACCGACGTTCGGCGCACGATCGAGCACTACCGCGAACTGCAGGATGTCATCTCGCTGCTCGGGATCGAGGAACTGGGAGCGGATGACCGCAGGATCGTCGGCCGGGCCCGCCGTCTGCAGCGGTTTCTGACCCAGCCGTTCGCCGTCACCGAAGCGTTCACGGGTGTGCCCGGCCGTTCCGTCGCGGTCGACGACACCATTTCAGGATGCCGCGCGATTCTGGACGGCGAATGCGACGCGTGGCGGGAACAATCGCTGTACATGGTCGGGACGCTGGACGAAGCACGCGAGCGGGAGCGAGAAACGTCATGAGCACGGCGCTTCACATGACCATCGCGACGCCTGCCGGGATGCTGGTCGACGCACCCGATGTCGTTGCTTTCCGTGCGGAGGATGCGACCGGCAGCTTCGGTGTTCTGCCCGGCCACGCGCATTTTCTCACCGTGCTGTCGCCCTGCGTCATGCGTTGGCGCACCGCGGATGGCACGCGCAGGTTTTGCGCCGTAAGCGGTGGCGTGTTGCGAGTCGTCAACGGAAAAGACATCAATATCGCGTGTCGTGACGGCGAACTCGGGGACGCGCTCGAGACGCTCGAATCCCGCGTCCGGGAAGCCCGCGAATCGCGAATCGATGCGGCCCGCCGCGTGCGGGTCGAGCAAACGCGCCTCAATGCCCAGGCGATTCGGCAGGTACTGAAGTACTTGCGCCCCGGCGCCCCGGCTGCGGCCGGACATGCGGATGGCACGAATGAAGGCGACGGTCATGGCCGGTAACTCACGAAAACCCGCTCCTGGCCCGCGCGACCGGGACGTGAAAGCACCCAAGCCCGTTGCGGGGGTACTCGAGCAAACCACGCAACGCGCCGTCCGGCGAGACCGGCAGGCGCGCGATGTACCGGAGCCGACACTGGGCTCCAGACTGGGGCAGATCGGCATGCTTGGCTGGATGATCGTGATTCCGGCCTTACTGGCACTCTGGGCGGGACATTGGCTCGACCGACATTTTCATACCGGCGTGTTCTTCTCAGCGCCGTTACTGATGCTGGGCGCTGCATTCGGTTTGTGGTCCGCGTGGCGCTGGATGCATCGCCAAGGCCCAGGGAGCTGAAACATGATGCCAGTCCATTTATTGTCGATTCCCCTGCAGATGGCTGCCGGTAGTGTGACCGGTGGCGTCGTCGGGCTCGCCTATTTTGCGTCGCTATTCGCTAACGTGCGCTGGTACGTCAGGGATGCAATCAGCATCGCCATCATCGTGCATCTCGTTCGTTTCGGCACGCTCGCCCTGGTGCTGTTCGGTCTGGCGCATATCGGATACGTTGCATTGTTGAGCGGCCTCGCCGGCATCATGCTCGCTCGCCGCGCGATGATCCGCTTGCCGGGAGGTTCGTCATGATGCATTCACCGCTCGTGACCGAACCGCTGTTTCGCATCGGGGCGATCCCCGTGTCGACGCCGGTCGCGACCACCTGGGCCCTGATGGCGCTCGTCGCCCTCACCGCGGCCGCGATGCGCAGGCGACTGTCGTTGACCCCGGGCAAACTCCAGACGGCGGTGGAACTGTTCGTCTCCACGCTCGACAGCCAGTTGCAAGACACGATGCAAATCGACCCCGCACATTGCCGCGCCATGCTCGGAACGTTGTTTCTGTTCATCCTGACTTCCAACTGGTCCGGCTTGATTCCCGGCGTCGAGCCGCCTACCGCCCATCTCGAAACCGATGCGGCCCTCGCAGCCGTCGTGTTCGCGTCGACGGTGTTTTACGGCGTCCACGAACGCGGGCTCGCCCGCTATCTCGCCTCGTTCGCTCAACCGACCTGGATCATGATTCCGCTCAATCTGGTCGAACAGATAACCCGTACCTTTTCACTGATCGTGCGCCTTTTCGGCAACGTCATGAGCGGCGTGTTCGTGATCGGTATCGTGCTGTCGCTCGCGGGTCTTCTGGTGCCGATCCCGCTCATGGCGCTCGATCTGCTGACAGGTGCGGTTCAGGCGTACATCTTCACGATACTCGCGGCGGTATTCATTGGCGCCGCGCTCGGCGACGAGCGCGCAGCCACGCCGCATCCACGGTAAGGAGCATCATGAGCAACTGGATTCAGCTGGTGAGCATCGTCGCGGCAGCCCTTGCCGTTTCATTCGGCGCGATTGGGCCGGCGCTGGCCGAAGGTCGCGCCGTCGCGGCCGCGATGGACGCGCTGGCGCGTCAGCCGGAATCGGCAGGCACGATTTCCCGGACGTTGTTTGTCGGTCTGGCCATGATCGAAACCATGGCGATCTACTGTCTCGTGGTCGCCCTGCTCGTTCTGTTCGCGAATCCGTTTATCAAGTAGGCGTTAGCCATGCGAATCGACTGGTGGACACTCAGCTTCCAGACGATCAACGTCCTCGTCCTGATCTGGCTGCTGTCGCGCTTGCTGTTCAAGCCGGTCGCCCAGATCATGGCGGATCGTCAGCAGGCCGCCGCACGCCTCCTGCAAGAGGCGTCGGCTGCCCGCGATGCAGCGCGGCAGGATCGCGACAAGGCTGCAAGGGAAAGTGCCGCACAGGACGCAGAGCGCCTTGACCGATTGAGTGCGGTGGCGTCGGAGGCAGAGCGTCTCAAGGCATCCCTGCTCGCCGAGGCGCACGCCGAGGCCGATACACTCAGAAAGACGGCTGAGGCTGAAGCCGCGGCAATGAAGGACGATGCGCTGCGTGCCAATGCCGAGCGGGCCGGCCAGTTTGCCGTCGACATCGCGGCGCGGTTGCTCGCGACGCTCCCGTCGAGCACGCTGGTAGAAGGATTCATTGCTCCGCTCGCCGACGCAGTCCGTGCCCTGCCCGCGGAGGACCGCGCCTGCCTCGGCCGCGAAGGCGAAACGTTGCGCTTGATAGCCCCACGCACGTTGAACGACGACGAACTGGCTCATTGCCGTTCGATGCTCGCGACAGCATCGGGCCACGCCCTCTCCATTCGAACCGAAGTCGATCCCACCCTGATCGCGGGACTCGAACTCGTCGCACCTCACCTGATCGTGCGAAACAGTTTTCGACATAGCCTGGAATCCCTGAGAAGCGGACTCATTTCCCATGGCGACGAACGAAACGCATAACGACTCCGACGACGCATGGCTGACGGACGGCCGAGCCGTGCTGGCGTCGCTGAATCTTGCGCCGCAGGCGGAATCGGTTGGGCGCGTGGAGCATATCGCTGACGGCATCGCACGGGTGAGCGGCCTCCCGCATGTTCGTCTGAACGAGTTGTTGCAGTTCGGGGACGGACAGTACGGCTTCGCGCTCAAGCTGGACGTCGACACGCTAAGTTGCGTGCTGCTCGACGACAGCAGCGGCATTGCCGCCGGCACGCGCGTATCCGGCACCGGCCGCGTGGTTGAGGTTCCGGTAGGTCCGGACCTGCTCGGACGCGTCGTCGACCCACTCGGGAGGCCGCTCGATCGCGGACAGCCGCCGAAATGCACGCTATCCCTCCCGATCGAACGCGCCGCACCGTCGATCATCGAACGCGCACCGGTCTCTCAACCGGTCGAAACGGGCATTCTCCTGATCGACGCGCTTTTCGCGATCGGCCGTGGGCAGCGCGAACTGATCATCGGCGATCGCGCAACGGGCAAGACGTCCATCGCGGTCGACGCGATCGTCAACCAGAAACATTCCGACATGATCTGCGTCTACGTGGCGATCGGTCAGCGGGCCACCTCGGTCGAGCGCGTGATCGATGCGGTTCGACTGCACGGTGCACCGGAACGCTGCATCTTCGTCGTCGCGTCGGCGGCAGATCCGCCCGGCCTGCAATGGATTGCCCCATTTGCCGCGTTCAGCATCGCGGAGTACTTCAGGGATCGGGGCGAGCATGCGCTCGTCGTCATCGACGACCTGACCAAGCATGCCGCCACCCATCGGGAACTGGCATTGCTTGCACGAGATCCGCCGGGGCGCGAAGCGTATCCGGGCGACATCTTCTATCTGCACGCCCGTCTGCTGGAGCGTGCCGCCAAGCTATCCGCGGAACGCGGCGGCGGCTCGTTGACCGCGCTCCCCATTGCGGAAACCGACGCCGGAAACCTGGCGGCATACATTCCGACCAATCTGATCTCGATTACCGACGGCCAGATCGTGCTGGATGCACACTTGTTCGCGGCCAACCAGCGCCCCGCGATCGATGTCGGACTCAGCATCAGCCGGGTTGGCGGCAAGGCACAACTGCCGGCATTGAGAGCCGCCTCGGGAAGGTTGCGGCTCGACTATGCACAGTTTCTTGAGCTCGAGATGTTCACGCGCTTCGGCGGTCTCGGCGACACGAGGATCAAGGCGCAAATCGCTCGTGGAGAGCGTATTCGGACATTGATTGCGCAGCCGCGATTTGCGCTGCTACGTCCGGTTGGCGAGATTGCGTTGCTGTTTGCGCTGGCCGACGGTGTATTCGATGCGTGTGCACTGTCGACGATCGCTGCCGTGCGAGTCGCGCTTCCCGCCCGTCTAGATTCGACCGGCATCGCGACAAGATTGGGTCCAATCCTCGTTGCCGGCGGAAAAGTGTCATCCGACGACCGGTCGGCGCTTGTTCGCATTGTCCACGACCTCATTCCGCAGTCCGCGGAAATCAGGAGCGGTCGATGAGCAATCGGCTCGACGAAGTCCAGAATCGATTGGGTACGGTCCGCGAACTGGAATCCGTGGTACGTGCAATGCGCGGTATCGCAGCGACACGGACGCGAGAAGCGCTCTCCCGCCTGCCGGGCATCCGGGCTTGCGCCGACCTGATAGGCCTTGCGATCGCGGACGCAATGGGTATTGCCGCCCAATGCCCATCGGAGAGCCGAGAGCCGCACGTTACGGCCGACACTCACGTCTTTATCGTCATCGGCGCCGAGCACGGCTTCGTGGGCACTTACAACCAACGCGTGTTCCAGTCGATTTGTGCGCCTGCGAATGTTGCCGTCGAGTACTTCGTCGTAGGTGATCGCGCAAGAGCCGCTGCCGACGGGCTCAATCTGCCGGTCACCTGGTCGTCGGAAATGATCGGTCACGCCGATATGGTGTCCGATCTCGCAGCCAGGATCATCGATGCGCTTTACGGCCGCCTGCGTCACGGTAACGCCTCGCACGTCACGCTCGTCCACGGAGCGCCGCAAGCGGCCGGCGAATCGGCTGTACAGTCGACTTCGCTGCTGCCGTTCGATTTCCGGCGGTTCGAGCCGGCCAGACGGCCCTTCCAGCCTGTCGTCACGCTCCCGATACAACAACTGCAGGAAAGACTGGCCGAAGAATACGTCTACACCCAGGTATGCGAGGCCATCATTCTGTCGTTCGCCGCGGAGAACGAAGCGCGAATGCGCGCGATGATCGCGGCGAAACGCAATATCGACGACACCGCACAGCGGCTGAACCGGGACTATCACCGCTTGAGGCAGGAGCAGATCACTGCCGAAATCGTTGAATTGTCGACCGTCGAGGGGACGCTCGCTTCATGAATCGCTACGGTGCCGTAATGGTCGGTTCGGGCGGCGATGTCAACTTCCGCAACAGCCATCCGAACGTGGTGCCCTGAGTCAGTACGGAAAAGACGACGACGACATAGGTTACGGTCACGATCAGTTCCCGCTGGGGCCCATGGGGAAGCAAAAGCGCGAGCGCGAGCGAGATGGCACCGCGCAAGCCTCCCCAGATCAGCAGCCTGGTCGTGCCTTTCGGAAACCGGATCCGCAGACCGATCACCCCGAGCGGAATGGCCACGCTGACCGTGCGTCCCGCCAGCACACAGCCGACTGCGACTATCCCGGCTATCAGATACGTCCGGCTCTGATGGATCGAGAGGACTTCAAGACCAATCAGCAGAAAGAGCACGCTGTTCATCATCTCGTCGACGATCTCCCAGAACATGCTCAGATACTCCCTCGTCTGGCCGGAAACGGTCTTCATCGTCCCGTGGTTGCCGGCAAACAGCCCGGCCACGACCACCGCGATCGGTCCCGATACACGGCCAAGTTCCGCCAACGCATAGGATCCCATGCAGAGCGCGATCGATAGCAGGATCTCGACGTGATGATTGTCGATACTTGCGACCAGACGGGATACGATCCACCCAGCCAGCCACCCTGCCAAGGCGCCGCCGGCCGCCTGTTGGAGAAACAGCAAGGTGACGTCAAAGACACCGGGTTCGCGAGCAGCAGTTGTGATACTCAGAAGCGTCAGGAAAACGATCGCACCCACCCCGTCGTTAAATAGGCTTTCCCCGGTAATTCGGGTTTCCAATTCCCTTGGAGCACCCGCCTTCTTGATGATGCTCATCACGGCAATCGGGTCGGTAGGCGAGATGAGCGCGCCGAACAGCAACGCATAGATGAAGCCGATCCGTACGCCCAGCCACCATGACGCATACCAGAACGCGGTACCGACGAACACGGTGGAGATCAGTGTGCCGACGGTCGAGAGCACGCCGACTGTCCACTTCACCTGGCGGAGATCGTGAAAATCGACATGCAACGCGCCGGCAAACAGAAGAAACGGCAGGAAGCCGTGAAACAGGAGTTCGCTGAAGTCGATCTCCGGAATCAGCCGCGTGAAGCGCGTCACGTCGATTGCGCCGAATTCGCCCAATATGACGAGCAGGACGGTTGCCACCAGTGCGATCGTCATCACCCCAATCGTCGGCGGCAAATGGAAAACGCGATGATTGACGTAGCTGCCCAATGCCGCCAGGACGATCAATGCAGTCAGCGCGTGGAAGAACGTCATGTCAATCGATCCGATGGCCGGCCGAACGGTGTGCTGCCGCGCGCCGAAATAGAAAGGTCACAGTGTGACAGGAATACCATGCCGCCCGGAGCGGGATGGCGAATGTTGCGCTTTGCAGGCACCTTCGGCATCACGGAGAAAGCGGGCCGGATGTTCGCCCTTTCCGAATGCGCCGTTCAATGGGGATGGCTGGGCAGCGTCTCGACTTTTTTGCGGTCGAAACTGATCGTCTTGCCGATCATTCCTCCGTTCATTGACTTGCGTAGGCGCGCACTCTCGCCTGCCCGGCCATGACGACCTTGCCGCTCGAGAAGCAGCAACGCACGCTCCTTTGAACGGACACGCTGATTCCGGCCTTTTAAGCAAAATTTAATTCTGGCGACCTACGGTGGAATGGTCGTGTCATGAATTAGCCGTGTGGGCGGCTATACGCAGTGCGTTCGGCACGGCGGGATGGGAGCGTAGTCATGGCAAGCATCGGGTTCAAGCGTATCGCGCTTACCAGTCTGGCCATTGCAGCCGTGTCCGCGAGTTGCATGGCGAAGGAATCGCTGTCGCCTGCAACGGCGACACGCGCTCCGCAGGCTGTTCTGTCCGCAAGCCCGGGTTTCACGGCCTACCCGGGAATCGTGTCCGACTTCGAGAACATGGCGCGAATCGACGGCCCCGCCGTCGTGACCGTCAAGGTGTCCAGGATCGACACAATACCGAGTGTGCAGCAACTGTGGCCCCCGCCAGGCAGCGCGAACGCGCCGTTCCTCGGTTTCTTCGAGGAATTTTCACCCCCACCCGGCGCCGATCGCGGTGCCCTGGCACGGCGGCACGCCAGCGGCTTCATCATCTCGTCGGACGGCGACATCCTCACCGATGCCGGCGACGTTGCGGGCGCATCGAGGATCGCCGTTACCCTCGCCGACGGGCAAACGTACCACGCACGGTTGATCGGCAGCGATCCGGCGAGCGGTGTCGCGCTGCTTCATATTCATGCGACGGGTCTGCCTGTCGCCCGGATCGGATCACCTGCGATGCTCAAGGCCGGCGAATGGGTCGCCTCGATCGGTTCGCCCTACGGGCTGGGAACCTCGATCGTCAAAGGTGTCGTCAGCAACCTCTCCCGTCTGCCTCCCGATCAATCGTACGTTCCGTTGATCCAGACCGATCTTACGGAACACTCCGGGGACGGCGGTAGTCCGCTCCTGAACCTCAAGGGTGAAGTCGTCGGTATCGAAATGCCACCTCCGGACGACGGCAACGTGTATCAGGGTCTCGCCTTTGCGATACCGATCGACAAGGCCATGAAGGTCGAACGCCAGTTGAAGTTGCATGGCAAGGCCGTGCATGGACAACTCGGAGTCTCAGCGAAGAAGGAGACGGCTCCGCTTGCCAAGGCGTTCCGGCCGATGCGGCCGAACGACCCCGCCACGGACACAGGTTGAGCACGTTTCGCTGCCAGCAGCTCGGTATGGCGCACATTCAAGGAGTCAGTCATGAAGTACTCGTCCAGAACAGCGCTCGGCGTCGTCGCCGTGACGATTGCCGTGTTCGCCCATGACGCGTTTTCCGCCGAGCAGGCATCACTGCCGCAGCCCGAACACGCTGGCAACGTGACCTATCTATCCGGCGGCATCGGTAGTGATCAATCGGCCGCAATCAAACAGCAGATGGGCAGGTATCCGCTCGTGCTCGAGTTTGCGGGGCATACGAGCAGCGGGAACGACTATTTGGCCGATGTCCCGGTCAAGATCGTCGATGCACATGGCAAGACCGTGCTTTCGACGCGAACCACCGGGCCATTCCTGCTCGTCTCGATGCCCGACGGACGCTATACCGTGTCGGCCACCTATAACGGGCAGGCCATGCGGCGAAGCGTCGACGTACGCGAGTCGTCGCATGCCCACTCGGTGTTCGTCTGGACAATGTAGCTCGACCTCCGGGAGCCGGCCCCATCTGCTCGGCCAGGGTGTCGGGCATGGCAGCGAGCCGGAAAGCATGAAAGACGGCTGCATCGAAGGAGTCGACATGGACGAGAATCCGACCGAGCCGGTGGGGCCCGACATCAAGCGTCGCCGTTGGCTGATCGCGACATCCGTCGCGAGCGGCATCGGCGGCATCGCAGCCGCCATCCCTTTCGTTGATTCCCTGACACCACCCGCCAATGCGCTGGCCGCTGGCGCACCGGTCAAGGTCGACATCGGCCGCTTGACCGAAGGCGCAATGTTGACCGTTGCATGGCGCGGGAAGCCGGTGTTCATCGTCGACCGCTCGCCGGCCATGCTTGAAAGCGTCATCAAGGCGACTCCGCTCGTCGCTGATCCTGACTCGCGCCACGCCTTCTCAATGCCATTGCCGCTCTATTGCCAAAACACCTTTCGCTCGCGAGCCGACCATCGGAACATTCTGGTCGTGGTTGGCGTCTGTACGCACCTCGGTTGTACGCCGACACCTCGGTTTCAACCAGGGTCTCAGCCAAACCTGCCGGAAAACTGGCCAGGCGGCTTCCTGTGTCCCTGCCACGGCTCGACCTACGATCTTGCCGGACGGGTATTCCGCGACAAGCCAGCACCGCAGAACCTCGACGTGCCACGTTACATGTTCTTGTCGCCGACCGAACTGTTGATCGGTCAGGACGAACATGGGGCCGCCTAGCCTTCCGAGACGATGCGCCGGAACGCTGCATATCGATCGAAACAAAAATCCGCCAGGACGAACGCTCGACCCCGCGCCGTCGATGTACTCTTGTGCCACACTGCGATGCAATTTCGTCAACGGATCCCACCTCGGGCCGCATCGACACGGAGATCACCGATGAACAATTGGCAGATGGCGATTGCAACAGGGTTCTGTGTGCTGCTCGTGGCGTGTTCGCGCCGAGACGGCGTCTTCTCCCTATCCCCCGTATTCGCGGAGCAATCGAGCCTATCTGCGTCCGAGGTCGCGAACTGCGTCGTCCATCGCTGGAAATCAAGTACGCGGCAGCTGCATCGCGCGGAAGGTGCCGGGGCGATCCTGCTGCGTGCCGAATCATTCTTCCGCGGCGTGCCGATCGGATTGCGCGTCTTGACTGACGGACGGCACTCCCGCGTCGAATACTTCCGCCGGCGCCGTACAGACCCGCTGTACTGGTCGATGGTGCGCGGATGCCTGCGTCCCGATGTGATCCGTGGCGCAGCCGGCACGCCGGCCGTTCCGCGATCATGACAGGCCGCGCGACGCACGAGGCTCGGGATCCGGCTCGATGATTTGACAGCACCTGCGCGCACTTTAAGCTCACCGCTCGCGTCAGTCGCGAGCTCGCCATGCGCGAGGCGGCCGGCCTCTCATTCCATCGGCTTCATTGCAATACCCGCCACATGCGTGCGCCAGATGTCGCACTTTGCCTTCACGGGAAGCCAGGCAGCACGCTGTCGAAGGCGTGCGGAAGCGCGAATGGTTCCCGTTGAATCCACAGACAGTCCGTTGTCGGCACTCCCGTCTATCGCGCGAAACGCGCGAACTTTGGCCCTCAGCAGACGACCGTCAGGCGCAAGAAACATGTCGTATTTCGACGAGGTTCGAATCCATCGGTCGATTTCCGCGACGCAATCGATGACGACCGGACGAACGTTAATACGCGCCAGATAACGATAATCCTCTGAAATCGTATCGTCAGCGCTGCATCGTGCCGCATAGGCAAACAGAAGCATCAACGCGGAGAGAAAGATGAGCGGCCCCTTCATGAGTAGAACCGGACGAGGTTAATCATGTCCTGTACCGCGAACCGATGCCCTCGAGGTCACCGGTGATCTCCGGGGAAATAACGCGTGGAAAGCGCTTCATACAGCGGCGGAGCGAAGAATCGCGACACGCGGCTGGCAATCAGGGCCGTGGCCATCAGCGAAATGACGAGCGCATGGCCGTTGATCATCTCGATGACGATCACGAACGCCGTGATCGGGCTCTGTGTGACCGCGGCGAGATAGCCAACCATCCCGAGCGCGATCAGCATCTGCAGCTGCATTCCCGAAAACAAGATGTGCAGCGTATTGCCGATCCCGGCACCGATCGCGAGCGACGGTGCAAACAACCCGCCCGGCGCGCCGGGCAGGTACGAGCCAATCATTGAAACCATCTTGAACACCGGGTACAGCACGCTCACGTTCGTGTGGCTTTCGAGCATGCTCCGGGCTTCCGCGTATCCGCTGCCAAACGTATGGCCATGCGTCGCCACGCCGACGACCGCGACGACCAGCCCGCACGCTGCGCCGAACAGCACGGGCTGGCCGGCACGAAAATCCTGAAGCCGCCGCGGCATCCAGCGTTGCGTGTTGAGCAACAACCAGCAGAAGATTCCGCCCATGACGCCCGCGATCACACCGATGAGGACGACCGCAAGCGCCAGCGACTGCGGCAGGTGCGCCCCTACGTCGATCGTGCCGAAATAAACGTAGTTACCCTGCAGGCCGAGCGACACGATACCGGCGAAGATGATCGCCGTGATCAGCACGCCACTTGTCCGTTGCTCAAAGCTTCGCGTGAGTTCCTCGATCGCGAACACAACCCCTGCGAGAGGCGCATTAAATGCGGCGGAAAGACCCGCTGCCGCACCGGCAAGAGCCAGCCGGTGCTCAAGCACACCCGGTCGAATCGCGCGAAACCGCTGCGGATAGAATTTCCGCAGGTTGAACATGAGCGCAGCGCCCACGTGGATCGTCGGCCCTTCCCGACCGATCGTGAAGCCGCCAAGAATGGCGAGGAACGAGATGAGGATTTTGCCGACCAGGATCCTGAATTTGAGCAACCGGGCACCCGTGTTGCCCGGCGCGTGCAGCATCGCAATCACCTGTGGAATGCCGCTTCCCTCTGCACCATCGAAGAAACGCCGCGTCAGCCAGACCGTCAGCGCGCCGATGATCGGTGTGACGATCAGCGGCAGCCACGCGTGCTGAGCCGCGTAGCCCAGAAACACCGCATAACCGAAGTCGATCAGCTTCGCATAAAGCACCGCGACGAGGCCTACGGCCACCGCACCCAGCCAGAACACGCCATAGTGAAGCCACAGACGTCGCGCGTGCAGCAATGCGCGTCGATCCGCGAGTGCGGAAATGCGAATCATCGGTCTCCCCCTACCTACTTGTCAGCTTATTCAATGTTGAACGATATAGCGATCGCTCAGGTTCTCGCCGGCGGCGGCTTCATGCCGGACGCGATTGCGAGCCATACTGCCACTGCGCCTGCACACATTAGAAACACCATGTTCGGGCCGCCTTGCTTCAGCAGCCAGCCGCCTACAATGCCGCCGAGCGCGAGCCCGATCGACTGCGTGGTGTTGTAGACACCGGTGGCCGCGCCCTTGCGCGAACCGGGCGCGAGCTTCGACACGAGCGAAGGCTGCGACGCCTCCAGGATGTTGAACCCGAGAAAGTAGACGAACAGAATCGCAGCCACAATCAGGATGGTATGCGGCGCGCTGCCGAGCAACAATTGACCGATCAGGATAGCCAGAATGCCGCCGAGCAGCACCGGCTTCATCTTGCCCCGTTTTTCCGCGACGATGATCGCCGGGACCATCATCACGAATGCGAGCCCCATCACCGGCAGGTAGACCTTCCAGTGCGCGGCGACCGGCAGCCCGCCGTCGACCAGCAGGCGCGGCACGACGAGGAACAGCGCCGTCTGCGTCGCGTGCAGCACCAGCACGCCGAAGTTCAGGCGCAGCAGCTCGACGTTGTGCAGCACCTCGGCGAACGGCGCGGGCACGTGCACGGGCTTGGCCGCGTCGGGCACGATCCACAGCACGACGCCGATCGCGAGGATCGACAGCACGCCGACGATCGCGAACAGCCCGCTCATCCCGACCCAGTGGAATACGATCGGCGCGCCGACGATCGCGACCGCGAACGACACGCCGATCGACCCGCCGACCATCGCCATCGCCTTCGTGCGGTTCTGCTCGGAAGTCAGGTCGGCGATGAACGCGAGCACCGCGGACGACACGGCGCCCATCCCCTGGATCACGCGACCGACGATGATCCACGTGATGTCGTGCGCGGACGCGGCGACGAAGCTGCCGAGCGCGAAGATCACGAGGCCCATGGCGATCACCGGCTTGCGGCCGAACTTGTCGGACGCCCAGCCGTAGAAGATGTAGAACAGCGACTGCGTGACGCCGTAGGCCCCGAGCGCGAGGCCGACGAGCAGCACGTTGTCGCCGCCCGGGATGGTTTTCGCGTAGACCGAGAACACCGGCATGATCATGAACAGGCCGAGCATGCGCAGCGCGAAGATCGCCGCGAGCGACGCGGTCGCGCGCAATTCGGGCGCAGTCATGCGGGAAGATACGGTGGACGACTGGGACATCGTTGACGCAGTTTACCGAACAGGCCGAACAACGGAGAAAAAAAAACCAGCTGGGCAGCCGGGTTCAAGACGCTCGTCCCGGCCTCTCTTATCGGGACGACCGGACGTCGAGTTCAGCGAGCTGAGGGAGCACATCTGAATTCACATTTCCGCAGAATTCCCGCATCGTAACATGCAAACTAGTCATGATGTGACATTTCTCCTACTCTAGTTGATATGGGCTGCCGCAGTGGCAATGCGATGTCGAAATCTTTCAAATTGCCGTTCAATTTATTTACAAAAAACCGTCACTCACCAATAGAGACGTGCGCAACGCACTTCACCTCCGGAGGTTGAGCTCGCGCCCGTTTCGTTGATCTGCGACCCACTCCGTTCGATCGGACGGCCCCTTTCGGGAGACCAGTGATGAAAGGCTTGATGCGATATGCAGTAGTGTTGGCGCTCGTGCTGTTCGGCGGATGTCACTCCGCAACAAAGACACCCGGCACCGCCGGCATGATGAATCAGAACGCGGCAAACAGTCAGGCGATCGGGACACCGTCGACCATGGCCGACGAATTGAACAACCCCAACAGTCCGCTGGCGAAACGCAGCATCTATTTCGATTTCGACAGCTATGAAGTAAAGCCCGAATACCAGTCGCTGCTGCAGGCGCATGCCGACTATCTGCGCCTTCATCCAGGCCGACACGTTTTGATCCAGGGCAATACCGACGAACGTGGCACCAGCGAGTACAACCTCGCGCTGGGCGAACGCCGTTCGCAGGCCGTGCTTCGCACGCTGGAAACGCTCGGCGTACCTGACTCACAGGTTGAAGCGGTCAGCTTTGGCAAGGAGAAGCCGGTCGCTTTGGGTCACGACGAAGCGTCGTGGTCGCAGAATCGGCGCGCGGATATCGTCTATCGATGAGCGCCTGCGTGGTGGGGATCCGCCCCGCCACGCATTTCCAGACAGGGCCTGTTCGTCATCGATATCGTGATCACAAGCCCATGAAGTACGGTCGAACATCCATCTCGGCGGACCACGACTGGACATCGGAGAACTCGCCGAACTCGACCGGCCTCCCGCGATAAAAACAACAGTATCCGTTGGCCGTTCTGTAGACGATGACCCACTCGCGATCGTCATTCGTCTCGTCTTCCGGATTGCCTGCCAACACTTCTCTCCATTCATCGAGATGCAGGGCAACCGCAAGCCGCCGGCGCAGAACAGCCAGTTCAACACCCAGTTTCATGGGGAACCTCCTTGCCGGCGTGCGCTTCGCCCCGTGTCGGTGTGTGGCTGTCGCGATGCCGCGGTCCGCGCCGGCCGCGCTCGATTCCGCGCCGGTTCTCGGGAAAGATCCTGATGCTGCTCGCCACTGCGTCCGCGATGTGCTCCTTGGCGATCACCCCGACCACTTCCACTGAGCCTTCCAGTTCGGGGCCCGTCACCACCACCGCCATGGTTGCGTGCTTCTGGCGCAACTGGCTGATCACGTCGAAGGCCGCATCATTCGGCGCGACCACGATGAAATTGTGCTGAGCGAGCGCACCGAGCGTCACCGATGGATGATCGTGCGAGATGGCCCGGCGCAAGCCGGTATTGATGCGCAGCACGCCTTCGATCCGGCCCGATCGCGTCACGACTACGTGGCGGAACGGCGGCCCGTCGAGATTGCCGAGAATATCGCGGAAGAGCACGTCCGCGTCCTGCACGAGTACGTCCGTCTCCATCACTTGCGCCGCGTTCTGGACGAGGAACATGTTGGCGTGCAAAGCGTTCGGAATGACATGACCGCGACGCACCAGCTTGAGCGTATAGATGCTTTCGCGGCAAAGCAGGCGCCGCGTCGCAAGACTGACCGCAACCGCGATGATCATCGGCAGCACGATGTCGTAGTCGCGGGTCATCTCGAAGATCATCGCGACCGCCGTCATCGCCGCGCCGGTTCCACCGCCGACCATCGCCCCCATTCCGACCATCGCGAACGCGGGTGCACTCACGGGCGCGGCGGGCAGCACGGCCTGCACGAATGCGGCAAACGCCGCACCCAATGCCGCCCCGATGAACAGCGACGGAGAAAAGACACCTCCGGAGGAGCCGGAACCGAGGCTGATCGACGTAGCGAAGGTCTTGCAGAGCGCAAGCGCGATCAGAAACAGGCAACCGCCAAGCTGTCCGTAAAGCAGCGCCTGAATCGTTGCATAACCCACGCCTTCGACGTAGTAATGCCCGGCGAAGCGCATCAGAAAATAGATCATCAACCCGACGATCAACATGCCCAGCGCGTGACGCGCGTAGCGCCCTGGGATGCGCTCGAACATGTCCTCCGCAAAATGAAGCCCGTGCGTCAGCAGCGCCGCGCCGGCACCGGTGACTATCCCAAGCGCGGCATATAGCAGAAGCGTCAGCACGCTGCCCGGACGATCGGGAATCGCGCCCAACTGGGCCGGCACCAAAAACGCCGGCGCACTGCCGAAGAACAGCCGTCCGACGAAGGTCGCCGTGCCGGTTGCCAGCGCGACGGGAAGGAAGGTGTTCACGCTGATCTCCGGCATCATCAGTTCGGTCGCGAACAGGACGCCGCCGATCGGCGTATTGAAAGTCGCGGCAATCCCGGCGCCCGCGCCGGCCGCCACCAGCGTGATGCGCTGGCCCGCGGTCATACTGACTGCCTGCCCCAGCGTCGAGCCGAGCGCCGAACCGATCTGGATGATCGGCCCTTCCCTGCCAACCGCTGCACCGGTGCCGATTGCGAACGCGGACGCGAGCGATTTCACGATCGCGACGACAGGGCGAATCACGCCGCGCTTGAAGTAGATCGCGTCCATCACCTCGGGCACACCATGCCCTTTCGCTTCCGGTGCAAAGGTTCCGACAAGCCAGGTGACGATCAGGCCGCCGACAACCGGCACCAGTATGACGAACGCTCCCCATGCCGAAGGCGGCGTAAATGCGCTCGCGTTATATGAGACCGACCACCGGCCGAGGAAAAACGCGTTGTGGACGAAGCCGATCAAGCCGCGGAATGCCACGGCCCCGATTCCAGTGACGACGCCGACCAGGATACCCAGGCAGCTCAGGCGATACATGTCGATCGGTGACGAGTCGTCCTCGATTTGCGGCAACCGCTGGACGCGCCCGGTTTCCACTCGCATTGCTGCGAGTTCACCGACCGGTTTTTCTTCTCCTCCTGTCGATCCCGATGTCATGGCTTCCGTTCCTGTCGAGTAGGTGGATCCTTCAACTGGTCTCGTTCATCCGCCCCATCATCTCCGACGTTTCGCCGGCATCGAGCGCACTGCGCATGGCCAGCGCAAGTACCACCAGGCTCCACACGGCGACCAGCAGAATGTCCCAGCCGAATCCGATGACGCCAAGGCCGCCACCGATCCCGCCCATCCAGGACAACAACCAAAGCCCCCGAACCATGGGAGTAACCACGCGATATGTTTCCAGCCGAAATCTCGCGCGCTGCGGCGCAAGACGACGTGATGGTGGAGCGCGTAAAGGACGAAGCCGATTGCGACCAGCGAGAACAGGAAGTTGTTGGTCTTGAAGCCGGTCCAGTAGATGACGAGGTTGCTGCAGACGAATGCGATCGGCGCAATCAACCCGGCTCCGCTCATGCGGAACGGCCGCTGCAGATCCGGCATGTTGCGTCGCAGGACCAGCAGCGCGACGGGTCCCAGTCCGTACGTGAGAACGGTGATCGACGTGATATAGCTCACCATCTGCTGCCAAGCCGGAAACGGCAGCAGGAACAGCACGCCAACTGCCCACATGATCAGCACGGCGACCCACGGGATCTTGTTGGCATTGAGTCGCGTCAGCATGCGCGGGCCCGCGTCCAGTTCACCTGCTGCGAACAGGATGCGCGAGCCGCCCGTGACATACATCAGGCCGGTTCCGCCAGGAGACACATATGCGTCGATGTAAAGCAGCGTTGCCATCCACCCCATGCCGAGCGTCGCGGCGAGCCCTGCGAACGGCCCCATCTCGCCCTTGAAGCTGAGATGGTTCCATCCCGCGACCAGGTCGGCCGGCGCGAGCGCGTAGATGAACGCGATCTGAAGCAGGATGTAGATGACGGCTGCGAGAAGCACCGCGCCGATCACCGCGAGCGGAATGTTTCTATGCGGATTGGCGCTTTCGCCACCCAAGTCGATTGCCGTGCGAAAGCCGAGATAGCTGAAGACGATGCCTGCAGCCGGCAACGCGGTGAACATCCCGGAGAGATGATAGCTGTCGGGCGCCGCCTGCATCACGCCCCAGTGCGTGCTGGCACCCATCAAGCCGGCAATCGTCAGAAGCGGTACGAGGATCTTCCACCACGTGATGGTCGAGTTGACGCTCAACAGCCACCGGATCACCATCAGATTCAGCAGGGCCATGATCCCTAGCAGACCCGCACAGGCCATGAAACCGATCGCCGTCAGCAAGCCCGCGCTTCCGGGCTGGATGAACCAGGGGAGATAGTTGTTCGCGTAGGTGACGATCGCCTCCGCCTCGACCGCAGGGACCGGCACGTAGGCAAGAAACAGGAGACCGCACCAGATGCGGCCCAAACCAACGCCGTGGCTCGCATGGCTCATGTGCACCAGTGCGCCGCTGCGCGGAAACATTGCTGCCAGCTCGGCGAAGCACAGTGCAATCAGCATGATGATGATCGCGCCCAGCACCCAACTGCCGATGCTCAGCGGGCCGGCGATGCGCGATGCGTGATAGGCGCCGAACAACCAGCCGGAACCGACCATGCTGGTCGTGCTGGCGAACAACAGCCCGATGATTCCGGCGTCACGCCGGAGCTTGCCTTCCAGATTGAGGCTCGAGGTCGTGCTCATATGCGACTCCTTGCAAACGACCTCCCCCTGCTGCGTGTGTGTGTTCGTTCCCCTGCCCGTTGTCGCGACGACCGATGCGTCTCGGCCGTCCCGGTGAATCCGCGCGTGTCGCTGCCGCGCGCTCAGTTGGTATCGGTGACGTCTTGGAATGCCCAGCCGAACGACTGAATTTCCGACTTGTGCAAAGCTGCTACCTTACGCAAGCATTCCGCCCCTTTTTCCGTCAGATGGATCTCCACTTGCCTTCTATCCTGCTCGCTCGTCTGGCGCCGGACGAGCCCGGCTGCCTCGCAGCGCGTGATGAGTGCCACCGTACCATGCGAGGACGCCTGCAGCCGCTCGGCAATCTCGCCCACGGTCGCCCATGATCTGTCCGGAAACGCGCAGGTGTGCAACATCAGCATGTACTGCAACGGTGTCAGCCCCTCGGCATGCAGAATTTCCTCCGAGAAACGCAAGAAACGTCGCAGCCGATAGCGAAATTCAGATAGCTGCTCGAGGTCGTGTTTCGTGGCGCTTGCGCCGGCCTTGCGATTGCTTGCCGCCATTACGAACTCCAGAAATACCGGGAGTTTTCTGGAATCATGTCATCACGTGACCTAAAATATAGACGCGCGCGCCGGGTAGTGCAAAGTGCTTTCATCAATTGCTGCTCCTGTTGCTGCGTGGAACGACCCTATCAACGTGAATTGGTGAGGAGAAGTGGACGGCATATCGATACCGCTGCTGATCGCCCTGGTCGTCGTACAGCCCGGTCATCCAATAAGCTCACATGCGGGAACGACCAGCCACGTCGTTGTCCCGGCGCGAAATATACTGCATGTGCGCAACCCGCTGGCGTCGCCGAGTGTCATGCTGAACGCCCGGCACCCGGCGGCAAGCGATTCGACTTCCGTACCTGTCTACATTCCAAGCGTGACATATCGCCCCGACGGTTGGGGTGCACACTCCCGGTTGGTGGGAGATCGATTCCGTTGGTGATCGGTCGGTGCCGCATTCTGCAAATCGACCGACGCGAGTATTTCCGTCGCGGCGTCATTCGGTGGGTTTGTCCGGCATCCGCAGCCGTCCTCGGTGCCCCCCACTTTGGACTCAGCGACGCAGATTATCTCGCATGCGAGTTTAACGGACGCGCCCCGCAGTGATCACACGCCCCAAATGACATCTTTGTCTTGCTTATGCGCCTCGCGCAGTAGATCGAGAAATGGCCATGCCCGTTGTGCAAGGCCGCTCGAACGCGGAAAAGTATTTGCATGCAACGCGAACGTCGAATGCTCATATGAGTTTTCCCGCATCATGTCCTCCGCGATTGCCTGTTCGAGTCGTGCAATTGCGCTCGGAAGCTCGCTGGATTGAATCACCCCTCGGGCTTGTAGTTCCTTTCCGACCAGTGCCAGAAGATACTGCGCGAGATCGCGCAACATGACAATATCCGGTGCTGCCGACGTGTGAAATTTGATAAGCATAGCTTCTCCTGTTCTCATCACACCACGCGTCGGCCAATGCGTCTCTTCGTGCTCATCGTCGAAATGTGGCTGCGCCCACACACATCCTGGAATCCTGATCGGTGATCGTGCTCCGGTATGCGTGAAGTCAGCGACCATAGATCGTGTAGCGTGCACAATCCATTATATGTCACATGATGACATATAATGGATTTGGAGCGGTGCGTGTTTGAAGTTGCGTAGCCGCTCCGATTCTTGCGGAAGCGAGCGTCGAAGGGATGTTCGCGTACAGCGTCGGTAAAGCAGGCTCACGGGAGCGAACTGGCAGAGATTTAGGATTGACATAAGCTCAACGCGATACTCTGGCCTGCCCGATACGCGGGGTATCATTCTCGAGTTCGACTACCTGCCGCTGCCGCAAGTGAAGTTGCGCGAACATGCGTTTGCCGCATCGGCCGCGCTTGCCGCCGAGCGCGGCACGTTTCCGGCCTACGATCCAGCCCCCTATCTGACCGGCCCTGCATCCCGCATGCGCCTGCCGCTGAAGGTGCATCACGCGATCGCGCGGCACGGGCTGCGCAACAGCCATCTGCTGTCGTTCGCGCCGGCCGGCAGTGTGAGTCTTGCGTTTTGCGACAACTGCTCGAACGGGATTGAGCCGGCTGTCGGCTGGACGCAGCGTCGCATGGTCCGCACGGCGGATGGACGGGTTCGTTCGTTTCGTGTGGAGAATCACGCTTACCGGCTGTTTCGCGACCTGTATGGTGACAGCGTCACGTTGCCCGACTACTTCGTCACGGCGGCGGATATCGCGCCGGTCGACCATGTCGCGATGCTCGCGGCACTGCAGCCGTGCGTCGACGCCGGTATCTCGAAGACCGTGACGTTGCCTCGCCAATGCTCGCTTGCACAGGTCGACGCGCTGTTCTTCCAGGCGTGGCGCGACCGGCTCAAGGGCATCACGGTCTTCCGGCCCGATCCGCAACTGGCATCGGTCGTCACCGACGACGCCGCGCAACAGCGCGACGGCGCCGTCTGCATCGGCTGTTGAACGACACGATTGCCGGACATCAGCGTTCGGCGGTCCGGCACGAAGCCGGCAACCGTTCAGGCGGCAGCCCCCGGTGTCGTCTCCGAGTCGGCTTCCGCGGGGCGGCTCGGCTCGTCGGCATCGTCCGGCGCCGCAATGAGCGCCACCAGCCTGTCGTGATCGATCGACTCGTGCAGCAGCAAGCACCGTGCAATCCGTTCGAGCGCGTCGCGGTGCTCGCCGAGCGTCGCCGCGACCCGCGCATGCGCGTCCTCGAGCAGCACGCGCACCTCCTCGTCGATCAGTTGCGCCGTGTGTTCGCTGCAACGGCCGTCGCCCGGCGTCCATACGCCGGGCGCCCCGCCCTGCGGCGCTGCATCGTCGAACGTCGACAGGCCGAGCTTGTCGCTCATCCCGTACTGCATGACCATGTGCCGGGCGAGCGCGGTCGCCCGTTCGAGATCGTTCTGCGCGCCGGTCGACACATCGCCGAACGCGATTTCCTCGGCCACCCGCCCGCCGAGCAACACGTCGAGCCGGTCGAGCAATTCGCTCCTGCGCAGCACGTAGCGGTCCTCGGTCGGCACTTGCTGCGTGTAGCCGAGGGCCGCGATGCCGCGCGGAATGATCGACACCTTCTTCACCGGATCGCAGTGCGCGCGGCTTTGCGCGACGAGCGCATGCCCCGATTCGTGGTACGCGATGGTCCGCTTCTCCTGTTCGTTCATCACGCGGCTCTTGCGCTCCATGCCCGTCATTGCACGATCGATCGCCTCGTCGAAGTCGGCCATCCCGATCGCGGGCTTGCCGAGTTCGGCCGCATGCAGCGCGGCCTCGTTGACGACGTTCGCGAGATCGGCGCCGACGAAGCCCGGCGTGCGCGACGCCAGTTCGGCCAGATCGATTTCCGGGGCAAGCTTCACGCGCTTCGTGTGCACGGCCAGGATCTGCTTGCGGCCGGTCAAGTCCGGCCGGTCGATCGCGATGTGCCGGTCGAACCGTCCGGGGCGCAGCAGCGCGGGATCCAGGATCTCCGGCCGGTTGGTCGCGGCCATGATGATGACGCCCGAATTGGCTTGGAAGCCGTCCATTTCGACGAGCAACTGGTTGAGCGTCTGCTCGCGCTCGTCGTTGCCGGTCATCAGGCCGACACCGCGCGCCTTGCCGAGCGCATCGAGCTCGTCGATGAACACGATGCACGGCGCTTTCTGCTGCGCCTGCTCGAACAGGTCGCGCACGCGGGCCGCGCCGACGCCGACGAACATCTCGACGAAGGCCGACCCGCTGATCGAGAAGAACGGCACCGCCGCCTCGCCCGCGACCGCGCGGGCGAGCAGCGTCTTGCCGGTCCCCGGCGCCCCGACGATCAGCACGCCCTTCGGAATCTTGCCGCCGAGCCGCTGGTAGCGTTCGGGGCTGCGCAGGAACGCGACGATCTGCTGCAGCTCGGCCTTCGCCTCGTCGATGCCCGCGATATCGTCGAACGTGATGCCGGTTTCCTGCTGCACATAGACGCGGGCCTGGCTTTTTCCCATGCCGCTCAGGTCCCGCATTCCGCTCGGCCTGCGCATCATGAAGTTCCAGATCAGCACGACGAGGATCACCGGAAACACCCACGTCGCAAGCGTCTCGATCCAGCCCGAATCCGGCATTCCGCGATAGCGGATACCGGCGGCCGTCAACGACGCGACCAGATGGTCGTCGGCCACCCGGTTCGTCGTGAAGCGCCACGGCGATCCGGCCTTCTTCACGGCCAGCGCGTCTGAGGCCGGCAGCGCCGTACCGGCTTCGGGCATGCGCAGTGCGCCCGAGATCGACGCTTGACCGATCTCCAGATCGTCGACGAGCCGCGCGTCGACCAGCCGGTGGAAGTCGCTGTACGAAATCGATGTCGTCGCCGGCCGGGCCGACAGCAACTGAAACGCGACCAGTACGGCGAAGGCGATCGGGATCAGCAGCGCGGAGTAGTCGAAGGTTTTCTTCATGGCATCGAGCCTGCACGACGGGCGCATGCCCGGTCACGCATCGTCACGTGTCCATTGCGCGCGCAGCATGTCCTCACTGTCGCGATAGTTGAGCGCTAGATCGCCGTGATGCGCATGCAGCAACGCTTCGCCCAGGCGCCGCACCATGTGCACGCCCGTCGTCCGGATGACGAGCGTATCGCGGGATTTCTCGATTTCCATGATGCGTTCGAGCGCATGTTCGCTCGTCTCCAGATCGGCCTGATGCTGGAGCAGTTCGAGGATCGCCGACCGGTGCGCGCGCAGGTAATCGCCGTGCAATACCAGTTCGCCGGCCGGCGCGTTTTCCCGCATGCGCTTGCAGGCCGGGCATTCGAGCTGGCGCCGGTCGAGCGCGGTCGCGTACCAGGTCCAGCGGCCCGCGTCGCAGACGGCGCCGCAGCTTTCGCAGATCCGGTCGCCCTTCGGCCGCTTCGGATCGCGGTAACTGTCCTTCGTATGCGGCTGCATGCGCTTGTCGCGGCGCAGGAAGTTTCGGCCGGGGCCGGAATTCGAACGGTTCATCACGGCTTCTCCTTGTAAGCGTGCCGGTCAGGCAACCGTCAGCCGGTCGACGACCTCGCGAACGCCTCGGACCGACCCTGCCGCGCCGCACGCGGCACGCTTTTCGGCGAGCGACGCGACCGTGCCCGTTAACGTGACGATCCCGTCGGCCGCGTCGATCGAAATCCCCGCGGATTCGCGCTGTGCGCGTCGCGCAAGCGCCTCGGCAATCCGCGCGCCGACGTCCGGCACCGTATGGTCGGCACGCACCTGGATGCGGTTCGCCACGCCGACGACGCCAATCATCCGGCTCACCATCGCTTCCGCCGCACGGCTCTGGAACGCGCGATCCACTTCGCCGTCGAGCGTCACGCATCCGTGATCGACTTCGACGCGGATCTTGTGATCGCGCAGCGCCTCCTGCCAGCCGAGCGCGAACGTGATCGCGATCGCCAGTTCCTGATCCGCGCACGCGTTCGCCGGCGCGACCACATCCAGCTCGAGCACCAGCGCGCGCGCGTCCGCGACATGCAGCGCGGTTTTCTGCGCCTCCAGCTTCTGGGCCCAACCATCGACGGTGCCGCGCAACGTCACGATCCGGTCGCGTACGTCGACGTCGATCCGCCGCGCATCGATCGCCGGGTTCCAGAACAGCGCCTGTTCGACATCCTGCTTGAGTGCTGCATCGGACTTCATGTCGGTCTCCCGTCGGCCCGTGTCGATCGCGAGTCTTGCGACCGGTTGCGCGCCGTACCGCGTTCAGCATCGCGCATGGCGGCGCCGGCGGCTTGACGAGGATCAATCAACAGCGGGCCGGACACGGCGGCCGGCCTGCGGACGACGGCTGAATTTATCCGTTGATGCAGATCAACGGTGCGACGGCACGCGACGCGATCATGATTCGTGACGCCGGATATCGCGCAAACCGCGGCAACACGAACGCTACGCATCCGTACGACAGCCGGCAACCACCGCTTCCCGGGAGATTGTCATGATCCGCAAGCAGTACCGAATCGTCCTCGCGACGCTCAGCGTATTCATCGCGCTTGCGTCGCTGGTCGGCATCGTGCACGGGATGCTGTTCGACGAGCAGGTGTTCAGGTACTCGATCGTCACGCTGATTTCGAGCATCGTCGCGTTCGTCGTACTGCTGAATCCCGGACCGGACGACCGCCCGTAACACGCGCGGCCCCGACGCGGCCGACGGCATGAGCCGCATCTTCCGATGCGGGTTCGAACGGCTGGCCGGCGACGGCGCGACGGTCACCGCGCCGGCATCGGCGCATCCTCGAATGCGCAAGCCTGCCCGGTCTTCACCGAGGTGCCTGCGGTGTCGTCGACGAGACGCGTGATGTCCGCGAGCGCGCCGATGGTCGCGCGCCGGCCCGACCCGCGTGCGAACTCAGCGGCAGCCTCGACCTTCGGCCCCATGGAGCCCGCCGCGAAATGCAGCGCGGCGAGCGCCTCCGGCGACGTACGGCGCACCAGCCGCGCGTCGGGCGTGCCCCAGTCGGCGTAAACACCCGCCACGTCGGTCGCGATCACGAACAGGTCCGCATCGAGTTCGCGTGCGAGGCGCGCCGCGCTGCGGTCCTTGTCGATCACCGCCTCGACCCCCTGATGCCGGCCGCCCTCCGTTTCCACAACAGGAATCCCGCCCCCGCCCGCGCAAATCACGATCGTGCCGCTCGCGAGCAGCGCCCGTACCGGTTCGATCTCCAGAAAGCGCAGCGGCTGCGGGCTCGGCACGACGCGGCGGTAGCCATCGCCGTCGGCGGCCACCTGCCAGCCATTGACACATGCCAGCTCCGTCGCCGCGGCTTGCGTGAGAATCGGGCCGACCGGCTTGTCGGGATGATCGAAAGCCGGATCCGCGGCGCTCACCTCGACCATCGTCAGCAGCGTCGCGCACGGACGCGACGCGTGCATCCGGTTGCGCAGTTCCAGTTCGATCAGGTAGCCGATCATCCCTTCCGTTTCGGCATCGAGCACGTCGAGCGGAAAGCGTTCGGGCGGCGGAGCCTGCCGGGACAGCGCGGCGAGCATGCCCACCTGAGGGCCATTGCCGTGCACGATCACGAGTTCGTTGCCATCCGCGATACCCGCCAGTTGGGCTGCGGCCAGTCTCACGTTCTGCAGTTGCGCGGCGGCACTCATGACCTCCCCGCGCCGCAGCAACGCGTTGCCGCCGAGTGCGACGACGATACGCATCGGTTGCCCTCCCCTAGCCCGCGAGCGTTGCGACCAGCACGGCCTTGATCGTATGCAGGCGATTCTCGGCCTGTTCGAAGACGATCGACGCGTCGGATTCGAACACCTCGTCGGTCACTTCGACGCCGTCGGTCAAACCGTAGCGATCCGCAATCTGCTTGCCCACCACCGTATGGGCGTCGTGGAACGCCGGCAGGCAATGCATGAACTTCACGCGCGGGTTACCCGCGGCCGACAGCAGTCCCGCGTTCACCTGATAGGGAAGCAATGTGCCGATGCGCTCTCCCCATCGCTCCTCCGGTTCACCCATCGATACCCACACGTCCGTGTAGATGAAGTCCACGCCCTTCACGGCTTCCCCGGGCTGCTCGGTCAACGTGATCCGGGCGCCCGTATTCGCCGCGATCTCCCGGCATTGCGCGATCAGTTCGTCATGCGGCCACAAGCTCCGCGGCGCGCACAGGCGGACGTCCATGCCGAGCTTCGCCCCGACGATCATCAACGAATTGCCCGTATTGTTGTGTGCGTCGCCGATGTAGCAGTACGCAATCTCGTGAATCGGCTTGTCGCTGTGTTCGCGCATGGTCAGCACGTCGGCCAGCATCTGGGTCGGATGGAATTCGTCGGTCAGCCCGTTGTAGACGGGCACGCCCGCGTATTGCGCGAGTTCCTCGACGATCTCCTGGCCGAAGCCGCGATACTCGATCGCGTCGTACATCCGGCCGAGCACGCGGGCCGTGTCCTTCATCGATTCCTTGTGGCCGATCTGCGAGCCGGCCGGATCGATGTAGGTGACGTGCGCGCCCTGGTCATGCGCGGCGACTTCGAACGCGCAGCGTGTGCGGGTCGAGGTTTTTTCGAAGATCAGCGCAATGTTCCTGCCGGTCAGGCGCGGTACTTCGGTGCCCGCATATTTCGCGCGCTTGAGGTCGCGGGACAGGTCGAGCAGATAACGGATCTGGCGCGGCGTATAGTCCATCAGCGTCAGATAGCTGCGGTTGTGTACGTTGAACATGATGAAGTCGGGTCTCTCGATATCGGTATTGAATCCCAGGTCAGAGCGCGATCGGATCGCGCGCGACCGGGCAGCTCAGGCAATGACTGCCGCCGCGCCCGCGGCCAAGCTCGCCGCCAGGCAGCTCGATCACCTCGACGCCCGCCTGGCGCATTTTGCGGTTCGTATGGGTGTTGCGGTCATAGGCGAGCACGACGCGGCGATCGAGCGCGAGCACGTTGTTGCCGTCGTCCCATTGCTCGCGTTCGCTCTCGTAGCGGTCGCCGCCCGTCGTCAGCACCCGCAGCGAACCGACCCCGAGCGCGCCCGCCACGACCGCCAGGAACTTTTCGTCGTGGCGCTCGTAACGTACCTGCCCGAGCGCATCTCCGGGATACAGGCTCGTGCAACGGATCTCGTCGGCCACGTCCGGATAAATGCTGACGAAGTCGACGTCGAGAAACGAGAAAACGGTGTCGAGATGCATCGACGCACGCGACTTCGGAAACTGGCAGGCGATCACGCGCTTCGCGCCGTGGCCGGCGAACAGCGCGCGCGCGACCTGCGTGACGGCTTGCGGGCTCGAGCGCTCGCCCATGCCGATCAGCACGACACCGTTGCCGATGGCCATCACGTCGCCGCCTTCGAGCGTCTGTGCGCCGTGATCGACGTCAGGGCTGCCCCACCACGTGCGCACGTTTCCGGCAAAGCGCGGATGAAACGCATAGACGGCCGCGAGCAGCAGCGTTTCTTTCCGGCGCGCCGGAAAGAACATCGGATGCAACGTCACCCCGCCGTAAATCCATGCGCTCGGGTCACGCTGGAACATCAGGTTAACGAGCGGCGGAATCACGAAGTCCGAACGCTCCAGATAACCGCCGAACAGCCCGCGCGCGTCGAACGGCAGCTCCGACTTCGCGACACCGCCGATCAGCACGTCGGCAAGCCGCTGCGCCGGCATCGATTCGAGCCAAAGCCGCAGCTCGCGCAGCATGCCGGTGCCGACCTCCTCTTCGGTGATGCGGCGGTCGAGTATCCAGTCGCGCGCACCGGTGTCCAGGCAGACTTCGGCCAGCAGGTGCTGGAACTCCAGCACCTCCACGTCCCGTTCGCGCAGGACGCGCACGAAGGCCTGGTGATCTTCGACTGCCTTGTCGACCCAGATCACGTCGTCGAACAGCAAGGTTCCGCAGTTGGCCGGCGTCAACCGGCGATGAGCGAGGCCGGGCGCGCAGACCATCACGGTGCGCAGTTTGCCGGCCTCGGAATGAACGCCAAGTGTCATGGTCGGGTTCCCCGATTCCTGAAGCAGTTATTCGATTGCGATGTCGATACGGATGCCGCGTGCTGCCGTCATGCGCGCCATCCACCGCGTCCGGCGCCGGTCAGCCGACCGACACGATGCCCTTCGCAAACAGCACGAATGCGCTCGCCGCGACGACGACCAGCACGACAGCGGCCATGCGCTCGATACCGGTAAAGACGGGTGACGCGGGATGTTTCTCGCGTTGCGCGTACCAGAACACCGGGATGCCGATCACGAAGAAGATCGTCGACATCAGCAGGTAGGTCGGGCCGGCCGCGTAAAGCAGCCACGCTGCGTAAACCGTGCCCAGCAAGCCGGTCCATAGCGATGCGCGCTTGCCCTCGCCGGCATGCTCGCGGAAGTTCTTCTGCGTCGCGCATTTCCACAGAAAGCAGGTACTCGCCAGATACGGCGGCAGGATCATCACGCCCGCCACGCTGATCAGCCACATCCACGCGTCGTGCGCGAACAGCACGACGAACATCATGACCTGCATCACCGCGCTCGAGATCCAGAGCGACGGCGCAGCCGCATGATGGCGATTCTCGTGCGAGAGAAAGCGCGGGAAAATGTTGTCCTTGGCGGCCGCATACGGCAGCTCGGCGACGAGAACCGTCCACGCCAGCCAGCAACTCAGCACCGAGAACAGCAGCGCAACGACGACGAAGACCGCGCCCCAGTGCCCCACGAGCTGCTCGATCACATATGCGGTGGACGGATTCTGCAGGCCCGCCAGCTGATGCTGGGACATGACGCCGAACGGCAGCGCGGACAGCAGGAAATAGAGCGTCGTGCAGACCGCCAGCCCGACGAACGTCGCGGTGCCCACTTCGTGCTGATTGCGCGCGCGGTCGGACACGACGACAGCACCTTCGATGCCGATGAACACCCAAAGCGTGACCAGCATCGTGCTCTTGACCTGGGCGAGCGTGCCGCCGAGATGCTGCTGCTGTCCCCATACGTCGAACGAAAAATGTCCTTTCTGGAAGAACAATGCAATGACGACGATGGCGACGGACAGCGTCACGACGTTGACCACACTCGCCATCGTGTTGAGGATCGCCGTGCGCTTCACGCCGGACAGCACCATGAAGTGCAATGCCCAGATCAGCAGCGATCCGCCCGCGATCGACTGCCAGTTCTTGCCGTCGAATGCCGGGAAAAAATAGCCGAGCGTCTGCATGATCAACACGGCGAATGCCACGTTGCCGAACGCGGAACTGAGCCAGTATCCCCACGCCATCTCGAAGCCCGCGAACTTGCCGAAACCTTCGCGAGCGTACGAATAGATGCCTGCGGTGAGTTCCGGGCGCTGGTCCGCCAGCGTACGAAACGCGTTGGCGAGAAAGAACATGCCGACGAGCGTGATCAGCCACGCGATTGCGATGGCGCCGAGCCCGGCACCCGAAGCCATGTTCTGCGGGAGGTTGAACGCACCGCCACCGATCATCGACCCGACGACGATGCCGCTGAGCAGCAGCAGCCCGAGCTTGCGTGTCTCCGGCCCGCCGCCGGCCGCCTTCGGCCCGGACGATGTCTGATCGCCCTTGACGGGCGGCTTCTCCACTACGGGTTGACTCATTTCAGCTCTCCGAAGACGTTGACTTTTCCGGGTCATCCGGCAGCCGGCGATAACCGACGGCAACCGGCATGAAGCCTTTCATGGATTCACCAAAACAATCTGGATTCCTGTTTATCTGCTTATCGTCGAATCTCGATGAATATCGGAATCAACCGTTTGACGCATCAGGAAGACGGCCTGTGCAGGTACCGAAACAACCGTGACGATAGTAAATACCGAATCGCCGGAACCCGGTTGATTCAGGTCAAGCGTGCGAGTTCGGGCTGACGGGAGGGATGAAAAAGGGATCGGCGCTTTCGGTTCGTGCTATTGGAATATTTATCCACGCCCCGAGCGCGTCATGCGGCATCCCGATTCAACGAGATCCCATGCGGTGGATGACCGGCAAATCCGATCGCGGAAACAGGACGGATGCGCGCGCTCAATCGTGATCGTCAGCCTCGACCGCCGCGAGCGGCATCACGATTTTCACGGTAAAGCCATGGCCGGGCGCGGTCTCGATTCGCAGTTCGCCGCCCACGCGCTCGGCGCGCTCCCTCATGCCGAGCAAGCCGAACGATTTCAATCCGGGGCGCACGTCGCTCTCGGCGCCTTGGCCGTTGTCCGCGATCGTCACGATGCAGTTCGGCTCGTCCCGCGAGATGCCGATCGTGACCTCGGTCGCGCCCGAATGGCGCGCACTGTTCGTCAGCGCCTCCTGCACCATCCGGAACACAGCCGTTGCGCTCTCGCGATTGAACGCGATCTGGTTCGCATCGATGCTCCTGACGACATGAATGCCATATCGTGACGAGAAGTCCGCGATCAGCCAGTCGACCGCGGGCACCAGTCCGAGATCGTCCAGCATTCTCGGTCGCAAGTCCGCCGCGATGCGTCGCACCGAAACGACGATCTGATCGATCATCGAATAGAGGTTGCCGACCATCGCCTCGGGAGATCCCGCTTCCGCGCCCTTGAGCTTGTTCTCGAGAACCGCGGTCACCATCTTCAGCGCGGTCAGTTGCTGCCCCAGGTCATCGTGCAGTTCGCGCGCGATGCGGGCCTTTTCCTCTTCCCGCGCGCGCAGGATACCGGCCGACAGGCGCTTCAGCTCCTCGCGCGATTCGCGCAGCTGTTCCTCGGCACGCCTGCGATCCGAAATGTCCATGATCCAGCCCACCATCCGGTACGGCTCGCCCGCGCTGTCCCACAACGCCTGCCCCCTCGACTGGATCCACCGGAACGCCCCGGACTTGGTCCGGACCCGGTATTCCACGTCGTAGGTCCGTTCACGCAGCAAATGCCGATCGAGGATCGACTTCACACGGTCGATGTCGTCGGGATGAATCGCGTCGAGATGCGTACGCGCATCATTCGGCAATTCGCGATCGTCGTATCCCATGATCTCGTGGAAGTGGGCGGAGAGATACATGGTGCCGGTGAGCAGGTTCCAGTCCCACAGCCCGGCGGCCGCACCGCTCACCGCCAGTTGGAACCGTTCCTCGCTTTCCGCCAGCGCAACCGACACGTGGTGCCGCTCGATCGCGTATCGGATCGCCCGGCCCAGCAGCGCGGGCTGAATGTCCTTCTTGAGCAGGTAATCCTGTGCGCCTTCCTGGATCGCCTGCAACCCCGCCGAGAGATCGTCGAGCCCGGTCAGCACGATGATCGGCACCCCCGGCTTCTCGGCATGAAGCCGGCTGAACGTGTCGAGGCCCTGTGAATCCGGAAGACCGAGATCGAGCAGCGCCACGTCGACAGGCTCCGCCCGAAAATGATCGATGCCCTCCGACAGGCGTTCGGCATGGTGCAACACCGAGACGAAGTCCCGCACCTCGAAGAGGGCTTCACGAATCAGGAATGTGTCGGTCGGGCTGTCCTCGACGAGCAGGATCCGGACCTCGTTGAGCGGGGTATTCATCGGCCGGCGGGGGGCAGCGTCACGACGCCGAACCAGAAGTCGCTGATCCGGCGCACCACATCGGCAAACTTCGCGAAGTCGACCGGCTTGGTGATGTAGCAATTGGCGTGAAGGCCGTACGACTTCGCCACGTCCTCTTCCGATTTGGACGTCGTCAGAATGACGACGGGAATGTTGCGCAGCTCGGGATCGTCCTTCAGCTCCTGAAGGACTTCACGCCCGCTCTTCCTCGGGAGATTCAGGTCGAGGATGATGAGGCCCGGCCGGCGCGCGCCCTGGTATTGCCCTTCCCGCCGGAGGTACGCCATCGCGGCCACGCCGTCTTCGACGACCTTCAGCGGATTGAGGACCTTGTAATACTCGAGCCCCTCGCGGGTCATCATCACGTCGGTGGGGCTGTCTTCCACAAGCAGGATATCGACGAGACCTTCAAGCGATTCGATCGGCATTGGCTCTCTCCTCAAATGACTTCGGCATTCGGGCCGGTTCCCGCCCCGCCCGGTAGCGTGAAAAGAAACGTCGTTCCGTTTCCGGGTTCGGATTCGACCCAGATCCTGCCGCCATGACGCTCCACGATGCGCTTGCACAGCGCGAGCCCGATCCCCGTGCCGGGATAATCGCGACGCGTATGCAGACGCTGGAATATCAAAAAGATCCGCTCGAAATACTGGGCATCGATCCCGATGCCGTTGTCTTCGACGCGAAACAGCCACCCGTCGGCACACGGTTCCGCGCCCACCCGAATCCGCAGCGGCCCGTCCTTGCGGCGAAACTTGACGGCATTGCCCAGCAGATTCTGAAACAGCAGCGCGAGTTGCGACGGAATGGCCTGCACCGTCGGGAGGAGGCCGCGGTGAACGTCGGCGCCGGCCTCCTCCAGTGCCACCGCAAGATTGTTCAGCGCACTGTCGAGCACGACGGCACACTGCACCGGCTGGAACGGATTGTCCGACCGGCCGACGCGCGAATACGTCAGAAGATCCTCGATCAGCGCCTGCATCCGGGTGGCGCCTTCGACGGCATGGCCGATGTATTCGTCCGCACGCGCGTCCAGCTGCCCCTGATAACGACGCTGCAACAGCTGCAGCGGGCCGGCCACCGCGCGAAGGGGTTCCTGCAGGTCGTGCGACGCCACATACGCGAATTGCTCCAGATCGCGATTGGAGCGCGCCAGTTCGTCGGTGCGTTCGCGCAACGCTGTTTCGGCACGCGTGCGCTCGGTAATGTCGACGATCGCTGCCAGGACGAACATGCCCTCGTCCGTTTCAATCGGATTCAGTCCGATTTCCACCGGCAGTTCGGACCCGTCGCTGCGCAACCCGTAAAGATGCCTGCCCGCTCCCATGGGGCGACTCTTCGGGGCGGCGAGGAACGCAGCGCGATGGTCGGGATGCTGGTCGCGAAACCGCGCCGGCACCAGCGTCTCGATGCTGCGACCGATCAGTTCGTCGCGCGAGTAGCCGAACACACGCTCGGTCTGCGAATTCACCAGCACGATCCGGCCGCCGTGGCTCACCATGACCATCGCGTTCGGCGACGCCTCGACGACCAGCCGCAGG
Organism: Burkholderia stabilis; assembly: GCF_001742165.1. NCBI lineage: Bacteria > Pseudomonadati > Pseudomonadota > Betaproteobacteria > Burkholderiales > Burkholderiaceae > Burkholderia > Burkholderia stabilis. The sequence goes on along the minus strand of NZ_CP016444.1, from coordinate 1,051,792 downwards.
CGCTCTTCCGCCCGCTTTCGTTCGCTGATATCCGTGGAAATACCGCCGATCGACACGATCCGGCCGCCGGAGTCCCTGATCGGAAAATTGACCGATAGAAAGGTATGGAGCTGCCCGCCCAGGATCACGGTTTCCTCGGTCTCGACCACGTCGCCGGCCAGTACCCGGTCATCGGCTTGCCGAGACGCGGCGGCCCGCTCCGCCGAAAACAGCTGGGCATCCGTCTTGCCGAACGCATCCTGCCGACGGACATGAAACACATCCTCGAAGCGCCGGTTGACGAGTACGTAACGACGATCCGCCTGCTTCACGCTGATCACCGTCGCCGCATTGTCGACGATGGACTGAAGCTGCTGCTGGCTGTCGCGTATCGCCAGCTCGGCCCGTTCGTGTTCGGCGACCTTGCGGCGCAGCGCATCGTTGACGCTTTCGAACTCCGCAGTACGCGTCGCAACCCGTTGTTCAAGCTCATGGGTGAGCGCGCGCAGCTGGCGCTCGGCCTCCTGGCGTGCCGCAATCTCGCGCACGAGGTTCCGGTTCGCCTGATCCAGTTGCATCGGGCTCGGCAGCGCAAGCGCTTTGGGCATCAGGGGCCATATCACGACGGCCGTGGCGAGCGACGCCGCCGCGGTGAGGGTCTTGACGCTCGCATCCAGCCAGTACACCGGCTGCCAGATATCGAGGATCGAGATCAGATGCGTGGTGCCGCAGGCCAGGATGAAGACGGCGAACATCAGGAACAGCCAGCTGAAAGGCAGGTCCGTGCGACGTCGCGCGAATATCCACAACGCGACAGGGATCGAATAGTAGGACAGCGCGATGATTGCGTCCGCAACCACGTATGACCAGATCAGTCCGGGCGACCACTGGAGACAATAACCGTGGGGAGCAAAACCTGACGCCACAAAGAATCGAGCAATCGTGTCCACGCGCAATGCTCCTTCCTGGTTGGACTGGCCGGTGCCGGCCCCGGGTTGGCCTTCATTTCCGGCAGGGCTGCAGTCTTCAGAAGAATGATGGAGACATTCTGCCAGCCTGGGTACATATTTTCGACTGCCTGCGACATCTGACACTATATATGTGCCGGCCACGGATCGAGCACCGTACGCAACGAGGTCCGTCGGTCCGATCGGCCATTCGAAAGCAACGTGCGTGCCGCGCTGCGCCGTCGTGGTCGACACCGGTTCGGTTCGGCACGACGCAAGCACGCGGAGCACCCTCCTGCACACCTGTCAATCGAAGGCCCGCTCGAAACGCATTTCCGCCCGGGTGATGCAGATCAAGGGGAGGAGCCGCAATCGTCGGATATAAGTGAACCCGAAGCGGCGACGCCATGACGGCGGCGCCATCCAGCGTTCCCGTATTCGACGAGGCACTCCATGCGCGTTGCCGCGCTTCCCGCTCTCTTTCATGCTGCCGTCGCGCGACGCACGCGTCTCGTTGCACTCGCAACGGGTGCGGTCCTGCTGTCGGGATGCCTGTCGTTCGCGCCACCGGACACGCGTCCCGCATCCCCGATCCCCGCGGTGTTTCCCGATCCGTCCGCCGACAGCACTTCCGCGGTGCACGTGCCTGCGTGGCAAGGGTATTTCGTCGACGCGCGCCTGCGCGCGTTGATCGCGCAGGCGCTCGTCAACAACCGCGATCTGCGCGCCGCCCTTGCACGTGTCGAGCAGGCGCGTGCCGTCTACGGCATCCGCAGCGCGGATCAGTGGCCGACGATCGGCGCCGGCGCGGCCTATGCGCGGTTTCGTGCGCCGGGCGGGTTCCTGACGCCGGCGCCGGTGATCGGCCAGGTCTACGAGGTCCAGCTGGCCGAGACGCAATGGGAGATCGACTTCTGGGGCCGCGTGCGCAACCTGAAAACGTCGGCGCTCCAGCGCTACCTCGCAAGCGACGCAGCCCGCCAGGCAGTGGCGTTGAGCGTGATCACCGGGGTAGCGGACGCGTATCTGACCCTGTGCGAGATCGACGAGCGCATCGCGCTGACGCGCGCGACGATCGACACGCGGCGCGAATCGCTGCGGATCTTCCGGCTTCGCCAGGCGGCCGGCGCGATCTCGCGCCTCGACCTGACGCAATCCGAGATCTTGCTGCAGCAGGCGGAATCCCTGGGCGTCCAGTTGCAGCAGGCGCGCGCGTCGGCCGCCGATGCACTGGCGTTGCTCGTCGGTGCGCCGCCGGATCCGGCCGACGCGCCGCTCGCGCTCGACGACGGCGCCGTGCTGCCGTCGCTCGCCCCCGGCCTGCCCTCGTCGCTGCTCGCCAACCGTCCGGACGTGATCGCGGCCGAGCACGAGTTGCAGGCGACGCGCACCAACATCGGCGCGGCGCGGGCCGCGTTCTTTCCGCGCATTGCGTTGACGAGCTCGTTCGGCTCGGGCAGCAGCGCGCTGCATGAGCTGCTGTCGTCCGGCGCCGGCGTATGGTCGATCGTCCCCACCGTGACGGTGCCGCTCATCGACGGCGGCCGCAATCGCTCGAATCTCGCGCTGGCGCATGCGCAGCGCGACGAGGCGCTCGCGAAATACGAAAAGACGCTGCAAAGCGCCTTCCGCGACGTGTCCGACGCGCTCGCGTCCCGTTACTGGCTGGCCGACCAGGTACGCATCGAGCGCGCCACGCTGGCCTCCCAGGCCGAACGGGCGCGCCTGGCGAAGCTGCGTTACGACAGCGGCGCCACACGGTTTCTCGAGGTGCTCGACGCGCAGCGGGACCTGATGAACGCGGAGCAGCAACTGGTCATGACGCGCCGCGCGCTCCTGTCGAGCCGCGTCGCGCTGTACGGCGCGCTCGGCGGCGAGACGACCGACGCCGGCAGGACTGCCGCCGCACCGAACAACCTTTCGACAGACCCGGATTCCAGACAATGAAAGCCATCAAGCGCCCCCTTCTGATCGGCGCCGGCGCGGCCGTGCTCGCGATCGGCCTCACGTACTACGGGTGGACGCGCTGGCGCGACGGACAGACGGATGCGGGGCTCGTCAGCGGCAACGGCCGCATCGAGGCGACCGAGATCGACGTCGCGACCAAGCTGCCGGGGCGCGTCACCACCATGCTCGTCGACGAAGGCGATTTCGTGAAGGCCGGTCAGCCGCTCGCGCGCATGGACGTCGTCGTCCTGCAGGCGCAACTCGACGAGGCGCAGGCAAGGGAACAACAGGCGGCCAACACCGCGGCGAGCATCGACGCGCAGGTCGCCCAGCGCCGCAGCGACAAGGCCGCGGCCGCGGCGGTCGTCGTGCAGCGGGAAAGCGAACTGGACGCGGCAGCGCGACGGCTCGCGCGTTCCGAAACGCTGTCGCGCGACGGCGCATCGTCGATGCAGGAACTCGACGATGATCGCGCGCGCACCGGCAGCCTGCGGGCAACCGTGAATGCCGCGCGAGCGCAGGTGGACGCCGCCCAGGCCGGCATCGATGCAACGAAGGCCCAGCTCGTCGCGGCGCGTTCGGCGGTCACGGCCGCGCAGGCCACCGTGGCACGCGTGAAGGCCGACATCGCGGACAGCGAGCTGACGTCGCCGCGCGACGGCCGGGTCCAGTACCGCATCGCCGAATCGGGCGAGGTCCTGCCGGCAGGCGGCAAAGTGCTCAATGTCGTCGACCTGTCCGACGTCTACATGACGTTCTTCCTGCCCGAAACGGTCGTCGGCAGGGTACCGCTCGGCGCCGACGTGCGGATCGTGCTCGACGCGGCGCCGGAATACGTGATTCCGGCCAGCGTGTCGTACGTGTCGAGCACCGCGCAGTTCACGCCGAAGACGGTCGAGACGGCCACCGAACGGCAGAAGCTGATGTTCCGGGTGAAGGCGCGCATCGACCGGGATCTGCTGCAGCGCCACCTGAAACTCGTCAAGACCGGGCTGCCGGGTGTCGCATGGCTGAAGGCCGACCCGAAGGCAGACTGGCCGGCGCGCCTCGCCGTCAAGGTGCCGCAATGAAGACGACGTTGCCAGCCGATACCGACGCCGGTGCGACCGAAGGTCCGCCGGTCTGCGCGGAATCCGGCATGGTCGCGCGGCTGTCGGGCGTGTCGCTGCGCTACGGCGACAAGTACGCGCTCGACAACGTGACGCTCGATATCCCCGGCGGCCGCATGATCGGGCTGATCGGCCCGGACGGCGTCGGCAAGTCGAGCCTGCTCGCGCTCGTTTCCGGCGCGCGTGCGATCCAGCAGGGGCGTGTCCTGGCACTCGACGGCGATCTGTCGTCGCGCCGCCATCGCGCACGCGTCTGCCGGCGCATCGCCTACATGCCGCAGGGCCTCGGCCGAAACCTGTATGCGACGCTGTCGGTCGAGGAAAACCTGCAGTTCTTCGCGAGACTGTTCGGCCACGACGCGGCGGAGCGACGCCGCCGGATCGACGCACTCACGCACAGCACCGGCCTTCATCCGTTCCTGGATCGGCCTGCCGGCAAACTGTCCGGCGGCATGAAGCAGAAGCTCGGCCTGTGTTGCGCGTTGATCCACGATCCCGACCTGCTGATCCTGGACGAACCGACGACCGGCGTGGATCCGCTCTCGCGCGCGCAGTTCTGGGAGTTGATCGGCCGGATTCGCGCCGCACGCCCGGCAATGAGCGTACTGGTCGCTACCGCATACATGGACGAGGCCCGGCGTTTCGACTGGCTGATCGCGATGGACGCCGGCCGGGTGCTGGCAACGGGCGGCACCGGCGACCTGCTCGCCCGCACCGGGTGCGACACGCTGGAAGCCGCGTTCATCGCGTTGCTCCCGGAAGCCCGGCGGCACGGACACCAGCCGATCCGGATTGCGCCTTTTCAGCCGGACGACTCCGCCGCCTACGCCATCGAGGCCGATGCGCTGACGATGCGCTTCGGCGATTTCGTCGCGGTCGACCACGTGAGCCTGAAGATTCGCCGCGGCGAAATCTTCGGATTTCTCGGCTCCAACGGTTGCGGCAAATCGACGACCATGAAGATGCTCACGGGGCTGCTCCCCGCATCCGAAGGCACCGCGACGCTGTTCGGCCGGCCGGTCGCCGCCGACGACATCGACACGCGCAGGCGGGTCGGCTACATGTCGCAGGGATTTTCGCTGTACGGCGAACTGACCGTCCGGCAGAACCTGGTGCTGCATGCACGCCTGTTCGGCGTGCCGGAACCTGACGTACCGGGACGGGTGACCGAAATGGTCGAGCGCTTCGCGCTCGCCGATGCGCTCGACGCGCTGCCCGAGCGCCTGCCGCTCGGCATGCGGCAGCGGTTGTCGCTCGCGGTGGCGATGGTGCACAAGCCCGAACTGCTGATCCTCGACGAGCCGACCTCGGGCGTGGACCCCGTCGCACGGGACGATTTCTGGCGATTGATGATCGAGCTCGCCCGGCAGGATCGCGTCACGATCTTCATTTCGACGCACTTCATGAACGAGGCCGCGCGCTGCGATCGCATCTCGCTGATGCACGCTGGCCGCGTGCTCGCGAGCGCCGCGCCCGACGAGCTGGTTCGCGCGCGCGGCGCCAGCACGCTCGAGGATGCGTTTATCGGCTACCTGACCGATGCGCAGCGCACGGACGGCGCGTTGGCCGAGGCACCGTCCGACGCCGGCTGGCTTGCCGCGCCGCCGGAGGCGGCCGGCGCCCGCCGCGGGGCCGCGTGGTTCAGCCCGGCGCGCGCCGGCAGCTACCTGTGGCGCGAAGTGCTGGAACTGCGACGCGATCCGCTGCGCGCGACGCTGGCGCTGTTCGGTTCGCTCGTGCTGATGTGCGTGATCAGCATCGGCATCAGTCTCGACGTCGACAACCTGACGTTCGCGGTGCTCGACCGCGATCAGTCGATCCTGAGCCAGGACTATGCGCAGAACCTCGCCGGTTCCCGCTACTTCGTGCCGCGCGCCGCGCTCGCGGATGATCGCGACATCGATCGCCGCATGCGCAACGGCCAGTTGTCGCTCGCGATCGAGATCCCGCCCGGGTTCGCACGCGACGTCGCGCGCGGTCGGCGCGTCGAGATCGGCGCGTGGGTCGACGGCGCGATGCCGATGCGCGCGGAGACGATCCGCGGCTATGTCGCCGGCATGCACGAGAACTGGCTGCGCGATCAGGCCAGGCGCCGGCTCGGCGCGTCGCTCGTTCCGGCGGTCGACATCGCTGTTCGTTATCGCTACAACCCGGACGTCAGGAGCCTGCCCGCGATGATTCCGGCGATCATGCCGATGCTGCTGCTGATGCTGCCCGCGATGCTCACGGCGCTCGCCGTCGTGCGGGAACGCGAGCTCGGGTCGATCGTCAACCTGTACGTGACGCCCGTCACACGCGCCGAATTCCTGCTCGGCAAGCAGGCGCCGTACGTCATGCTGGCGATGCTGAACTTCGTGCTGATGGTCGTGCTGGCCGACGTCGTGTTCGGCGTGCGGATCAAGGGAAGTCTTGCGACGCTGGCGGCCGCGATGCTGATCTTCAACGTCGTGGCCACCGGCATCGGGCTGTTCGCGTCGACGTTCACCCGCAGCCAGATCGCCGCGATCTTCATGACGATCGTCGGCACGCTGATTCCCGTCGTGCAGTTCTCGGGCCTGCTCACGCCCCTGTCGTCGCTCGAAGGCAGCGGCAAATGGATCGGTACGGTTTACCCGGCCACCTACATGCTCGCGATCAGCCGCGGTGTCTACAACAAGGCGCTCGGGTTCGCCGACCTGTCGTCGCAGTTCTGGCCGCTGCTCGCGGCGGCGCCGGTCATCCTGGTCATGACCGGGGTCCTGCTCCGCAAGCAGGAACGCTGACCATGTCGCGCCTGCTCGCCATTTTCCGGCTCGGGGTCAAGGAACTCTGGAGCCTCGCTCGCGACCCGATCCTGCTCGCACTCATCGTCTATACGTTCAGCGCGTCGATCTACGTCGCCGCCACCGCTAGCCCGGAAACGCTGCACAAGGTGCCGATCGCGATCGTCGACGAGGACGCATCGCCGCTGTCGGCACGCATCGCGGCGGCGTTCTTCCCGCCGCAGTTCGCGCCACCCCCGATCGTCGACGCCGCCGCGGCCGATCGCGGTCTCGACAACGGCGACTACACGTTCTCGCTCGACATTCCGCCGGACCTGCAGCGCGACGTGCTCGCCGGCCGCCATGCGACGATCCAGCTCAACGTCGACGCGACACGCATGACGCAGGCGTTTACCGGTGGCGGTTACGTCCAGCAGATCGTGTCGGGCGAGATCGACGCATTCGTGCGGCGCTATCGCGGCACGCCGTTGCCGCCTGTCGACCTCGCGCTGCGGATGCGCTTCAACCCGAATCTCGACGAGGTATGGTTCGGCGCGCTGATGGAACTGATCAACAACGTGACGATGCTGTCGATGATACTCACCGGGGCCGCGCTGATTCGCGAGCGCGAGCACGGCACGATCGAGCATCTGCTTGTCATGCCGGTGACCGCGGCGGAAATCATGCTCGCGAAGGTCTGGTCGATGGGGCTCGTCGTCACGGTGGCCGCCGTCGCGTCGCTGACGTTCGTCGTCGGCGGTGCGCTGCACGTCCCGATTCCGGGCTCCATACCGCTGTTCGTTGCCGGGATGGCGTTGCACCTGTTCGCGGCGACGTCGATGGGGATTTTTCTCGCGACGCTCGTGCGCAGCATGCCGCAGTTCGGGATGCTGCTCGTGCTCGTGCTGCTGCCGCTGCAGTTGCTGTCGGGCGGACTGACGCCGCGCGAGAGCATGCCGCTGGCCGTGCAGGACATCATGCTGGCCGCGCCGACCACCCATTTCGTCGAGCTGGCGCAACGCATCCTGTATCGCGGTGCCGGCCTCGATGCGGTCTGGGTGCAGTTTGCGGTGTTGTTCGCGATCGGATGCGTGCTGTTCCTGCTGTCGCTGATGCGCTTTCGCAAGACGATCGGCCAGATGTCGTAATCGGCCCGGCGCGCGGCGGTGCACCGCGCCCCCTGTCGTCCTTTCGCACTATCGTGGCGACGCCACCGTCCGGCCACGCGTTTCGGGCGCGGACGACGCACCCGCGAACGACCGGAAGCTTCCCTCCAGTTCGAGGGTTTTCGTCGCGCAGGCGTCGTATTGCCAGCCCGGACCGCCGTCGCTGTCGTACATGCCCTTGCACATCACCTTGAGCCGGATCACCGATCTCCCGTCCTCCGACGCCGCGCGGGACGCCCAGAGATAGACGTTTCCGGCCAGAAGCGGCTGCGCAGTCTCGATCGCGTCCGCGGTGAATCGCGTGATCCTGGTCGACGAATGCATTTCGATGAAGCGCCGCGCACGAGCCCACGCGCGATCGCATTCCGATTGCGTCGCACACCGCAGCGATGCTGCCTCGCGCGTTGTCAGCAGTTGCGTTTCCCGTTCGCGGAACGCCCCGGTCTGCGCGTCTCCGGCACAGGCACTCAACGCGAGCAGCACGCCCGTCGCCAACCATCCTCGTTTCATCGCCAACGCCTCGCAGGGGCTGGAGTTCCATGTTCCGGTGGGCAGCCCGGGCTGCAACACCGGCGCGGCCGCTTCACGCACGACATGCGCGGGCCCTGGTGTCGACTGTATGGGTCCGCCGCAACCCGCGATTGACCCACATCAAGCGCGTGCCGGAGGTACCGCCGGAATCGCCCGCACGCCAGGGGAAACGGACAGTCCGGTCAGCGTCCGGCCGCACCGCCCGTCAGCCGTCACCGCCTGCCGCGTCGGAATATTCCGACACGGCGGGCGCACATCGGACAGCAAGTTCGGACCACGCTGATTGATGCCCCTCGCGCCGCCGCCAATACTGCAAGCGTGACAGGGCATCTCGTGTTCGGCGGTCACGCGGCGGACCGTCCGCCAGGCCGGCTCCGGCAACGGGGCGGCCCATGCCGCGGGATTCAGGAGCTGGCAGTGAACCACCCGACTTCAGCGCAATCCGGCATCACCGAGCCCGGCAGCGAATGGCCGGTCGGCGCGCATCTCGTGACCCGGCGCAGGGGCTACGTGCACCACGGGATCTACATCGGCGAGGGCCAGGTGATTCACTATGCGGGGCTCTCGCGGCGGCTGAGCGGCGGCCCGGTCGAGATCATCTCCATTGACCATTTTGCGGCCGGTTTCGAACTGGCGATCATCCGGCACGCCGCCGCCCGGTACAGCGGATCGGAGGTCGCTCGCCGCGCGGCCTCGCGCCTCGGCGAACGCCATTACCGGCTGCTCACGAACAACTGCGAACACTTCTGCCGCTGGTGCCTGTTCGGCGCGAGCCGGAGCGAGCAGGTCGAAGCCTGCCTGCGCAATCCCGTACACGGGATAGCGGTCGTCACGATGCTGGCCGTCTGCGTGATCGCCGGCAGGTTGCATGACGCGTCGCACCCGGCCGCCCCGGCAAACCGGAGCACGTCGCGACAATGCGCGCCCTGGCCGGAACTGCAGCCGTTCCGGGACACGACGGTCATCGACACCGGCGATGCACGTCGCGGGATGTGGGCCGTGTCATGCCTGACGATCGCGTCCGACGTCGATTGAGACGGGCCGACCGAACGACGCGTTAGAACGACGACGGGCGGGCAGAAGGCCGGGCACCCTGATGGCGCCGGATTCGTCCGTTGATACAGATCAACCGCACCGGAGGCCCGCACGCGATGATGAAGCCACATCTTGAGAAAACTCTGGAAGCCGAGCGCGCGGCAACGTGGCAGCGCGAACGGACGCCGCCGCTTCACGGGAGAACGTCATGATTCGCGAGCAATACCGGACCGTTCTTGCCACGCTGGGCGTGTTCATCGCACTCGCGTCCCTGCTGGGCGTCGTGCACGCCATGCTGGTCGAAGCGCGCGTCTTCCCGTACGCGATCGTCGCGCTGATTTCGGGCGTCGTCGCATTCGTCGCGCAGCTGAATCCGGCCGCCGGCGAGCGTACCTGAAGCACCCGCGCCCGATTCATTCGACATCGTGAACGGCATCCTCCGCCTCGCGTTCAAGCTGCTCGTGAACGACAGCGCGAAGTTCACTGCGCTGACCGTCGGCATCACGTTCTCGGTGCTGCTGATGATCGAGATGACGTCGCTGTTCGCAGGCATCCTGAACAAATCGTCGGCGTCCGTCATCAATATCGGCGCGAAGGTCTGGGTGATGGACCCGGCCGTGAAGACGATCGCCAACAGCATCGGCATGCCCGACTACGTGCTCGACGCCGTGCGCAGCATCGACGGCGTCAAGTACGCGGTGCCGCTCTATTCCGGTGCCGCGCTCGTCAAGCTGCGCTCCGGCACCTACCAGGCGGTGACGGTCGTCGGCCTCGACGACGCCAGCCTGCTGGGTCGCCCGACGATGCTGCAGGGCCGGATCGAGGACATCTATGCGGAGAACGGCTTCATCGCGATCGACGACACCGAGTTCCGCAAGCTGGAAAACCCGTCGGTCGGCACCGATTTCGAGCTGAACGATCATCGCGGCGTGATCGTCGGCATCGCGAAGGTCGCCGCGAGCGGGCTGTTCGGCACGCCGACGCTTTACACCACGTATGCGCGCGCGATCCGCTATATTCCGTCGCCGCGCTTCACGACCTCGTACATTCTCGTCGAGCCGAAGTCGGATGCGGACATTGCGCACATCAAGGCCGTCGTGAAATCGCTAGGCTACCAAGCCTACACGCGCGACGAATTCATCGCGCAGATCTCGCGTTTCTACAAGTACGAGACGGGGCTCGGCACCAACATCATGCTGATGACGATCATCAGCTTCATCATCGGGTTGTCGATTTCCGGTCAGACGTTCTACGCGTTCATCCTCGAAAACCTCGACAAGTTCGGCGCGCTGAAGGCGATCGGCGCGAAAAGCCGCGAGCTCGTCACGATGATCCTGTTCCAGGCGACGTTCACGGCGCTGACGGGATACGGAATCGGCGTCGGCCTGTGCGTGCTGCTGATCAGTCTCGCGAAACTGCAGATTCCCGACTACGCGGCGCTCATCACGTTCGGCAACCTGTCGCTCGCGTTCGGCATGGTGGTCGTGATCGCGACGATCTCGAGCTATCTCGGCGTGCGGCGCGTGCTGCGCATCGAACCGTTCGACATCTTCCGGGGCTGACGATGACGAATGTCGCGATCGACGCGCGTGGCGTCAGCAAGTGGTTCGGCGACGGCGAAGCGCGCACGCAGGCCCTGTGCGACGTGTCGATGCAGGCCAGCTTCGGCGAGATGCTGCTGATCGTCGGGCCGTCAGGCAGCGGCAAGACGACGCTGCTCAGCGTGATCTCGGGCATCCTGCGGCCGGAATCGGGCTCGGTGTCGATCGACGGTGTCGACCTGTGGGCGCAGCCGAACGACGCGATCGCCGATTTCCGGCTGCACCGGATCGGGTTCGTGTTCCAGGACTACCACCTGTTTCCGAGACTCACGACCGTGGAGAACGTCGCGATCCCGCTGATCCTGAAACGCCGGCCATGGGATGACGCCATCAAGGAAGCACGCAACTATCTCGATGTCGTCGGACTCGGGAACCGCGCGCAACTGCCGCCCGTCAAGCTGTCCGGCGGCGAACAGCAGCGCGTCGCGATCGCGCGCGCGATTGTCAGCCAGCCCGACCTGCTGATCCTCGACGAGCCGACCGCGTCGCTCGACGGCGACACGGGCCGCATGATCATCGACTTCGTCAAGCACAAGGTGTTGAGCGACACGCGCTGCATCGTGATCGTCACGCACGACGCGCGGATCTTCGAATACGCGGATCGCATCCTGCGGATGGAGGACGGCAAGCTGAACGGCATCGACCGCGGAGGTGCGCGATTGAAACACCGGCTCGTGTTCGCGGCAGCCCTGCTCGGCTTCCTGGCGAGCCTCGTCGCCGCGTGGGTGTACAGCCGCCAGGAGCCGCCGCAGCCGCCGGTGTTCAAGCCGGCCGCCAATCCGTACGCGCGCGGCGTCTATGCGAACGGCATCGTCGAGAGCGAGCAGCCGGCCGGCGCGAACGTAAACGTCTATCCGGACGTCACGGGCGCGGTGACACGCATCCTCGTGCACGACGGCGACCCGGTGAAGGCCGGCGACGCGCTGCTGACGATCGACGACTCGGTGCAACGCGCCACGGCCGCCCAGCTCGCGGCGCAGGCCGACGCGGCAACCGCGCTGCTCGACGAGCTGAAGGCGCAGCCGCGCCGCGAGGTGCTCGACGTGGCCAGTGCGCAAACGGCGGCCGCCCAGGCCAGCCTGAAGCTGGCACGGGATCAGTACGACAAGCAGCGGCACGCGTACGACATCGACCCGAAAGCGGTCAGCCGCGACGCGCTCGACACGGCCGCGAACGCGGTACGCGTCGCGGCGGCCAACCTGGACGTCGTGACGCGGCAGTATCGCCTGACGAAAGCCGGCGCATGGAGCTTCGACGTCCGCAACCAGGAGGCGCAGGCCATCGCGCTGCGGCGTGCGGCCGACGCGGCCGCCGCACTGCTCGCGCGCTACACGCTGCGCGCGCCGGCGGACGGCACCGTCCTGGCGATGAACGCGGCCGTCGGGTCATACCTGACCTCGCAGGGGCTCTACGACACCTATACGCAGGGCAACACGCCCGTCGCGGTGCTCGGCACGCCGGTCGACCACCTGCAGGTGCGCTGCTACATCGACGAAATCCTGATCCACCAGCTGCCCGATCTGCATGCATTGAAGGCGCATATGTTCGTGCGCGGCACGTCGGTCGAGGCCGACCTCCAGTTCGTGCGCGTGCAGCCGTACGTCACGCCGAAGATCGAACTGTCGGACCAGCGCACCGAGCGCGTCGACGTGCGCGTGCTGCCGGTCATTTTCCGTATCGTGCCGAACCGGAACGTGCGGCTGTTTCCCGGGCAGATCGTCGATGTCTACGTCGCCGGCAAATGACGGGCCCCGCCGCGGGCATACGCTGCGCCACGCAACATCGGCGCTGGCGCTCGCCGTGCTGCTCGCGGGATGCATGGTCGGGCCCGACTTCGTCCCTCCGCCCGCGCCGCGCGTCGCGCGCTTCGTGCCGCCCGGCGATCCGGGCGCGGCGTCCGGTGCCCGGGCCGGCGGCGGACCCACGCAGGTCCCGTCGGCCGACACGACGCTCGCGCGCGACTGGTGGACGCGTTTCGGCAGCCGCGACATCGACTCGACCGTGAGCGAAGCACTGACCGGCAGCCCGACGCTCGATCTCGCCGAGGCGACGCTGCGGCGCAGCGAACATGCGCTGCGCGCCGGCGAAGGCATCTTCTTCCCGCAGGTGGATGCGCAAGCCGGCGCGTCGCGCCAGCGCTATGCTCCGCTGCGCACCGGCCAGGCCCTGCCGGCATCGATCTTCAACCTGTTCACGCTGTCGGCAACGGTCAGCTACACGCTCGACCTGTGGGGCGGCGAACGACGCCAGGTCGAGGCGCTGGTGGCCGACGTCGACGCGCAGCGCCAGGCGCTGGCGGGCGCCTACCTGATGCTGACCGCCAACGTCGTCAATACGATGATCGCGCGCGCCGCCTATCGCGACGAGGGCTCGGCAACGCGCGAAATGATCGGCTTGCTCGACGAGCAGATTCGCCTGACCCGCGCACAGGTGACGGCCGGCGCGGCGGCCCATGTCGCGGTGCTCACGCTGGAATCCCAGCGGGCCTCGCTCGAAGCGACGCTGCCCGCGCTCGACCAGAAACGCGCGCAGGCCGACGATCTGCTCGCGCTGCTGGCCGGTCGCTACCCCGCCGACTGGCAGACGCCGGACCTGTCGCTCGACGGGATCGAACTGCCCGCGCGCTTGCCGGATACGGCGCCGTCGTCGCTGGTGCGGCGCCGGCCGGACATCCTGCAGGCGGAGGCGCAATTGCACGTGGCCAGCGCGCAGGTCGGCGTCGCGACCGCCGCGCTCTACCCGACCGTCACGCTGTCCGCGTCCGGCGGGTTCGACAGCATCGTCGCCGGCAAATTGTTCTCACCGGCCGGCCGCGCGTGGAGTGTCGGCGCCGGCCTGACCGCGCCGCTCTTTCACGGCGGCACGCTCCGGAACCAGCGGCGCGCTGCGCAGGATGAGTATGACGAAGCGGACGCGGCCTACCGGCAGGTCGTCCTGTCGGCGTTCTCGCAGGTGGCCGACACGTTGCGTGCGCTCGCGAACGATGCGATCGCGCTCGATGCGCAGGCCCGCGCGATGGCCGCGGCCCGCGACGCGCTGAAGCTCACGCAGGCCGGCTACGACGCGGGAATCGCCGGCTACGTGCAGTTGCTGGTCGCCGACGTGCAATACCATCAGGCGCGGATTGCATGGTTGCAGGCCGTCGCGCAGCGGCTGCAGGACACGGTCGCGTTCTACGTCGCGCTTGGCGGCGGCTGGGGGGAAGCGGGCTGAAGGGCCGTGGCGCGGCCATTCAGCCCGTTTGCGTCGCGATGTCGGGCTGCTGCCATGGCGGCAGCTCCGCCCAGCCGAGCGGGCCGTAGACGGTGCCGCCGGCAGCTTCGACCGCCTCGACGAACACGCCGAGCGTCGCGCCGGCCGGAACGGTCAGCGTCATGGCATCGACGAAATCCTCGCTGCGCAGCCACGGCGCCGCGCCGCGATTGATCTGCTCGACGCTCCACGCATGCCCGTGTCGTCCTGCCTCGGGCGACAGCAGGCGCGGCGCGTCGAACGCGACCCGCAGCAATTGGGCACGCGAATCGCTGTATGGCGATTGCGCAAAGTCCTGGTACGGAACTTCCGCCCAGCGCTCACCGCATTGCCGATCGAGCGGCAAGCATGTAAACCACGCCCACGGCGCGCGGACGAAGCACAGCCGGTAGCCGGTCCGGGCACCGTCCAGATTTGCGATCAGCGTCATGATGGGTTCGTCCCGAAAGCGTCGTGATAGCGCCACGCACTGCGTAGGCGGCATGCGCGGGCGGCACAAGCCTGGCATCGCAATCGCGCACGGTTTCACTATCATCCCGCCGCCGGGCCCGGTCGTTGATTGACATCAACCCGGACGGGCGACGCACCGCTTGCGAATCCCGCCCGACCGGCCGACGGATACAGCAATCCCTGATTTCCATCAACCGTCGCACGCGCGTTCGCGATGTAATCGACTCACTGAACCCATCGACTTCCAGCGAGGCGAGCGATGAAACTGACATTTCTCGGTGCGACCGAAACCGTCACCGGCTCGAAGTACCTGATCGAGCACGGCAACCGGCGCGTGCTGGTCGATTGCGGCCTGTTCCAGGGCACGAAGAATCTGCGGCTGCGCAACTGGAGCCCGCTGCCGCTCGCGCCCGACACGCTGGACGCGGTCGTGCTCACACATGCGCACGTCGACCACACCGGCTATCTTCCGGTACTGGTGCGCGAAGGGTATCGCGGGCCGGTATATTGCACCGCGGCAACGGCCGAGCTCTGCGACATCATGTTGCGCGACAGCGCGCGGCTGCAGGAGGAGGAAGCCGACTTCGCGAACCGCCACGGCTACTCGAAGCATCATCCGGCACAACCGCTGTACACCGTGGACGACGCGCAGCGCGCGCTGCAGCTGCTGACGCCCGTTGCCTTCGACGAGTGCACCGCGCTGGGCGGCGGCCTGTCGTTCCGCCTGCTGCCGGCCGGGCATATTCTCGGCGCCGCGAGCGTCGTGATGCACTGGAATCACAAGGTGCTCGCGTTCTCGGGCGACCTCGGCCGGTATCACGACCCGATCATGCAGCCGCCGCTGGCGCCCGCTCATGCCGATTACCTGGTCGTCGAATCGACATACGGCGACCGGCTGCATCCGGACGCCGACCCCGAGAGCGAACTGGCCGCGCTGTTCGACAAGACCTTCGCGCGCGGCGGCGTCGTCGTGATGCCCTGCTTCACGGTCGGCCGCGCGCAGGAAATCCTGCACTACATTGCGCGCCTGAAGGCATCCGGCCGGATGGCGCGCGTCCCGGTGTTTCTCGACAGCCCGATGGCGACGGACGTGACCGAGATCTATCGTCACCATATCCTCGAACACCGCCTGACCCTTTCCGAAGCGAACGCACTCGGTCACGCGGCAACGATGATCCGGTCGGTCGATCAATCGAAGGCGATCGGCGAACATCATGGCCCGATGGTCATCATCGCCGGCAGCGGCATGGCGACGGGCGGGCGTGTGCTGCATCACCTGAGCCACTATGCGCCCGATGCGCGCAACACGATCGCGCTGGTCGGCTACCAGGCTGTCGGCACCCGCGGCGCGGCACTGGCCGCGCACGAGCCGACGGTGAAGATTCACGGCGAATACGTGCGCGTGCGCGCACAGGTCGAGTCGATCACCACGCTCTCCGCACATGCCGACTACGAGGAGATTCTCCAGTGGCTCGGCACGATGCAGCGCGCACCGGTGCGGACCTTCATCACGCATGGCGAACCGGCCGCGGCCGATGCATTGCGGCGGCGCATCTCGGAACGACTGCATTGGCCGTGCGAGGTGCCGACTTACGCGCAAAGCGTCGATCTCGACGCGATCCAGACCGGCGACACGCGCGAGCCGGCCGCGCTTTCGTCCTGACGGCGGCGCCCGCCGCGCGCGCTGGGAGCCGGACGTCGCGTACCGGCTCCCGTCATCCGTTCCCGGGCGATCAACCGACCTCGATGATGACTTTCAGCGCATGGGTTTGCGCCGCGCGGCCGAACGTGTCGTACGCACGCTCGACGTCGTCGAGCGAAAAGCGGTGCGTGATCAGGCGATTCAGATCGAGACGCCCGGCGCGCACGGTCTTCAGCAGCATCGGCGTGCTGACCGTGTCGACGAGCCGCGTCGTGATCGAGATGTTGCGATCCCACAGCTTCTCGAGATGCAGGTCGGCCT
The DNA here is from genome assembly GCF_001742165.1 of Burkholderia stabilis. Classification (NCBI taxonomy): domain Bacteria; kingdom Pseudomonadati; phylum Pseudomonadota; class Betaproteobacteria; order Burkholderiales; family Burkholderiaceae; genus Burkholderia; species Burkholderia stabilis. The sequence continues at coordinate 1,035,071 of NZ_CP016444.1, read as the reverse complement.
TGACCCCATGCACGCCGACGTTCGCGACCACGCCGCCCGGCGCGACGAGCGACGTGCACATCTCGAACGTCGCCGGAATGCCGACCGCCTCGATCGCGCAATCGACGCCGACGCCGTCGGTCAGCTTCATCACCTCCTCGACCGGGTCGCCGGTGCGGCCGTCGAAGCAATCGGTCGCGCCGAAGTGGCGCGCAACCTCGAGCCGGTTGCTGTCCGGGTCGATCATGATGACCTGCGCCGGCGAGTAGAACTGCGCGGTCAGCAACGCCGCCAGCCCGATCGGGCCGGCGCCGACGATCGCGACCGTGCAGCCCGGCTGCACCTTGCCGTTCAGCACCCCGCATTCGAATCCGGTCGGCAGGATGTCGGACAGCATCACGAGCGCGTCTTCGTCCGCGCCGGCCGGAATCCGGTACAGGCTGGTTTGCGCATGCGGGATGCGCACGTACTCGGCCTGCGTGCCGTCGATCCGGTGCCCGAGGATCCAGCCGCCCGTCGTGCAGTGCGAATACAGTCCCCGGCGGCAATATTCGCAGCGGCCGCACGACGAGATGCACGAAATCAGCACGTGATCGCCCGGCGTCAGCGCATCGACCGCGGCACCGACCTGCTCGACGGTCCCCACGCCTTCGTGGCCGAGAACGCGGCCGGGCTCGCAGGTCGGTACGTCGCCCTTGAGGATATGCAGATCGGTGCCGCAGATCGTCGTGCGCGTCACGCGGACGATCGCATCGGTGGGCGACTGCAGTTCCGGCATGGGCCGCCGTTCGAGCGCCTTGCGCCCCGGCCCGTTGTAGACGAGTGCTTTCATCACTGCTCCTTCATCGAAAGGGTGATCCGTTCGTTCGTCAGGACTCGCGCATGGCCGGCCGCCGCGATTTCGCCATCATCGGCACGCAGGGCCGCCAGCGCCCGCATTCATGTTTCGAGCACATAGGTACCGGGTGCCGCGGCGAGCCCGGCGGCCGGCACGCGCGCCGGCACCTCGCCGGACGAACGCTCGTACAGCCAGTCGCGCCAGCACGTCCACCACGATCCGTTGACCGCGGGCGTGTCGCGCACGAAGTCGTGCCGGCTGCGGTAAGGCGCGCCGGGCTCGCGGGTCGCGCAGCGATAATGGCGGCCCGGGTGGCCCGGCTCGGACACGATGCCCGCGTTGTGCCCGCCCGACGTCAGCACGAAAGTCAGCGCGTGGTGCGTGAGCAGATGGAGTTTGTAGACGGACCGCCACGGCGACACGTGATCGCGCTCGGTCCCGACCGCGAACGTCGGCACGTCGATATCCGACAACGCGACCGGCCGCCCGTCGACGCAGTAGCGGCCCGCTGCGAGATCGTTGTCGAGAAAGAGCCGCGTCAGGTATTCGGAATGCATGCGATACGGCATGCGCGTGGTGTCCGCGTTCCACGACATCAGGTCGTTCGGCTTCGTGCGCTTGCCGAGCAGGTACTCGCTCATCATCCGCGACCAGATCAGGTCGCGCGCGTTCAGCAGCTCGAATGCGGCGGACATCTGCGCGCCATCCAGATAACCCTGCCGCCACATCAGCGCATCGAGCGCGGACAGTTCGCTGGCGTCGATGAACAGGCCGAGTTCGCCGGGCTCGCTGAAATCGGTCTGGGCCGCGAGCAACGTGACGGATCGCAGGGCCTCGTGTTGCCGGCCGTCCCGCGCGAGCGTTGCCGCGCCGATCGCCAGCAGCGTGCCGCCAAGACAATAGCCGACCGCGTGCGCGGCTTCGCCGCAGATCGACCGGACGGCGTCGAGCGCCGCCATGCATCCGTCGCGCAGGTAATCGTCGAGCCCGAGCTCGCGCGCTTCCGCGCCCGGGTTGCGCCACGACACCGCGAACACCGTATAGCCCGAATCGACCAGGAAGCGGATCAGCGAATTGCGCGGCTGCAGATCGAGGATGTAGTACTTCATGATCCACGAAGGCACGATCAGGATCGGCTCGCGCGCCACGCGGGCCGTCGTCGGGTCGTACTGCAACAGTTCGCACAATGCGTTTCGCCAGACGACCCTGCCGGGCGTGATCGCCACGTCGCGTCCCGGCAGATACGCGCGCGCATCGATGGAATGCCTGCCGCCCGCGCGATCGCGCAACGCGTGCGCGTCGTCGAGCCAGTGCCGCAGGCCCGCCGCGAGATTCGCGCCGACGCTGCGCAGCGTCGCGTCGAGCACGACCGGATTGGTCGCCACGAAATTGCCGGGCGAGCAGGCGTCGAGCCATTGACGCGCGACGAATCCGACCAGTTCCTCGTGGTGCCGCTCGACGCCCGGCACGCCGCGCGTCGCGTCGCACCACCAGCGCTGGATCGACAGGAAGCCGTCGCGATACGCGCGAAACGGCCAGCCGGCCCACGCCGGGTCGGAAAAACGCGGATCGGCTTCCCCGGCGTGCACGGCCACGCCGTTTGCGTCGGCATCGTCCGCCGTGCCGTGGCCCGCCATCGACGGCGCGGCGGCCTGCCATGCCAGCATCGCGAGCTCGAAGCACTTTCCCGGCGACACCGCCAGATGCGCGCTCCAGTCGAGCACGGCCAGCGCCAGCGACACGGGCGACAGCCCGAAGGTCATCGCGGCAACGTTCGCATGCGCCGCGCGATTCCACTGGTCGGCCGGCGACGTCTCGACCCGCACGCATTCGGTCGCGCTCGATTGCGGCTCGTCCCGGCCCGATGGCTGCGTCGATTCGTGCGGGAACGGCGCGCGGATGACGGACCCGTTCATCGCATATGCATCCCGCCGTTCACGTCGAATTCCGCGCCGGTCGCGAAGGCCCCCGCGTCGGAACACAGGAACGCGACGAGCGCGGCGATTTCGTCGGGGTCGCCGAGACGCCCGACCGGAATCTGCGGCAGGATCTTCGTGTCGAGCACTTCCTTCGGCACCGACTCGAGCATCGCGGTCGCCAGGTAGCCCGGTGACACCGTATTGACCGTCACGCCGTGCCGCGCGAGTTCGAGCGCCAGCGCTTTCGTGAAGCCGTGGATGCCGGCCTTCGCGGCCGCGTAGTTCGCTTGCCCGTATGCGCCTCTCGAACCGTTCACGGAGCCGATGTTCACGATCCGCCCGAAGCCCGCGTCGATCATGCCGGGCACGAACGGCTTGGTCATGTTGAACATGCTGTCGAGATTGGTGCGCAACACCGCGTCCCACATGCTCTTGGTCATCTTCAAGAAGGTGGCGTCATGCGTGACGCCGGCGTTGTTGACGAGCACGTCGACGCGCCCGAATTCGGCCAGCACGCGAGCCGCGCAGTGCTGGCACGAATCGTAGTCGGCAACGTCGACCTCGAACGCATGAAACGTGCGGCCCGCCTCGCGTTCGTGCGTGAGCCACGTCGCGACGTGGTCGTTGCGTTCCGTGTGCGATACCACCACCGTCATGCCGGCCTCGTGCAGGCGACGGCTGATCGCGGCGCCAAGGCCGCCCATGCCGCCCGTGACGAACGCGACGCGTTTAGCGCACATGATCGTGCTCCCGTTCGCCATCGATACCCGCCAGACGACGGGCCGCAACCGGCGTGCCGTCATTGGCCCCGACGGTTTCCGTGATGCCGAGCTCGAACGCCGCCATCCAGTCGCGCCACGGCATGCTGGCCTCGTTGATCACCGCCAGTCGCCCGAGATCGGGCAACGAGTCGGTCTCGGTACCGTAATCGCGCAACCACGTGCGCCACGCACTGGCGCTCTCGAACTGCCCGCGCATGCACAGCTCCGCCGCGTCCTGCCAGATCGCGACGCTGGCGGTCGTGTAATCGCACATCACCTTCCGTGCCGCTTCGCCGAAGGCCGTCCACGCTTTCGCTTCCGCGAGCGCTTGCTGCAGATGGCGCACCGCGTCGCGGTCCCGGTCGATGCGTCGTCCTGCCAGCACCTGCCATTCATGCTGCCAGTCGCGATTCAGCGCGACCGTGCGCAACGCGAGATCGCAGCCCGCGCGACAAACGTCATTCGGTGTCGTCAAAGCGTGGGGACTCATCGTCTTCCCTCCTTCGATCCGGTCAATGGGTTGGCGTCCGCTTCACTGTGCGGCCGTGGCGCACGGCTGCCGTTGATCTGAGTCAAGCCCGCTGAAAGCCTGCTTCGTAGACTGGATTGCACCGGCGGATCATCCGTCGACGGAGCGATTTCGATGAGCTACAAGAGCCTAGTCGTGCACCTCGATACGAGCGCCCGAGCGCATTCGCGCCTCGAGTTCGCATTGCGTCTCGCCCGGCGCTTCGGCGCGCATCTGACCGGGCTGTTCGCGATCTACACGCCGGAGCCGCATTCGTTCTACGTGATGGCCGGTTCCGCCGATTATTTCCGCGCGCAGCGCGAGCAGCGCGACGAACGGCTCGCCGCGCTGGAGCGCCTGTTCCACGCGGAGACGGCACGCGCGAAAGTGCCGGCGGCCTGGGTACGTGCCGACGAGCGCGCCAATGTGGCCGTGCCGCGTGCGGCGCGTCTCGCCGACCTCGTGATAGCCGGCCAGAGCGACCCGAACGATCCCGAGACCTTTATCGACGATCAGTTTCCGGAGAACCTCGTGCTGTCTGCCGGTCGCCCGGTGCTGTTCGTGCCGTACGCCGGGGAATTCCCGTCGATCGGCGAACGGGTGGTCGTCGCCTGGGACGGCAGCCGGGAAGCTGTCCGCGCCGCGCACGATGCCATGCCCTTCCTCGAGCATGCGAAGCGCACGACGGTCGTCGCCGTGGTCGACGGCGATTCGGAAGCGGCAACCACGCGCATTCCGGCTGCCGATGCCGCGTTGATGCTGGCGCGCCATGCGCGCGACGTCAACGTGCTCGATATCGATACCGGCACCGGCTCGTCGGTCGGCGACACGCTGCTGTCGCGTGCTTACGAAACGGGGTCGGACCTGCTCGTGATGGGCGCGTACGGCCATTCGCGCTGGCGCGAACTGGTCATGGGCGGCGCCACGCGCACGGTGCTGTCGTCGATGACGCTGCCGGTGCTGATGTCGCACTGAGCCGGTCGATGCGTACGCTCGCGCTCCTTGTCGTCAACGCCGGTTCGTCGAGCGTGAAGTTCGCGGTGTTCGCCTATCCGCCGCACGACGATCCCGCGCGACGGCCGCTGCACGAAGGCGAGGCCGTCGAGACCGGCAACAGCGTATCGATTCGTTTCGATGCCGAACCGGCCGGTTCGCTGCCGCTGGGCACGAGCGATCCCTACCGCGCCGTGCTTGCGCGGATCGCGATGTGGATCCGTGTGCAGTTGCCGCATGTCGCACTGGGCGCCATTGCCCATCGCGTCGTGCATGGCGGCGCACGGTACGTGGAGCCGGTGATCGTCGACGATGCGGTGCTCGGCTCGCTTCGCACGCTGACGCCGCTCGCGCCCTTGCATCAACCGCACAGCCTGGACGCAATCGAGGTGCTGCGCGACGCGTTTCCGGACATTCCGCAAATCGCCGTATTCGACACGGCGTTTCATCGCACGCTGCCGCGCACCGAACAACTGCTGCCGCTGCCGCACGCGTGGTTCGACCAGGGCGTGCGTCGTTACGGATTCCATGGTCTGTCGTACGAATACCTGGCCGTCGCGCTCGACGATGCGTTCGGCGTGCGTGCGCGCGGCCGCGTCATTGCCGCCCACCTCGGCAGCGGCGCGAGCCTGTGCGCGCTGCGCGACTGCCACAGCGTTGCGACGACGATGGGTTTCTCCGCGCTCGACGGACTGATGATGAGCACCCGCTGCGGCACGCTCGATCCCGGTGTCGTCCTGCATCTGCTCGATGTCGCGAACCTGTCGGGCGACGCACTGGGCCACATGCTGTATCACGAGTCGGGGCTCAAGGGTGTCTCGGGCACGTCCGGCGACCCGCGGGTGCTGCTCGCGTGCGAAGCAGCCGGCGACGCACCGGCCCGCGATGCGCTGGCACTGTACGTCCATCGGATCGTGCGCGAGGCAGGCGCGCTGACCGCACTGCTCGGCGGCCTCGACATGCTGGTCTTCACGGCCGGCATCGGCGAGCACTCGGCGGTATTGCGCGAGCGGATCTGCGCGTCGCTCGGCTGGCTCGGCATCGAAATCGACGCTCGCGCGAATGCCGCCAATGCGCATGTCGTGTCGTCCGCGTCGAGCGCGGTCATGGTGGTGGTCGAGCCGGCCAACGAAGCCTGGATCGCGGCGCGCGCCGCGGTGCGCGTGCTTCGCGGCAACCGGGACGCTTGATCCAGATCAGCGCGATCAGCTCGCACGCGCCGATGATGATTCCATCCACATCCGTTCAAGGAAAACGCCATGTACTCGAATATTCTGGTGGCGCTCGACGGCAGCGACACGTCGTCCCGCGCGCTCGACGCCGCGCTGACGCTCGCGTCGGAAACAGGTGCGCGGCTGACACCCGTCTACGTCGTCGATTTCCTAGTGCCGGCCTACGACACGTACGGATACGACCCGTCGATCCTGATCGATGCCTTCCGCGAGGAAGGGCTGCGCGTCACGGACGACGCGGCGAAACGCATGAAAGCGCGCGACGTGTCCGGCACGCCGCAGATCGTCGATGTCGCACCGACCGGCGAGGATATCTCGCTGCGGCTCGTCAGCCTTGCCAACGAAATCGACGCCGACCTGATCGTGATCGGCACGCACGGGCGGCGCGGCTTTCGCCGCCTCGTCCTCGGCAGCGTGGCCGAGCGCGTGCTGCGGCACGCCACGTGCCCCGTCCTGATGATCCCGGCGAGCTGCCCGCCGAAAGCGCCCGCCGAAACCACTGCAGCATCGACCGAAAAGGAGCCGTCATGAGCTACAAGACCCTGCTGGTCCATCTCGACGACAGCGAGCGCTGCTCGACGCGCGTCGACCTCGCGCTCGAACTCGCGGCGCGCTGGAACGCACATCTGATCGGCCTCTACGTGGTCTGCCAGGACCTCTTCGAACCGTTGCGACGGCCCGACGAACCCCTCAAGCTTGCCGTCTACGAGCGTCTGTGCGAGCAGCGGCGCAAGGACGCGGAGGAGCGCTTCCTGATGGCCGCCGAGCGCGCGGGACGCAGCGTCGAATGGCAGGCGCCGGCAGGCAACGCGACCGATGCCGCGATCCAGCATGCGCGGCATGCCGATCTGCTGGTGCTGGGCCAGGAAGACCCCGACGACCGCACGACCTACGTGGCACGCCATTTCGTCGAGGATGTCGTGATGGGCAGCGGACGCCCGGCGATCGTCGTGCCCTACGCGGGCGACGTGCGAACGTTCGGCGAGAACGTGCTGATCGGCTGGGACGGCGGACGCGAAGCCGCGCGCGTGATGGCCGACGCGCTGCCGCTGCTCGCCCGCGCGCGCTTCGTCAACGTCGAGACGGTCGTCCACAAGCGTCCCGATCCCGACGAGACGCCGGCCGGCGTCGACGTTGCCGCGTATCTCGAACGACACGGCGTTCGCGCATCGTTCTCGACGACACCGCGCGAACGGTCGGTCAGCGTGGGCGCGACGCTGCTCAACCGGGTGACCGACCTGCATGCGGATCTGCTCGTGATGGGTTTGTACAGCCATGCCCGCATGCACGAACGCGTGCTGGGCGGTGCGACGCGCACGATCCTCGAGACGATGACGGTGCCGGTCCTGCTGTCTCACTGAGCGCGTGACGAGAAAGCGGCAGCCGCTTGCGGCTGCCGCCGTGTCACAACACGGCCGCGCCCGCGCCCGGCCCCTCCCGCACGACCAGCACCGGCCGGTCCGCGGTGCGCACCAGCGCTTCGGCGACGCTGCCGAGCAACGCGCGACGCACACCGCGACGGCCATGCGTGCCCATCACAATCAGGTCGGCATCGCATTCGGCGGCCGCACGCGCCAGCACCGACGAGATGTCCTCGCCGCACGCGTCGATCGTTTGCGCCGTGCCGCGTACGCCGCACAGGCGAAACGCGGTCTCGGCATCCGCGACCGCGATCGCGGCCTTGTCCGCGTCCAGCCCCGCCGAGTCGCGCCAGTCGATATAACCGCTGTCGACGTCCGTGAGCCTGGGCGCGTCCGATACCACGCAGACGGCGACAATCAGGCCGCCCGACGTGCGCGCTAGCGAAATCGCCTCGTCGAGCGCGAGCCGCGCGCTGCGGCTGCCGTCGAGTGCTGCAAGGATCCGTGCATACATGGCGCCTCCCTGTTTTCGTCCGGATTCGATCGGGTTGGAAAACCAGTCTGATCCTGACGGCCGCCATCCGGTTGACGCCGGTCAAGCCCGTACGGTGCCGGCCGTACGCATCGGTCCCGATTGGCGAACGCCGGTAAAGCGTGCACAATTTCTGCCGTGCCAGCGGGTCGGATGGCGCGCCGATCTGACCCGTATAACGAAGGCCGCCGTCCCGTCGTTGACGGTGGCCGTCATGACTTTCGACCAACAACGGACGATAGTGATGCCCAAGCCGGGAACAGAATCGACAATCGTCGTCGCGCGGCTGCTCTACGCGACCCGGCAGGGAAACGCACTGCCATGATCAGGGTACTCATCGCCGACGACCATGCGCTCGTCAGGGACGGCCTGCGACATATCCTGCAGAACGCAAGCGGTTTCGAGGTCGCCGGTGAAGCGCGCGACAGCGCTTCCACGATCGCGCTCGTGCGCGGCACGAATGCGAACGTGCTGGTGCTCGACCTGTCGATGCCCGGCCGAAACGGTATCGAGCTCATCAAGCAGATCAGGGACGAAAAACCGGCATTGCATATCCTCGTGCTGACGATGCATGCCGAGCAGCAATACGCGGTGCGCGCGTTTCGTGCGGGTGCATCCGGATACATGACCAAGGAAAGCGCCAGTGCCGAATTGGTCGCGGCGCTGACCAAGATCGCAGCTGGCGGCGTTTACGTCAGCCTGACCATGGCCGAGCAATTCGCGCAGAGCCTCAACGAGCCGACCGACCTCCTGCCGCACCAGCGCCTGTCCGACCGCGAGTTCGACGTATTCCAGCGCGTCACCGCCGGCCAGTCGATTTCCGAAATCGCGCAGGCGCTCTGCGTGAGCGTCAAGACCGTCAGCACATACAAGACGCGGATACTCGAGAAAATGCAGATGCCGAACGACACGGCACTCGTGCGCTACGCGATACGTCACAAGGTGTTTGAAGATCCGGACGAACTCTGACGGCGACGTGGACCACGTCGGCGCCCGCCCGCGGCGACGATCGCGACAAGATGCCACGCCCTTGTAGGAAATTCCCTACAGAACTTCCCGGTCTCCTACTGCATCTTCAATGCCTGCTGATTTCATTGACGCCGCGCAACATCCATACTCCTGATCAAGAAAAGCAATCAAGCATGCCCCCCGGACCGAAGGCAGCGTCATCGTCGAGACCGGTGTGGCTGTTCCATCAGGAAGGCGGCAGAGACCAAAGCCGCCGGTACGACGGCCAGCGCGACCCCGCCCCAAGGCGGCTCGCCGCTGCCCCCAACTGGAGTCGATCATGCAGAGCAATGCCGATGTCTCGAGGACCATGCCGTTACGCACGTTCATCCCGCTGCACCCCGTCGAACCGGCGGACCAGCCGAAGCGCGCCACGTCCCGCTGTTCGACGTGCACGCTGCGTACCGTGTGCATGCCGTCCGACCTTTCGCCCGGCGATCTGACGCGGCTCGACGCGATGATTTGCACGACGCGTCACGTCAAGCGCGGTGAAGCGCTCTTTCGCGCCGGCGACGCGTTCAACAGCATCTACGCGGTGAGAACCGGGTCGTTCAAGACTATCGTGATGCACCGCGACGGCGACGAGCAGATCACCGGCTTCCAGATCGTCGGCGAATCGCTTGGGCTCGACGGCGTGCACACCGGGCACCACAACGGCGACGCGATCGCGCTCGAAGACAGCACGGTCTGCATCATTCCATTCGGCCAGCTCGAGCAGATGTGCCGCGAAGTGCGGACGATGCAGCACCACGTGTACCAGATGATGGGCGGCGAAATCGTCCGCGAATCGGCGCTGATGCTGCTGCTCGGCACGATGACCGCCGAGCAGCGCGTGGCTGCATTCCTGCTGAATCTTTCCTCGCGCTTCAAGGCGCGAGGCTACTCGGCCGCCGAATTCGTGCTGAGGATGACGCGCGACGAGATCGGCGAATATCTCGGGATGAAGCTCGAAACGGTCAGCCGCATGCTGTCGAAGTTCCAGCACAAGGGGCTCGTCGCGGCGCAAGGCAAGCAGATTCGCATCGTCGACTCGGAAGGGCTCGGACGGATCTGATCTCTCTGCGGATGGGACGAGTGGATCAGCTTCGCATGCCCAGCACGGCGGCGCCTGACACACGTCCCATCCGCAAGTCGTCGAGCGCGCGATTCGCATCGGTCAGCGCGTAGCGCACGGCCTCGACCCGCAGCGGCATGGCATCGGCGATCCTCATGAATTCGACCGCATCCGCACGCGTCAGGTTGACCACCGACGCAATACGGCGCTCGCCCCACAGCCACGCGTAGGGAAAGCTCGGGATGTCGCTCATGTGAATACCGCCGCACACGACGATTCCGCCTTTGTCGACCGCGCGTAGCGCGACCGGCACCAGTGCGCCCACCGGCGCGAAAACGAGCGCGGCATCGAGTGTCTCCGGCGGCGCTTCGTCGCTGCCGCCGGCCCATGCCGCACCCAGCGACCGCGCGAGATGCTGGGCCACGGTATCGCCTGGCTTCGTCAGCGCAAACACCTTCCGTCCTTCGAGATGCGCGACCTGCGCGACGAGATGGGCCGCCGCGCCGAAACCGTAGATGCCTATGCGGCGAGCGTTGCCGGCCATCCGCAACGTCCGGTAGCCGATCAGGCCGGCGCACAGCAGCGGTGCGGCCTCCAGGTCGGAATAGCGCCGCGGCAGGTGCATGCAATACCGATGGTCGGCGACCGCGCACTCGGCATAGCCGCCGTCGATCGTATAGCCGGTAAATTCGGGGCTGTCGCACAGATTTTCCCGCCCGGATGCGCAATACGCGCAATGACCACACGTCGATCCGAGCCATGGGACTCCCACCCGGTCACCGACGGAAAAACCCGTCACGCCCTCGCCGGCCACGCGCACCGTTCCGACGATTTCGTGCCCCGGAATCAGCGGCAGCTTCGGATGCATAAGATCGCCGTCGACGACGTGGAGATCGGTCCGGCATACGCCGCATGCGTCTACGTCGATCAGCAGTTGGCCCGCCGCCGGCAACGGGTCCGGCATGCGCGCCTCGCGCAAGGTCGGTGTCGTGCCGTCATACATCATCGCAAGCATGCTCGCCTCCTCGCGCGATGGTCTTCGCGCGCTTCGCTTTCCAAGGCTAGTCGCCGGGCGCCGCGTCCGTACGCCCCGTTGACAGGCGCTTGATGTGCGTCAACGGCCGCCGCGCGGTTGCTGACACGATGAAAGAACGCAATGCCGCCAGTTGGCTATCTGGAGATGCTCGAATGATATCCGTTCCCCCACTTGCCGCAAGCGCTCATCCCGAAGATCTCCTGAGGTCGCTGTTGGGCTACGCGGTGCTGGCCCCGTCCAGCCATAATTCCCAGCCGTGGCGGTTCCTCGTCAACCGGGCCACGATCTCGGTCTGCGCGGACCGCGTTCGTGCGTTGCCCGTGGTCGATCCGTTCGACCGCGAGCTGATCATCAGCTGCGGTGCGGCGCTGCTCAACCTGCGTGTCGCGCTCGACCACGCCGGGCTCGCTCACACGATCAGCACGTTTCCTTCCGAAGTCGATCCCGATCTGCTTGCGCTAGTAAGGGTCTGCGACGACGGTTATTCCGACGCATCCCTCGGTGCGCTGTTCGATGCGATTCCGGACCGCGTCACGACGCGCGCACCTTTCGAATCCAGCGCGGTTCCGGACGAACTCCAGCAAGAACTGATTGCAGCCGGCGTCGCGGAAGGCGCCGACGTCGCCTGCGTCGACGCGATCGCACATCGCGCGCGGGTCGCCGAACTGGTCGCGGAAGCCGATCGTCAGCAGTTCGCGGACCCGCGCTTCCGCCGCGAACTGGCGAGCTGGATCGATCCACGCCGGCACGTCGACGGCATGCCGGCATTCGCGGCCGGTGTGCCTGCGCTTCTGGACTTCGCGGCGCCTGTCGTGACCATGGCGGTACGGACATTCGATCTCGGCAACGGGCTGGCCGCGCTGCATCACCAACTCGTCGGCGCATCGCCGTTGATCGTCTGCCTCGCGACCGTGCGCGACGATCGCGAGGCGTGGCTCGCCGCGGGGCAGGCGCTGGAGCGGATGCTGCTCGTCGCGACGAGTGCAGGCTATACCGCGTCGTACCTGAACCAGCCGATCGAGACGGCCGCGTTGCGCGCCCACCTGCGCCACATGCTCGGTCTTCGTGGCGAGCCGCAGTTGCTGCTGCGTATCGGGCGCGGCCCGCATTCGCCGCATTCACCGCGTCGCCCGCTCTGCGAAGTGGTCTCCTGATCGTATCCGGGTAAGCGGGTCGCCCCTTTGATCCGGACGAGGGAAAATAAAATGAACATCAAGCGTTGCTTCGCCTTCTGCCTGATCGCCGCGACGGCCGGTACGGCCGCCGCGCAGACAACCGTGCCCGAACCGACCGAACTGGTCAACGCACAGCACTGCATGTTCTGCCACACGGCCGACATGCCGTTCCTCGGGCCTTCGTTCCACCAGATCGCGGCACGATACCGCGGCATTCCGAATGCCGCCGACGAACTCGAGCGCAAGCTGCGCGTCGGCGGCCCGGCGCACTGGGGAGATACGCCCATGCCGTCCGCCGTCGATCGCGGCGGGCCACTGTCTCCCGACGATGCGCATCAGCTCGTGCAATGGGTGCTGAGCCAGTGATCGCCCGGCCGCCCTTCCGCTCATGTCGACCGTAGCCAAACGCGTTCCTGGCGGCCTGGCGCAACGCAGCGCCCGCCGCCGCACCGCACCCGACGCGACGCTCGCGCAGGCGAGCGGGAAACGGGTACGCACGCGGCCGGATGCGCTCGTCGGCGACGACGGTACCGGGCGCGTCTCGCGTCGCCCGCGCCGACTCGCCAACAGCCCGAGCTGTACACCTGCCGACGACGATGCGACCGTGCTGCAGCGCGCGGGCATGCGCGGCATCCGGCTGCAACTCGACTACTGGAAAGCCGAGGAGCGCCTGCAGCATGAGCGCATCGGTCATGCCGTCGTGATCTACGGCAGCACGCGCATCGTTTCTCCGGCAGAAGCGAACGCGCGGCTGGACGAAGCGAACCGCCTGCTCGCCGAGCGTCCGCACGACGCCGGCCGGCGTCGTGCCGTCACGGTCGCGAGCCGGCTCGTCGAACACAGCGTGTATTACCGCGTCGCGCGCGAATTCGGGCGCATCGTCGGCCACGCCGACCGGTGCACGCGCGCCGCGCGGCTCGCCGTCGTCACCGGCGGCGGCCCCGGCATCATGGAGGCCGCCAACCGCGGCGCCTACGAACGCGGCGCGCCGAGCATCGGCTTCAATATCGAGCTGCCGCGGGAACAGGCGCCGAACCCGTACATCACGCCGGATCTCTGCTTCCGGTTTCACTATTTCGCGATCCGCAAGCTGCACCTGCTCGAGCGCGCGAAAGCGGCCGTATTTTTCCCCGGCGGATACGGCACGTTCGACGAGCTGTTCGAGGTCCTGACGCTGCTGCAGACTCGCAAGATCGCGCCGCTGCCGGTGATTCTCGTCGGCGAAGCGTACTGGCGCCGTGCGGTCGACCTGGGGTATCTCGCGGATGAAGGAATGATCGATCGCCGAGATCTCGATCTGTTCACCTATTGTGAGTCCGCTGCCGACATCTGGCGCGCGATCGGATGCTGGTATGCAAGGCGTCGCACAAAGCGGTCGGCGCGACGCAACGCCTCAGTGAAGCCGCGCACCGTGTAGGAATCTGCCGACGGAATTTGCACGATTCCTACCGCAGCTTCGGAGCACGCCGATTGAATCGCACGGGCGCGACAACGATACTGAATTCACGGATACCGGCTGCGCGGTACACCGGTTGCAGGCCACCAGGAGAGACGTCATGTCACACGCTACCTATCGTTCCGGTTCGGGCATTCAGGCCGTCTGCCAGGCCGACAAGTCAGAGGCAGCCGCGCTTGATACGCTGGCACTCGTCGCACTCGCTCGCGACGCCGGCATGCTCGTGATACTGGACGGACAGATCGGGCGCGAGCGGTACGAAAGCGTGACGGGATCGATCGCCACGCTGGCCCGTTTCGCACAGGCACTGCAGCTTTCGGCGCTCAAGGCGGCGTGATGCCCGGCCGTCGGGGTGTCGCGGCGCGGCACCTTTATCCGTTTCGACGGCATCGGCCCGTCACCTGACGCGATGGCCCCGCGCGCACCGCCATTTCGTGCAGCTGCCGGGGCTGGCCGCCTCCCGATGAACGCGCGCTTGCCGCAGCAAGTCAACCTTTTCGCCCGGACTTCTCCCTGATGAAGCCGCGATGAACCGGCCCCTTTCCCAACGCGTCGCCCGACTGCTCCCGGGAATCGCGCTGCTCGCGAACTACCGGCGCGCGTGGCTCGCGCGCGACCTGTATGCGGGCCTGGCGCTCTCGGCCGTGCTGGTGCCGGTCGGCATGAGCTACGCGCAGGCGGCCGGCCTGCCCGCCGTCACGGGGCTCTACGCATCGATCGCCGCGTTGCTCGCCTATGCGGTGCTCGGCCCGAGCCGGATCCTCGTCCTCGGCCCGGATTCGGCGCTGGCCGCGCTGATCGCCGGGGCCATCGTCCCGCTCGCCGGCAACGATCCGCAGCGGGCCATCGCGCTTTCCGGCGCGCTGGCGCTGTCGGCCGGAGCGATCTGCATCCTGCTCGGTACGCTCGGCCTCGGCTTCGTCACCGATCTGCTGTCGCGCCCGATCCAGTACGGATACCTGAACGGCATCGCGATCACGCTCGCAGTCGGCCGGTTGCCCGAGCTGTTCGGCATGTCCGTCACGAGCAACGACGTGTTCTCCGGCCTGCCGCAGATCGCGCGGGCCCTCGTCGAGCACCGGTTTTCCACCAATGCATGTGTGCTGGGCGCAGGCGTGCTGGCGGCAATCGCGCTGATGAAGCGCACGATGCCGCGCTGGCCCGGTGTCTTGATCGCCGTGCTGGCGGCAACGCTGGCCGCGCGCATGGCGCCGCTGCACGGGGTCGCGACGATCGGCGCATTGCCGGCCGGCACGCCGGCGCCGCATCTTCCGGTCGTCTCGCTCGCCGATGTGACCGCGCTCGCGTCCGGCGCGATCGCCATCGCACTGGTGTCGTTCGCCGACATCAGCATGCTGTCGCGTGCCCTTTCCGCACGCGCAGGCGACACACCGAACCGCAATCAGGAACTGGTCGCGTTGGGCGCGGCCAATCTGCTGGCCGGCGCGATGCAGGGCTGCGCGGTCAGCAGCAGCGCATCGCGCACCCCCGTCGCGATTGCGGCGGGTGCGCAAAGCCAGGTCACGAATCTCGTCGCGGCGAGTTGCATCGCGTTGCTGCTCATTGCCGCGCCGACGTTGCTGACGGCTGTTCCGCGCGCCGCGCTGGCCGCTGTCGTGATTTACGCCGCGTTCGGGATCGCCGACGTCCGCAGCGTCGTGCGGCTGTACCGGATGCGCCGCGGCGAATGCCTGATTTCGGTGCTGTGCTTTGCAGGCGTCATCGGCATGGGTGTCGTGCCCGGCATCCTGCTCGCCAGCGCGCTGTCGCTGCTGTCGTTCGTCTGGCGCGCATGGCATCCGTACGACGCGGTGCTCGGCCGGCTGGCCGGCGTGCGCGGCTATCACGACATTGCGCGGCATCCGGACGCCGTGCAGACGCCCGGGCTCGTGCTGTTCCGCTGGGATGCCCCGCTCTTTTATGCGAATGTCGAAATCTTCTGCGAGCATCTGCGCATTGCGCTCGCGCAGTCGGCGGCGTGCCCGGTCAGTCGAATCGTCGTCGCGGCGGAGCCCGTCACCGATATCGATGTCAGCGCCGCGGATCGGCTCGTGGCGCTTTGCGACGAGCTCCGGGAAGAAGGTATCGCGCTGAATTTCGCGGAAATGAAGGGGCCGGTGAAGGATCGCCTGCGCGCTTACGGCCTGTTCGACGTATTCGGGCCCGCCAGCTTCTTTCCGACCTTGACCGACGCCGTCGCACATCACGTTCAGCAACAAGGCGAACAGGCGCGCGACGACGAATCGAACGCGCGCCCCGCGTCATCGCTTCGCGGTCGAGATCGGGCGGACGGCTAGCGGTATCCGGTGCGGATCGCATCGCGCAACGGAAGCAGCACCATCGTCGATGCGACATGTCCGCGACAGCCGGCGATTCAGACCGTGAACATGTTCGATTTCCTCATCTCGACCCAGGTCATCCCGGCTCGCAGCCCGTCGACCGCAGCCTCGCGCTCGGTGGCGTGGATCCTGCCGGGCGCGAACGTACGCTCGCATGCGCCGTCCGGCGACGCGAGCGTCACATGGATCCTGCAACGATAGCCGCCCGTTTCGGCGGCGATCGTCTCGATCGCCACCGACCAGTCCGCGTCGTGTACCTCGCCTGACAGTGACATCCGGCTCTCCTTCCTCGTTCGCGCGGGCTTCGCATCCGGTTGCGGTCCAGCGGGCTTACTCGACGACCAGGTCGTCGACGACGGCACGCACGCCTCGTGCAGACCACGCGGCACCACGCACCGCCTTGCGCTCGGAGAACGAGCCGACCTTGCCCGTCAGCCGCACGGTGCCGTCGCGCACCTCGATCACGATGTGCTTCGCCTCACGCTCCGCGTGACGCATGATCGCGCGCTTGATGTTGCCGCCGATATCGTCCGATCCGACCGTCCCCTGCACGCTGATGTGGTCGGTCACGCCGGTCACGCTGCGCATCTGCGAGATCGCGCGCACGGCCAGATGGCTCTGGTAGGGCCAATCGACCCTGCCGGACAACGTGATCCAGCCGTGCTCGACCTGCACCTTGACCGCATCGTCATTCAGCCCGACCGTCCAGTGCAGGACCGAACGCACCGCGTTCGCGATGTCCTCGTCGGTGCGGACATCGTCGTTCGGCAAATGCACGGTCATGTCGACGACGAGTGCCTTGACGCCCGCCACGCGATTCGCCGCGCGCTCGATCGCCAGTTTCTCCGCGTAGCTGGGCGGGTGACCCGACAGCGTCACGATCCTGTCGGCTACCTCGACACCGATGCGTGTCGCGTCGATCGCCGGGTCGGACTCCAGTTCGTCCTGAACGTCCTGCTTCAACTGTTTGTCGGTTTTCATCGCCTGCACTCCGTTGGGCCGCGGCGCGTCCGTCCGCCGCACATGACCAGATTTGCACATGCGCGGTCCCGGATCGCTGATGCAGGTCAACGGATGCCTCGTGCCGCAGGTTGCGGACTGCGCATACGCCGCTTGACGGAGATCAAGCCGATGCGGCCCGGTCGTCTTATCGTGAGATCGTCGATGCGCGACGTTCCAGGCACGCGCGCCGATGCTCGAAGGAGATTCAAATGACGGAACAGCAACTGTTGGCCTATTCGCCAGCGCTGCCGGCCGTGCCGGCGGCGCCGCAAGGGGAATCGCCGGCCATCGTCGATCTGCCGCGCCCGAACCTCGACGACGGCATGCCATTGATGGCGGCACTCGCGGCGAGAATGAGTTCCCGCGAATTCGCCGCCACGCCGCTCCCGCCGACGACGCTCGGCACGATGCTGTGGGCGGCAGGCGGCGTCAACCGGCCGGCGAGCGGCGGTCGCACGGCGCCGTCCGCACATGCATTCAATGAAATCGACATCTATGTCGCGCTGCCGTACGGCGTCTATCGTTACGACGCGCCCGCGCATCGACTCGTGCTGAAACACGCGGTCGATGCACGCAACCTGACGGGTTACCAGGACTTCGTCGGCCGCGCCCCGCTGGATCTCGTCTATGTCGTCCGGACTTCCGCGATACTCGACATGCCGCCGCAACAACGCGACGTGTTCTCGGCGATCGCGGCCGGGGCCATTGCGCAGAACGTTTCGCTTTACTGTGCGGCAGCCGGGCTCGGCGCGGTCGTGCGTGGCTGGATCAATCATCGCGCGCTTGCCGACGCGCTGCGGTTGAACGAGGACGAACTCCCGATCCTCGCGCAGACCGTCGGCTACCGGGCTGGCGGTACAGTATCGAATACGTGAGCGGACAGGCGGTCGCTTCAAGTAAACGGCGCGCGGACCGCTCCGCGCGCCGGTTTCCCCCTTCTGACGACGATGCACGCATCGCCCGGTACCTTTCGTCCGATCAACCGATCGCCAGCTTCTTCTGCCCGACCGGCGCCTTCTTCGGCAGCGTCAGCGACAGCACGCCATCCTGGTACGTCGCCGTCGCATTCGCGTCGTCGATCTCGCCCGACAGTGAGAACGAGCGGCTAATCGCGCCGCTGTAGCGCTCGCGCCGGATCACGCGCTCGCCTTCCTTCTGCTCGTTGTCGCGTTCGATCTTCGCGTTGATCGATACGGTCCGGCCCGTCACCTGCACGTCGATGTCGTCCTTCGCGACACCGGGCAATTCCGCGTTGACCTTGTAAGCAGTATCGCTTTCTGTCACATCGATCTTCATCGACGCCAGATCGGGTTCGTCCGTCATCGCCATGCCGCGCAACGGCCTGAACAGCCCCTGAAACAGGTCGGAAACGGGATCGATCGAAAACGGATCGTAACGCGTCAGATTGCTCATGGTTCGTACTCCTCGAACGGTGGACATGCGGTCTGCGCTCGTCCCGACCTCGCAGAACCGCGATGAAGGCCGGATTGACGCGACACCAACACCGCGTGCCGCGCAAGGGACGAATGATCTTTCGGAATCCAGCGTACCCGCGGGCTGCGGTATTGGCTTGATGCGCGTCAAAGGCAACCGGCGCTCACGTGCAGAACCGGAAATATCCGCTGTGGAGCAGTATCGGCCGCCCGCCGACCTCCTCGAGCAGGCAGCGTGCCGCGCGCTCGATGGCGGGGCGATGGCGCGAAAAGGCGTCCACGAGATCCGGTTCGCGGGGGACGCCGCGCGGAAATGATCCTCCAGCGCTTCCGCGGTGATCGCGCAGCGCAC
Organism: Burkholderia stabilis; assembly: GCF_001742165.1. Taxonomy (NCBI): domain Bacteria; kingdom Pseudomonadati; phylum Pseudomonadota; class Betaproteobacteria; order Burkholderiales; family Burkholderiaceae; genus Burkholderia; species Burkholderia stabilis. The sequence continues at coordinate 1,016,093 of NZ_CP016444.1, read as the reverse complement.
GCGACGGCCTTCGACCAGCGCCGGAAAGGTCAGCGCCGGATCCTGGCCGCAGTACGCCGGGTTTTCGACAGGAAAAGATATCTGCATGATGATCACCTGAACAGGTTGCTCACTGGGCGGCATCGGCTTGCGAAGCGTCACCGGTGTCGCGCCGCTTCACCGCAAGCCGGCGCTATGCTGCCGCGACGGCGGAATGTGCGGCATCGTCGCCGCGCACGAGCAGGACCGGGCAACTCGATCCGCGCAGGAAACGTTCGGCGACGCTGCCGAGCACCAGCCGCCGCACGCCGCGCCGTCCGTGCGTGCCGATCACGGCCAGATCGATCGAACGATCGACGACATAACGTTGCAGGCGTTCGGCGATATCCTGCCCGAGGTCCGTGTCGACGAGTTCCGTATCGCCATTCACCGCTGCGTGCGAAATGGTCCGCTCGGCGTCTCGCAAGACCGCGACGCCATCGCGCCGGACCTCGTCGATCAATGCAACCGGGTCCATTCGTCCGGCGTAAGTGATCAGGAGGGATTTGTCGACGACGAAAACGGCAAAAAGACGGGCGCCGCACATTCTGGCCATCTTCAAACCTTCGTCGAGCGCCAGTTTCGATGAAGGACTACCGTCTACGGCGACCATGATCTTCGTGTACATACCGACCTCGCTCGATGAACCGACGCGCCGGCGGCGTTCGGATTTGTTTTCATCATCAGCGCTCACCGGAAACGGGCGTTGACCGAGGTCAACGGTTCGAAATCGCACGGCAATCGGCACGAGGCGAGACCGGAGGCCATCGCAGCTTGCCACCCTATAAGGCGCCCGCATGTTGCGTTCCGCACGCAGCCACGTACCACTGGGACCGGAAGGGTCGGCACTGGCGCTATTGCGGCAGCGTTGCGCCGATTTCCGGCCCATGCCGGACGGCGACAAACCATATGAGCACGCACGTCGGCCGACTTGACACGTATCAAACCGGGATCGGCGCTTGTCGGCTGCAATAGGGGGCGTCGAGTCGGCGATCCCGGGCCTGTCAGCCCGATCCCGCGAAATCGAGCCGACGAGAACGTGCCGTTCTCGTTCGAAACCAACCCGGAGGGCGCTGCAACGAGTACGCGCGCCCTGTCGCATCGATCCGTTCATCATGTCCCGAGCGCCACACATATCATTCACGTTGAGTCGTGGCAACGCACGACGGAAGACCAGGCAACTCGATCGCGCATTACGTCGCCCCGCCACCTATCCCCACCCCGCCGGCCAGATCAAGCGGATCGAAACCCATCTGTCCGTCGTTTATCTGGCTGGGCGCTATGCGTACAAACGTATCAAGCCCGTGCAATTCGGCTTTGTCGATCTCGTGCGCCCCGCGCAGCGACGTCGTTGTGCGCTCGCGGAATGCACGCTCAATCGACCGTTCGCCGGCGCGCTGTACCTGGGTGTATGGCCGCTCGTCACGCGTGGCCGACGATGCGCATTCGGTCCACCCGCGCGGGCCGGCGCGGGCCGGCATCGGCAAGCGGCGGTGTCAGGCGAGTACGTGGTGCGTATGCGCCGGTTCGACGCGCATGCAATGTTGTCGGTTCGCTGCGCGTCGTGTGACGAAGGACTCGCGGATGCGGACGCACTCGCGGATACATTGGCCCGCTATCACCTTCACGCGCCGCGCCGTGCGCCGTGCGGCCATCCTGGCAGCGCCGCGAGTGTCGCGACCCAGTGCCTGGCATTGGTCGACACGCTCGACGGCAATGTGCCGGAGGAAGCCGCACTGCGTACCTGGTACGAAGCCGAGCTGGCCCGGATCGCGCCGCGGCTCGCCGATCGGCATGCGAACGGTTTCGTGCGCGCGTGCCATGGGGACCTGCATCTCGACAACATTGTCCGCTGGCGGAACCGGATCCTGATGTTCGACTGCATCGAATTCGGCGACGCGCTTCGCTGGATCGACGTGGCGAGCGATCTCGCGTTTGCGTGGATGGATTTCTCCGCGCGCGGGCGCGCCGATTGCGCCCACCGGCTCCTTTCCGGATGGCTGGCACGTACGGGCGACTACGAGGCACTGGGCGTGCTGCCGTGCTACTTCGTCTATCGCGCGCTGGTGCGCGCGCTAACCGCGCGACTGCGCGGCGACGATGCGGCACGCAGCCGCTATCTGCGCATTGCTTCGGAGATGGCCGCGGCACGACGCGAGGCGCAACCGGCCCTGCTTCTGTGTCACGGGGTTTCCGGTTCGGGAAAATCGGCGGCCAGCCGTGCGCTGGCCGAGCGACTCGGTGCTATCCGGCTGTCCAGCGACGTCGAGCGCAAGCGCTTCGCCGGCGCTGCCGAGGTAACCCGTCTGCCACCGTGCGCTTATTCGGACGCGTCGATCGGCGAGGTTTACGAAAGACTGCGTTCGCAGGCCGGCACCGTCGTCGACAGCGGCTTCACGGCGATCGTCGACGCGACGTTCCTGCTCCAGCGCAACCGGACTGCGTTCATCTCGCTCGCCGCGCAACTCGGCGTGCGCGTCGCTATTCTCGATTTCACCGCGAGTGACGCAACGCTCGTCTCGCGTGTCGCAGCCCGGGCGGCACGCGGGCACGATGCATCCGATGCCGACACGGTCGTGCTGGCCCGGCAGATCGGGCATGCCGATCCGCTGACCGCATCAGAGGCGGCGATCTCGATTCGTTTCGAGGCCGATTGCGATGTCGCGGCTTACGGGAGCCACACGTTCTGGGCGCCGTTGCTCACCGCGCTGCGCACGTAGCCACGCGATGCGCCCCACTCGGGCAAGCATCCCGGGCGCCGGGCCGGCGACGTCACGCGCGCAAACGCAGCTCCTCGATAAGCTGCCGCGTAGCCACTGCCGCGACGCCTCCGAGCAGCCCGGCAAGATACTCGACGATATCGTCGCGCGCCGCAATGCCGATGAGGCGGCTGTCGTCTACAACGACCAGCAATCTCCGAATGCCCGACCCGCGCATCTCCTCGAGTGCGACGGCGATTTCGTCGTTGTCGGACACGACGACGAGGCCCCGCGACATGATTTGACCGGCCATCACGTCGCCACGATCGTCGCCGCGGGCCATCATCTCGATCGCCAGATCGAGGTCGGTCACGAGGCTAATCGGAATGGCTTCGCCATCGCGATACGCGATCACGACGATGTCGCCGACATACGCGTGCCGCATACGATCGGCGAGTTCAAGCGCACTGCATTCCTCCGTGCAGGATTCGACCGGCTGTGGCTGGCGATTCGCAAAGGGGCCGCTGCCCTGGATGCGATCGAGTCCGTCGCCGGACGGCAGCGTGCATCGTTTTCCGCGTTGCGGAGACGCTATCCGCGTTAATGACGATCCCGCCGCCAGCCCTTGTCGGGCGGCTGGCATGTCTTGGGTGGAACCCGCCAATCGGCAAGCCGTGTAGCGGATTCGCCGGCCGATCGTTGCGCCGGGTTGATGACGATCAAACGCTGCAGGGCAACTCACCGTACGGTGGATGCTGGGCGATTCGCCGCGAATCGCGCTGTCTTCCATGCGGCACGGCCACTTTCAGGAGCGTTGCATGAACCAAGCCGACCGAACCTCCCCCGCCCCGCTTTCCGACGCGCTGCTGCATCGCATGAACGCGTGGTGGCGGGCCGCCAACTATCTGTCGGTCGGGCAGATCTATCTGCTCGACAATGCGCTCCTTCGCGAGCCTCTGCAGATCGCGCACGTCAAGCCTCGTCTGCTCGGTCATTGGGGCACGACGCCGGGGCTGAACTTCATCTACGCCCATCTGAACCGAGTGATCAACACGCGCGACCTGGACGTGCTGTTCATCGCCGGGCCTGGCCACGGCGGCCCTGGCGTGCTCGCCAACGCCTGGCTCGAAGGCGGATACAGCGATACCTATCCGAACGTGCCGCAAAACGCCGAGGGCATGGCGGCGCTGTTCCGCCAGTTCAGTTTCCCCGGCGGCGTGCCGAGCCACGTCGCGCCGCAGACGCCGGGCTCCATTCACGAAGGCGGCGAACTGGGTTACTCGCTGTCGCATGCGTTCGGTGCGGCCTTCGATCGTCCCGGACTGATCGTCGCCTGCGTCGTGGGCGACGGCGAGGCGGAAACCGGGCCGCTCGCCACCGCCTGGCATTCGAACAAGTTCCTCAATCCGGCATCGGACGGCGCGGTGCTGCCCATCCTGCATTTGAACGGTTACAAGATCGCCAGTCCGTCGATCCTCGGCCGCATCGGACAGGACGAACTGGAGAGCCTGCTGACCGGCTATGGCTATCGGCCGCTGTTCGTGTCGGGCAACGAGCCGATGGCCACGCACCAGCGCATGGCGGCCGCGCTCGACGACGCGCTGGACGACATTCGCGGCATCCAGACGCGGGCGCGCAGCGGGGGGAACGTCGCCCGCCCTCGCTGGCCGATGATCGTGCTGCGCACGCCCAAGGGCTGGACCGGCCCGAAGCACGTCGACGGCCTGAAAGCGGAAGGGCACTTCCGTTCGCATCAGGTGCCGATCGCCGACCTGAAACAACCTGGGCACCTGCAATTGCTGGAAGCCTGGCTGAGCAGCTATCGCCCTGACGAACTGTTCGACGCGGACGGGCGTCCGTGCGAGGCAATCCGGTCGCTGTCGCCGGCCGGACCGCGCCGAATGAGCGCGAATCCGGTAGCGAACGGCGGCGGCGAAGCGCGCGAGTTGCGGATGCCGGATTTCACCCGCCACGCGGTGGCGGTGCCCGCGCCCGGACAGGTCGACGCGCAAGCCACGCGCGTGATGGGCGGCTTCCTACGCGACGTGATGTCCGCGAATCTGGCGGACCGGACGTTTCGCGTGTTCGGCCCGGATGAAACGGAATCCAACCGCTTGTCGGCGATATTCGATGTCACCGCACGCAGCTGGGTGGCCGCGATCGATCCGGACGACGTCCAACTCGCGCCCGACGGCCGGGTCATGGAGATACTCAGCGAGCATACCTGCCAGGGCTGGCTCGAAGGCTATCTTCTGACCGGGCGGCACGGGCTGATGTCGTGCTACGAGGCGTTCATCCATATCGTGGATTCGATGTTCAACCAGCATGCGAAATGGTTGAAGGCCTGCCGGGAAATTCGCTGGCGGCGGCCGCTGCCGTCGCTCAACTACCTGCTGACATCGCACGTCTGGCGGCAGGACCACAACGGCTTCAGCCACCAGGATCCGGGTTTCATCGATTTCGCGGTCAACAAGAAGGCCGACACGGTGCGCGTCTATCTGCCGCCCGACGCGAACACGCTGCTGGTCGTCACGGATCACGCTCTGCGCACCTGGAACCGGATCAACGTGATCGTTGCTGGCAAGCAACCGGCGCCGCAATGGCTCGACCTCGATGCCGCAATCCGGCATTGCAGTACCGGCGCAGGCATCTGGGAGTGGGCTGGCAGCGACGGCGACGGCGAGCCGGATGTCGTGATGGCCTGCGCGGGCGATGTGCCGACGCTCGAGACGCTCGCGGCCGTCGACCTGCTGCGCACCCATCTGCCGGCGTTGCGCGTCCGGGTCGTCAACGTCGTCGACCTGATGACGCTGGAGCCTGCCGACGTTCATCCGCACGGGCTGAGCGACGCGGATTTCGACGCGATGTTCACGACCCACCGGCCGGTGATATTCGCGCATCACAGCTACCCCGCCCTGATTCACCGGCTGACCTATCGCCGCACGAATCACGCGAATTTCCATGTGCACGGTTTCATCGAGGAAGGAACAACCACAACGCCGTTCGACATGACGGTCCTCAACCGGGTCGACCGGTTCCATCTGTGCGAGGCCGTGCTCGATCACGTGGGCGAACACGTGCAGCCGGGCGCGCATTTCAGGCAGTACCTGCGCGACAGGCTGGTCGAGCATCGACGTCATGTGGACCGGTATGGGGACGACCTGCCGGAAATCCGCGACTGGCGCTGGCACGCGACACCGGGAAGCCGGAACCCGAAACTGTGAGCCGCTCATATCCGCAGAAGGATGGCCAAAGCTCAGGGCCGAGTGCGAACCCCGGCCGTGCGTCCTGTCGCAGTCCCGCCGAAGCGCGCACGGACAAATCACCCGTCGGCCGGCATCGGCGCGCATCGATGCGATGACGATCGCGCTATCCCGGCGAGATGCGCGCCCTTTCCGGTTCGGACAACGGGTCGGCGAACGACCGGAAGTCGCTCTCGATCTCGAGGATCTGCGCCACGTACACGTCGTATCGCGCCCGGGCGAATCGCACCAGTTCCAGCGCTCGCTTGCGAAAAACGCGCATCGTCCGCAGGGACGGTCGAGTCCGGCACGCCGACGCGATCGCCGAGCGCGAAACCCTTCACGCCGTCGCCTGGCGTCGCCACCCACCTACGATCTCGAGGCCCGGAATGACGGGGCGCTTCGGTTTTCGCAATTCGTTTTAGATGACGTGGAGACAAGGCAGGCGTCCATCGCACGCATGCACGTTGATCGGTCGATCGCCGCCGCCGGCTTGACATGAGTCAACACGACGCGGATCGATGCGCGGGTCGGCCACGGATTCGACCGGCCGGCGAGCGCGTTCCGGTGTTTGACTTGCATCAATCGCCGGCGCGGGGCCACGCATAGACTGGATCGGACTACTTGCCGGACACCGCGCGATGACGACCGCTCCAATGACACGCATGCCGGGATACCTGCTCGCCCTCGCGTGGCTCGCGAGCGGGACGGCATCCGCCCAGGTGCAGGAGCCCGCCGCGCTCATCGATCAGCAGCATTGCATGTTCTGTCACACCTCGGACATGCCGTTCCTCGCACCGTCGTTCCACGAGATTGCGGAACGGTATCGGAACACGCCGCATGCCGAGGACATCCTCGCGAACAAGCTGAGATTGGGCGGGCGCGCGCACTGGGGAGACACCGCGATGCCGCTGCCCGCCGAGCGTGGCGGCTCGCTGTCATCCGAGGATGCGCATACGCTGATTCGCTGGGTCATGAGCCAGTAAAAGCGTCGACCGCCGGTGACGGCGGCCGACCTCCTTCGTCGATTCGGAGCCCATCGTGCGAATCACCCTGCATCTCGATACTTTCGCCTGCGACACCCCTTCGGCCTATGCCATTCTCTGGATCGACACGACCATGCGCCGCTGGTCGCGCGAAGGTCATGCAGGGATGGATCTGCCCGCGTGGGGGACGCTCGTCCACGAAGGCAGTACCACCCGGATGACGGGTCCCGACAACGCCGGCACCCTATGCTGGCTCGACGATTTCGATCTCGAAGCACCGTCCGGGCCGTTCGAAGGCGAAGCCGGCCGTGCGCGCTGGCTGCGCGACGCACGGCAAGCGCCAGTGCCTGGCACATGGCGAGTGCAGTGGATCGACGATACGACGGTGATACCGGAACACGAGGTATTCACCGGCGACGAAGAAGGTTAGCCGGACCAGAGGTGCTGACGGCGGCGGATCGACTCACGCCTGGCGACCCGCCGCGGGCCGGTTCTCGGACCCTGTCAGCGTAGGTTCTCGTGGGCTCCAGTGGCCGCGGTGTTGGAGAGTTGCCGTGCGGCGAGGTCGAATGCCCGCTTCAGCGCGTCCATGGGATCCGCACCCGTCATATGTGGAACGGGACGGAATTCTCCCTTGCGCATGATCAGATCGAGTCGTACGTCATACTTCGGCTGGCGAGTCGACGCATCCATGGCCTCGATCGCGAGATGACAGCCGGCCAGTTGCGCACTGAACGGCTCGAGGCGTATCAGTTGAATGCTCGCTTCCGCCTCCAGCCGAGCCGTCCCGGCGAAGCCGAAGTAAGCGATCTGCATCCCGATTCCCATGTTCCGCTCCTGTTGATCACGCCGATTGACGGCTAGAGCCGGTTCACAGTGTGGTGCATTCGCACGACCCAATGTCGTGCATCCATCTTCCGCGGGGACGGCACTGTCTCGTTGATGTGCGTCAAACGACGGACATCGCCGCACCGATCCTGTCTCGATTCCGCGTACACCCAGAAGTTTGATAACTTTTTGTGTGTACGGAGAGATGCATGTCAGAGACGCTGATACCAAGAAGGCAATACACGAAGGAATTCAAGATGGAGGCGGTACGGTTAGCCGTTTGCGCGTAGGTGGACGCGCAACGTCTCGACTCGCACCGTCATCGAATCCAGCGACGCTGGAGCAAACCGGTGATGGACGAAAATCAGCACGCGGCGCGGTGGCCGCGCGGCCATTTCGGCACCAAGCACCAACGGAGCCCAGGACAGCTGGAGCAGGCAGACGATCGATCGGACGGCCACAACGCATCTCGGCGAATGGCGCGCGGCAGGCGGCGAGTTGGTCCGATATCAACGGGATAGACGGTGAGCGTGATGAAAGTGGGATTCTCAAGATTCGAGATGTTGCAGACGACGTCCGCAATATCACCTTTTCCTCAAGGTCTGCGAAGGGAACCATTGAGTTGCTGCGGTCATCCGTGTCCCCGAATCGGTAGTCAGCAAATATATGATTCGAAAGAAAAATTATATAGGGCCGCAAGTGAGGCCCGCGACAGGCGTGGATGCCGATAACCGGAGAAATGCACGAAAATCAAAGGTACCCCGACACCCGGCGGCCGGACAGCTTACGTGGCACGAAAGCGGACATTTCTATGTAGCCAAAAGCGGACATTTCAATCTAGCCACTACAATCAAATTTCTCGATAAATCACCTTATGTCAAATAATAGGTTATCCATAACAAGTTCCGCGCCTGCTGCGTCTATCTCAATCAGCAGCACGCGCGGAGGTGCATGTTTGGCGCTAGACATGGCCTCGTCAACGAGCGGCATGTAGTCGATCACTTTGCCGCCGCGTGCCCCTGCGTCGGCGCTCACAAGCAGCGTGGGTTTTGCGTCGTCGATGCGTGCTGCGAGGCTCGGTGCCGCGAACCCGCCGAAAACGACCGAATGAATCGCACCCAAGCGCGCGCAGGCAAGCATTGCAAACACGGCCTCGGGAATCATCGGCAAATAGATGAGTACACGATCACCGCGTCTCACGCCGAGCGACCGTATCACTGCAGCCATACGATTCACTTCAGCATGCAAGTCCAGATAGCTGTAGCGACGCTCGATGCCCGTTTCGGTCGACACATAAACGAGCGCATTTTGTTTGGCTCGGGTGGTGAGATGTCGGTCAACAGCGTTGAAGCAAAGATTCGTGCGACCACCGACGAACCACCGCGCGAAGGGCGGATTCGACCGATCGAGCACCTGAGTGAACGGTGCCTCCCAATGGATGCGAGCCGCTTCACTGCGCCAGAATTCCTCCATTTGGGTAATGGACTTGGAGTGGAATCTGCGATAAGTCCTCACGATATTCACCTTGATGCGTTGTAGTAGTCCAAACATGCAACCATGAAACCACCTTTCTTGCGTAGAAGGGGCACGACGGCTGAACGTGATGTGGGTGGTGTAGTACCTTCGCCCCATCGACACAAAGAGCTGGCACGTCAGATCTGGCGCACGCTGCCCGTCGAGTGATGCGCAGCCAGAGTGCGAAATGGGGCACAGGTGTCGCGCCCCGCTATCTCCGAGGAATGGAAGTAAGGCCCCCGTCAACGGAATAGCAAGCGCCATTGCAATACGACGCCCCATCACTCGCAAGGAATGCAACAAGAGCCGCCACCTCGTGTGGCCGCCCATAGCGCCCGGCTGGAATAACCTGCTTCGAACGCTGCGCGACGCCATCACCGCGGCTCTGGTCAACCGATTGCATCATCCTGCTCTCTATCGGCCCAGGATTAATGCAGTTGACGCGAACACCGCGCGGTGCCGCTTCCGCTGCTGCCGCTCGAGTCAGGCCGACGACGGTGTGCTTCGACGCGATGTAGGCCGACATGTTCGGCGAGCCGATCAAACCAGCTACGCTTGACACGTTTATCACACTGCCATACCCCTGGTGGTACATGACAGGCAATACGTACTTCAGACCGAGGAATATCCCCACGACGTTGACCCGCATCACAGTATCGAAGGCTGCTAACGGGTAGTCTTCGATCGGCAAAATAACGCCCTCCACGCCCGCGTTGTTATAGAAGACATCAATCCGTCCATAGTGCCTACAAACGTCTTGCACTGCTTCCGCCATCTGCGATTCGTCGGTTACATCTGCCTCAATAGCCAGAAATCGAGGTTGTGGGACAGTTGCACGTAAGACGTCTAAGCAAGCGCTAGTTCGATCGACCGCGCAAATGGTTGCGCCTTTTCCGGCCAGACTCGACACAACGGCGGCTCCGAGCGCTCCCCCGCACCAGTGACAAACAGTATTTTTCCCTCGAACGATCGTTGATCAGACATGGCTCGCATATCCTTTAGAACATGGGTGCCAATTGCTTGGCACGATTGGAGCTGAATCTGCGAACTGCAACGCGCACCCAGCCCCAACCAGAGTGATCGTCAATCGAATATCAAAATCCGCCTAGGTCGCTACAGTCACGAACTTGTTGACCAAATAGGGTTCGACAGCGTCCGGCCCCCCCTCCTCTCCGTAGCCGGAATCGCGCACCCCGCCAAACGGCACCTCCGGCAATCCAAGTCCACTGTGGTTGATAGTCGTCATGCCTGCCACGATACGGGTGCCGACGGCATGAATTGTCGATGCCGAGCGTGAGTAAGCGTAGGAAGCAAGCCCATACGGCAGTCGATTCGCCTCTTTGATGGCTTCGTCCAGTGTCCGGAATCGGTTCAGCAGAACGACGGGGCCAAACGGTTCCTCGTTCATGATCCGTGCTGTCGTCGGCAAATTGGCGAGCACAGTCGGTGGGAAGAAGTTGCCGCGGCCTGGAAGACGCCCGCCGCCCATAAGTAGTTTCGCCCCTCGACCGACAGCGTCATCAATGAGCGCTTCGAGTGCCGGTGCGCGCCGCTCGTTCGCGAGCGGGCCCATCTGTACTTGAGGGTCAAGCCCACTACCAATTTGAAGCGACTGCGCCGCCGTAACGAACTTGTCGATGAAATGCTCTGCGATCCCTTCTTGGAGTAAGAAGCGTGTCGGAGACGCACATACCTGACCGGCATTTCTGAACTTGGTGGTGATCAGGACTTCGACCGCCTTGTCGATATCAGCATCATCAAAGATGAGGACCGGTGCATGGCCGCCGAGCTCCATGGTGGAGCGCTTCATGTACTGCCCAGCCAGTGCCGCAAGATGCTTACCGACTGCCGTCGAACCTGTGAACGAAATCTTCGCGATCGCGGGATGTGGAATCAGGAACTCAGAGATTTCCTCCGGTACGCCGTAGACGAGATTAACGACACCTGCAGGCACGCCCGCATCGACGAAAGCTTGAATCAACGCTGCCGGAGACGCGGGAGTTTCCTCGGGTGCTTTAACGATCACTGAGCAGCCAGCTGCCAACGCCGCCGCAAGCTTGCGCGCGACCTGATTGACTGGGAAATTCCATGGTGTGAACGCGGCCACCGGGCCGACCGGAAACTTCGTCGTGTACTGCAACACATTGGTCGAACGGGACGGAATCACGCGTCCGAATGTTCGCCGCCCCTCCTCTGCCAACCATTGCGTCATGTCTGCGGACGCGGAGATTTCGGCTGCGGCTTGCGCAAGCGGCTTGCCTTGCTCGCGCGTCAAGAGCCACGCGATTTCGTCAATACGGGTGCGAAGCAATCGCGCTGCTTCACACAAAATCTCAGCACGCTCGACAGGTGATACGCCACGCCATTTCTCCAAACTCCGTTCCGCTGCGTTCACCGCCTGCTCGAGGTCTGCGCGCGTCGCGCACGCGACGGTTCCAATCACGTCGCCAGTCGCTGGATCATTGACGGGAATTCTGCCACCGTCGGAAGCACTCCGCCATTCGCCCCCAATGAATAATCTGACGTCCGGGTAGTGGTGAATCGTTTGTTCGTTACGCATATTGCGGTCTCCTGCGGCCTGCCAGTCAGGCCGCGTTGAAAAATGAAATGCAACGGCTCAAGCGAAAAAATATGGTGTTGCAGCGCTACCTCGCGCCGTTCGATCACGTCGTTGGTGTTTCAGCTAATCCGTCGTCGAGTGCCGCACACGCAGCGGAAAACTCGATTCGCGCACGGGTGCTGATGTTTCTCATCCGAATGAAACCGTGCACGAGATCGTCGGCATTGCGGTGCGAACAACGTATACCTGCAGCCTTCAGCTGTTCCGCAAATTCGGCCCCTTCGTCATGCAACGGATCGAACGACGCGGTATGAATGAATGTGGCCGGCAGGCCAGCAAGCTTACGCACCCGGTACGGAGCGGCATAGACATCCGGGGCTCGCCAGGCGTCGCCAAGATACTGATGAAGAAACCAGATCATCGTATTGCGCCCGAGAATGGGCGCCTCGGCATTCGCAAGGTACGATGGCCGGTCGACATCGACATCCAAAGCGGGATACAACAGCCACTGAAACCGGAACGGCACCCGATCTCCGCGGTCCCGGTACTTGACGCATAGTGCAGCGGCAAGATTTCCGCCTGCGCTGTCACCACCAATCGCGACGTGTTCAGGATCGATATCCAGTTCGGACGCGTGCATCTCGAGCCAGTCGACAACCGCTTCACCGTCGCGTAGTGCTGCGGGATATGGACATTCGGGGGCAAGCGAATATTCGACAGAAATCACGGTACAGCGCGCTGATAACGCGATGTCAACCGCGACGTCGTCGTAACTGTCGATGCTGCCGATGACCCAACCACCGCCATGAAAGAACAACAGCGCGCGACGACTCGCACGCGATGCGACTGCAGGACGATAGATGCGAACCTGCACCTCGCGCCCCGCATGGACGACAACGCGATCGCTCACCGCGACGTCCGCCGGCCTTGCGATGGAACCGACACGGCCGGTGAGTTTGCGCAGCTCGACTGGTTCAATGTGATGCAACGGGGCACCGAGTGCCTGCTCGAACTGCGCTACATATGGCAAAATTTCGGAATCGATTGGCATCGTCTTTTCTGGCAGTTTCACGGATTGCAAAATCGCACGTGAGGCCGGCCGCCGACTGAAGTACGGCGCGAACGGATGGGCAAGCGGCAGGTCTCAGGGAACAAGCACGCCTCGGCCGACGAGCTTCCCGCTTTGAAGGTTCGCGAGTGCTTCATTGACGCCAGCAAGCTTGAGGCGAGTGACGGGAATCGGCCGAAGGTTTTTCTCGCGTACCAGATCGAGCAGTTCCTGAGTTTCACGCAAGCTGCCGACGTAACTTCCCTGGATCGTCACTGCCTTGATCGGAATGAATGGAAGCGGCCACGGCGCACCTCCACCGAACAAGCCGACCATCACTAACTTGCCGCCTTTGGCCAGGCTGTCGAAACCGAGCGTCGCAGTTTCCGGGTTTCCAACGAAATCGATCACCGCTCGCACTGGGCCGCCGGCGATTGCAAGAACCTGTTCCAGTGCGTTGCGTGCCGACGCATCGATTGCTGCCATCGCGCCGGCATGAATGGCGGCATCGCGCTTGCGAGCGTCGACATCCAGCACGATCGCACCGCGACCGCCCATCGCCTTTAGCAGCGATACGGCCATCAACCCGAGTCCACCAGCCCCAATAATCACAATCGGCGATTCGAATGCATCACGCACTTTCTTAACGGCGCCATAGGCTGTAATGCCCGAACACGCGTACGGTGCGGCATCGACCGGATCGAGGCCGCCCAGGTCAAGCAAATAGCGCGCATGAGGAACAAGCACGTGGTCCGAGTAACCGCCCGGTTGTTGCACGCCGATATACGCGGGTTTCGCGCACATGTGTTCGTCGCCGGCACGACAAACAGAGCACGTGCCGCAGCCGATCCACGGATAGACCAGGCGGATATCGCCGACTTTGACGTCCGTCACGTCCGGCCCGATCGCTACGACCTCGCCGGCCGTTTCGTGGCCCAGCGTGACCGGCAACTTCATTCCTCGCTCTGAAAACGATAGCCGCTTTCGGCCATGCCCCATTTCATAAGAACCCTCCCAAATATGAAGGTCGCTATGGCACATGCCCGCACCGAGCACTTTCAGCAAGACCTGGTTGCCGACGGGTTGCGGCGTCGAGGCATCCGCTTCGACAAGAGGCTCACCGAATTCCTCAATCTGAAAACTTTTCATGTTCCTTAACTCCTTTACTCGGAAACTGCGGTATCGAAAGGGGCGCTAGCCTCAATAATCGACTCGACGGACATCGTCGTCGATCGCGTCACGCCATTGATGGATTCACAGTCGCGCTGATCCAGGAGGAATCCAGGGTATCCAAATTCCTCTATCTTTTCGCACAACTTACGATACCGACCAACACCTCCTGCATATGGCATGAAGATTCGCGGCTTTCCTGGAATGTTTGCACCCATGTACCACGACGTGCCGCGCGGGAAGAGCGTCGAGGCCGCTAATGCGTTGACGTGCTCCACCCATACTTGCTCTGCGGCAGGAGCGGCCTCGATGGTGCCGATGTTCTCCGCGCGAACGCGTCCGATGCAGGTCGAGATCCAGTCGACGTGCTGTTCAATCGACGTCATCATGTTACTTAGGACCGATGGGCTTCCCACCGAAGCGACAATGAACAGATTCGGAAACCCAGCGCTCATCAGGCCAAGATAAGTACGGGGCCCAGCCATCCAGTGGTCACGCAGTTGCTTGCCGTCCCGACCACGGATATCGATTGCATGGATCGCGCCCGTCATCGCGTCAAACCCGGTGGCAAACACGATTGCGTCGACATCGTAGTGTGTATCTCCGGCTTGTACGCCGAGGGCCGTAATCTCCGCAATCGGCGTCCGACGCAGATCGACGAGGGTCACGTTGTCCCGATTGAACGTCTCGTAATAGTTCGTATCCACGCATGGCCGCTTGGCAGCAAACGGATAGCCTGTCGGGACCAGGGTTTCGGCCATTTTCGAATCCCGCACTGTTTCGCGGATTTTTCGGCGGATGAAATCTGCGGCCGTTTCATTCGCGGCCTCATCGACGCGCAGGTCCGCGAATGTCGACGCAAAGTTCAGGCCGCCTTCCCGCCATTTGCGCTCGTACTCGCGCTCACGCGCGTCAGCAGATACGTCCAACGCGCCGACCGTTGAGTCGATCCGATTGACACCGCCGGAGTTGTAACGCGCAGTCTGTCTACGTTTGACATACCCCTTCTTGATCTCGTCATCCTGCGCGTCAGTGATCGGTGCATTGCGGGCTGGTACGCTAAAATTCGGGGTACGCTGAAGCACGAAGACGTGATCCGCGCGCTCGGCGATCAGTGGAATCGACTGGATCGCCGATGACCCCGTACCGATCACGGCAACTCTCTTGCCGGAGAAATCTACCGCCTGGTGCGGCCAGTCCCCCGTATGGTAGACATCACCGTCGTAAGCGTCGCATCCGCGGATATCTGGCAGGTTCGCGACCGACAGACAACCCGTCGCGAGTATGAAAAAGCGTGCACGGACGCATTCTCCGCGATCGGTCAGTACATCCCATGCGCCGGCGGATTCGTCATAGCTTGCATGCGTTACTTGCGTGTTGAACCGGATATCTCGACGTAAATCGAATCGATCCGCAACGTGATTCACATACCGGAGAATTTCGGGTTGCGTGGCATAACGCTCGGACCACCGCCACTCCTGCTGAAGTTCGTCCGAGAATGAATACGAGTAGTCCGCGCTTTCGATGTCGCATCGAGCACCCGGATAGCGGTTCCAGTACCACGTTCCTCCGACCCCGGCACCACGTTCGAAAACGATAGTCGACAGTCCGAGTGCACGCAGCTTATGGAGCATATACATTCCCGAAAAGCCCGCGCCAACGATGACAGCGTCCACATCGTAGCGCTCTGTGATACGTACTTGGTCTTCACGCTTGCGCAGCAGTGTCATGACGCCCCTCCGACTCGATACACCGTGCCAACGCGGTGGTCAGCCCTTTTGCACGACGAACACGAACCGATCGCCTCTCTCTTCTCGCCATGGCCTACGTGGCCCCCCCATCTCCTCACAACTCGCCTCGCCATCTCTCGCTCCTGGTTAAACCTTCTGCTGCTTCTACGTCGGCTGCAACGCAACGGCCCCCGCAAGTTCGCGCCGGTCGAAGCACCGGGACTCATACGCGCTCAAGGTCGCACTGATGCAGAATCCATAAATTCAATTCGGTATACCATTTTCGTTAACGGTATCCAGATAGGTGATTGATGGAAACTGAGGTTTTCCCCAATTCGACGATCAAGCGTGGCGCCGAAGTGCCATGCTTGGGAATGGTTGCGAACTTGGTTTTCAACTTGAGGAGGCACGTGCAACGGTTCCTGGCGGGCGACCGGTTAGAGCGTGTCGCGTGCGATAACCCGCCGTCTGCGCCCCTCAGAGATGGGTCCCTCAAAAGTCGGCGGACTATAGCGTGTGGCCGCGTCTCAGCACGACGGATACGCGCAATACCTCACGATTTAGGACGGGTGCATTTTGTGGACTGTGCCGGCGCATGACACAGTGCGCCGTGGGGGCTGCGGAAGTTTAGGCGCAAGGCTTTTCAACCGAGTCTCGCGAACCTCTCAACACCCATCCTGCCGCGCTACCGCAGAGATCTCGTCATAGAGCGTTCTACCAACCGAACCTTAGGTGCGTGGTACCGTATCGAGATCTGGTATACTGAAGCGTGTGGACCGTCAGTCCAGACCATTCAAGGAATAGCTCGGCGATGTCGACTAGTGATGCAGCGCAATTGCGTGATCAGATATATGAGGAATTGCAGCGCCAGTTGCTTTCCGGGCAGTTCGCGACCGGTACCGCGTTGACCGAAATGAAGCTTGCGGAGCGGCTCGGCGTCAGCCGTACTCCCGTTCGCGAAGCATTGATGCGCCTGCTTGATGAGGGGCTCGTTGAGGCTCGACCGAGCGGAACACGTGTTGTGATCGACTTGCGGAGAAAAGTCGCCGAGATTTTGCAAATTCGCCTTCAGTTGGAACCGTTGGCGGTTGGGCTCGCCGCTCACCATGTCAATACTGCTGATCTTGATGAGCTCAACGTGCTGCAAGACAAAATCGAGACCTTGTCGAAGGACTGGAACGCCAATACGGACACCCTGCTTGATCTCAATCGGCAGTTCCATCGTCAAATTGTCGGACACTGCGGCAACAAAAGTCTGATCGAGACTCTGGATAGAATGAGTCCGTTTGCTGTTTTTCCACGAACACTGACGTTGTATAGCGATGCGCAGCGCATGCAAGCATTCGCCGAGCATCGCGATATCCTCGATGCATTATGGACACGCGATCAAGCGACAGCGGAAGCCGTCTCCCGCACGCACCTGATGCGCGGCGCCGCTGCGATCAAGATGGCGCTCGGTTAAGATTGTGTGCCTGGCACGCAGTTGCAAGCGTACCAGGTGCGCCAGGAGTTGATTCGGATTCGCTCGCTGAGCAGGTACCCAGTCAAAACAATTGTCGAATTCCGATGGAGAACGCCCGCGGGTTTGCCCCCGGCTTCCCAGGATAGCTGACCACTGCAGTACCGCCCCATAAGATCGCTGCCGCGTTCGCTGCGTTGTTGACCTGACCGTACGTAACGTAGACAGTCGTTTTCTTCGACAGATAGTGTGCATACGTTATGCCGATGGTTGTCCCCGACCCGTGCGAGTCTGCATAGTTGAATCGGGTTCGAAGTACCTCGGCGATC
This sequence comes from Burkholderia stabilis, assembly GCF_001742165.1. Taxonomy (NCBI): domain Bacteria; kingdom Pseudomonadati; phylum Pseudomonadota; class Betaproteobacteria; order Burkholderiales; family Burkholderiaceae; genus Burkholderia; species Burkholderia stabilis. The sequence continues at coordinate 998,509 of NZ_CP016444.1, read as the reverse complement.
AGATCGTCGACCACAAACACCGGGATACGAATGCCGATCCAATAAGTATTGGTACTGGTAAACGTCGTCGCGGTCAAATTCTTGTTCTCTTCTGATGGATTGAAAAAATAGTAACCCGCGTAGACCTTGCCGAAGCCGAAACGGTAGACCACACCGAATGTCGCCTCCGTTTGCCAGGCTCCCGCCGCACCTGTCGGGATATCGGCCGCATATTGGCGAAATCGGTTGAATGCGGCTGTCAGATAGACCGCGTCGTTTGAGTAAGTGAGACTACCGCCGTATAAAAAGCCTGTTCGCGCCGCGTTCTGGTCGCCGGTGGAACCGATAACCTTCAACTCGAAACTGCCGCGACTGAAGCTACCCAGGAGCGAATTGTTGACCCGAGCAGTCGAATTGAGGCCCGCTGATCCACTCGTCGCGAGCGGGCTCTGATAGATACCGTTTCCGGTCACGAGCGTATTGCCCCAGAATATCTGAGATGCTGCGTCGCTCAGCGCGAGCGAGATATCGACCGGTGAATACTGCCTGCCAAGAGTCACACTCCAGCCTCGATCGGATGTCAAACCAACCCACGCCTGGCGCCCGAAGATCGCACCGCCCTGCTGGGCCACACCCGTATTAGATGCGAATCCATTCTCAAGCTGGAACTTCGCGTGCAAACCACCGCCGAGATCTTCATTACCGAGGAAACCGAAACGGCTCCCATTGCTGACACCCGAATCCTCCCGGAACGCGACGTGGCTGCCGTATCCCGGCCAGGCCATCGTGATCGCCCCATCGACTATTCCATACAGTGTCACGTTTTGTGCGTGCACCGTCCCTGCGACCACGCAAAGCATGGTCGCAGCCACGTAGTGCCTCCTCATGTCGTCCTCCAAACCTGCTTGTATTTTTATCGAGTGCGCGGCAGCTAACTACCGCGCCTCACTGCAGCTCAATCCGACGCTCGGCTTAGTCAATCACCAGCCAGTGCACGCTTCACTGCCTGTGGCGAACCTTTCCCGTTCGGACTCTCACCCACTTCAGCGTTGTGCGTATGCGCAAGGTGATGAAGGCCGAACGCCAAGTCGGTGCCGCTGCGGTAACCCATCAGGTCGTCGCACTGATTGACGGCCTGTTTCGCAAGCGCCAACCCCAGGCGTGGTCGCTCGGCGATACGCGAAGCAAGTGTGAGCGCCTCATCCATCAACTGCGCACGCGGAACCACTCTACTGACCATGCCGAGCCGATGTGCATCCGCGGCAGTCAGACGCTCCGCGGTAAAGAGCAGTTCCTTCGCGCGGCGACTGCCCAGTTCCCATGGATGAGCAAACAACTCGACACCCGGGATACCAAAATCAACTGCAGCATCGGCAAAATACGCATCGTCACTTGCGACAATCAAGTCGCATGACCATGCGAGCATCAAACCGCCCATGATGCATGCACCGTGCACGGCGGCAATTGTCGGCTTAGGCAGGTCACGCCAGCGCCGGCATAGTCCGACGTACAGCTCGCTTTCGCGGGCGAACCGGTTGTCGGCGCCACGTTTTCCAACGTGATCCCACCATAGCGATCGGCGGTCAAATGACGTTTCTCGGTCCGCCGTTTTCCCCAGATCATGCCCGGAAGAAAAGTGCGGTCCACGCCCGCTCAAGATGGCGACAGAGAGTGAATCGTCGTAGGCAAATCGCTCAAATGCACGATCCAGTGCATACAGGAGCGCACCATTCTGGGCATTTCGAACTTCAGGGCGATTCAGCGTAAGCAACGCCACGTTGCCGACCGTTTCGAACAAAACCGGGTCCTCGGACGACGGCGAATTATTTGTTGTGTTCATCGTGAATGCCACTCCGTGCTTTGATATGTTCAAGAATTTCGTGCGTGTGCTCACCAAGTCCCGGTGGTACGCTGAACCGCTCCTCCGCCCCTGTCTTGACCGGGTTTCCAACCATGCGAGCGACACTTCCATTCGCATTACTAACACTAATGATCATGTTTCGACGCTTGACAGTTGGGAACTCAAATGCTTCCTTTACGGTTTGCACCAGGGCCGCAGGAACGTCGTGTTTTCGAAACTGCTCGACCCAGTAATCCGAGTCGCGGCTCGCAAACTGTGCTTCGAGCAACGTTTCAAGCTCATCTCGATTACGCTGTCGCAACGACAGATCGGAAAAACGTGCATCCGTCTCGAGGTGAGGGAGATGAAGTGCTTCGCAGTAGCCCCGCCACCAGCGAGGTAACGCGCTGGGTGTAGCGTAGACATAGCGCCCGTCTGCGCACCGGAATGCTTGACTCGGCGGCAACGTCGCGTGCCTTGTTCCCATGCGCGTATAAACGGTTCCAAACGACAGGAAATCCTGAGCCTGCCAGACGAGAAGACCGAGCTGCGCATCGAACAATGACACCTCGACATGACGAGGCTTACCGTCGGCATGGCGCCCTTGCAATCCGGCGAGCACGGCAATCGCAGCCCACAAGCCCGCACCGGTATCACCGATCTGGATACCGACTCGCGCCGGCGGCCCGTCGCGCTCACCGGTAAGGCTCATGACGCCGCTCAGTGCCTGAACCAGCGTATCAACGGCCGGCCGGTCGGCATACTCCCCCTCGCTGTCAAATCCGAAGATCGAACACAGCACGATGTCCGGCTTGCGCTCGACAAGCGTGTCGTAACCAATTCCCAGCCGCTCCAACACGCCTGGGCGAAAGTTCTCGCACACGACATCGGCAGTTTCCACGAGAGAGAGAAAGGTTTCACGATCGTCGTCACGCTTCAGATCAAGCACCAAACTCTTCTTGTTCCGGTTAACGCTGAAATAGAACGTACCAACACCATCGTCATGAAATGGCGGTATCTGCCGGGTGGGATCACCGCCCGGCGGCTCGATCTTGATAATTTCCGCACCCAGATCTCCGAGGATCATCGTTGCGAATGGACCCGACAAGAAATGGGTCAGGTCAAGGACGCGCAAGTTGCGCAAAGGGGGCTGCATGGGTTGTCCGTGTGGCGTTTGCTTCATCGGTCACACCTCCTTCAACTGAGCAATTGAAATCTCGCCGGCCAGCAGGCGACGATTGGCAGGTACCTGTTCGGTCAACCAACGCACTCGCTCCGCATGCTCGGCCGCGCCGCGCGGCACAGTGGCATCGACACCTGCTTTGATATATGCCACCGCATGGGGATCGGCCGCAGCGATTTCACGAGCCCAGTCGAGCGCCAAGGCAAGCGATTGTCCAGGCTCGACCACGCGGTTCACCAGGCCGACTCGATGCGCGTCGCCAGCACTCACGACAGCACCCCGCAACAGAATTTCCATCGCCAGCTTGTGCGGAACCTTAGCGGCAAGACCCACTGCGAAACCCCGCGTTAGTCCGATACGCGCCTCGGGATAGCGAAAGCGCGCTGACGACGCGGCAATACAGAGGTCCGCCTGTTGAAGCATGATCATCCCGGCACCGATACACCATCCTTCCACTGCAGCGATCACAGGTTTGCTTATCGGCACCGCGAGGTTCGGCGCCCAGTTCGACGTCGTCGGCGGTTCACCAATATCAATTCCTGCCGTGAAATCACCATCCGCCCCGGTCAACACCGCTACACGCTCCCCACCGAGCTCAAACCGTCGCCACGCTTCCTCGAGCCCTTTCGCGACAGCACGATTGATTGCGTTCTTCTTGGCCGACCGATTGATCGTGACGATCGCAACACCGTCGACTGATTGATACAAAACCACATCCTCAGACATACCCCCTCCTCTCTAACAAATCGGTATACAGGATATAGTTTTGGGATACCTCAATCAATCACCATCGATCGCTTTGTTGTCGTGGTAAACGCGCATTCTTCGAGGAATCATGGGCGATTTTGCCAATTTCAGGCGTCCTCCATCCGAGTTAGATTCTAGTGATAACCCCCAATTGGAATACCAAATGTGAGTTCTGTATTCTTTTCGTGCGGGGACGGTGATGCGTGCGATGTTCTGGCACCAGCTTGCTGCCCCTCCGTCATGCGCTTTGGGGCACATATCACTGGAGGTTTCATGCGGGACAAGACACAACAACGACCGACGGCAACACCAGCATCGCCCCACGCGAGCGGGTACCGTTGGCTAGTACTCGGTATGCTGCTGCTGGTGTACGCACTGAACTGGATAGACCGGCAGATCATCGGGATCCTCGTCATTCCGATCAAGCACGAACTCGGATTGACGGACACGCAATTGGGCACCTTGGGTGGTGTAGCGTTCGCAATCTTCTATGCCGGTCTTGGGATTCCTATTGCCTGGCTGGCGGATCGCAAAAGCCGCACCTGGATCATCACGATCTCGCTCGGACTGTGGAGCCTCTTCACCGCGCTGTGCGGCACAGCGACAAATTTCTGGCACATGTTTGCGTACCGTATGGGCGTGGGTGTCGGGGAGGCCGGCGGCGTTGCACCATCATTCGCATTGATCACCGACTACTTCCCAAAGCACCTACGTAGTCGTGCTATCGCTATCTATGCGTTCGGCATTCCGATCGGGTCGGCCGCAGGCATCATGCTTGGGGGCTGGATCGCCAATGCCGTCAACTGGCGCACCGCATTCATCGTGGTCGGGTTGGCGGGACTGCTGTTGACACCAATATTTCGCGTGTTAGTGCGCGAACCTGTGCGCGCCGTCGAGGGGCGGACGTCCACGCTCGAAACTGCTGCCCCTCCGAGCCTCAGCGCGATCGTGGCATTGCTTGTACGTAAGCCAAGCTTTCTGTTTCTAGCGTTCGGTTCATCCCTCGCATCGTTGATGAATTACGGGTTGGTGTTTTGGCTGCCGGCATTTTTCAGCCGAACCTTCGGCCTGGGCCTCACCACTATCTCAATGGGCTATGGCACTGTCGTCCTCGTCAGCGGTGTGCTGGGCGTGTGGCTGGGTGGCTGGCTCGGAGACCGCTTCGGCCCCGACAATCCGGCCGCGCATGTCCGCGTCGGCGCAGCTATGTTGGCGGCGGCTGTACCGTTCTATATCGCCGGATTGATGATGCCATCCGCATTCGTCGCGCTTCTGTTGTTCGTCGTTCCCGCCGCGCTGTCCTACGTTTGGTTTAGCCCGATCATCTCGTCGATCCAACTGCTCGCGCCTCCGCCAGCACGCGCTACCGCCTCTGCATGCTTTTTGTTCATCAACAATCTGATCGGCGTCGGACTCGGAAGCCTGATTCTTGGCGCCTTGTCGGACGCGATGCGCGCACATTTCGGCGAGCAATCATTGCGCTACTCCATCTTGTGCGGTCTTACGCTCTATGTAGTTTCCTCGATTCTCTTTGCCGCTGCGACGCGCTACGTCAATCGCGACTGTGTCAGAGAAAGCGAGCGATACGATGACCCCACTACGTCTTCTCCGGCATGCGACAGTGTCGACGTGGATCTGCCTGGCAAGGCGGCACGATTGCTCGAGTAAGCCAGTCGATTGCTGCGATACCACCGTAACGCCGGAGCATTTTGAGGGACGGCCGGGATTCGTAAATACTACGGACGCAGCTGAAAAATCTTTCTGATAGGGATAGCTACTCTTTGACTACACAGATCGCCTCCGGGCGCCAACTTGACAAAGCCGGTTGTGTTGCACCTGCTCCATCAGTTGGCGCATCCGAACGGATGCTATAGAGCACCTGGATCAGCATGGCTCGCAGCAACTTCTCCGGCGGGATGCTCGGTCGCCCACTCTTGATATTGGCATCGCACATCCCGGCAAAAAACCGATCCATCTTCGCCAGTGCTTCGTTGGCCATGACACGGATCGAACGCAACGGATGCGACTTCGGAACGAAGTCTTCCGGCTTGCGCATGGAAAACAAACTTTCCGTGAATGCGTCGGCGCCGCGCACGATCTCTTGAGGGGCAAGTGGGGGCTTCCCTCAACGTTTCAGGGTCATTCCGCGATGACGTTACTACCGATACTTCAACAGCCTGCTAGGCCTCCACGAACGGAGAGTAATCAATCAGACCTCGTGAATCGCCGCCATAGTACGTGGAACGATCAGGATCGGTTAGTGCCCACCCATTTTTCAATCGCGCTACGAGATCGGGGTTCGAGATAAACGGCTGACCGAATCCTGCGAGATCGACCGTTCCATCCGCGATAAGGGCTTCTGCGCGCTCTTTGGTCATTCCGCCAGCGAGGATAAGTGCAGTCTCCGGCAGAGTCTTGCGGAAAGCCTTGAGCAGTTGTTGAATACGATCAGAGACGGACTCCCCGGCCATTTTAATCGTTTCCGCCGCTGCGAAACCGGACTGATCCATAATGTGAACGTACGCAATGCCGCGCTCGCCCAGCGCTGCAACCAGCGCAGTGTACGTTTCATCAATTTCGTCGTAGTGCCGCATATCGAAGAGCCGCCCATAGGGTGAAAGACGGATACCGACACGCTCGCGTCCGATCCTAGCGACGACAGCATCTAGCACGTCAAGAGTGAATCTTAGGCGATTCTCCATTGTATCGGCGGAATAGCGATCTCTGCGATCATTGACTTTCGGGTTCAGGAATTGCTCAAAGAGATAACCATTAGCACCGTGAATCTCTACCCCGTCGAACCCAGCTTCGACCGCATTAGCCGCGGCATTCGCAAAATCCTCTACAACGCGCGGCACTTCTTCCGTTGAGAGCTGGTGTGGCACGGTGGTCGGAACAAATGCCGGCTGGCCGTCCTGATCGTAACCAAACGCAGTTGCGCCTTCGGCAATTTTTGAGCTCGCGCTGACAGGCGGTTGATCATTCGTTTGAATCGAAGGGTGGGACACGCGCCCCACATGCCAGATCTGCGCGAAGATGCGACCGCCCACGGCATGGACCGACTGGGTCGTCAGTCGCCAGCCGTCGATTTGCTCGCGGGTAAAGATCCCAGGAATGAAAAGATATCCTTGGCCTTCTCTTGAAATGGGCGTGCCTTCGCTCACGATGAGTCCTGCGGTGGCTCGTTGCGTGTAGTAAAGGGCAATCGATTCGGTCGCGATATCGCTCGAAGCGCGCGAGCGCGTCATGGGCGCCATGACGACGCGATTTTGCAGAGTGATGCCGGACAGGTTGAATGTTTCGAACAGCTTAGCCATGAATTCTCCAAGATGAATGCAGTCGCGGATCGCGGGGTGCAAAGTCGTAGGTGCGATGAAGGTGCACCGATCTCCAACCAGCAGATCGTCAAACCCGATTTACCCTACTGAACAAGGGCGTCGACAACTGGCCATCATCGTAGGCGGCGATGCTTTATTCAACAATATGGCACAATAGGATTTCAATAATGCAATTTATGCAACTCAATGAAAATCAATACGTTACGATGCTTCATTCATGTTGCGACGAGCGGCAGCTTCATCATGACGGCGCGACGGTTCGGCATTCCCCAGTCGACGGTGACGCGACAGATTGCAGCGCTTGAAGCAGAGCTTGGTCACCAACTTCTTTTGCGCCACACAAGGGCGGTTGCACTGACAGAAGCGGGCGCGCGATACCTTGCGGAAATTCAGCCGGCAGTGGAGATGATTGATGCCGCGGCCGATGGCTTGATGAGCGCGGATGCCCCGCTCAGTGGAATAATCCGGCTGAACGCACCTGTAAGTCTTGGAACGATGTATGTCGCTCCCTTGCTGGAAATGTTCCAGGAGAAGCATCCGTCGATTTCCGTGGAACTGATCCTGACAGACAGGTTCGTCGATCCAGTACAAGAGCGCGCTGACATCACATTCCGCATTGGGAAGCTATCTGACTCCGGAATGATTGCACGGACATTGGGAGCACAGGAGTACCTCCTCTGTGCCAGCCCAGCATATCTCACCAAAATGGGCCATCCAAATTCTCCGAACGATCTTCAAGCGCACAATTGCCTGCTCTACAAAGGGCAGTTTGCGGACCAGCGATGGTACTTCCGCAGCGCCGGCTCACAACAACGAGTCGCACACGATGTAACGGGAAACTTCAAAAGCAATAACGCCGAAGCACTTTTGAACGGAGCGCTCAACGGGCGAGGAATCGTTCTTTTTCCGTCTTGGATCTATGGCACACAAACTCTCTCGGAGCAGCTTCTCATACCACTGCTCAGAGAGTGGGATCCGGCTGACGAATCAGAGCCACACGAAATTCACCTTCTGTATCCTCAAGGTCGTCTACGGTCGAGAAAGGTGAAAGCACTTTCAGAATTCCTTTGCGAGCAAATCGGTTCGCCGCCCGCATGGAACGTTCAAGTGTGAATGAGCACGTTCGCCGGGCGGGCTACAGATGTGACACGCCAGACATTTCGGTGGTCGCTGCTCTGCTGTCGCTGTAGACATGTATAAGGCTGGACTAGACCACACAGACAGCGTCAGATCGCCTGACTCAGCTCGGCCAGAAGGTGCCGTTGGCTCATGGGCTCATGTCGTCGCCCGGACGTTCAGACGTCCGTCCCTATCGGCAAGCTGCCATTCGCCATGCGAACGAAGGTGGCGTCATCCCCTTTCGGGGCATATGGGTCAGGGCTGGACCAGCGGCGGTGAATAGACGCTGTTGGAGCTCGAACCCAGACTGTGTGCAACGAGCGTAGGGACAAGGGAATTCCGAACACTGCGCTCGGCGCGTACGTACTGAGGCAGCCGCCGGTGCGGCTTAAGCGCGGGCACGTTGCGACTAGGCAATGACATATCCATCAGGGTCGGCGAAGCGCAACAGTTGCGCCTTGATCGCTCTGGGATGCGCGGCCAGATCGACGGTGCCGAAGCGAACGGCATGATCCTGGATGATGGCGAGCTCGTCGACATGGGCATGGACCGATGGATGCAACAGCAAACCGGCCGCACTGTCGGCATGGGGATCTCCTCGCCCCTTTTGCGAGAAGATATAGGCGTACATCTGGTAGACGTAACCACTCTTGAGCACCTCCTCGCGAAACCGGCTCTTTGTGACAATCGATGTGAATTTGGTGTCGATAATGATGCGGCGCCGGGTGGGGACATGATCGAGCATGATATCGGTCTCCATCTTCGGAAGGATATTGTGGATACCTTCGGTCTTGCCCGTCAGTCGCCATTGATGGACAGTGCCGGCTCTCACGCGCCAGCTGTCTTCCGCAAGATTGATCCGATAGAAGCCGCCGACGGCTTTCTCGAAAAGCTTACGTACCCATGTCGCCTCGCGATCAGGAATCGGCATCGCGCGTGATCCGGCGGCTTCCGTCGGCAGCGCGAGGTCGAAGGCCAGCTTCGCGGTGTCCACCATCAGGCGGTCGTCCTGATCGTTTCGGCAGAAATGCTCGGTACTCATTTGTGCGCGCGTAGGAACCGCACCTGACACGCCAGCCATCTTCAGATGGTTCGCCAGCGCAATACACCTGCGGGCGCGACTGGGGCTGACGTTGCGTGCGATATGCTCCAGCGCACCGCGGACGTAACGGTTGCGTGGGGTGTCGATCGTCAGCACCTCGAAGCGGCACGCTACGCTGCCGCGCGCAAGCAGTTGTTGTCTCTCGGTCGTCAGCACGTCGATGCGGCCGCGCACGCGGTTCAGTATCGCCTCGTAGGCTCGATAACCTGTATTGAGTTGGCGGCGTTGTCGTTGTTCCACCGTGTGGATTAGCAATTCGGCGACGAGGTCCGCTAGGTCATCGGGATTGTCTTCAATATCGACAAACCTTGTCCCATGCGCGCGATACAAATCGGACGCGTATAGCATCAACAACCACAGGTTGCGTACGGGAATGCGCCCTATCATCCCGCTGCTGGCTACATCTGGGGCGCCGTCAGCCCTTTCCGGCGCGGTTGCCATCACCAGTCGTGTAACAGTTGCTCAACCGCCTTGCGCGCTTCGTCCGGTGTGTCGAACCAATATTCGTCCAGCAACGGACGAATCTCAGTGTCGACCACGTCAATGAACCATTGGCGTGTGGAACCGGCTTCGAGCACTTCCGTTGGCGTCACATAGCTATGTCCCAGGCGAAAATGCTCGCCGAGCCTCGGGTCATTTGCAATGGTGCGATTGAGCGCTTCGAAGCGCAACTCGATGGCGCCAGCAAGCGATACATCCATCTTCACTTGCCTGGTGACCCATTGCCGCCATACCGGGCCAAGCTGGGGTTCAAGTTCGGCGAACGCGAAGCGGCGGCGCAGCGCCATGTCGACCAGTGCGAGCGAGCGGTCGGCCAAATTCATCGTGCCGATGACGTAGAGGTTGTCAGGAATATGCACTGGGCGGCGCTTGCCATCCGCGTCTGGATAGCAGAGTTCGATGGCTTCATTTGGCGTCCGCTTGCCGGCTTCGAGCAGGGTCAACAATTCGCCGAAGATCTGTGCCGGATTGCCGCGATTGATTTCCTCGATGACGACGACGAATTTTTGATCCGGCGCGCGCAGAGCGGCATGGGCCGCTTCCATGAATACACCTTCCACCAGCGCAAGTTTGCCGTCGCCGGTGGGTCGCCAGCCCCGCACGAAATCTTCATAGGAGAGATTGGGGTGGAACTGCACGCGTCGAACTCTGCTGTCGTTCTTCTCGCCAATCAGCGCAAACGCGAGACGCCTGGCGAGCCAAGTCTTGCCGGTACCAGGCGGCCCCTGCAAGACGAGGTTCTTTTTCTGCTCGAGCCTCTGGAGCAGGCGCTCTACCGTCGCCCGTTCGACGAAGCAGCCTTCCCTGAAAATGTCGTCGACGGCATACGGCACAATCGGCCGGTCCGGAACGAGGGATTCTGAGATCACGTCGGCTCCTTCGTTACCCTCGCCATCAGCGTCCTCTCTGATGCCTCGCGGCCCTCCACCGGCCGGTTGATAGACCCAAGCCTGTTGAGATAGATCGGGGAACGAATGTACGGCGTAGTCCGGTTCCTGGAAGCGCCGTTCCAGAGTATCGATCAGCGCGAGATAGTCGGTGGCGCTGCAGCGGTGATTTGGCCCACTGGTGCTGATCTCGGCGAGCAGCTTTTCCCGGATCAGGCGACGCGAATTGCCGTCCAGTGTAGGAAACGACCATGGACGAATCCAGAAAAGGCCCATCGTGAGGTTCCAGCCAACGCCTGGTTTGCCGTTGACTTGGTCGAACGCTTTGGCGAAACGCTCGCGCCCAGTGTCGTCGTCAGACTCCGCATAGTCGATGGCCGCAGCGAACACGTCCCAAAGCTGATCGATCTGCTCGACTGGGCGCTCGTCTTCGAAAGGAAAATACCAGGACTTGAGGTTGTTCAGTAGCGGTACCCCTTCGAACGACGCAGGCACCGGCTCGGATACGCCAAGGAACCGGGCCAGCTCGTCGGCCAGTTGCTTGCGGTTGATGTCCGTGATGCCCCGGTTGAAGCTGCCCATTACTGTGAACGGACAGATATCGCGCACGAAACCTCTCTGGCTGTCCGGGAGCCGATCCTTGTTCAAATAGTCCAACACATCAACGCGGCTCGCGATGTCTTGCAGGCCGGCTACCAGCACGCTGCGATTCGACCGATAGGCGCGCAGAGCGTCGGCGATGGCTTGGAAGAAGCCTGTCCAGCGGAAGGGTTGATGCGCCTCGTCACCAACACCATAGCGGTCGCGCCAGTATGGCGACTGCAAGAAGCGCTCAAAGTCCTGCGGTTCGTTGTCGAAGGTGAAGCGGATCAGCGCTTCAGCTTTCCAAGTGTCAGGGAGCACGCGCCAAATCGTCGGGCGGTAAGTGTAGAAGAACCACTCTCGCACCGGCTCAACGGCGGTCCATTGCACACCGACCTGATAGCCGTTTCCTTCATTGCTGATCACGGTCCCGATGGCCTTGATGCCCATGACAGAAACAGACTGGTCGCGGATGTCGAACGGCAGGTTGCGCTTGCGGACATAGGCTGCCTTGATGGCGATGCGGTCCCCGACACGCATGGCGTTGACATCGGCAGATTCCCGGCTAGTTGGCGTATGGACTTCCCATATGCCCTCTTCGAGGAAGCGAGCCGTCTGATCCTTTGACGCGCCGAAACTCGCGCCGACGAACCAGAACGCCGACGCTGCCCCTGTCTTACCACCAAGCATATGCCCTTGTTCCTGTTCGTTTGAAGCTTCTGACACGGCCTCGTGGCGGGACTCGAAATGATGGCAAATTATCGGACACTGCGTTGCAGACTGCAATCGCGACTCGATACGCGGAGTGGCAGTCGGTATCCGATGCAACCTGTCAGCCGCCGCAACCCGATTTCAGATCTAGCGATGAAACTTTGGTGGAGTATCTTCGACGTCGTTTGAACATCTGCTTTCAGGCGGCAGCAATGCCCGAGTCGGTCAGCGCGCCCGGACGGGGCGGTGAGCGGCTGACCGATGCCCTCCGCGACGTGCCGCGCGAATGGCCGTCCAATCCCGCAACCGGTCATAATGCGAAGCTTCGCATATTCACGATTATTCTCAGCGTCGGATTATGCGCGGCGGCGACCAGAACGCATTAAGTGACGGACATCTTGGGCCGCTGCGGTGAACATAATTACAGGCTCTCGAGGAACGCCATCACCTTGTCGGTCGCTCGAAACCGCAGAGCGGTTTGCCCCGCCGACTGAAGCCAATTCAGCACCATCTCCTTCAGGGCGAGATCGGCTGCCATGTAGATGTTCCTCGTGTCGAGATGCTCATGTCCGAGCCAAAGCGCGATCACGCTCATGTCGACACCCAACTGCACTAGATTCATGGCCGTCGTGTGCCGGGCGACATGGGGCGAGACGTGTTTCTCACTCAAGGCAGGACAAGTGCCGGACGCGCGCGATACGGTTTTTTGCAGGATTGAGTCTACGCTGTTGCGCGTCAGGGGTCTCGCTCCAGCACGGTCTGGACTTTCGCGGCCAAGCTGTTGAAGCCGGAATGCATGTCGGTCATGCCGGTGGCCAACCAGATCTTCGTGGGTTCTACGCCGGAACCCCTTCGTGCGACTGGGCAGTCCGATCATGCTGTCGGTCCCGATGGGCCGAGCAACATGCGGTGCCCCAACAACAGCGCGGCTTCATGGGACGAGCCTTCGATGCGCACACGGGGTTGCCTACGAAGATCTCGATGGCAACTTGCCGAAGCGGCACTGGCTACCGGCTCTGGGAGCAGCTGCTCGATCTCTCGCGCCGGTGCTTCCATGGTCACCGGTACCAACTCCACCAGGTCGTATTCGCCGGCATGCAGCGCTCGAGGCCATTTGAATACCAGGTTCGAATTCACCCCATCCTCCATAACCAAGCGCGCCACCGGTACGTCCGGCTCGCAGGCCAGATGCCGTCGAAATTCGATCGGGTGATTCGGGATGCCTTTGCGTGTTGTTCACTTCGGTGCGACTGTTGTCACTTTGATCCCCACTACTTTGGCAACTTCCTTTCACACCGTCGAGACGGCGCAGGAGCCTCACTTACTGAACATCTGTCACGGGGCGGCGCTATGGAGCCAATGCGGGGTCGGCATAAGGGCGCCACTTGAGGGGCGGCACATAGGCGCCAGTCCAAGGGCGGCGTAATGGCGCCACGTTAGGGGCGGCGCATAGGCGCCAGCAGCATCAGGGCGAGAACGCGGTTCGAACTTTCCGAGTCGGTACGCTCCGTTCTTTTTGAACGGAGCGTCCATGGCCAACAGGAGGTTCGAATTGTTTGAATACCGCCAAGTCCTTGTCCGCATGCGGCAAGGCGATTCTGACCGCGACATCGCGCGCGGCGGTTTGATGGGGCGCAAGAAGCTGACGACCGTGCGCCGCGAGGCTGAAGCGCGTAGTTGGCTGGATCCGGTGCAGCCGCTGCCGGACGACGCTACGATCGCGGGTGTCTTCGGGCGCACGCCGCACCTGCCGCACACCTGTGTGTCGACGGTTGAGCCATATCGCGAACAGGTCCGCGAATGGCTTGCCGCCGGCGTTCAGGGCACCACGATCCATGCCGCCCTTCAACGCAATCATGGCTACGCCGGCAGCTATTGTGCCGTGAAGCGCATGCTGCGCCATCTGGCTGCCGAGCGCAGCGTGGCCACCACAACGATCCTCGACTTCGCACCGGCCGACGCCGCGCAGGTCGACTTCGGCGCGGGACCCGTGCTGACGGTCGAGGGCATTGCGGTCCGGACGTGGATCTTCGTGATGACGTTGTGCTGGTCGCGCCACCAGTATGCCGAGATCGTGCTGGACCAGACCGTCGAGACGTGGCTCGCCAGCCACCGGCGCGCCTTCGAATGGTTCGGCGGCTGTCCCGACCGGGTCATCATCGATAACGCGAAGTGCGCGATCATCCGGGCGTGTCGATACGAGCCGGCGGTGCAACGCTCGTACGCCGCGCTTGCCGAGGGATATGGATTCCGGATCGACGCCTGTCCGCCGCACGATCCCCAGAAGAAGGGCGTCGTCGAATCGGGCGTCAAATACGTCAAGAAGTCCTTCGTGCCGCTGCGCGAGTTCCGGGATCTGGCCGACGCCAACCGGCAACTGCGCGAATGGGTGATGCAGCAGGCCGGCACTCGTATCCACGGCACCGTCCACGAACGGCCGCTGACGCGCTTCGGCGTCGAGCGCCCGTTGCTCGCTGCATTGCCGGACGTGCCGCCGGTACTGTCGGTCTGGAAGGAGGTGGCGGTCCATCGCGACGGCCACGTCGTCTACAAGCACGCGCTGTACTCTGCACCGTTCACGCTCGTCGGCAAGTCGCTCTGGCTGAAGGCGACCGATACGGTCATCCAGCTGTTCCATCGGCATGAACTCGTCGCAACCCATCCGCGGCAGCGGGCCGGCGGTCGCCACACGGTGCGAGATCACCAGCCGCCCGAAGCGCAGGCCTGGCTCGAGCACGATCCGCAGTGGTGTCTGGCGCGCGCGAAGGAGATCGGGCCGTCGTGCCACGGCGTGATCCTCGCGCTGTTCAACGACAAGGTGCTCGTCAACCTGCGCGGCGCGCAGGGGATCATCCGGCTGCGACAGAAAGTCGGCGATCAGAGGCTGGAAGCAGCCTGCGAGCGTGCGCTCGCGTTCAGCAGCGCGAAGTACAGCACCATCAAGGGCATCCTCGACAAAGGCCTGGACAGCGAACCGGTGCCGCGTCCCGCGTCGGCCCCGACTGGCGCTTACCAGAACGGCGGCCGCTTCGGCCGTGATCTCCAATCCCTGCTGATCCACTGACACCATGAACCCGAGTCCCGAATTGAATTCCATCCTCAAACAGCTGCGCCTGTCCGGCATCCTCGACTCGCTTGAGCAGCGCAACCGTCAGGCGATCGACGGGCAGCTCGCCTATACCGAGTTCCTTGCCATGCTGCTGCACGACGAGGTTGCCCGTCGCGAACACAAGAAGCTCGGCACCCGTCTGCTGCGCGCCGGCTTCGCGATGGGCAAGACGCTCGAGACGTTCGACTTCGACCGGCTGCCTACGTTGAACCGCTCACACGTTCATGATCTCGCGACAGGCCGGTATCTCGACGAGAAGGTCGCGATCCTGATCGCCGGTCCAACCGGCACCGGCAAAAGCCACTTGGCCCAGGCGCTGGGCCACTGCGCCGCCCGCCAAGGCCGCGATGTGCTGTTCATCTCGCAGACCGAGCTGCTCAAGCGATTGAACGCCGCGCGCGCCACCGGCGCCTATGACCGCAAGTTCCAGCAGTACGCCCGGGTGCCGCTGCTGATCGTCGATGACTTCGCGCTCAAACCGCTACGTACCCCGCAGGACGAGGACTTCCACGATCTCGTCGCGGCCCGCTACGAGCACGCGGCGACCATCCTGACGTCGAATCTCGACTTCGGTGAATGGGGCGCCGCGTTCCCCGACAACCGCATCCTCGGCACCGCCACACTCGACCGACTACGCCACGGCGCCTACCGGCTCGTCCTCGAGGGCGACAGTTACCGCACCCCGAAACCGATGCCAGATCCCCCTCAAAATGCAGTTGCCAAAAACGGCAAAAAACCGCAACCTTGAAACCGTTCGAATCCGCGTTTTACCCCCGGTTCTGCTGGCGCCATTACGCCGCCCATCCCCGGCTCCTTTACGCCGCCCCGCGACAACATCAATCAGGGTAGCCAGTTCACGGCGGGCGCGTTCACCGAGGCGGTGCTGAGCCGGGGCGTGCGGATGTCGATGGACGGCAAGGGAAGCTGGTGCGACAACGTGTTTGTCGAGCAAGTGTTCAACGGATCATGCGTCAGGGCGCAAGAGGTCGAACCTGCTGTCGGGCTTCACGTGCACGTAGGCGGACGGGCCGCCCGCGCGCAGAATGATGCCGGCGCCGAACGTGTCGAAGATGCCGTCCTTCAGCAGATCCTGCCGGATATGAACGGCGACGACTTCGCCGAGCACCAGCGACGCCGGCGTTTCCACGCCCTGGTGATCGCGCAGGCGAATCACGTCGGTCACCTTACATTCGAAGTTGACGCCGCTTTCCGCGACGCGCGGTACGTCGACCAGCCGCGACGGCACGGCGGTCAGGCCGCCGAGCTCAAACTCGTCGACGTCGTACGGCACCGCGGCACACGTCTGGTTCATCCGCTCGGCGAGCTCGCGCGTCGCGAGATTCCACACGAACTCGCCGGTCTCCTGCACGTTGCGCAGGCTGTCCTTGGCGGCAACGCTCGAAAAACCGATGATCGGCGGACGGTAGTTGAATGCGTTGAAGAAGCTGTATGGCGCGAGGTTGACCGTACCGTCGTTGCCGCGCGATGAAATCCAGCCGATCGGGCGCGGGCCCACGATCGCGTTCAAGGGATCATGCGCAAGGCCGTGGCCTTGCGACGGTTCGTAATAATGGTGGGTCGAGTCGGTCATGGAGGGACGTCTTTCTATATGCAAACTGCGTTGGATTCCATCGACAGGTTACAGGTGCCGATGACGGGAACAGCGGTCAGTACGACGTGCGTGCCCAGTATCACATGGTGTCGCGTTCGACGTCGTGACGGGCAAGTGAACACCGATCCACCGCCGTGATGAACTTCGTTTTGATACCAAAAGCAAGCCACGCTTCGGGGCAGCCGAGCCCATAGCCGAGGAGGTATCCGGAATTCCGTGTGAGAGGCGGGTTAGGATTCAGATTCCGATGTTGAATCGCTCCGGGTAACGCAGCGCAAACTGTAGTGGTCTAATCCCCCCGGACACTCATTTAGGCGAGAATGCTCGCCATAAAGAGGTGTCTGATGACCAAACAACGTCGATCGTTTTCCCCTGAGTTCAAACGCAACGCTGCGGCACTGGTTCTTGATCAGAACTACAGCCACGTGGATGCATGCCGGTCTGTCGGCGCTGTCGAGTCCGTTTTGCGCCGATGGGTTGATCAGCTCCAGCTTGAGCGCCGGGGTGTTACCCCTCAGAGCAAGGCCCTCACGCCAGAGCAGCAGCGTATCCAGGAGCTTGAGATCACGTACGTTTGGGCGCAAGGCCGTTGGCATTACTTGGCCGCAGTCCTGGACCTGTTCACGCGCCGTGTCGTCGGTTGGGCGTTCTCGACGCGTCCTGACGCCGACCTGGTGGTGCAGGCACTCGATATGGCCTATGAGCAGCGCGGTCGTCCACAAGGGCTGCAATTTCACTCGGATCAGGGTGGTCAGTACGGTAGTCGCAAGTTCCGCCAGCGACTATGGCGGTACCGGATCGAGCAGAGCATGAGTCGGCGCGGCAATTGCTGGGACAACTCGCCAATGGAACGCTTGTTCCGGAGCTTGAAAACGGAATGGGTACCGAACACGGGATATATGACTGCACCGCAAGCTCACCGGGACATCAGTCATTACCTGATGCAGCGGTACAACTGGATACGTCCGCATCAGTTCAATGACGGGCTAGCTCCTGCTGTAGCAGAAGAAAAACTCAACGCAGTGTCCGGGATGGGTTGACCACTACACAAACGGCGTATGCGGAGGCCATCGTGAGCCGCACGAAGGCCGAGAGCGAATGGGCAAGCGCCGTGGGCACGCTGGCGTCCGACATGAATCTCGCCCCGGGTACGCCGATCGTGTTGCCGGATGTGGGTGACGGCGTGAAACCCGACCACGAGTTCGGCGATTCGGTCGCGGCGCTGATAGAGGATGCCCAGCAACACTATCCGGGCGTTGCGGCGGCCGTCGCGCAAGTGGAAGCCGCGCGGGCCAAGGCCGCGCAGACGCGTGCCGAAGGGCTGCCGCGCCTGAATCTGGTGGCACAGTACAACTTCAACAACCAGCCGACGAGTTTGCAGCTCGGCTTCCCGGTATTTCCGGCGACGCACCGGGAGTGGTATCTCGGATTTCAGGTGACGATTCCGATCTTCGAAGGCTTCGCACGGACGTATCAGGTGCGGCAGGCCGATGCGCAGACCGAACTGCAAATCGACTTGCTGGCCGAAGCACGGCAACAGGTCGGGCTCGATGTGTGGAACGCATACCAGTTGCTTCAGGGCACCACGAAGAATCTTGATAACAGCGCGAACCTGCTGACGCTGGCGCAGCAGGCTTACATCGCGGCGCAACGTCGCTATCAGATCGGCGTGGGCAGCATCCTCGAACTGCTCAACGCGCAATCAGCGCTCGCCAACGCAAAGAAGCAGCGTATTCAAGCGCTGACCGACTGGCGCTCGGCGCGGTTGCAGCTCGCATCGAAACTGGGAAAGCCAGGGATGTGGAATCCAGAGCGGATTGGGATGCAATGATATTCTGAATTCTTTCGTAAAATCAATATGTTACCCTGAGATGTGGCGGATTTTTCACGAATCCCGGCCAACCCTCTTGTGTTCTCACCCCGGCGTGGGGATACGGCGACAAGTGACACCTTGACGATCAGTCATCTGTTCTATTGCTTTCCCTGAGTACTGTATATCGACGGTGCCCAGACCTTCCCACATGATGTGCCCGTCGTCCCATTGACATTAGTCACGTGACTGTTTCCCGCTTTCGGCGGGTGATGACCACGCTTCGTCAGGCGGTTTCAATTCCTTTCCGCACAAAACATGAAATTGATTGACCTTTTCAGCGACACGAAGAGCGAGCCCACCGAAGCTATGCGAGCGGCGATGGCCACAGCAAAGGTGGGAGACGAGCAAATGGACGAGGATCCGACCACGCGCGAGCTATGTGCTCGCGTTGCGGAGGAACTGGGTTTCGAGGCAGCGATTTTCATGCCTTCTGGAACCATGTGTAACCTGGTCGCGACACTCGTTCATACACGCCCGGGCGACGAGCTGATTGCCGATGCCCAGTCACATATCTTTGCCACGGAAAGCGCTGGCGTCGCCGTGATAGCCGGGGTATCGGTCAATCCCATTCAGACCCGTACCGGGATCTTCACGGCGGAACAATGCCGGAATGCAATCCGGACTCCCGCCCGCTCGGCGCCTCGCTCGGCAATGGTGAGCATCGAGCAGACCACCAACATCAGCGGTGGTGCAGTATGGCCCGTCGAAGCGCTCCATGCCGTTCGCGATGCGGCCCATGATGCCGGCTTGCGCACGCATATCGATGGCGCCCGGATCTTCAACGCCAGCGTGGCCGCTGGGGTACCGGCCAAGGTCTTTACCAGCGGCTGGGACAGTGCATGGATCGACTTCAGCAAAGGGCTCGGATGCCCCTTCGGTTCGGCACTCAGTGGAAACAGGGAGTTCGTGCGCGATGCATGGACATGGAAATACCGGCTAGGGGGCGCGATGCGACAGTCCGGCATCATGGCCGCGGCGGCCCTGTATGCGCTTGATCATCACGTTACACGCCTTGCGGACGATCACGACAACGCAACGCTCCTCATCCGCCTGCTCACGAGCGAACCCTACTTCACATTCACGCCCCCCGATCTCATCACCAATATTCTCCTGTTCAACCTGCAGGGCTTGCGCGTGAATACCGCAACCTTTGTCGGAGAGGCCTTGAAGCGCGGGGTGCGAGTGCGCGCACTGCCCGACGGACGCGTACGTGCCACGACCCACCTCGGCGTGACACACAACGACGTGATTGCCGCGGCAGACGTGTTGATCGAAATCGCACGTGAATTTGCCGCGGACGCCCGATAACGAGCAAGCCCGGGCTCCCGCCAACTACCGCCCCTCGCGCTCGGCCAGTGACATGTGGGCCAGCTCACCGAGACGCTTGAGCGCCGACTCTATCTTCGGCGTCCAGCGGTAGCCCGCGTTCAAGCGCAGGCAGTCGTCATACACGTCCCCTCGGCCGAACAGATGACCGGGCGTGAACCCGATGCCTTCACTGCGCGCATGCTCAAACATCGCACGCGTACTGGCGGAAACACCGTCGGATGAAGGCAGCTTCACCCAGAGTACAAATCCTCCTGCCGGGTCGCTGAGTTCAGTTCCTTCCGGAAAGTAACGCAGTACGGCGTCACGCAGCAAAAGCTGTTGCCCCTGAACCTCCTTTCTCAAGCGTCTCAAGTGCAACGCATGGCCGCCACTGGATAGCATCTCCGCAACCGCGACCTGCTGCAGCTCAGCCGTTCCCATGCTGGTCGTGTACTTCAATGCCTTGACGCGCTCCGTGAAGCGCCCTGCCGCGATCCAGCCAAGACGCAGGCCAGGACACAGACTTTTTGAAAACGCACTGCACAAAAGCACATTTCCGTTGGTATCGAATGCTCGCACCGGACGGGGCCGTACGTCGGCAAAACAGACATCCCCATAGATGTCATCCTCGATCAGCGGAATGTCCCGCTCCCGCAGAAGCGCCACGAGTTCGGCTTTAGACGCGTCCGATGCCACGCTGCCCATGGGATTGTTGCCGTTGGCGATCGTGACGACACACTTGATCGGCGTCCGCTCCAGCATGCTCTTCAAGACGGACAGATCCATGCCGGCGTCCGGCAGGCATGGAATGGGCAACGGCGTCAGCTCGAGGGTGCGCAACATTCGCATCAACGCGAAGTACGTCGGAGACTCGACGGCGATCACGTCGCCGGGTCGAGTCACGGCCCTGAGAGCAAGATTCAGCGCCTCACAGCAGCCGTTCGTCACAACCACTTCTTCGGGATCCAGCTCGCATGCGTATTGCATCGCCTGCCGCACGATCTCCCGCCGCAAATCCTCATGGCCCGTGCCGCGAACGTGGGTTCCAATCAGGTTCGGGTGCCGGTAGGCAAGACGGCGAAACACCGCGCTGAATCGATCGATCGGATATAGAGCCGGCTCGCCGGCCGCGAGATCAAGACGCACCTCACAGGGGTCGCCCACGATAGCCAGGTGAGCACGCGCCTGAGGATCAAGCTCCGGCAGCGGGTCGAGCCAACGGCCGGCATCCAGTGTGCTGCCCCGTTCCGATGGCTTGGCCACGAAGTATCCGGAGCGCGGGCGTGCACGAATGCTGCCCTGCGTCTCCAACCAACGAAGCGCCTGCATGGCTGTCGTCATGCTGACACCGTGCTGTGCTGCGAGTGTTCGGATAGATGGCAAACGAGTTCCGTCGGCCAGCCTGGCCTGCTGAATGCCTTCCAGCAATCGACCCGCCAGCCGCTGATAAAGGGGAGACATGTCCATGCGCTTACTCCTGGGGAGCTCATCTGCTATGTGAAAGATTCACCCCTGCTGTGTATGGATCGCGGAAGAGCGAGATGCCAGCATAGACACTCAATCGGCAGGTGTGCTCGGGACATCGAAATCGCACTCCGCTACTTCGAAGGGATATGTCGGCTCGGAAGGAATTTCAGCCGGGCCATCCCTGCAACTACGGGGGAAAAGTCATGCTTCGATATCTCATCAGGAAGATCGCGCACCTACTGGAAGCTGCCGCGCATGCCCGCCGTGACGCTTATCTCGCCGCATCGGTCGATCATGCAGATCTGGAAAGGCGAATACGGTGCGTAGACCTCGATGGCGAAACCTGACTCGCGCATCAACATCGGCCTGCGCAGTCGTCGGTGCCATCAACGCATTTTAGAGCAGTTGAATCGGTCAAGCCATCAGATGAGTCACGCCGAGCCAGACCGCACAATTCAAATACCCCATGCCGTTACGCGCCATCGCAATTTCGCATCACGAAAATCGACCCGATACCGCTTCCACGCATGTCATCCATGTGACGGAATCTATAAAACAGCCCCATAACCGACAATGAGCGCGGCAGCCCGGAAAAATCATTCACGTCCCTTCCCGATCGAATTACATCAAAATTCGCATGTCACAGAAAAGTCACCGAGATTAAAATGATACTCGACCTAATGTCGTGGTGGTATGATCTTTCGCGGGACCTCGCTCATATT
Organism: Burkholderia stabilis; assembly: GCF_001742165.1. Taxonomy (NCBI): domain Bacteria; kingdom Pseudomonadati; phylum Pseudomonadota; class Betaproteobacteria; order Burkholderiales; family Burkholderiaceae; genus Burkholderia; species Burkholderia stabilis. Next base: position 976,429 of record NZ_CP016444.1, on the reverse strand, counting down.
ACAGATGAAAATTCACTTCTATCCCAGATCTCGAGATTCGGCATGAAACTGGGATTTAGCCATACGTCGTTTTGCGCGAATCGGGCCAGGGATTTTTCTCAAGACGACATGGCGGATATTCTTTTTGATGATCCCAAGGCGTCTCTTGAACGATATATGGCAGCTCGGTATTTATCGATCGACTCGAAGACGCGAGCGAGCGCCCGAGCATGCCGCGCACTCGTATGGGGAGATTCGCTCACCCCGGAGGCGCAAAGCCTCTGCCCCGGCATGACGGATTTCGGTTTGCAAACGGGGATTGCTCAATCCGGCTGGTCCAGAGGTGGGCTGGCAACGCTGCTTTCATTGGCCCGAAGCACACCGCCGATTTCACAACACGAAGCGGATCTGCTTCAGCCCTATTTAACGATTCTTTCTCAATTCGCAACTTCCAGACTACAGGATCTGATCGACAAACGACAGACAAGAAATGATCTCAAACATCTTTCCCCTCGTGAAATCGAGGTTTTGAAATTGAGCGCGGCAGGAAAGACCGCCTCCGATCTTTCGCTCCACCTCGGCATCACGTATGCAACAGTTCAATTCCATTTGCAGAATGCAAAAAAGAAACTGGGAGTAGCAACTAAAATCCAGGCCATTGTTTGCGCGAGGCAACTCGGCGTAGTAGATTGAATGCCTTCCATTTGACGTCATTGCAACATTTTATCCATCATCGCGGACGAAATCACCGGCCATGATTCGCGATAAGTGCCGAGGAGCAAGGCGGTTATGAACTTACACTCACTGAACAGTCTTTCAGCCGTGGACGCACGTCGCCTGATTGCTGGTCGTCAAATATCTCCCGTCGAATTACTTGATGCATGCATCGCGCAAATGGAACGCGTCAATCCACATGTCAACGCGCTCGCTGCAACGCGTTTCGATCTGGCGCGAAGTGAAGCGCGGGCGGCGGAGCAGGCTGTCATGCGCGGAGAGACATTGGGTTTGCTGCACGGACTGCCACTCGGAGTAAAGGACCTCGAAGAAACGGCTGGCATGTTGACCACCTACGGCTCACCGCATTTCCGTAACAACGTGCCCTCGCATGACAATGCGCTGGTTGCGCGCCTCCGGGCGGCCGGTGCCATTCTGACTGCGAAAACCAATACGCCGGAAATGGGCGCCGGTGCCAATACGCGCAACGCAGTGTGGGGGGCCACCGGAAATCCTTTTGCCGCCGAATTGAACGCTGGCGGTTCGTCGGGTGGGTCCGCGGTCGCTCTGGCAACGGATATGCTCCCCGTGTGCACCGGGTCCGATACGGGGGGATCCCTGCGCATTCCCGCTGCGCTTTGCGGTGTGGTGGGATTTCGCCCTTCCCCAGGCCTTGTACCCAGCGATACCCGCTTACTCGGCTGGTCACCGTTGACCGTTGCAGGACCGATGGGACGCACCGTGGCTGATACCCGTCTGCAACTGGCCGCAATGGTTGGGCTGCATCGCGGCGAACCACTCGGCATCGAGTGCGACTCCCGATCCATACTCGATGCGCAAGGCATTGACCCGAGCACGTTACGTGTCGGCTATACGGAAGACTTCGGCGCGTGTGACGTGTCGAACGACACCCGGCAAACCTTTCGCGCCAAAATAGCGGCGCTGTCGCATCATGTCGGCGTCTGCGAGCCGGTCAATTTCGAACTGGGTGAAGTCGATCGCTGTTTTGACGTGATCCGCGCCCAGAACTTCATTGCAGGCCTCAAAGACATCTACGAGCGCGATCCCGATCTGTTGGGACAGAATACGCGCGCCAACTACGAGATGGGCCTGGCAATGTCGATCAGCGATGTCGTATGGGCCCACGCTGAGCAGACGCGGATATTCCGACGCTTCCAGCCGATCTTCGATGACTATGACGTCATCGTCTCACCGACCTGCTCGGTTTCGCCGTTCCCCTGGCAACAAGCCTCTCTCACTGAAATAGATGGGCGCCCGCTCGAGAATTACTATCGATGGCTCGGCGTGACCTACGTAGTCAGTCTGGTGACGAATCCTTCGCTGTCGCTACCGGCTGGCACCGATCACGCCGATATGCCGTTCGGGCTGCAGTTCATTGGACCGCAACGCTCGGACCGCCGCGTGCTGGATATCGCTCAAGCCCTTGAAGAGGTGTTCGCCCGTGACGAATCGTTGAAGCGCCCCGCCCCGGATATCGCCAGGCTGATGGCAAGCCACGCTGCATTGAAATCAATCGTGACGGATCCACCCGATGATTCAGTCGCATACCGCTAACAGGCGTGTTTTGCAGGAACCGGGATGAACGTCCCACATGCCAAACCCGCCATCCCGCAATCATGGCTCGGATCATCTTCGTGCGACAGGTTTCAGCGGATCCGCGCGCTTGATACAACGAAATCCAACTGGAGAAACTCATGACTCAAGAGGTAAAAATCCTGATTCTCGTCAAGACCCAGCCTGGCCGGGCATCGGACCAGATTTCCGCGTTCGAGGAACTGGCTCCGCTCGTGCGCGCGGAAGAGGGCTGCATCGAATACGATCTTCATCCAGTCGACGGAGACGAAGACCGGTTTGTCTTCATTGAACGGTGGGCCTCGAAAGAAGCGTTTGCCGCCCACAACAAAACCCCTCACATCCTTGCCGCGATCGCAAACAGCCCGGCATTCAGGGCGGAGCGGGCAACGGTGCTGTCTCTCGGACCCGGTATTGGCGTGCAAGGGTAATACTGAGCGATAAGCCGACGTGCCAAACAAGATCGGGGGTGCCAAGCACACTCGGCACCCCCGATCAAACATCGATGCGGCCTACTTGGTCAGGACGAGGCCCTTGAGCTTGCCGAACGCGTGGTCGATCAACGTCCTTTGCTGCTCTTGATGCAAACGGATATAACCGACCGCCGGCGAAGCCGAGGCCGGGCGTCCCGCATAACCGAGACGCTGTCCTTCGCTCATGTTCTCGTACAGGTAACGTTGCATGAACAACCATCCCCCTTGATTCTGCGGCTCATCCTGACACCACACCACTTCAGCGAGATTGGGATACTTCCTGACCTCTGCCGCGAATGCCTTGTGGGGAAATGGATAGAGCTGCTCAACACGCACAATCGCGACATCGTCACTCTTTCTTTCGGCACGTGCCTTCGACAAATCGTAAAACACCTTGCCGGAGCAAACGATGACGCGTTTGATCTTCTCGACACGTCCATCGGCGGACTGCTCCCCGATCACGGTTTTGAATTCCCCGTCGGTAAATTCGGCAAGCGGCGAACTGGCGTCCTTTGCGCGCAGCAGCGACTTGGGGGTCATGATGATCAAGGGTTTGCGGAACATGCGCACCATCTGACGCCGCAGCACATGGAAAATCTGGCTGGCCGAGCTGGGCTGCACGACCTGAATGTTATTGTCCGCGGCCAGTTGCATGAACCGCTCGATGCGGGCTGACGAGTGCTCCGGCCCCTGCCCTTCATAGCCATGCGGCAACATCAGCGTCAAGCCATTCGCACGACCCCACTTGACCTCGCCCGATGCGATGAACTGATCGATCACGACTTGCGCACCGTTGGCGAAATCGCCGAATTGAGATTCCCACACCACCAGCGTGTTCGGTTCGGCACTGGCGTAACCATATTCGAAGCCGAGCACCGCTTCTTCCGAAAGGATCGAATCAATCGCCACGAATGACGCCTGGCCTTTGGCCACGTGCCCAAGCGGCGTGTACGTGCCGGCATCCCACTTCTCGCGGTTCTGGTCATGCAGTACGGCATGACGGTGTGAGAACGTGCCACGGCCGCAATCCTCACCGGACAGACGCACCGCGAACCCGCTGGCGACGAGCGACGCGAATGCCAGATGCTCGCCCATTCCCCAGTCAACAGGAATCTCGCCGCGCCCCATCGCCGCGCGATCCGCAATGACTTTCCTGACCAGCGCATGCGGTTGAAAATCAACGGGCAGCGTTGTAATACGCTCGGCCAAACGCTTTATCTCCGCCAGCGGCAGCGCCGTGTCCGCGGCATCGGTCCATTTCTTTTGCAGGAATGGCGCCCAGTTGACTGCGAACTGGCGCTTGTAATCCGTCAGGACCGGGTCGGAAGTATTGCTTCCCGAATCCAGCGCAGCGCGTGTCAGTCGCACCAGCTCATCGGGGGCGCCTGCTTCCAGGAGGTGCTGCGCAATCAGCTTTTCACCGTAAAGCTTCCGCGTGCCGGGATGCGTCGCAACCTTGCGGTACATCAGCGGCTGGGTCAGCTCCGGCGTATCTTGTTCATTGTGCCCGCGCATGCGGTAGCACACGATGTCCACCACCACATCCTTGTTGAAGGCCTGCCGATAGTCGAGTGCCAACTGCGTGCACAGGACTACCGCCTCTGGATCATCGCCATTCACGTGCAGCACCGGCGCCTCTATCATTTTGGCCACGTCGGTGCAATACAGCGTCGAGCGGGAATCACGCGGGTCGCTGGTGGTGAAACCGATCTGGTTATTGATGACCACGTGAACCGTGCCGCCGGTGTAGTAGCCGCGTGTCTGCGCCAGCGCCATCGTCTCCATCACGACCCCCTGCCCGGCAAAGGCTGCATCGCCATGAACGAGCACCGGCAGGACCGACCGTCCTTCCTTGTCGCCCCTCCGGTCCAGGCGAGCCTTCGCGCTGCCCTCGGCGACCGGGCCAACGATCTCGAGATGCGAAGGATTAAATGCAAGACTGAGGTGAACAGGGCCGCCCGCTGTCGAGATGTCGGACGAAAAACCCATGTGATACTTCACATCACCCGACGGCAAATCCTCAGGTGCCGTGTGATCGAACTCGGCGAACAGGTCCTTGGTTGCCTTGCCGAGTATGTTCACCAGCACGTTCAGGCGCCCGCGGTGAGCCATCGCGATCACGATTTCCCGGACACCCGTCACACCCGCGCGTTGCACCAGCTCGTCCATCGCAACGACAAAGCTCTCACTGCCTTCCAGCGAGTAGCGCTTCTGACCGACGTACTTGACGTGAAGGTAGCGTTCCAGGCCTTCGGCCGCCGTCAGCCGCTCGAGAATCCGCTTCTTCCCGTCCGCATCAACCTCGGGTGTTGAACGGATTCCTTCAAGCTGGTTTTTCCACCAGCGTTTTTCGACGGGTTCGCTAATATGCATGTACTCCGCGCCGATCGAACCACAGTAGGTTTGCCGCAACGCCTGTACGATTTCCCGCAAGGTCATGTGATCAGCCTCGGAGAAAAAAGTGTCCTCGGCGCTGAACACTGTATCCATATCGGCTTCGCTCAGATCGTAAAACATCGGATCCAGCTCGGGTATATGCGGACGGCCCTGGCGCTTGAGCGGATCGAGATTCGCCCACCGGGCGCCGAGAGTGCGATATGCACTGATCAGTGACTGAACATGCACCTGCTTGCGCGCGGTGATAAGCGCGGTGTCCGATGCCTTGGTGGAAAAACTGCCATGCCTGGCACGCCGCGCGAACGATTCGATGACAGGCGCATGCGCGACGTCCTGGGCACTTGAGCCATCGATCGCCGGCAAGTGCTGAAGCGCATCGAAGTAGTCGCGCCAGTGTTCCGACACGGAACCTGGATCGTCCAGATAAGCTTCGTACATTTCCTCGACGTAAGGTGCATTCCCCGAGAATAAATAGGAATTCGAATAAAGTTCGCGCATCATTTTTGCTCACCTTTCTCGCCGGCTTCCGGCATTGAGTGTGGTTTTAAAAACCTTCCACGATGCGGCTTCACCGCGTGTGGAATAGCGAATACGCCGATCAGCTTCGGCCCGGGTCACGCCGGGACTGCGGAACCAGGGTGCGCGGCATGACTGGCGTCAGGCTCAGGGCGCGTCGACAGATACGCCCGAATCAGATCCGATGCCTTCTCGCCAACCATCAGCGTCGTTGCATTGATATTGCCCGCCACCATGCGTGGAAAAACGGACGCGTCGGCAACCCAAAGACCATCGACGCCGCGCACGCGCAGATCGGGCGTGACGACCGAGGTGGCGTCGCTCCCCATCCGGCACGTCCCGGCCGGGTGATAAAACGGTCGCGTGGCGCCTCGCACATAGGCGATTTCAGCGTCGCGCCCCGCATCGACCGGCGGCAAATCGGGAAACGACACCAGATCGTTGCTGAACGGAGGCGTCGAAGCGATACGGCGCAGCATGGCCAAACCTCGCAGCAGCGCTTCAAGATCCCTGGGGTCGGACAGCAGTTGCGGATGGATGGCGAGCGGCGCGGCGGGATCCGCGCTGCGTAGCGACAGATACCCACGGCTTGCCGGGTGATTGATATTGACGAGCAGCGTGACCAGATTGCGCCGTGGGATGACACGGCGTGTGCCCTGTATCTTGCTGCCATATGCAAAAAACAAGATTTGCAGGTCCGCCTCGGTCACGCCCGGATGCGAACGGCAGAATGCCAGAACCTGGGCGGCCGATGCGCTCAAAGGACCTGATTTGAACAGAAGCCACCGCGACACCTGCACCGGAATCTGCCACCGCGTCGCGTAGCGGTTGATGGTGGGAACATTCATTTCCGCCTGCACATACAGGCCCGGATGCTCCATCAGGTTGCGGCCGACTTCGGGGCTATCGACCAGGGTCCGCACACCGGCCCGGGCCAGTTCCTCTGCCGGCCCAATCCCCGATAGCATCAGCAACTGCGGCGAATTGATCGCGCCAGCGCACAGAATCACGCCACGACGCGCACGTAACGTCGTGCGCTGGTCTTTCTGCCTGCTCCGCTGAACCACCACGCCCGTCGCGCGCCCATTCTCGATCACGACGCGCTCCACCAGCACCTCGCCCCACACCGTCAAATTGGGTCGTTCCAGATTAGGCGCGATATAAGCGTCATAGGCAGTATGGCGCCGGCCGCGGTTGATTGAACCATCGCTCCAGCCCACGCCCTCGTGCTCGCTGCCGTTCAGATCGTCGCTGTAGGCGATCCCCGTCGCCACGGCCGAATCAATGAATTTCCGGGACAGCGGATGGCGCCACCGAAGTGCACTGACACGCAACGGCCCCTGATGACCACGCAACCTGCCGGTACCTTCATCCGCCGTTTCCATGCGTTGAAACAACGGCAATACGGACTGCCAGTCCCAGCCCGCATTGCCGAGGCCAGCCCAGGTGTCGTAGTCCGTGGGAGTACCGCGAATGAACACCATGCCGTTGATCGCGGTCGATCCGCCAAACGTCCGCCCACGCGGCCACAGCTCCGAAAAGCCGTCCCGGGTAGGATCCGGCTCCGAGCGATAGCACCAGTCATACTTCGGTTTCCCGACGGTATGCAACAGCGAAGCTGGAATACGGGTAATGCCCAGCCGGTCGGCAGACCCTGCCTCGAGCAGCAGCACCGAGATATCGCGGTTTTCCGTCAGGCGTGCCGCGACGACGCTCCCGGCCGCACCGGCCCCAACCACGATGAAATCCACTTCGCGCGCTTGATCTGATTTCATTTTCTAAAATATCCTGATCTTTATTTTCATCATCACCGGATAAATCAGCCTCCAGAGGAGGAATCTGCTTGAATCTCCGCTGAAGCTATTGAAAAAAATCCAAGCGGCATGACCCGTCGCCATCGTCAATGCAGTCCGTGTCAGCGGGATCCGGCCGCGCTTCAAGTCTCTCCTGGCCGCCGGTCTACTTGCTCCTCGTTGAATGGCCGTCCGGCTTGAGCTGCGCGAAGATCCACGCGGTGGCGGCGGTAACGACGCCAACACAGAGAAACGTTGCATGGAAGGCGGGCAGCGTATCGATCGCCGCCAGATCCGCAAGGCGCCCGGTAAACAGGGTTAGCAACGCACCGGCGACGGTTACACCCAGGCTCAACGACAGCATCTGGACGAGCGAGAACAGGCTATTGCCGCTACTCGCCCCGGTGGGGCCGAGATCCTTGAGTGTCAGCGTATTCATCGCCGTAAACTGGATCGAATTTACCGTCCCGAACACGGCCAGTTGCACAAGCCGCAGCCACATTGGTTGATCGGCACTCGTCAGCGCGAAGCTCGCAATCACGGCGCCGACCAGGAACGTGTTGATCACGAGCACGCGTCGGTAGCCGTATTTCTTGATCAACCGCGTCACGATCGGCCGCGCGGTCATCCCTGCCGCCGCGACCGGCAGCATCATCACGCCGGCTTCGAGCGCCGAATAGCCCAGGCTCACTTGCAGCAATAACGGGATCAGATACGGCATGGCGCCGCTGCCGATTCGGGCGAACAAATTGCCGAGCACCCCGACACTGAAGGTGCGAATTTTGAAGAGATCGAGCGGAAAAAGCGGCTGCCGCGCACGTGCCGCATACAGCCCGTAGCCAACAAAGGTCGCCAGGCTCAGTAATAGCAGCCCGAACATGGTCGTTCGCTCGATCCCGAACTCGGAACGGCCATCGAGCGCCACCGAAACCGCCACCATGCTCACCGCCAATAGCAGGTAGCCCTTCACATCAAAACGCCCGGTATTCGGGTTACGGCTGTCCGGCATGAATATCAGCGTCGCAATGCAGCCCAGTATGCCCACCGGCACGTTGATCAGGAAAATCCAGTGCCATGATGCAATCTTGACCAGCCAGCCGCCGATCGGCGGCCCGATGAGCGGCCCGATCAAACCCGTCATGGCAACGAGAGACAGTGCCGGAAGAAAGCGCTCCGCGGTGAATGCGCGCAATAGCGCGAGCCGCCCAACCGGCAACAACATCGCGCCTCCCGCGCCTTGCAAGCTGCGCCAGATCACGACTTCCGTCAGCGTATGCGCATTCGCGCATAACAGCGAACCCACCGTAAACAGGAGAATCGCCGCGAAGAACACTTGCCGTGTTCCGAACTTATCCGCAAGCCACCCCGATCCCGGCACGATCACCGCCATGGTCAGGGAATAGGCAATCACGACGGATTGCATTCTCAACGGCAGCTCGCCGAGACTGCTCGCCATCGCCGGCAACGCCGTGTTCACGATGGTTGCGTCCAGCGTCTGCATGAGAAAACCAATGGCAACGAGCCACACCATCACATCAAGCGATCGGGAGGACGGAGCGGCGGCTGCGTTTGTCATGGACATGGTTCGTCGCGTATTCCTACGCTGTGTTTGAAAGGAATGGATCGGCCTGCACCATTCCAGATTTATTTGATAAAGACACGGACTGCCATCAGACGCGTGCCGTGACGCACCGGGCTCTTATGCATCAAGGGCGCCACGGCACTGATCGCACATTCAGCGCACGTATCCCGGGAGCGGAAACTTGTCGCAGATCTTCTGTACCTCTTGGCGTGCAACCTGCCTTTCGCTCGAATTCAATACGTATTCCCGATCACCGCTGGAGTCGACGCGCCGCAGAACGCTCACGATCGTGTGACAGATGTCGCTCATCGCTTCAGCCGTCATGCGGCGCGCGGCCGCACTATTGGTGCCAATGCGGATTCCACTGGCAACCGTCACGGGCTTGGTGTCGTTCACGATCCGATTTTTATTCACGATAATGCCGCATTCTTCCAGCGAGCGCTGAGCGACGATACCGGTTATGCCGAAGGTCGTCAGAACGTCGATGATGACAATATGGTTGTCGGTTCCGCCGAACATCACGCGTGCGCCCAGATACTCCAGCGTCTCGGCCGCAGCCCGCGCAAGCTCGCGAATATCGTGCGCCAGATCACGGAATTCGGGTGTCGCGGCCCTTCCGAGCGCGCGCGCCTTCGCTGCGATCTTGTTGACCGCGGGCGCCCCTTGATAAAGCGGGAACACGCCTCGATCCAGTTTCTCGGTCAGCGTCATACCGGAATCGTTCACCGTGACGGCGTGATCCTTGCCGCACAGGATCAGGCCGCCGCGAGGGCCGTAGAGCTGCTTGTGGGTGCACATCGTGGTCACATGCGCGATGTCCACGGGTGACGGATGCTCGCCGGCGGCCACCAGGCCGGCAATATGCGTGATGTCGGCCAGCAGGAATGCGCCGACTTCATCGGCGATGTCGCGAAAGCGCGAAAAATCGAGCGTCCTGGGATAAGCGGTGGTACCGGCGATGATGAGTTTCGGCCGATGCTGAAGCGCCAGTTCGCGCACCGCATCGTAGTCGATGTATCCATTCTTTCCCACCCCGTACGGAATGGAATTGAAATGCTTGCCCGATACGTTAACCCTCGACCCGTGGCTCAAATGGCCACCCGCATCCAGATCCATTCCCAGGAGCGTATCGCCCGGCTGAAGAAGCGACGCAATCACGATCTGATTGGCGATGCTCGCCGAAAGCGGCTGCACGTTCGCATACTGCGCGCCAAATACCTGACGCGCGCGCTCAATGGCCAACCGCTCGATCTTGTCAATCACTTCGCAGCCGGCATGATAGCGAGCCCCGGGATAGCCCTCCGCGGTGACGTTGTCCAGGAAGGCTCCTTCGCATGCCAGTACGCTGATGTCGGCAATGCTGCACGATGCCACAAGCGCCAAGGTACTGTGCTGACGGGAAAGCTCTTCGCTCAGCAGACCATGAAGTTCCGAATCGGCTCTGTACAAACTCGCCTGAGCTTCCGAGGAGAATCTCTCAAGAACGTTGGTAGACATAGCATTGACGCCGGCTTGCCGGCGCCCTCCTTAAGAAGAATGTCAGTTGGCAGATCCAGGGCGAGCCTGAACACTCGCCCGCCGTGGATCAACGATGGCGCCCGCGATCGGCGCCATCCCTTCAAATCGACTCACCACTTCAATCCCATGATCACGGCGGCTTTATTCGAGGCTTCCAGCCACAATGTCCGCCACTCGTCCCGATGCCGTACTGACGAAGTAATGCCCGCCCTCGACAGTGTGGATTGCGATGCGGCCCGATACCCTTTGCCAGACTTGCTCGTGATCCTGGTGCCCTTCCGTCAACGGATCGTTGTCGCCCATCAGGACGGTCAGAGGCGCCGCCAAAGGCTCGCGAGGTTGCGCCAGGATGCGCTTGAAATGCTCGCGAACCAGGCGGCTGTCGCGCTGGAACTCACGCACCATGACTTTCCAGTCGTCGACGTTGCTGCTTTCCTCGGTCCCGCCCAGGGCCGCGACGAATTCAACGATCTCTTCTTCGGTTTCGCGCGGCTGGGTGAACGGTGACGGAATCCCCGGCGGCATGGCCGCGGCCAGAAACAGACCACGAACCTTGTGTCCACGCCTTTCCAGCTGACGAGCAAGTTCGGCCGCGAGCGCCGTGCCGGCGCAATGGCCATACAAGGCGATGTTGCTCAACTCTTGCGTGGACAATTCATCAAGACATTGCCCAGCAATGGCCTCCAGCGTGACGGCCGGGTTCTCGCAATCTGCCGGAGGCGGCATCGTCACGACCGCCGTCGCAACACCGCTCGGCAACGCGCGCGCCAGCCCCCGGAACACGATTGCACTGCCACCGGCATACGGCACGCATAGCAGGGTCAAACGCGAGACGCCGTTGGCCGGGAAACGGAATATCCGCGACTCCGCGGGACGATCGTCATTCGACAGCACCGCGGCCTGCGTGCGCACCGTGCTATGGCGCATGAACTCAACCAGGGAAAGACGGCGGGGCAGCCGGTTGACGATCAGGGCCGCTTGCAAGGACGTGCCGCCCAGGTCGAAGAAGTCGTGATCGATGCCGAACTCCTCGTGCCCGAGGGCCGATGCCCATAGCGTATGCAGCGTGCGCTCCATCACCGTTCGAGGGCCGGTCAGCGCGACTTCGGCCGACGTATCGATCGCGGGGGCGGCAATGCGGTGCGCAATACCTTGCCATTGGGGGACAACGGTAGCCGCTCGAGCAACACGTGGTGCCGAGGCACCATGTACGAGGGCAAGCGCTCGAACAATGCATTGCGTGCGCGCTCCCAGTCGAAGCCCTCGCCTTCCGTCACGATATAGCTCACCAACCGGGGCGGGGCATCTGTCGGACGGTGCAATGACGTGACACAAGCCTTTACGCCGTCCAGCGCAACGAGCGCGGCATCGATCTCGCCAAGCTCCATGCGCACACCGTTGATCTTGACCTGGAAGTCGGCGCGGCCCAACAGTTCCAGCGTGCCTGCGTTGGTCCAGCGCGCAATATCGCCGGTGCGGTAGATGCGTTCACCCGGAACGCGCGAATACCGGTTCGGGACGAATCGGGTCGCACTCAGTTCCGCCCGATGAAAGTAGCCCCAGCCGACACCGACACCGCCGAGATACAGGTCGCCAGCCACGCCGATCGGGGCAACACGCATCCTGTCATCGAGCACATAGGCCGTTTGATTCGCCATCGCCACGCCATACGGGATGCTGCTCCAGTTCGGATCGCGTTCACCGACGACATGAATCGTGGAATCCATGGAGACTTCCGTTGCGCCCCCCCAGGCTCACCACGACCACGTCCGGGCCGGCATATCGGCGCAGATCATCGGGCACGGTGAGCGGAATCCAGTCGCCGCCGAGGAGCGCGAGACGCAACCTGGGAGCGGCATCAATAGCCCCGCGCTCGAAACGCTCCAGCAGCGCGCCAAGCAATGCGGGAGCCGAATGCCATATCGTGACGCCGTGGCTGCGGATCAATGCCCCCCACTCGTCCGGTTGCGGCAGCGCGCCACCCGAAGGCATCACGATCGTTCCGCCCGCCATCAGCGTACCGAAGACGTCGTACGCACACATATCGAAGCTGGGTGACGACACGGCCAGCACACGATCGCCCGGGCCGACCTGGAAGCGCGTATTGAAATCGTGGAAGTTGTTGACCCGGCCGCGATGGTCGAGCATCACGCCCTTTGGCGCACCGGTGGAGCCAGACGTGTAGATGAGATAGAGCAGATCGTCGGACGAGACTTCGAGGTCGAGATTCTCGTCCGGATAGTCTGCGATCCTGTCCGTCTCGTGATCCAGGCTCAATAGCGTCACGCCATCGATCTGATCGCCCAACTTTTCGAGGAAGCCGCTTTGCGTCACGACCAACCTTGTTTTCGAGTCGGACACGATATAGCGCACCCGCTCGAGCGGGTAATTCGGATCAATCGGCACATAGGCCGCGCCGCACTTCACGATGGCCAGCAAAGCGATCGCCATCTCGGGAGTCCGTTCGAGACTGACACCCACCACGTCGCCTCTGCGCACACCGAGCCGGCGCATATGGCGCGCCAACTTGTTGGCGTCCCGATTCAGGTCTCCATACGAGATCACCGTGCCGGCCGTCTCTATCGCCGGCGCGTCCGGTTGCTCACCCGCGCGCGCCTCGATGAGACCGTGAATGCAGCGATCGTGCGGGAACTGAGCCGGGGCCTCATTCAACGCGAGAATCGCTTCAACCTGATGCTGCGGCAACACGGTGACGTCTTCGATCGACACATGCGGATTTGCGATGATTTCGCCCAATACGTGAACATATTGTTCGCACATCCGCTGGACGGTGCGCTCGTCGAAGAGATCGACGTTGTACTCAAGCATGCCAAAGAGTTCTTCATCGATCGGACGCAGGTGCAGAAGCAGATCATATTGCGCGATCAACTTCTCCGGCATGATGCGTTGCATCCGCAAGCCGGGAAATTCGCCCTCGTCCCTATCCTCGTTGTGATGGACGATCATCACCTGGGCCAGCGGGTTGTAGCTCAGATCACGTTCTGGTGCGAGCGCCGTGACGAGCCGATCGAACGGCAGGTCCTGGTGGGCGAACGCATTCATCGTCGTGTCGCTCACCCGACGCACGAGATCGACGCAGCTGGGTGAATCGGAAAAATTCGTGCGCAGCAACAGCACGTTGATGAAGCATCCGATCAAATCCTCGATCTGCTTTTGCTGGCGCGTCGCAATCCCCGTACTGACGATCAGATCTGCCTGGCCGGTCAGACGGTACAGCAGCAGCTTCAGGGCGGCAGCCAGCACCACGAAGGTCGACACACCGGTTTCGCGAGCAAAGGCGCCGATTTGCGCGTGGGTTGCCGCGTCGATGGTGAATACCGTGGTATTGCCGCGAAAACTTTGGACCGGCGGACGCGGACGATCGGTCGGCAACGACAGAAAGGTCGGCGCGCCCTCAAGGGTCCGCTTCCACCATGTCAGTTGTTCGTCGAGCTTGGCCTCCACTTCTTTCGAGCGCTGCCAGCTGGCGAAATCGCCATATTGGATCGATAGCGGAGGCAGCGGCGCCCCCTGACCCAGGATGGTCGCGTACCAGGCGGCCAACTCCTTGACCAGTACCGTGCGCGACCAGCCGTCGAACACCATGTGGTGGTTGAGCACCAACAGCCACCATCGTTGCTCGTCCAGCCTGATGAGGCGCGCGTGGAAGACTGGGCCGTCCGACAGGTTGATAGGTTCCCTGACCGCACGCTCCGCCGAGATCGTGGCAATCCGCTCTCGATCTTCAACCGGGAATGACGTCAGATCCTCGATGGGTAGCTGCACACCTCGCGGTGCCTGGACCACTTGACGAGGCTCGCCGTCGACCATGCGAAATACCGTGCGCAGAATCTCATGCCGTTCGATGACGTGTTCAATGGCGCGCTCCAACGCCCGGGTATCGAGCTTGCCTTGAAATTCAACGGCGATCGGCGTGTTGTAAAGCGCGCTTCCCGGATGGAGCTGTTCGTGATACCAGAGCCGAAGTTGCGCGAAGGACAAAGGCGCAGGACCGTCGTCGGTGCGGCGCGAAATAGCCTGATAACGTCCTGCCGCGAGCCCCCGCCTTTCGAGGAGATTCCGTGCCAGTTGCTGTCTCTCTTTCGAAAGAAATTCTGTAGCCATGCTGAATACTCCGAGTAGCCAAGATAGTTTTTATTTTCGGACGCGGCCTACAACGTGGCGTGCCCATCCATCTTTCGAATCAATGAAGCCGGACGCAGATCGATCCAGACCGATTCGATATGGCGCAAGCAGTCCGCCCTCTGCCCGCTTACCCCGGTCGTTCGCCAGCCGATGGGCACATCCCAACGTTCCGGCCAAATGGAGTACTGCTTTTCCTCGTTGACAACTACGTCAAATCTCTGCCCATCGCTCTCAAATATTGATGTCATGATTCGTCATCCGAATTGAATTTTTCAAAGCTTTCACCTACCCGCTATCCAACGCCCCAAACCCTGGCCCCGGCTCAGCCATACGCCATCGCCTCTCCGGCGATGACACATCCCAGCTCCTCGTCCGACATCTCACTGACTTCGCGTAACGTTGCCGCTATGGATTCAATGTCAACGTCGGCTGCCCACCCCGCGGTCACGATCGCTTGGGCGAGACTTGATATCGTTGGATGATCGAAATGGAAACCTAGCGGGAACTCGAATTGAAAATGCAGCTGCAACTCGGAGTGCATCCGGACCGCCAGCAATGAATGACCGCCCAGATCAAAGAAATTATCGACGTGATCAATCCGGTCCCGGTCGAACATCTCCTGCCACACGCCGCGAATAATGAACTCGGTATGGCTTTCCTTCCGCGCGGCCGTCGAAGCGATGGCTGGGTGATCTGGCGCGTCATGATCGAGCGGCGCCGCTGTCTCCAGATCCACCGCGCCCTGCTTGATAGTCACACCCAGCGCGATCAAGGTTTTGATCGCATCCTGGACCACGACCCGGTTATCACGCGCGTCCCTCGCATGCTGACTGAAGCTGACGATCTTCGCCTCCGGCACGCTGGAGGTGACAAGATTCGCGAGTCCGTTTTGCGGGCCAATTTCGACGAACAAAACGGCCCCCTCCCTGGCTACGGCGCTGACTGTGCTGGCGAAACGGACCGGCTCCCTGAACTGCCGGCGCCAGTAAGTCGTATCGACGATGGCGCCGGCAGGTTGACAAGTCGCCGTAACCGTAGAGATCCATGGAATCCGCGTTGCCTGGAGCGAGCATTTGGCGAGCGCTGCTTCAAACTCAGGCAGCAACGGTTCAACCAGATGACAATGCGACGCGGCACCGTAGCGAATACGGCGGTAAGACACGCCTTCAACGTTCAGGCGCTGTGCCAATGCGTCGATCGCGACGCATGACCCGGCGACGCCATTCGAGTGCGGCCCGTTGAAAGCGACGATGGCCGTGTCCTGGTCAAGAAAGCGACTCAAGGCGGCAGCGGATGTGCCGATGAGCAGCATCGCGCCAGGTTCGGGCAGTTGTTCAAGCAGCGTACCCCGGACATGCATGAGCGTCAGCGCGTCGCTAAGCGTCAGCGCTCCCGATGTCACCGCACTCGCATATTCGCCCAGGCTGTGGCCTATCACCGCATCCGGCGTGACGCCAATACTGGCGAGCAGTCGCACCATCGCGTACTGGTATACGAAGGTACACACACCAGAACGGCTCGGAGACTGAATCGCCGCTGTAACCCACTCGTCGCCGGACGGCGCGATAAAGGCGGGGAGTACATCATGCGCGCCATTGCTACGCAGTAACTCGCGGCAAACATCTACCGCCTCGCGAAAAACCGGATGGTGGCAGTAGAGTTCACGCCCCATGCCCGGATACTGCACGCCGCCTCCTGGAAATAGAAATACCAGACGTCGCCCGGCATCGATATCGATACCAGCTTGACGGCATTCCAGAAAATCCAGTGAATCGCGCTCTTTCATTTCCTCTTACTCCAGTTCGACCTAAGTGGATCAGTATCCGGAATGAACAAACAGGAAGTTACAAAGGCTTGCGCAAAAAAATATGATTCCAGGGAGAATTTCTCAGATTGATTCACAGAGAACAAGCTAGCGATTTTTATAGGCGACGTATTTTCGCGCTGCACCGGCCAGCATTTTGTAAACATCTTAAGGTCATAATTTACGGTAACCGAGAGGCCTGAATGAGCGGCAAGCGGTACACGAACGAGTTCAGGATCGAGGCAGTCGAGCAGCTAACCGGGCGAGGTTGCTCGGTCCCAGACGTGGCGCAGCGATTGGGCATCGCGACGCACGGCCTGTATGCCTGGAAGGCTAAGTTCGAGAAACCTGATGTCGTGCGCCAGACTGAAGGGGCAGGCACCGCTAGTCGAAGTGTGGAAACCCGCTTGCGATCTATCATCTGTAGAGTTGGAGCAGCGCTACGCGACAAACGGCTCACGAGTGTCCATGAAACGCTGGCGCCCCACTCGGCCCGCGATACGCTTACAGTTATTTCAATTAGATTACATCGCGAAGTTGCGCAATACGCGCCAATTATCCGGAAGACAGAAGCGAATCGCTTTAACTACCGAAACCTGATAACAATATAACTCGCATGAATATATACAAGTCCGCAAAACCGACATCAAAACAGCGATGCCTGCCGACGGGACTTGAATCGCCCGGCCGGCGCTGGCGCGAGAGGCGATCCGGGAGCCTGACGGAACCTCGTTCCCTCGTGGTGAGTTGCATTCACGCTATCCGGTCACGCGTGAAAAACTTCCTCAAGTTGCTGAAATTTTCGGGACTGGCCTGGTTGATTGGCTCGATCTGCAGTATCGGGCACGCCAAGGAAGCCCAGGTTCAGGTCATTGCGCTGGAGGGACTGACGCTGCCCGCAGACATTCTGGTTGATCATTGGGGCGTGCCACATATTTTCGCTGCCTCGGAAAGCGATGGCTTTTACGTACAAGGCTTCAACACGGCACGTGACCGGTTATTCCAGATCGATCTCTGGCGTAGGCGCGGACTGGGTAAGCTTGCCGAGGTATTGGGTCCAGCCTACATCGAAGAAGACAAGGCAGCGCGCCTGTTTCTTTACCGGGGCGACATGAACGCCGAGTGGCAGCATTACGGCTCGGACGCGAAGCTCGTCGCCACACGCTTTGTTGCCGGCATAAACAGCTACATCGACTGGCTCGTAAAAAATCCCGATCAACTGCCCTATGAGTTTCGAAAAGTTCACTATTGGCCTGAGAAGTGGTCGGTCGACGACGTGGTGCGGATTCGCAGCAACGGACTTACGCTGCATCTGAATGGTGAAGTCGCGCGCGCGAAGGTCGCATGCAAGAGCTCGATTCATTTCGATTCGGTACGGTTCGGCCTTCAACCGGCATGGCAAACACGTGTACCCGATGGACTTGACCCGTGCCTGCCTGACGATGTGCTCAAGGTTTTCTCCCTCGCCACACAAGGCGTGCATGTCTCACGCGAATCGCTCAATGGCATGGATACGTCGAGCACGGCGGTCGCGGTCAACGACAACCTTGAAACAGCGACGCAAGGCAGCAATAACTGGGTCATCGCACGAGGAAAATCCGCAACCGGCCGTCCGATCATGGCCAACGATCCTCATCGCGCGTATGCCGCGCCCAGCCTGCGGTATATCCAGCAGATCAGCACGCCCACTCTCGACATCATCGGCGGCGGGGAGCCATCGGCGCCCGGCATTTCAATTGGGCATAACGGCACGATCGCATTCGGGCTCACGATCTTCAACATCGATCAGGAAGACTTGTACGTCTACGATCTGAATCCCGCGAACCCGCAGCAGTATCGCTACAAGGGCAAGTGGGAGCCCATGAGCGTAGTACGGGAAACGATCCCTGTACGTGGCGCTGCGCCCGTTATCGCCGATCTGGCCTTTACGCGACATGGCCCGTGATCTATACCGAAGCCGCGAAGCATCGCGCATTCGCCGTGCGCACAGTGTGGCTTGAACCGGGCACCTCACCTTACTTCGATTCCCTGCGCTATCTGCATGCAAGAAATTTTGATCAGTTCAAGCGCGCGCTGTCGACCTGGGGCGCCCCTCCCGTGAATCAGGTTTATGCGGATACCCGCGGCAACATCGGCTGGGTGGCAAGCGGGTTGGCCCCGAAACGTCCCAATTGGGACGGCCTGCTACCCGTTCCGGGTGACGGCCGATATGAGTGGGCCGGGTTCTGGCCGCCCAACGACTTGCCGTCCACCTACAATCCCCGGAAGGGATATTTCAGCACGTCAAATGAAATGAACCTTCCATACGGTTATCCCTACTCAAAGCGCAAGCTCAGCTTCGAATGGTTCAATAGCTCGCGTCACCAGCGCATAGAAGAAGTGCTGAGTCAGCTACCCAAGGTGTCGATCGAGGATTCCGGGCGCCTTCAGAATGACGTTGAATCCATCCCGGCACGCCGTCTCGTCAAACTGATTGCGCCGCTATCCAGCCAGGACCCGGATACGCGCGCCGCCCTTGCGATGCTGAAGGGATGGGATGGACGATTGGACGCAGAATCCGCGCAAGCCGCGCTCGAGGAGGTATGGCTCAGCCACTACCTCGGCGCGGCGTTCAAGGACGCCGTCCTACCCAAAGCGGCTGCGTCCTCTTTCGGTTCTCCCGATACAGCAGTCATGCTTGATTCGCTTGAACATCCCGAGGCCCGCTTCGGCGAGCATGCGCATACGAAACGCGATGCCGTGCTGCTTGAAAGCCTGCGCGATGCCCATGCCGAAATGGTGCGCTTGCAGGGGCCGGATCCACGCCAGTGGCAATGGGGAAAGCTGCAGACGAACGTCGACAAGCATCCATTCAGCGACATTGTCGACGACGATATGCGCAAGAAAATCGACGTTGGCCCCGTCGGCAAGGGAGGAGGCCCATACACACCGAATCAGTCGACGTATCGTCCGAGCGACTTCAGGCAGATCAACGGGCCGTCGTTCCGTATCATCGTGGACGTTGGCAACTGGGACAATTCTCTCGCCGTCAATCTGCCCGGGGAATCTGGCGTTCCAGACAGCTCGCACTACCGCGATCTGGCGCCACTCTGGTTAAACGGCCACTATTTCCCGCTCCTTTATTCACGAGCGGCCGTTGAGGCCGCAACCGAAACGCGCATCCACCTCGTGCCTAATGCACCGACGCAACGTGCGTCTGATCATTGATTTGTATTGTCAGCTTGTTCGCCCAGGTCGCCTCGGCCTGGACGCGCGCCTCTCGCTTTTGAGTCGCATTGCGATGGTAACGGCGGCCCATGAACAGAATTGAACCCGACTGCACCGGCAACCCGATTCCATCGTTCGTTCAGCCGCCACGGCCCCTAACGATGACCGACATCCAGCATGTAGCCTTCCCCGCGAATCGTGCGAATCAGGCGCGGCTCCTTGATGTCCTCGCGCAATTTCTGACGCAAGCGTGATATCTGCACGTCGATGCTGCGGTCGAACGTGTCGATCGACTTCCCGCGCGCGGTATCCATCAGGTATTCGCGGCTCAGTACACGCCCCGGCGCGGCAAGGAAGGCGTTGAGCAGGCGAAATTCCGCGTTCGACAACGGAATGACCGTGTTGTCGGCAGCAATCAGGTGGCGGCCGATCTGGTGAAGCCGCCATCCGGCGAAGCGGCTTTCCTCCTGCGCCCTCGTCCGACCTTGTGTTTGCGCGCGCACGCGGCGCAGGATCGTCTGGATGCGCGCGACCAGTTCGCGCGGCTCGAACGGCTTGACGATATAGTCGTCGGCACCCAGTTCCAGCCCGACGATCCGGTCGGTCATCTCGCCGCGCGCGGTCAGGATGATCAATGGAATCTCCGAAGTCGCACGAATCTCGCGGCAAAGATTGAGGCCGTCGTCGTCCGGCAGCATCAGGTCGAGCACCACGAGATCGAAACCGCCCTCCCCGAGCGCGCGATGCATTTCCGCGCCGGTGCCGGCTTGCGCAGTCGTCATGCCGAAGTCTGCAAGGCAGTCGCACAACAGGCTGCGAATTTGCGAGTCGTCGTCGACGACGAGAATACGAATCGCTTTGTTCACGGCGTCTTGTCTCCGATGTTGCGGCGCTGAGATGTGCCCCGCACTCATTATTGCTCGTCAAATATAAGGGCTTTTTGCACGATTTGTTGCAGCCTTGAAATAATTGCCCCCGCACCTTGCCCCACAAGGTCATCCGGAAAAATCGGGACGCGCGAGGAGGGTTCGGGTCATGGATAACCCGCCCGGTATTTTCCCGGAGTAGCGCCGCCGCGCATCGTCCGCCTTCCCCGCCCCGCCTGGGTTTGCGCCTCGTGCCGCAACATCGTCAGGCCAGAAAGACTTTGTGTCAGCGCAGATACAAAGCCGATATGAAACAGAAATGCCCGGGTTTTAACGTGGCTCCCAGGTCATATCGAGGCAGGAGACACGCGGGACATGAACTATGCACAACCCAAGCCGCCCGTCCGGCGCATTGGCGGCATCGCGTTCGTGGTCGGATTGCACGCGATGATCGTCTACGCGTTGCTCACCGGTCTCGCGACGAAAGTCGTGGACGTGATTCGTCGGCCGATCGAGACGCGCATCATCGAAGAGATCAAGCCGCCGCCCCCACCACCGCCACCGAAGCGGATCGCACCGCCGCCGCCGAAGCACGTCGCGCCACCGCCGCCGTTCGTGCCGCCACCCGAAGTGCGCGTCGCAGCGCCTCCGTCGCCGAACGCGATCACCACGCAGTCGACCACGCCCGCACCGTCGGCGCCCGTCGCGCCGCCAGCACCGCCCGCCGCTGCCGCGCCGGTGTCGACGAGCGTCGGCGTGGTGTGCCCGAACTCGACGCAGGTCCGCGCCGCGATTCGCTATCCGCGTGAAGCGCTCAAGGACAACCTGACCGGCGACGTCGTCGTGACCTTCGTCGTCGGCACCGACGGCAACGTCAAGGACCTGAGCGTGACGCAGTCGGCCGCGCCCGTTCTCGACAGGGCCGCGGAAAACGCCGTCAGGCAGTTCCACTGCGTCGCACAGGGCGAGGAAGTCCGCGTGCAAGTGCCCTTCTCTTTCAAGCTCGATTGAGGCTGCCCTCGACAGCTGTTCTTTTTTACCTGGCAACGCATTTCAGGAGACGTTCATGATCAATCGCACCCGCATGGCCGCCTTGGTGACGGCTCTGTTCCTCGCGGCCAGCGCCGCTCACGCCGCTACCGATACGGTGGCGAATCCCTACGGCCTCGATGCGCTCTGGAAGGGCGGCGATTTCATCGCGCGAGGCACGCTGCTCATTCTGGTCGTCATGTCCATGGGCAGTTGGTACATCATCGTCGCGAAACTGCTCGAGCAAACGCGTGTGCTGCGCCGTGCGAAGGCGGCGGAGAAGGGTTTCTGGAAAGCGGGCAGTCTCAACGAAGGCACGCGTCAGCTGGACGCCGGCAGTCCGTTCCGCTTCATCGCCGAAACAGGTCTTGCGGCATTCGATCATCACGAAGGCGCGCTGCTCGAACAGGTCGACCTCAACCATTGGGTCGCGGCAGCCATCGAGCGCGCGACCGTGTCGGTCTCGAGCCGCTTGCAGGACGGCCTCGCGTTTCTCGGCACCGTCGGGTCGACCGCGCCGTTCATTGGCCTGTTCGGCACGGTGTGGGGCATTTATCACGCGCTGACCGCCATCGGCATCGCGGGTCAGGCCTCGATCGACAAGGTCGCGGGGCCGGTCGGCGAAGCGCTGATCATGACCGCGATCGGCCTGGCTGTCGCGGTGCCCGCCGTGCTCGGCTACAACTGGCTCGTGCGCCGCAACAAGGCCGTGATGGAGCGCGTGCGCGGGTTTTCGACGGAATTGCACATCGTCATCCTGACCGGCACGACCACGGCCGGGGCTGCCGCCGCGACCAAGGCCGCGGCCCTCTCCCGCGTGGGGTAAGCCATGGCCATGACCACAGGATCCCGCGACGGCGACGATCACGACGAGACCATGTCGTCCATCAACACGACGCCACTGGTCGACGTGATGCTGGTGCTGCTGATCATCTTCCTCATCACGATTCCGGTGGTATCGCACACCGTGCCGGTCACGCTGCCCAAGGAGACCGTGCAGCCGCTGCAGACGACCCCGCAGAACGTGATTCTCGCCGTCACGAAAGACGGCGACGTGTTCTGGGACGAACGGCGCGTACCCGACGCGGCCACGCTCGTCGAGAAACTCAAGACGGTCGCGGTGCAATCGCCGCAACCCGAAGTCCACATCCGCGGCGATCTCGACGCGCGCTATGCCGCGATCGGCCGGGTCGTGTTTGCCTGCCAGCGCGCGGGCATCGCCAAGGTCGACTTCATCACCGAACCGCCACCGCGCCAATGATCCATTCAGATCGACAAGGAGACCCGAGATGGCCATGACGATGCCCACCGGCAACGCAGACGAAGCCGATGTGATGATCGAGATCAACACCACGCCGCTCATCGACGTGATGCTCGTCCTGCTCATCATGCTGATCCTCACGATTCCCGTTCAGACGAACGCGGTCAAGCTCGACATGCCGACCGGCGCACCGCCGTCGCAACCGCAGACACCGCCCGTGGTGCAGATCGACATCGCGGCCGACGGCACCGTCGCATGGAACGGCGAGACGCTGGGTTCGCGCGAGCAACTGGAAACGCGCTTGCGCGACGTAGCCGCCAGCCCCGCGCCGACGGAACTGCATTTGCGGCCCGACAAGGCGGCGCCTTACCGCGCCGTCGCGATGGTCATGGCGTCCGCGCAGCGGCTCGGCGCGACCCACATCGGGCTCGTGGGCAACGAGCAGTTCATGCAGTAACCGCTTTCTCATCACAGAGCCCTCATGTTCGACTCCAACCTCGACTTGCCCGCCCCCGAGGCGGCCCAAAGCCCGCCATCGGATTCCCCCGCCGGACCGCTCGCGTGGTTCGGTCTGGCGATTCTCGTGATCGTGGCGTTCTTCGCGTTCGTCGACCGTCAGATGCTGATCCTGCTGACGGAGCCCATCCGCCACGATTTCGGGCTGACCGACACGCAAATCGGCCTGATGCAAGGCGCGGGCATCGCGCTGTTCGCAGGCGTGGCTTCGTTGCCGATCGGCTGGATCGCCGACCGCGTGGATCGCCGGATGGTGCTGGTCGCGTGCGTCCTCGTCTGGAGCGCTGCCACCGCGATCTGCGGCATGACCACCCACTTCTGGCAGTTGTTCATCGCCACCGTCGGGCTGGGGATCGGCGAAGCCGGACTGGTGCCGGTGATCTACGGCCTGATTCCCGATCTCTTCCCGGCGCGCCAACGCGTGCTCGCCAATGCGATCTTCGCGCTGGCCAACCTGTTGGGCGCAGGTGCGGGGATGGCGCTCGGCGGCGCACTGATGCACGGCATCGCGGCGGTGCACGGCGCGTTGCCGGCCGGGCTCGCCGATCTCGCGCCGTGGCGGCTCGCGTTTTTTGCCGTGGCCTTGCCGGCCCCCGTGCTGGTCGTGCTGGTTCTGCTCATTCGACCCGGAAGGCACGGCGACACGGAAGCATCCGCAACGCGTCACCGGCCTAGCGCGCCGCTGCCGTCCGCACCGGTCTACTTCCGGCGCGAAGCCGTCATGATGCTCAAGTTCTTCGGCGCCATCGGCCTGGTCAACCTGTCGTTCGGCGGTGTGGCGACGTGGATGCCGGTCGTGGCGGTGCGGACCTTCGGCGCGACGCCGGCCGAAGCCGGCGGCGGCATGGGCGTGGCGGCGATGGCCGGCGGTATCGCGGGGTGCGTGCTCAGCGGACTCGTTGCCGGCCGCATGAGAGCGCGCTTCGGCGTGCTCGCGCCGCTGCGTGTCTGTGAATGTGGCGCGCTGGCCGCCGGCGGCCTGTCGTTCCTCTATCTGGCCGTGGGCTCGCTTACGCCGGTCTACGCGCTCTTCGGCGCGCAGCTCGCGTGCATGGTCGCAGGCATGGTGCTGTTTCCCACCATCATGCAGAACATCTGCCCTGCCCACCTGCGCTCGCGCGTGGCGGCGATTGGTGCGCTGACGTCGATCGTCGTGCAATCCGGCAGCCCGGTGTTCATCGGTTTCATGTCGGATCGTCTGCACGCGTTCGGCCAGGGTTTGCTGTGGTCGATCGTCTGCGTGGCGGCGTTCGGCTTCTTTGCCGCCTGCATCTTGATGCGCGCGGCGGGCCGTGGTGTGCGCGAGGCAATCGAACGCTATGCGTAATTCTCTTCTTCCTCCCTATTCCATGTCACCTCGCACGCTCTCACTCTCGCTGCGTATCGAACGTTGGCCGCTGGCCGTTCCGTTCCATATCACCGGCCACGTCATCGACGCCGCTCGCGTCGTGCGCGTTACCGTTGACGACGGACATCACGCCGGCAACGGCGAAGCATCCGGGGTCTTTTACCGTGGCGAAACACCCGAATCCATCGTCGCGCAAATCGAGAGCGTCCGGGCGTCGATAGAAGCGGGGATCACGCGCGCGCAGTTGCTCGACGTACTGCCGCACGGCGGCGCACGCAATGCGGTCGATGCGGCATTGTGGGCGCTTGAATCACAACAGCAAGCCATGCCCGTCTGGCGCATGGCGGGCCTCTGCGCGCCGCGCCTGTTGCTGACCACGATGACGATCGGCGTGGACACGCCGGATGCCATGGCAGCGGCCGCGCGGATGCTGCCCCACGCCCGGGCGCTGAAGGTCAAGCTGGACGGCAGCGCCGCCGACGCCGCGCGTCTCGCGGCAATCCGCGAGGTACGCCCGGAAGTCCCGCTCGCCGTCGACGCGAATCAGGGCTGGTCGCGCGCGCACTTCGACGCGATGATCCCCGTGCTGCAACAGCTTGATGTCCGCATGCTCGAACAGCCGTTTGCGATCGGCGCGGACGCCTGTCTCGAACATGTCGATTGTCCGATCCCGCTCGCGGCCGACGAATCGTTTCAGGATCTCGGCGATCTGCCCGCCGTCGCGCGCCGCTACGACATCGTCAACCTCAAGCTCGACAAATGCGGCGGCCTGACGCGCGCGTTCGACCTGGCCACGCGTGTACGCGAAGCCGGCTTGTCGGTGATGGTCGGTTGCATGGCAGGCACCTCGCTGGCGGTCGCTCCCGCCTTTCTGCTCGGGCAACAGTGCGATCACGTCGATCTGGACGGACCGATCTTCCTCGCACGCGATCGCGAGACGGGTGTCGCCTACATCGACGGCCTGCTGCACTGCCCGCCCGGGAGCTGGGGCCACGCGGGCGTCACGGCTTCCTCTCGCTGAGCGATCGACATGACATCGGATTCATCCGCCACGACGGCACAGCTCGACGCACTGTTCGCGCCTTATCGACGCGCCGATGCCCCCGGATTGATCGCCGGCATCGTCCATCGCGGCCAACTGTTGTATCGGCGCGGTTTCGGCATGGCCAGCCTCGAACACGGCATCGCCAACACGCCGGCCACGCGCATGCGCATTGGCTCGGTCAGCAAACATTTCACTTGCCTCGCCGTGCTGCTCCTGTGCGAGCGCGGCGCTGTCGACGCCGACGCCCCCATCGGCGCGTATCTGCCGGAGCTTCCGCCGGCCGCGGGCCGGCCGACGCTGCGGCAACTGATGTCGCATCGCGGCGGGCAGCGATGCGCGCTGGACCTTGCACTGCTGACGCAGGGTCTTGCCATTTCGCCGCATGGCGCGCTCCTGGCGTCGCAGCAACGTCAGCGCGATGAAAACTTTCCGCCGGGCGAACGCATGATGTATTCGAACGGCGGTTATCACCTGCTTTCGCTCGCCGTCGAACGTGCGAGCGGGATGTCATTCGACGCATTCCTCACCACACATATCTTCAACCCCATGCGCATGCGCGACACCGCGTGCGTACCCGACGACATGACCATCGGGCGCGGCATCGCGACGATGCATGTTCCTGACGGCAAGGGCGGATTCCGGCGCGGGATCTTTCCGTCGTGGGAACTGCTGGGTGAAGGCTCGATCGTCTCGACCGTCGACGACATGTTGCGATGGACCGCGCACCTGCGATGCGGCAACAAGATCGTCGGCAGCGACGATACCTGGATGCAGATGCTGGCTTTGCCCGTATTCTCCAGCGGTGAGCGCAGCCAATACGCGCTCGGTCTCAAGCAGAGCCTCTATCGAGGTGTCGAGCTGATACACCATGCCGGTGGCGTCGTCGGCGGGACTTGCCAGATGCTGCTGTCGGCGGCGCACGGGCTCGACGTCGTATTGCTCGGCAACGGCGCACTCGACGCACCGCTCGAACTGTCGAAGCGTATCGTCGACATCGTGCTCGCAGGCGAGCTTGACGGCGATGGCCCGCCTGTCGCGGCGCGCGCTGCCAGCCATGTGGCACGCCTCGGCAGCTACCGGTCGTCCAGCACCGGCGCCGTGTATGCACTCGAAGATCATGAAGGCGCGCTGGTGTTGACGGGGCCGCTTTGCCCCGCACCGTCGATGCCGCTCTACGACAGCGCCCATGACCTGAACGACGTCGAGATCGAAGCGGGCGGCGACGGGCCGCTGGCGTTGCGCTGGGGATCGTCTTGCACACCGGACGATCTCTCCAGCCTGCGCATCGTGCATTGCGGCCATGTCGAAACGTTCGCTCGCCTCGGCGAAGCGCCGGCGATGACGCCGTCTCTCGTCGCCGCGATGTCAGGCACATTCGCGAGCCACGACGCCAATGCCCGCGCAATCATTCGACTCGACGACGAAGCACTCGTGCTTCGCATGCACGGCGCGGTGGGCCGTTGCGACTACCGCCTCACACCGCTGGCCGACGATGTCTTCGGACTGGTGCCGGTCGATCCAATGGACGTCATGACCGGAATCGTCACGCTGACACGCGACGCAACGAGCGCAAACATCAGCGGCTTTCTCGTCGATACCCAGCGCACCCGGAATCTGGCCTTCACACGGGTGCAGGCCGATGCCTGATACCTGCCGGCGCACGAACAGCGCCGGCGGGTTTTCACATCGCCGACGCAAACGGATTCGACACGCGCGGCCAATAGTCGAGATCACGATGTCGATAGTCCAGGTTGGCAAAATCCATCGTGAGCGCACCTGGCGCAGCGATATGAAATATGGCCTCGGCGCGCGGCGCGAAATCGGTCTGAAAATGCTGCGTCGATTTCACAATCACCAGCTTCTTGCCGGCAAAGTCGATGCCGAGGCCGGTGAATGCGTCCACGCCCAGCACCTGGGTGCGAACCGATATCAGCGCGAGGTCCAGCCCGTTGTCCGCTTCGACCCACACCGCCCGGCCCAGCGGCTGCTCGAGACCCATGATGCTTTGCGTATGCCGCTCGACCACGCTGCGCACGGTGACGCGCAGGTCGATCGGGTCCCCGGAATACACGCTGCATTTACCGCCAATGCGCAGATTCAGCGTTGCCCCGACACCCGCGTCCTTGCAAATCTGAATGGCGCCGAGATCCCAGAAGCACCCGATCGCCACGTTGGCAATCCGTCGCTCGACCACGCGACGCAGAATGAACGTGCTATCGCACGGCGCACCACCGCCGGGGTTGTCCGCGACATCCGCCAGGACGACCGGGCCGCCCTCGACCGCCAGCGCGCGATCCAGCCCGGAATCGATATCGAGCCATGCGGGGCGGGTCGCGTCACGCAGTTCCCAGAACTCGCGCGCCAGTTGCGCCGCCAGCGCTTCGGCCTTGGCGAGATCGTTGTCCGTCACCACCCAGAGTTTCGCGCCGGCTTCCGGCACGTCGCCCCACGGGAACCCATGGCCGAGCGACACCGATAGCACGCCGTCGTGTCCTTCAAGCGACTGCATCCGCCGGACGAACCCCGCCATCGGTTCGCTGGTGGTGTGCCACGCACCGACCATCCGGCAGTCGAACACGCCGATCGTCGGACGGATGCGTCCGGCAGCCATATCGAGCGCCAACCGATAAGCCTCGCGCGCCCGATCGATGGCGTCGATATGCGGATACTCCTTGTAAGCGATCAAGACATCCGCCGATGCCTTCATCCGTTGCGTGAAATGACAGTGCGGGTCGAGCGTGACCGAGATGGGAACGCCGGGTCCGACAATGGCGCGAACGCCGGCGAGCAGATCGCCTTCACAATCGTCGTAACCCTCCGCCACCATCGCGCCGTGCAGCAGCAGAATCACGGCATCCAGCGGCAAGGCTGCCTTGACGCCATCGAGAATTTCATCTCTCAGGGATTCGTAGACCGCACGAATCGTGCGGCCGGACGGCTGGGCTTCGGCACACAGACCTTCAACGATTTCGTGACCGTCGCCCTCCGCGAGGCGCCGCACTTCCGCGAGCACATGGCCGATGCCTTCAGGCTCGCGCAAACTCGCGTCGCCGCGAAAGATCGTGCTCTCTTCGAAGCCGCCCCAACCGGTGGGGCACGGGGCGAATGTATTGGTTTCGGTCGAAAGCTGAGCCGTGTATATCTTCATGAGGAGGTCTGCCGAATGGGATTGAAGGGCGTGAAACGACTATAAGCACGCGCTATTTCCGCTTTGTGAGCAATGTGTATCAAGCGTGAAACAGAGCTGCGCCAACGATCGATCCGCCCGCTTACCCTATCTGCGCGGCAACGTGACCTGTGCCACCAGCCCGCCTTCCGTACCGTTGCGCAGCACCAGTTCCCCACCGTGGCGCTTCACGACGTCGTTCGCAATGGCAAGGCCAAGCCCTGTCCCGCCCGTGTTCTTGTTGCGGGAGCTTTCCACCCGGTAGAACGGCTCCAGGGCCCGCTCCAGTTGCGACTCCGGGATGCCCGGGCCGTGATCGGCAATCTGGATACGCACGCACGACGGCGCGTCGAACAGACGAATGTGCGCGTCTTCGCCGTATCGAATCGCGTTGGCAACCAGATTCGTCAGGCAGCGCTTGAGGCCGAGCGGTTGCGCCGATATCGGCGGCACCTCGCCGCTGATCGTCACCTTCTGGCCGTTTTCGGCTGCGTCTTCCGCTATTGCATCCACCAGTGCATTGATATCGACCGGACTGAACGCCTCGACCACCTCTTCATTGCGCAGGAACGACAAGGTGGCCTCCAGCAGCTGTGTCATCTCGTCGATATCGGCTCTGAGTCGCTCACTCAATTCGACATCCTGAGCAGAACGAAGGCGCAGCGTCATACGCGTCAGCGGGGTGCGCAAATCGTGCGACACGGCCGCCAGAAAGCGGTTTCGCTCACTCATTTGCCGCCGCAGCGACGCCTGCATCGTGTTGAACACGCTGGCAGCCTGACGCGCCTCGACAGGGCCGATTTCCTCGATCGGCGGCGCATCGATATTCCTCGACAGTTCTGCGGCCCCGACGGCTAACGAGCGGAACGGCGCGGCCAGCATGCGCGCGCCGATCCAGGACGAGATCAGCGCGGGCATCACCTGGATCATCACCGCGGCGCACCACTGCAACGATGCGCTCATTCCGGGAGGCGGTTTGAAGGGAGCGGTGCTGTAGAGCTTGAAGAGCAGCAGGCCGGCACTGATCTGCATCACGAGGATGATCGAGATCATCACGAAAAACAGGCGATAGAAAGCTGAATCGAAGCGGGGTTTTTGCATGGTCGTGGCCGACGGCGAGCGATGGCTTCAATTATCACCCGTGAATGTAGGGCCTATGTGAGTCCTTTATTTCAAACCCGAAACAAGTCTCCGTCTCGGGCCCGCCGCGTCTGCCTGCCTGGCCGCCCTTCACCGTCGCCGATCGTTTGTATCAGCGACGATACAAACGCCACATGAACCAGAAATAACCGGCACTTACCGTTCACCCTGAGTTGCGCTACCGAGCATCGCTTTCAGTAGATGGCAAAACCAGGAGGAGACAATGGTGAAGATGAAAAACCGAACGAAGCACACGGCGGTTTCGGCAACGCTGCCGCTGCGGCACGGCGTGCGTTACGCCCCCCCTCTTCGTCGGACCGGTATTCGGATTGGCATCGTTGGGCGTGCATGCGCAGGAACAAGCGCAAGCGCCAATGCAGGCTCAGCAGATCGCCGCGCCTGAAGCGGCGTCCGCTGCGACGCCCGCCACTGCGCCCGGCACCGCGGTGCCGAATACCCCTCCAGCCGAGATGTCGAAAGCGCAAGGCAAAGGCGGCGCGACGCTCAATACCGTTGTGGTGACCGCGGCACGCCGACGTGAACCGGCTCGCGAAGTACCCATGCAGGTCAATGTGCTTTCCGCCGACGAACTGCAGAAGAGCGGCGCGAAAACGATGTCCGACTACCTGTCCGCGGAGCCGGGTGTCGACTTGAACGCCAGTGGCGGCAGCGGGTCCGGTCAGGTCAGTATCCGCGGCGTGACGACAGGTATTCAGACGGGGCCGACGGTCGGCATGTACATCGACGACGTCGCGTTCGGCGGCAGCACCCTGTTCTCCCAAAGTGCAACGTTCGCGCTCGACATGAGCCTGCTCGACCTCAACCACGTTGAAATCCTGCGAGGTCCGCAAGGCACGCTGTATGGCGCAGGCGCGATGGGCGGTTTGCTGAAATACGTGACCAACGAACCGGACTCGGGGCAGTTTTCCGGACAAGTCGGCACCGGTGTGTCGGGGACGGCGCATGGCGGTGTGAGCGGTACGGCCAACGCAGCGTTGAATATCCCGCTGAAGACCGACGTTGCTGCGCTGCGCGTCTCCGTCTTCGGACAGCACGATGGCGGTTATGTCGACGCAGTGGGCCCCGAGGCGGGCTCCCACATCGATCGCGGCGACACCTACGGTGCCCGCGCGTCGTTGCTGCTGACGCCGACCAGAGATTTGACGGTCCGGTTGACCGCGGTCTCGCAAAACATCAATCGCAACGACCCGAACTACGTCGAATACGGCACCAACGGGCAGTCGGTTTGGGGCGACCTGACAACGCAACAGTTCGCCGCACAACCCTTTCATCAGAACATTCAACTCTATTCGGCCGGAGTCGAATACGAACTCGGCTGGGCGCGCCTGAACTCGATCACGTCGTATCAAAGGATCAACTCGAGCGCGCCACAAGACCTGACCGGCGTATATGGGCCGCTGTTTGCCGCCCAGGGGCTGAACCTGGGTTCGGTGGTAGCCAAGGACGTGGCCACCACGAACAAGTTCACCCAGGAGCTTCGCCTGACCTCGCCGGGCAACCAGCGACTCGAGTGGCTAGCCGGACTCTTCTATACGCACGAGCGCAGCAATTTGAACGAGGGCTTTCTGACGACGTTGCCCGATGGCTCGCCCGGCCCGAACCTGTCGGAGATCCAGGCGCCCAGCACGTACAACGAGTACGCGGCCTATGGCGACCTGACTTATCACCTCACGCCGCGCCTCTCGTTGACCGGCGGCGTCCGGATCGCCCACAACACCCAGACCTATGAACAGACGACCTCCGGCACGCTCGCCGGCCCGACACAGACCGTCTCGGCGCCGTCGTCGGACACCAGCAAGACCTACATGTTCACCGCGCGCTATGCGCTGACCCCCAACAGCAATGCGTATGTCCGCATCGCCAGCGGATACCGGCCTGGCGGCCCGAATGCACTGCTGATCGATCCACTCACCGGCATACGCGCGTCGGGCAGCCCGACCTTCGCGCCCGACACGCTGTGGAGCTATGAGGCGGGCTACAAGGCCGACCTGCTCGACAAGCGGCTCTCGCTGGAGACGTCCGTCTACGACATCGAGTGGAAAAATATCCAGCAGCTCGGCACCGTCGATGGCGTCAATCAGGTCATCAACGCCGGCAATGCGCGCATCAAGGGCCTCGAGTTTTCCGGCACGTTTCGTCCCGGCCCGCACTGGAACTTCAGCGCGAACCTGTCGCTCATCGACGCCAGCCTGACGACCGGCAATGCCAGCGCGGGTACGACAGCGGGGCAGCCACTGCCGAACTCGGCCAAGTTCTCCGCGACGTTCTCGGGCACCTATCTGTTCACCGCACAAGGGTATCCGTCGTATGCGGGTATCACCCAACGATTCGTCGGCCGACGTCATAGCGGGTTCGACGCCAGCTCGGGCCGGCCGGACTACCCGCTGCCAGGCTACGCGATCACGGATTTGCAAGCGGGCGTGGACTTCAGGAAGTTCAGCCTGGCGTTCTACGTTCGCAACCTGTTCGACCGTCGCGCGTTGATCGCGGCCGGGACTTCGCTGATGCCGCTGGGCGGTCCGGCGCTCGTCAGCGTGATTCAGCCGCGTACGATCGGCGCGGCGCTCACGGTTCCGTTCTAAACAATATGGATAACTTGAAATGAAACAAGAATCGCACGATATCGCCCAGCAACTGGATACCCTGTTCGAACGTTTCAACAAGTGCGATGAACCCGGCCTCGTCGTGGCCGTGGCACATCGAGGCGAAATCCTCTACCGGCGAGGCTTCGGCATGGCAAGCCTGGAGCACGGTGTCGCCAATTCCCCGGCCACACGCTTGCGCATCGGCTCGACGAGCAAACACTTCACCTGCCTCGCCGCACTCCTGCTCGCCGAAGACGGCAAGCTCGACATCGACGCCGGGATTCGCACGTACCTGCCTGAACTGCCGCTGCTGGCGGGCGATCCCAGCTTGCGCCAACTGATGACGCATACGGGAGGTTACCGTTGCTATCTCGACCTGACGCTGCTCGCGCAAGGCGTGGCGACGCTGCCGCGTGGCGGCGCGCTGGCTGCGGAAGTCCGGCAACGCGACGTCAATTTCCCGCCGGGCGAACGGATGATCTACTGCAACGGCGGATATCACCTGCTGTCGCTCGCGATCGAACGGGTCAGCGGAATCCCCTTCGAGACCTTCCTGAAGGAACGCATCTTCGATGTGATGGGCATGGTCGACACGGAGTCGGTCGCCGACGACATGCGAATCCGCCCGCGCATGGCGACCCAGCATGTGCCCGATGGAAAAGGCGGATTCATGCGCGGCCTCTTTCCCACGTGGGAAGTGCTCGGTGAAGGCGGGATCGTATCGACGGTCGACGACATGCTGCTCTGGCTCGCGCATCTGCGCGGCCCCAAGCGGCTCGGCAGCGAAGCAAGCTGGCGCCAGATGCTGACCAAACCGCACTATTCGAGCGGTGCGGAAGGCGTCTACGCGCTCGGGCTGATGCGCACGCCGCATCGCGACGTGGAGGTGCTGCACCACGCCGGCGGTGTGTTCGGCGGCGCCTGTCAGATGTTGACCGTGGCAAAGCAGGCACTGGACGTCATCATTCTCACCAACGGCGCGGCAGCCAATCCGGTTGAACTGGCTACGCAGGTCGTCGATATCGTTCTGGGCGATGCGATACTGGGCGCGAAGCCTGCCGCGCCCCTGCAGACCGCCGGTCACGAAACCCTGCTCGGCAAGTACCACTCGCGTGCGTCCGGGACGTTATGCGTGATCGACGATCACGACGGGCAGGTGAACGCGATCTTCCATAACGTCAAACAGATGCCCCAGCCGCTCATCGAGACGGCAGCCGGGTTGCGGGTTGACGACGGGGCAGGCGGAGCGTTGCTGATCAAACCTCGCGCGCCGACAGCAGAGGCACGTGTGACGGCGCTCGAGCTGGTGGACTGCGGTCATGCGGAGACGCTCGAGCGCTTACCCGATCACGCACCGTCATTCTCCGATGCGTCGGCGGGTCTGGCGGGTACGTATCACGGTCACGATGCCGCGGCACGTGCGACGATCGCCGTGACGAACGGCGAACTCACCATGACCATGGACGGCGTTGCAGGCAGTGTCGGCTATCGGCTGGAGCCGGTAGCCGACGACATTTTCACGTTCGCGCCTGTCGGCCAGTTGGCCGTCATGCACGGCGTCTTGACGGTGGAGCGCTCGGGTAACGAGGTGACGCGCTTTCGCATCGACACGGCGCGCACGCGCAACCTGAACTTCGAGCGTGAGGTGTGTGGTTCATAGGCACAGTGTCGCTGCCTGATGCACCGTTTTTGTTGCGTGGCGGGGTGCGCGGTTCAGGCTGGCAGCCCCGTCGGATGCGCCCGGCACGCAGCAGCGTCGCCGGGTGGCCGGCGGCCAGCTACCGGCGCGGCGGGACCGCCAGCGGCGACAACTGGCCCAGGGTGCCCGGATGCTGCACGATGAAGTCGGTGGCCGCCTCCGTCCGCCGAAACCCGTCAAACGCCTGACGGGTTTGCTACACTGCCTGACGTTCACGAGATTCGCGAACCGGGTAACGCAGGCCTTCGTCGAAAACGATCCACGCCGGGGGCAAGCCGATGTCGGCATGCCGACATTCATCCATCGCACCCAGGCAAGGTCGCCTGCGTGACGCGATGCCACGAACATCACCCGAGGTTCTTCGCAATCGCACAGCCCATGACCCCAGACAATCCGGTTGCCGAGGTGCAGCGGCTCGTACAGTGCGGCGCCATTGACGAAGCCCGGCGCTTGCTCGAAAACCTGAGCGACACGGATGGCGCCAGCGCGCAATACTTCCACGCCTGTGCGCAGTTCCACTACTTGCTCGGCGAATTCGAAGAAGCAGTCGACCGCTGCCTGACCGTCACGCAGCGCGCGCCGGGATACGCGAACCACCGGCTGATCTTTTTCCACGCCTGTGCGCACCTCGGCCGAATCGACCTGATCGATGCGCAATTCGACGCGCTCGTGCAGGGTCTCGACGAGTGGGATCGTCAACGGGTCCTGCTCGAAGCCTTGTACATCTCCGGCCGCGACGACGAGGTCATTGCAAGATCCGCGTCGTATCAGGCGGCACATGAGGCAGGCACGATCCCTCACGCCACGGCGATTCAGTTGCGCAAAAGTCGCAGCACGTCGCTCATGCGCGCGCACGGCATTTCCGCCGGCATCGGCGAATACGCATCCAGCTTTACGAGCCGGCCGGCCGTGTCGGAGGTGTACGGCGTCAACGATCCCGGTTACTGGTGCGGCGACACGCCGCTGCCGCGCGTGCTGCGCTACGTCCGTGGCGGCGGTTTCGGCGACTGGGTCCAGTTCCTCCGCTATCGCGCGCTGCTCGCACAGGTCGGCACCGAACTCGTCTGTCACGAACCGTGGCCATGCCCGGACGTCAATCCGGCCTGGTTGAACGACTATCGCGACGTCGGCGCCGGCGATCTGCTGAAGCCGCTCGTCGGCAACGCTCCGCTCGATGAAATGTGGGCAACGCCGTTCTCGCTGTTCACCGCGATGTTCCCGCTCGCCGGCTACCTGCCGGCGCAACGCGCGATGGTCGAATCGGCGCCGTCGCCCGAACTTGCCGAGCAAGTGGAACGCATCCGCCGCGCTGCGCGCGGCCGTCCGTGCTGTGCGCTGTTCTGGTCGTCGAACGAATCCGCTCACGGGGATTTTGCGTGGAAGAGTCTGCGGCTGCAGCAGATACGTCCGCTGCTGGAAAACCAGGATATTCACTGGATCGTCTTCCAGCGCGGCCTCGAAATGCAGCGATGGCTCGCCGACGATTTGTCGCAGACGGCAACCAACATCGACTCGACGACCGATCTGCATTCGCTGGCCGTGCTGCTGTCCGCGGCAGCGGATCTGGTCATCAGCATCGACAGCGGCCCGTTGCATCTCGCCGCCAGCCTCGACCTGCCGACGATCCTGCTGTCGCCGCTCCACGGCGATTGGCGCTACGAACGGCTGCCGACGTCGACGCCGTGGTATCCCGGGGTGCGTATCGTCCGGCAACCGGCGATCGGCGCGTGGGATGCAACGGTCGCCGATGCGCAATGGGTACTCGACGGCTGGTGCCGTACCGGAAGGTTTTCGTGAGCAGCGCCTTCGCCGGCTCATGCGGACGTACCCGCACCGACAGCCTCACGCCGAAGCAAGCAGCGCGTTGAACGACGTATCCCAGAGCGGCGCGACATTGGCCGGGCCGTCCAGCACGCCGATCCGGACGAATACATCGGCGACCTGCTGATGCTGCGCCACCACGTCGGGCGTCACCGGCAACAACGCGTAGTCTTCGCTGCGCTGGTCGAACATCGCGACGAGATCGGCAGCGTAAACATCCGTTTCTTCCCCGTGCAACAGCGCAAAGACCGCTTTGACGTCGTGCTCGTTAGCCGCCGTGCCGATATCTGCGCAATGCCCTATTCCCATGGCCAGTCGCGCGCAGTACCGCCCGGGCTGACCGGGCGATGCAACCCGGGGGGCGTGGTGCTTCTGACGGCGAGGCGGCGGCAGGGACAACTCAGGCGTCGAAGTCCGGCCCTACCTCGCGCGCATCCGCCGCGCAGTGGCTGCCGGTCCGACCCGGGTGCGTCAGGATCTTGTCGATCAGCCCCGGCCATCCGGCTCGACTCCTCTCGGCCAAACCCCGCCCACCCCCGCGAGAGAACAGGCCGAACCCGCCTCTCGGCAGCGATTTTTCATTCGAACGTCGGTCAGTTCGTGTCGTGTTCGACAGGCCAGGAGATCTCGGTGCGCGGATCATGCCCTCGCACTGCGTAGCAGGAACGCACGAAACTGCGGTAGGCGTCGACGATGCCGGTGCCATGCGTTTCACCCCGGATCACCTCGGCCGTCGCGCGCAGTCCCGGCAACGGAGTACGGCGGATACGGTCGACGAGCGCCAGGTAGTGCTGCGAGAGGTCCCGGTAGAGGGCGAACTCGCTGCTCGTCTCGCTGTCGTTGATCGTCAGGTGCAGCCGGGGCGGCAAGGTGCGGTCGCCCTCGGCGAGGCGGCGATCGTAGCGCCGGAACACTTCACTCTCCGCCGACAGTATGCCGGGACTGCTCGCTCCGATCACGGTGAACAGCGGGCTGGCCGTCGCGAACGCGTACATGGCGAAGAGGCCGCCGTAGGAGTAGCCGAACAGGCCGACGTCATCGGCATCCACCCGCCAGCGCTCGGCGATCCGGGGGTGCAGTTCGCGCTCGATGAAGGCGAGGAACCGATCGCCGGCGGAGTGGCTGAGATCGGCGAGGATCGCGGCGTACTTCTCCTCGCTCAGTGTTCCCCGCTCGACGCGTGGGCGCAGATGCGCCGCCATCTGATGAGGGAACGGCTCGTCCGGCGGCACGAGGTCACGGTTGCGCACCTTCAGGAAGTTTCTCGCGTCATCGCCCAGGTATCCGATCGTCACCTGGATGAATGGCCGGATCGGGCTGGTCTCGTGCATCATCATCAGCGAGCCAGTGGGGGCGGTGATCGCAAGTTGCGTGTTGCCGTCCGCGACGTAGAGTACGGGCAGGGCTGCGTCTCCCGCGCCGTATCCCGGCGGTACCGTTACCCAGACCGCAAAGGCGCCGCCGACGATCTCCGAGCGCAGGGTAAACGATCGTGTGGTTGCGATCACCTCGCGCAACTCCGGCTGCCAAGATTCAAGCGTGGGTACTATCATTCGATACTCCTTTCGTCACTTCCCATGAGAGAGACCCGTACGCTGCTGGATCTCGGCTACGAGCATCTCGCAATATAAAGCATTCTACCTAGTGTTAGATAGATGACGACTTGCCGTTTACCCACTGGCCGCATGAAGCAACGGATGCGGCATCCGCACCGACACCTGCAGCGCCGCCGGCGCCGGAGCGAGCATGCGTTCGCCTGACCAGGGCAACCTGCCGGCCGATGTGTCGAGCTTCATCGGTCGCACCGCCGAGCTTGAGAAGGTGCGCACGCTGCTGGTCTCGACTCGCCTGCTGACCCTGATTGGCTCTGGCGGGGTCGGCAAGACCCGCCTTGCCAGGCAGATCGCCGCCGAGCACCGGCACGTCTTTCGCGACGGCGTTTGGTTCGTCGATCTCACGGATATCACCGATGGCGACCTGCTCCCATCGGTGATCGGATCGAGGCTCGGCCTCTTTCACACCCCGACCGAGACCGCCGGGGACCTCGCCGAGCACCTGCCCGGAGAGCACATGCTGCTCGTCGTCGACAACTGCGAGCACCTGATCGAGCCGGTCGCCCTACTGCTGCACGATCTGCTTGCGGCCGCACCCGAGCTTCGCGTGCTCACGACAAGTCGGCAGGTGCTAGGCGTGCCCGGGGAACGCGTGCTCCCGATACCACCGCTTGCAGCACCGCCGGCCGATGAAACGATGGCGAACCGCGATGATCCTGCTCCCGCGGGGGCAGGATCCCCAGCAATCCCGGACTCGGTCTTGCTGTTCGCGGACCGCGCGGCGGCGGCGCTGCCCGGGTTCGCCATCGACCACTCCAACCGGGATCTGCTGTACCGGATCTGCCATCGCCTGGAGGGGATTCCCCTGGCGATCGAGCTCGCGGCAGCGCGGCTGCGTGCCTTCTCGCTCGAAATGATTCTCGAGCGACTCGACGGCTCCCTCCGGGCACTCGCAAGCACGCTTCGAACGACGCCCGAGCGTCATCGCACCCTCGAGTCGACGGTGGCCTGGAGCTACGCGTTGTGCTCCGCGCCCGAGCAGGTGCTGTGGGCGCGTCTCTCGGTGTTCGCCGACGGCTTCACCGTCGATGCGGCAGAGGACGTCTGCAGCGGCGGGCCGATCGTGCGCGAGCAGATCTTCGATCTGCTCACCGGGCTGGTCGACAAGTCCATCCTGACCCGCGAGGGAGGCCCGGGCGGTGGAACGTCACGGCTGAAAATGCTCGGCCTGCTTCGCGAATTCGGGATTCAGCGGTTGCGGGAAGCCGGCGAGGAAGCGCAGTTCAGGCAGCATCACCTCGACTACTTCAGAACGCTGGCCGGGCGCGGCGAGACAGCGTACTTCAGCCCCCGCGAGATGGAGTGGGCGCGGCGCGTACGCGAAGAGCACGCGAACCTTCGAGCGGCTGCCGAGTACTGCAGCGCCGAACTGCACGATTACGCGTCGGTGATGGCGATCGTCGCGCCCCTCCAGCTTTACCGGGTCGGCGCGAGCTACGTCGTCGAGGAGCACCGCTGGCTCGCCGCTGCGCTCGAGCATGACCGCGCCCCGAGCGAGACCCGCGCACGCGCGCTCGTCGCGTGCAGCTATGCGGCGTCGCTCATGGGCAACGGCGACGAAGCCGAGCAGCGCGCGCGCGAGGCTGCCGACCTCGCCGATGCCCTGGAGTTGCCCGGCGTTGCGGCGGACGCCGCGTGCGGCATCGCGCGCGCAAGCTTTCACGGCGGAGATCGCGCTCGCACGCTCCGGCTCTCCGAAGCAGCGGTCGCCCTCTGCACCGCCTCGGGCAATCTCGCGGGCGCTTGCGACGCGCTTTACCGCGCAGCGGTCACCGCACTAGGCATGCACGACGAGCGCGCCGCCGAATTCGCCCGCGCGTCTCTTGCGCTCGCGCAAGAGCACGGATCTCCGTACCGCATCGCGAGCGGGCTGTGGATCGACGGCTTCTGCCTTTGGCGCACCGGCGATCAGCAACTCGCCTCGGCCCGCCTGCGGGAGGCGCTGCCCCTCTACGAAGCTCGCGGTTTCGTAGAGGGCATCGCAATGTGCTGCGAAGGATTGGCGCTGACCGCCGCCGCACTCGGACAGGCCGAGCACGCGGCGACCCTGAAGGGGGCCGCCCACGCCGCGTGGCGCAGAGCCGCGGCGCCGTTTCCGCAGGCCGTCGTGCGCAGTCTCGGCACCGACACCGTCGACGCGCAGATCCGGACGGCACTCGGCGAGGCGCGCTATCGCGCCGCATTCGATCACGGTGCCGCGTTCTCGGTGGCCGACGCGGCTCGCTATGCCATCGGCGACGCACCTGAGCTTGCTGCCGAGCCCGCACCCGGCCTCATCCCGACAGAAGCGCTCGCGCCCCGGCCGGCCGACGCCGCCAAAGCACTGATTGCCGAGGGACTCACCCGGCGCGAGGCCGAAGTCGCGGCCCTCATCGCCGAGGGGCTCAGCAACCGGCAGATCGCGGAGCGACTCGTGATCGCCCAGCGTACCGCCGAGGGGCACGTGGAGCGCATCCTCGCCAAGCTCGGCTTCCGATCCCGCGCAAAGGTGGCCGCGTGGGTCGCCAAGCGGCAGCGCACACACGAATAAGCATCGGGGAACGATTCAGGTATTTCTCCCCTCGTGCGTCGCCAGGCGGCACGCATACACGTATGAACTCGGGGAGCGATTCAGGTATTTCTCCCGGCGCGCGCGGCAACACGCATGGATAACATGACATCCATGATCGCTCCGACGCACGCACCCATGACCGCACCAACGCACGCCTCCTCCGAATTCTCGCTGGCCGATTATCTGCGACCGAACGACACCGTGCTGGTCGGTCAGGCTGCTGCCGAGCCGCACGAACTAGTCGCACAACTCATCAACGCATCGCAGCAGATCGCGAATCTCACCGTGGTATGCGGGTACGCGCTCTCAGACGACTGGAAGCGCGTGACGCGCGGCAAGCCGCGAGTGGCCACCTACTCCGCGCATGGCCCGCTGCGTAGCCTGGCGCGCTCGGGCGAGATCGACATTCTTCCCAACCACTACAGCCACTTCGAGCGGCTCGTCACCACTGGCGCATTTCAGCCGGATGTGATCCTGCTGCAGTTGCCCCCGGCCGACCCGGACGGATACCACAGCTTCGGCACCTCCGTCGATTACGTCGCGAAGGCCGCGCAGGCAGCTCCGGCAGCCGCACCAGCAGGAACCGCTGACCGTCCCGGCCCCGTCATCATCGCCGAGATCAACGAGAACATGCCCTCGACACGCACGAAGTGGCGATTGCACCGCTCGCAGATCACCGCGTGGTTCGCGACAGATCGACCGCTGGAGGGCACCCCCGCCCGCGCACTTTCGGACATCGACCACGCGATCGCGCGTAACGTCGCATCCGTCGTGCCCGACGGCGCCTCGATACAGCTCGGCATCGGCGCACTGGCGACGGCGATCGGCCGCGCACTCCGCGAGCACCGCGAGCTGCGCGTACGATCCGGCCTCGTCGGAGACTGGCTGCTCGACCTCGATGCGTCGGGGGCACTGGCGAGTGGTGAAGACGCCTGCGTTGCGGGCATGGCACTCGGCAGCGCCGAGCTCTACGAATTCGTCGCGCGACACGACCGGATCCGCTTCGTGCCCATCACCGATCTGACGGCGTCAGAGGCCGTCGCGTCGTGCAATCCCTTCATCGCGGTGAACTCCGCCCTCGAAGTCGACCTGCTCGGGCAGGTCAATTCTGAAGTCGTCGGCGGCCAGTACATCGGTGCGCTCGGCAGCCAGGTCGACACCTTCCGCGCGACCCGCATCGCGTCATCAGGCCTTGCGATCGTTGCAATGCCGGCGCGCGGCCCCAAAGGCGGCCCCCAGATCGTCTCCACGCTCAGCGGACCCGTCACCTCGTTGCAGAGCGACATCGACATGGTGATCACCGAATACGGCGTCGCCGACCTGCAGGGCACCACCGTCGCGGAACGCGCGGAGCGCCTGATCGGGATTGCCGCCCCCGAACATCGCGACGCGCTGCGCGAGGCGCGCCGATCCTGACCGCCGGCCACGCACCAGCGCACACCAAGCACACTGATCACACCCGACATCAGCACGACGAGGAGTCCGACATGCCCAACCCGGCAGACCACATTCCCTTCACCATCGGCGGCGCCGAAAGCGGCGCACTGCCCCTGAGCGGCGTTCGCGTAGTCGATCTCACCCAGGTGGGCGCCGGCCCCTACTGCACCTCGCTGCTGGGCGATCTCGGCGCCGACGTCATCAAGGTCGAGCCGCTCGAGGGCGACACTTTCCGCTACGTCGACGACGCATTCGGCGAGGGCGAAAGTGCCTACTTCTACGGTGTGAACCGCAGCAAACGCTCCATCGCGCTGAACCTCAAGAGCGAACGCGGCTTCGAGGTGCTCACCCGGCTCGTCAAGGAGGCCGACGTGTTCGCCGTCGCATTCAGGCCCGACGCCGTGCAGCGCATGGGCATCGACTACGAGTCCCTGCGCAAGATCAACGATCGCCTCATCTACTGCTCCATCACCGCATTCGGTGAGACCGGACCGCGTGCGCACCTGCCCGGCATGGACATCCTCGCGCAGGCCATGAGCGGGATCATGGGCGTCACCGGCGAGATCGGCGGAGGCCCCGTGAAGGTCGGCGTGCCGATCGCCGATTTCGTCGCTTCCTACCTGCTCGGCTTCGGCGTCTGCGCCGCGCTGCGGTTGCGCGACCGGACCGGCCAGGGCGACAAGGTCACGGTGAACCTGCTCGACGGCATGATCGCCAGCTTCGCGAACTACTTGACGGTGTACGACAAAACGCGCGTGCCGTTCCGCCGTCAGGGCGGCGGGCACCCGCAGCTCGTACCCTATCAGCCGTTCCTCGGCGCCGACCAGAAGCACTTCATCCTCGCCTGCATGAACGACAAGTTCTGGCAGAAGATGCTGCCCTTGCTCGATCGCTACGGCGACTTCCACGATCCGCGCTTCGCCACGAACACCGGCCGCGTCACCCATCGCTCGGAACTGTGCGGTCGACTCGAAGCGATCTTCGCGACGCAGCCCGCCGATTACTGGCTCGCAGCGCTCGAAGCCGCCGGCGTGCCTTGCGGTCCGATCCACGCGCTCGAAGACGCGATCGAGGATCCACAAGCCATCGCCAACGAATCCCTCACCACCCTCAACCACCCGATCCACGGCGAATACCGCGTGCCCAACAACCCGATCCGTTTCGCGGCGGCGCCCACGGGCCCTCGCGGCTACGCGCCCGCGCTCGGTGAGCACACCGCCGAGATCTTGCGCGAAGCCGGGTTTGACGATGCGGAGATCGCGTCGCTGACGAGCGCCGGCATCGCCCGGGAAGCATTCACCCAGCAGCAGAACCACACGGAGACAACATCATGAAGGCACTTGTCATCGGGGGCACCGGCCCCACCGGCCCGTTCATCGTCGAGGGGCTGCGGCAGCGCGGCTACGAGACCACCATCCTGCACACAGGGCGGCACGAGATCGACCTGCCCGACGACGTGCCGCACATTCACACCGATCCGAACTTCCTCGAAGGCCTGACCGAGGCGCTCAAGGGCCATCGTTACGACCTCGTCGTGGCGACCTACGGGCGCCTGCGCCTCTTCGTCGACGCGCTCGCGGGTGTGAGCGAACGACTCATCACCGTCGGCGGGGCGGCCTACGGCGACAACCTGGCGCGCCCCTCCGCCGAGGACGGCCCCCGCAAGACTGGGCACAAGCTCAGCGAGAAGATCGTGGAGACCGAGCAGATCCTCATGGACGCCCACCTGGCCGGACGCTACAACATCACGCACCTCCGCTATCCGTGCCTGTTCGGCCCCCGTCAGCTCGCACCCCGCGAGTGGAGCATCATCCGCCGCCTCCGCGACGGGCGCACCCACGTCCCCGTCATCAATGGCGGCCTGACCCTGGAGACCAAGGCATACGTCGAGAACGCTGCGAACGCGATCCTGCTCTCCGTCGATCAACCTGAAACATCATCGGGGCAGATCTACAACGTTGCCGACGCCTACACGCCATCCGATGCGACCTTGGTGCGCACGATCGCGAAGGTGATGGGCGTCGAAGTCGAACTCGCGAACTTCACCCCGGAGATGGGCCGACCCGCCTACTTCTGGGGCGCCAACCGGGACCTCAACTTCACCAGGACCGGCCTCCCGCCCACGACGCACCACTTGCTGATCGACAGCGGCAAGATCCGCAGCGAGCTCGGCTACACCGACCTCATCAGCTTCGAGGAAGGCATCAAGCGCACCGTCGAGCACTACCTCGAACACCCCCTCGGGATCGAGGCCGAACAGCAGATCGGGGATCCCTTCGACTA
This sequence comes from Burkholderia stabilis, assembly GCF_001742165.1. Lineage (NCBI taxonomy): Bacteria > Pseudomonadati > Pseudomonadota > Betaproteobacteria > Burkholderiales > Burkholderiaceae > Burkholderia > Burkholderia stabilis. Next base: position 932,326 of record NZ_CP016444.1, on the reverse strand, counting down.
TGCGGCAGAGGACACCTTCATCGCGCTGCTCGACGAGATGAACGCGCGCGCCGCGGCGTTGCCGTTCGCGGGTGTGCGGTACCAGCACCCCTACGCGCATCCCAAAGCGCCGGGCGAGGCTGACGCCGGGGCCGGGATGGCTGTCGCTGGGTCTCAACGCTGAGGGTCCCGGGCGCCGGGTCGAGTGTGAGCCATTCGCGCCTGATCCGGTGCTCGAGAAGTAGCGAGATGGTCATGGCGTTCGCCAACCGGATACTTTGCTCTACGTATCGATTCCACCTGTCAATGCAGCACTGGCTTTTTGATGGCGTTCTTTCGGGACGCTCGTTGGGGCCGGCCCTATGTCGCCAGGCTGAATGCAAGTAGGCTTACCTGAGCGATATCAGGTAAGCCGCCGCATGGACAGACCGGGGCCCCGCCATATCCCCGGCTGTCATGATTCAAAGGTTCTGCTTGGGCCCCGGACTACAGATATTGCTTGAAGAAACTGCCGAGCTTCTCGACTGCCGGTCCGACATATTCCTCCTTGTCGTAAAGGTCGATATGCGATGCACCTTCGATCAGGAACAGTTCCTTCGGCTCCTGGGCCTTCTCGATGGCCAATTCGCTGAAGTAGCGCGTGTCGGCCCTCGTGCCGGCGATCATCAGCAGAGGATGCGGCGAGATCAGATCGACGCGGTCGTATGACGAATAGGCGGCAATACGATCGACACTCCTGAACACGAACCAGTTTGGCGAATTCGGATGTTGCGCACGCGGTGTCCGGTAGTAGTCGGTGCCCTCGGCATACAGGGTCGGCGTGTCCTTGGTAATTTCCCCGGGCGTGTTCGGCACGATGTGCTCGAGGTGTGCCGGCTCGCCATTCGCCTCCGCCGTGCGTGCTTTGCCCGATTGCTCCAGCATGGCCTGCAGCGCTTCCTTGCTGCCACCGCCGCCGAGTCCTTCGCGGAAGAGCGCCCCCATGTCGGCGCCGCTTACCGCAGCAACGGCCTTGATGCGTCGTTCGGTTTGCGCCGTGTAGGGCACGTATCCACCGGAGGCGCAGATGCCCAGGGCGCCGATACGTTCGGCGTCGACTTCGGCGCGGTTCGCGAGGAAGGTTACGGCCGACTTGATATCTTCGGCTCGCGTAAAGGGATCTTCCAGGTAGCGTGGCTCCCCTTCGCTCTCGCCCTGATAGGACGCGTCGAAGGCGAGCGTCACGAAACCCTTGTCGGCAAGCTTCTGCGCATAGAGTCCGGCCGTCTGCTCCTTCACGCCGCCGAACGGGTGGCTGGTGACGATCGCGGGCAGTTTTTCCCCTTCCTTGTAGCCGTCTGGCAGGTAGAGATGACCGGCAATTTTCAGGCCGTTGCTGGTGAATGACACGTTCGTTTTCATCTTTCATCCTTGAGTGAAATCGGCAAGGCGCCGGTGAGTCAATGTTAGAAGTCGATGGCTCAAAAGCGAATGATGAAACCTCGAAGAACCTTGCCTGTTTCTACAAGCCTGCAGACGAACCGGGGCCAATGTGAAAGAATTCTTGCTCGTTTATCGCCGATGCAGACACCGCCATGACCAAGATCCCTCATGAAGCCGGAGAGGCGAACGGACGTTCCCTGACTGCCATGCTCGATTTGCTCAACCAGCTTGCGCCCAACGAGGGGGCGACGCAATCCCGTCTCGATTCAGTCAAATTCGTGCGCGCGAACCGCTCGATCGCACGGACGCCGATCATGTACGAGCCGAGCATCGTGTTCCTGTGCCAAGGGCGAAAACGCGCATTCGTTGGTCAACACGTCTATACATATGACGCCAATCAGTATCTTGTTCTGTCCGTGCCCTTGCCTCTCGAATGTGAAACAGAGGCAAGCGAGGACGCGCCGATGTTCGCCGTGTGCGTGCGCGTGGATGCCGATGTCCTCGTCGATCTGCTGGAGTTACTCGACTCGCGTTGCGGCCGAACCGACGCCGCACCGACCGGCATTTTCACCACTGCCTTGTCTGACGAAATGAGTGATGCCGTCATGCGGTTGCTCAAGTCGTTGTGCAGCACGGTCGAAGCGGACGTGCTGGGTCCCTCGATCGTGCGTGAAATCTGTTTTCGGATACTGACGGGCGAACAGGGCGACGTATTGCGGGCGGCGTTGATGCGCCGCAACGACTTTGGCCAGATCGCGCAAGCACTGCGGCGTATCCACCGCGACTTTTCCAGTGACCTTAGCGTGGGGATGCTGGCCGACGAAGCACATATGAGCGTCGCCAGCTTTCATGCGAAGTTCAAAGCCGTCACTGCGACTTCACCCTTGCAGTATCTGAAAATCACGCGCCTGCAGAAAGCACGTCTATTAATGCTTCACAGCGGCGTCGGTGCTGCCGCCGCGTCCTCCAAAGTGGGCTATGAAAGCCCGTCGCAGTTTAGCCGGGACTTCAAGCGCCTGTTTGGCCGCACGCCGACAAAGGAAGTGGAACATGCGAGGAGCAACGCGGCGTTGATGCCTTTGGAAAGCACCTCCGTCTACGTCACGAGCTAAGGCCAATTTGTACTGCGCGTTCACCGTCAGGCAGGGCGCGGCCATCAAGGTTCACTCGCGAACCCCGTCTCGTGTAAGCATGGCATCGGGACCCTTTCGACGCTCGCACCTTGATATCTGCAGGCCCGTCATTGACCTCTGCAATATCGAAGACGTTCGCATCCCGGCTCTCGTGGCCAGGCCATCAGGCCATGTTCTCGTATTCCGGATGCCGCGGATCGGCCATGGCCTGCAAAAAGTCCTCGTGGCCAGACACGCCCCGTCGTCCGCGGGCGGCGTTGCACCGCCTCCTCGTTCGCAACGGGCTGCGGCCCCCGCCGGCCAGCGCTCCGGGTCGCCCCCGAACTCGCGGCGTTCCTGCGAGCAGCAGGCGGCGTGCCGCCGAAATTGACGACATCGGATGCTCCTGTCGATCGAATGGGAATCGGATGGAAAGTCGACACCGTCGCGTCAATGCAGCGCCGGAAACCCGTGGCGCTCGGCCAGCAGTTCGAGGATACGGCGCGCGTCGGTGACGAAGCGCACGTCGCCGAGCGTCTGCGCGTCATCCGGCGCCAGCTGCCCGGCACCGAGCACGAGGACCGGCAGGCCCTGGTGCGCATCGTCGAGTGCGTCGATCACGTCGGGCCGGGGCCGCTCGAAGCCGACGCGCTTCACGTCGATGCGGCCCGCGAGGTCGGGTGCGCTCGCCAGCAGCCCTTCGATCGACAGTCCGTGCGGACAGACGAACCGTTGGCCCGGATGTTTCGGATCGGCAAAACCCGGTTCCAGCAGAAACAGCACATCACGACTCATGTCAGACGACTCCCGTGTTCGTTGTTCAACCGGGGCGAACGCGCGTGCGCGCTTCGCGCTCCCGGAGCATGCCGGCCCGCGACCGGATGCCCGACTCTACCGTCACGCATCGCACGGCCCTACCAACGTTTTACGGAATCGATATGCGGGCGCGCATAGCGCATCGGCCGTTCGCCGCACAGAGGGCCGTTGCATAAAAGCATCGCGATCCGAACGGCATGCGCTGCGCACATCGAACGATTTCACCGATCGATATGACGACGATCGCGCATGGCCGGCGCCCGACGTTCGCCGTCCTCACGATGCGTTCGCAACAGCATGCGCGACGGGCGCGATCGCGACGCACATGCCGGGTTGGCGGCATTGCACATTGCAAATCGGCCGCGCACCGATTTGCAAACCACGGATCGATCATTCATCGCGGCGCCTGTCGTCAATAGCATCGTGATCCTCGCAGACGTACCCATAAAAACAGAGGATAGTGATGATCAAAAAATCGGTAGTCCTGGGTTTGGTTTCGATCGGTTCGGTCAACGCATATGCGCAAAGTTCGGTCACGCTGTACGGCGTCGTCGATGCCGGCATCGCCTATACGAACAATCAGGGCGGCGCCAGCAACATCCAGCAGACGAGCGGCAAGCTGAGCGGCAGCCGCTGGGGCCTGAAAGGCGCCGAGGATCTCGGCGGCGGCCTGCAGGCCGTGTTCACGCTCGAAGGCGGGTTCCGGCCGAGCGACGGCGGGCTTGGCCAGGGCGGCCGCCTGTTCGGCCGCTCCGCTTACGTCGGGTTCGCCAAGCAAGGCCTCGGCACGCTGACGTTCGGCCGCCAGTACGAGCCGATCACCGATCTCGTCGCGCAGTATTCGGGCTCCGGGTTCTGGTCGCCGGCCACGCACGTGGGCGACAACGACAACATGAACCAGAGCTTCCGCCTGAACAACGCGGTGAAGTTCCGCAGCGACACGATCGCCGGTTTCACGGCCGACCTCCTCTATGCGTTCAGCAACCAGGCCAACGGCGGCGCGGGAACGGGCTTCTCGAACAACAACGCGTGGGGCGTGTCGGCGAACTACGTGAACGGCCCACTGTCGGTCGGCGGCGGTTATGTGCGGCTCAATCATCCGAATGCGACGTCAAATACGACCGGCGCGGTGGGCGGCGCGACCTCGACCACGGGCAACGACTACAGCGGCGCGTTCTTCTACGGGCTGAACGGCGGCGTGCTCAAGCAGCAGATCGGCGCCGTGGGCGCGAACTACGCGCTCGGCCGCGCGACGCTCGGCTTCGCGTGGAGCCACACGCAGCTCGACTATGTCGACGGCTCGTCGCGCAAGTTCAACAACTACGACGTGAACGCGCGCTACCAGATCACGCCGGCGGCCACGCTGATCGGCGTGTATACGTTCACCGACGGGCGCGCGAGCGGCTTGCCGGGCACCGGCGGCCAGACGCTGAAGCCGCGCTGGCACCAGTTCACGCTCGGGTTCGACTATGCGTTGTCGAAACGCACCGATCTCTACCTGTCCGGCATCTATCAGCTCGCGGCCGGCGACCCGAGCTCCGCAACGGCGGGCGGCTATCGCGCGGTCGCGTCGATCGCGAACATCGGCAGCGCGTCGTCGACGAACCGTCAGGTCGCGGTCGTCAGCGGGCTGCGCGTGAAGTTCTGAGCGCATGCGCATCGGGCGCGGCGCGATAAGCAAAGCGAGAATCGTTGTTTGCCGCGCCGCGCCCGGTTGCCGAGAATGTCCGTTTCCCCGCGCGCGGCCCCTGCGCGCGATATGCGTTCGACCATGACCGACTCCCGCTCCCCTTCCCGTGCGCCGCGTACCGGCCGGCGCGCGGCGCTGCGCCAGCTCGCCGGCGGATGGGCCGCCGCGATGCTGCCTGCCGGCGGCGCACTCGCGAGCCAGCCGCTCGCCTCTCTGGACGTGCCACCATGGACGCGCACGCCGGGCGCGCCGCTGCTGTCACCGCCATACGGCGTACCGGGGCCGCACGAGAGCAACGTCATTCGCCGCAGCGCCCGCTCACCCGCCTTGCCCGGTTCCGGCTCGTCGATGACGCCGCTCGCCGACCTGTTCGGCGACATCACGCCGAACGGCCTCGTCTACGAGCGCCATCACGCGGGCGTGCCGGAGATCGATGCGCAGCGCCATCGCGTCGTCGTGCACGGCCTCGTGCGCGAGCCGCGCGTGTTCACGATCGACGACCTGCTGCGCTTTCCGTCCGAATCGCGCATCCACTTCCTCGAATGCTCGGGCAACACCGGCAGCGAATGGAACGGCCCGAGCGGGCTGCCCGTTCAGTTCACGCACGGGCTGCTGTCGTGCTGCGAATGGACGGGTGTCCGGCTGTCGACGCTGCTCGACGAAACGGGCGTCGATCCGGACGCGCGCTGGCTGCTCGCCGAAGGCGCGGACGGCGCGGCGATGACACGCAGCCTGCCGCTCGACCGGATTCTCGAGCGCGCGCTCGTCGTGTATGCACAGAACGGCGAACGGCTGCGCCCCGAGAACGGTTACCCGGTGCGGCTGATCGTGCCGGGTTTCGAAGGCAACACGAACATCAAGTGGCTGCGGCGGCTGAAGCTGGTCCGCGCGCCGGAGATGACGCGCGAGGAAACGTCGAAATACACGAACCTGCTGCCCGACGGCTGTGCGCGCCAGTTCGTGTTCGAGATGGACGCGAAGTCGGTCATCACGCGCCCGTCGGCCGGCCACCGGCTTGCCGTGCACGGCTATCACCCGATCAGCGGTTATGCGTGGTCGGGCCGCGGCCGGATTCGCGCGGTCGACGTGTCGACCGACGGCGGCCGCACGTGGCGGCCCGCGCGCATCACGGGCGACGTGCGCGATCGCGCGTTGACGCGCTTCGAGGCCGACTGGGTCTGGAGCGGCGAGCCGGCCGAACTGCAAAGCCGCGCGACCGACGAAACCGGCTACGTGCAGCCGACCCGCGACGCGCTCGTCGCCGCGCGTGGCCTCAATTCGCAATACCACTACAACGGTATCCAGAACTGGCGCGTCGGCGCGGACGGCGAGGTGCGCAATGCGTAGCCTGCTCGCCACATCCGCACTCGCGTGCTGCCTGATCGCCATGCCGGCTTTCGGCGCGGGCTTCGGCCTCGGGCAGCCGATCGACCGTGCGGCGCTCTCCGCGTGGGACATCGACGTCGCGCCCGACGGCAGCGGCCTGCCGCCCGGCGCAGGCAGGGTCGCGCGCGGCGGCCACGTGTTCGCGGACAAATGCGCGATGTGCCACGGCGCCCACGGCGAAGGCGGCGTCGGCGATCCGCTCGTCGGCGGCATCGGCTCGCTCGCGGGCACGAAGCCGAAAAAGACGGTCGGCAGCTACTGGCCCTACGCGACGACGCTGTTCGACTACATTCGCCGCGCGATGCCGTACAACGCGCCGCAATCGCTGAGCGCGGACGACGTCTACGCGGTTACCGCGTACGTCCTCCACCTGAACGGCATCGTGCCCGACGACGCACGGCTCGACGCGCGCACGCTGCCGCGCGTGCAGATGCCGAACCGCGCAGGCTTCGTGCCCGATCCGAGGCCAGGCAAGCTATGACGCGGCACGATCCGCTCGCCGGAGCATCGGGTATCGCCTCCGGCGGAAACACCGCAGCGCGCACCCACCCCGCAAGGAACCCATCATGAGCGACACCTCCCTCGCAGCCTCCGTCGCACCGTCGCCGTTCGTCGACGTCCGCTCGCCGGCGGATTTCCCCGACAGCCCCGTATCGCGCGTGCTCGCGCAGCCGCTGATGCTCGGGCTGTTCCTGCCGATCCAGGCCGGCGGATGGAGCGCGTCGACACTGCCGCGCTCGACCGACTGGACGTTCGACTACAACGCGGAACTGGTCGCGCGCGCCGAGGCGCTCGGCTTCGATCTCGTGTTCGCGCTGTCGCAGTGGCTGCCGAAAGGCGGCTACGGTGGCGTGTTCGACGGCCAGGCGCTCGACTCGTTCATGACGCTGGCCGCGCTCACCGCGCGCACCGAGCGGATCATGCTCGTCGCGACGAACCACGTGCTCTACGGGCCGTGGCATCCGCTGCATTTCGCGAAGTTCACCGCGACGCTCGACCATATCTCGCGCGGGCGCTGGGGCATCAACGTCGTGACCGGCCATCGCGCGATCGAGCACGAGATGTTCGGCTGGAACCGGATCGAACACGACCGGCGCTACGAGATGGCCGCCGAATTCCTCGACGCGGTTCAGCAGTTGTGGGCGCAACCGGACAATTTCAGCTACGCGCCCGCGCTATCGAGCTGGCGCCTGGGCGGCGCATTCGTGACGCCGAAACCGAGTTACGGCCGCCCGCTGCTGATCAATGCGACCGGCTCCGATGCGGGCATCGATTTCGCAGCGCGCTATTCGGACATCGTGTTCGTCACGAGCCCGGCCGGCCCGGACGCCGAGCGCGCGATCGACGCGCTGCCCGCGCATACGGCACGCGTCAAGGCCGCCGCCGCGGCGCGCGGCCGAACGATCCGCACGCTGCTCAATCCGCTCGTGATCTGCCGCGAGACGGCGGCCGAGGCGCGCGCGTACCGCGATGCGATCGTCGCGCATGCGGACGAAGGCAGCTTCCACCGCTTCGACAGCGACGCGCATGCGTGGCGCGGCGGCTTCGAGCAGCGCGCCCAGGCCGCCGCACGCGCGATCGGCGGCAATATCTCGATCACGGGCTCGCCCGGCGAAGTCGCCGACACCATCGTGCGCCTGCACCGTGCGGGCATCGACGGCATCCAGTTGAGCTTCTACGACTTCAAGCCCGATCTCGACTTCTTCGGCGAACGCGTGCTGCCGCTACTGCGAGACGCCGGCCTGCGGCGCTGACGTCAGAACACACGCCCTTCGGTCAGGTGCGTCGTCACGCCGTTCAGTTCGTAGTCGCCGATCACACGCGCCTTGTGCAGCAGCGGGTTGTGGCTGAAGATCGTGCGCAGGTTGCGCCAGTGCCGGTCGAAGTTGTGTTCACGCGCCGTCGCCGATGCGCCGCCGACTTCGAACAGTCGCTCGGCCGCATGCAGCGCGAGCTTGCTGACGATCAGCTGCGTGCGCGCGGTCGCGAGCGCGCTGTCGAGCACGAGCGCGTGCGCATCGGCGTCGCCGGCCTCGATCGCATCGGCGGAACGGTCGAGCGCCCGCGCGTTCTCGCGCACGAGCGCATCGATCGCGTGACTGTGTGCGGACAGTTCGCCCACAACTTGCTGGATGAAATGATCGTCGCGCGCGGTCGGCGCCGGGCTGTGCAGCACCGGGCGGCCGTGTTCGCGCACGTAGCGGCGCGCATCGGCGACCACGTTGCGCACGATGCCCGCGCCCGTCGCGACGAGATGGAGTTGCCGCAGCGCGCCGCAATGACGGCCGACGAGCGTCGAACCGTCGCGCGCGGCGACTTCTTCCGCGAGCACCTGCACGTCGTTCAGCAGCAGCGTGCCGCTCGCGGTCATGCGCTGGCCCATCCCGTCCCAGTCGTCGAGCACCTGCACGCCGTCGCGCGCGACCGGAATGATCACGGCCAACGCGTCGCCCTGCTCGTTCTCGACGTTGATGCGCGCGTAATCGGCAAACGCGGTGCCCGTCGAATAGTATTTGCGGCCCGTCACGCGATGGTGATCGCCGTCCCGGCGCAACACGGTCGTGTTCTCGCCTGGCCGCGACGTGCCGCGCTCGGTCGATGCGCCGCCGAAGATCGCGCCGGCCAGCGCGCGTTCGAGCTGCACGTCGTTGAACGGCGTGCGCGGCGACAGCCGCAGCGTTTCAATCTGGTCGTAGTGGATGCGCAGCGCATGCGCGAGATTCGAGTCGGCGGCGGCCAGCGTCGCGATCGTGTCGAACAGGTCGACGAGCGTGCCGCCGAGGCCGCCGCGCTCGACCGGAATCCGCAAGACGCCCAGCGCCGAGCGCCGGAAGATCGCGAAGCCGTCGAACGGCAGCTCGCGGCGCGCCTCGCGTTGCGCGGCATCCTGCCCGATCGCGTTCGCGAGATCGGGTAGTGCGGCGAGCGCATCGCGCAATGCGACGCGCGGATCGACGGCATCACGGGCAGTCATTCGGCAGTTCCTCATGCGGGAAGATCGGGAGCGTCGCTGCGCGGCACGAAGGACGCATCCGCGAACCGGCGCGCGCGCAGCACCGCAAAGTATAGGGACGCTCCCGGCGCGCGCGAAAAGCCGATTTCAGCTTTTGTTATGCGTGCGCCGGGAATGGCCGCGCGGCTCAGTGCTGGATGCCCCAGCGCCGCACGGTTACGCGTTCGAGCGTGTCGAACACGAGGTTCTCGACGAGCAGGCAGATCACGATCACGGCTGCGAGGCCCGCGAACACGCGATCCGTATACAGCTCGTTGCGGTTCTGGAAGATGTACCAGCCGAGCCCGCCCTGGCCCGCGCTCGCGCCGAACACGAGCTCGGCCGCGATCAACGTGCGCCACGCGAACGCCCAGCCGACCCGCAGGCCCGACAGGATCGACGGCAGCGCGGCCGGCACGAGGATCAGCGCGATCTGGCGCAGGCCTGTGAGGCCGTAGTTGCGCCCGGCCATCTTCAGCGTGGCCGGCACACCGGCGAAGCCCGTGTACATGCTGAGCGCGAGCGGCCACAGCACCGCGTGCACGAGCACGAACAGCAGGCTGCCGGTGCCGAGCCCGAACCACAGCAGTGCGATCGGCAGCAATGCGATCGACGGCAGCGGATTGAACATCGCCGTGAGCATCGTCAGCAGGTCGCGGCCGATGCGCGTCGATACTGCAAGCGACGTCAGCGCGAACGCGAAGAACACGCCCAGCGCGTAACCGCGCAGCAGCACCGACATCGAGATGCCGGTCTTCACGAGCAGTTCGCCGGACTCGATGCCCTGCACGAACGCGGCGAGCGTCGCGCCGAAAGTCGGCACGAGCAGGTCGTTCGCGACGATGCGCGCGACGATTTCCCAGCCCGCGATCAGCACGAGCGCGATGACGCTGCGGCGAAACCAGCTTGCATCGACGACGCGCCGCCACAGCGGAGCCGGCACCGCGCGTTCGGCGTCGGGCAGCGTATCGAGCGTGCGCTCGTATTCGGCGCGAACGGGCGGCAGGAGCGGATCGAGCGTGCTCATGACGCGGCGGCCTCCGTGTCCGACGTATGCGTCGCGTCGGTGTCGAACAACAGCCGATGGATGCGCGCAACGTTGTCGCGGAAGTCGCCGGTGTCGACGTTGTCGAGCGAATGCTCGTGACTGTTGAGTTCCGCGCGCACGCGGCCCGGATGCGGAGACAGCAGCAGGATGCGATTGCCGACGACGAGCGCCTCCTCGATCGAGTGCGTGACGAACAGCAGCGTGAAGCGAAACTCGTCCCACAGCCGCAGCAGCTCCTCCTGCATCTTGCGGCGCGTGAGCGCGTCGAGCGCGGCGAACGGTTCGTCCATCAGCAGCACGCGCGGCTGCATCGCCAGTGCGCGCGCGATCGCGACGCGCTGCTTCATGCCGCCCGACAACGTGTGCGGATAGGCATCGGCGAATGCACTCAGCCCGACCTTGTCGAGATAGTGCAGTGCGCGCTCGCGTGCTGCCGCGCGCGACAGCTTCGCGGCAGCGCGCAGCGGAAACGCGACGTTCTCGACGACCGTCTTCCACGGCGGCAACTGGTCGAACTCCTGGAACACCACGACGCGGTCGGGCCCCGGTCCGCGCACGGGTTGGTCGTCCAGCGCGATCGACCCCGACACGGGCTCGATGAAGCCGGCGATCGCCTTCAGCAGCGTCGACTTCCCGCAACCCGACGGGCCGAGCAGCACGAAGCGGTCGCTGCCGTACACGTCGAAGCTCACCTGGTGGGTCGCGCGAACGATCCGCGCGCCGCTCCGGTATTCGAGGCTCACGCGGTCGATGGCCAGCAGGCGTTCGCTGTGCGCGCCAGTCAGTGCGGGCCGGACCGCGGCCCGCGTGTCGGGCGCGGCCTGGGCGGCCGGCGGCACGCCGCCGCGCGCCGCATACGGCGGCAGCCAGGTTCGGGGAGAGGTGGCGTTCACGGTCGAAACTCTTGCGGGAAAAACGTCAACATACGGCCGGGCCTCGCGCGGACCAACCAACGATTGCGCATATCGAAACCGCGCCGACGCATAAGCGTCGATCGCGGCGTCAACGCAGCGGTGCAACTCAACTGCCGCCGGCGGTCGCCGGATCGTCGAAGAAGTAGTCGCGCCACGACTTCGGCTCGTTGCGGATCGCGCCGGTGCGGTGCATGAACTGCGCGAGCGGCAGCGTGTTCTGCGGCGCGGTCTTGAACTGCACCTGCGGATTGCGCAGGATCTTCAGCAGCAGCGTGCGGTCGATCTTCGACGCATTCACGCGGATATAGGTATCGGCCGCGCGCTCGGGATCGGCCGCGATCTGCCGGGCCGCATCGGCGAGCGCGGCGACGAACGCACGGTAAGTTTTCGGGTTGTCGTCGCGGAATTTTTCGGTTGCGTACAGCACCGTCGCGGAGCTCGGGCCGCCGAGCACGTCATAGGAATTCAGCACGATATGCGCGTTCGGGTTACCGGCAAGCTCCTGCTCCTGAAACGGCGGATTGCCGAAGTGGCCGGTGATCACGCTGCTGTTCGCGAGAATCGCGGACGTTGCGTCGGGGTGCGGAATCGCCTGCGTCAGCGCGTCGAGCTTGTCGAACTGCTTGTCGCCCCACTGCTTCGCGGCCGCGTACTGCAGCACGCGCGACTGCACCGACACGCCGACCGCCGGCACCGCGATGCGGTCCTTCGCGCTCAGGTCGGCGATCGTCTTCACGTTCGGGTTGCTGCTGACGAGGTAGTACGGGAAATTGCCGAGCGACGCGACGCCCTTCACGTTCTGCCGGCCGCGCGTGCGGTCCCAGACGGTCAGCAGCGGCCCGACGCCCGCGCCCGCGATATCGACCGCGCCGGACAGCAGTGCGTCGTTCACGGCCGCGCCGCCCGACAGCCGCACCCAGTCGACCTTGATGTCGATGCCGGCCTTGCGCCCTTCCTTTTCGATCAGTTGCTGGTCGCGCGCGACGTTCAGCATCAGGTAGACGACGCCGAACTGCTCGGCGATGCGGATGCGGCCCTCCGCGTGCGCGGCGTGCGGCGTGAAAGCGCCCGCGAATGCGAGCGCGGCGGTGAGCGTGGCCGCCAGCGCGCGGCGCGCCGGCAAAAACGAAAACGACATCGGAACTCCGGTCAGGATGGGGGCGGAAGAGTGACGCGGCGCGCGGCTCAGAAAGGCGCGTCGCCTTCGATCGTCGTGCGGTACAGCTTGCGGCGCAGGTGGTCGGGCGTGCCCGCGGCGAGATGCATCAGCGAGCGGTTGTCCCAGAACACGAGATCGTGCTCGCGCCACCGATGCCGGTACAGGTGTTCGGCGCGCACGCTGTGCGCGAACAACTCGTCGAGCAGTGCGCGGCTTTCGTCTTCCGGGAGGCCGACGATGCGCGTCGTGAAATGCTCGCTGACGAACAACGCCTTGCGGCCGGTTTCCGGATGCGTGCGCACGATCGGATGGACGACCGCTTCGACCTGCGCGATCTGCTCGGGCGACAGGTTCGGCCGCCACGGGCTGCGCGCCTGCAGCTCCGCATAGCGTGCGAGATAGGTATGCTCGGCGCGCCGCCCTTCGATCGCGCGGCGCAGGCGGGCCGGCAGCGTGTCCCATGCGAGATGCATGTTCGCGAACAGCGTGTCGCCGCCCTCTGCCGGCAATTCCTGTGCATGCAGCAGCGAGCCGAGGCTCGGCTTCTCCTTGTACGACAGGTCGGAATGCCAGAAATGACCCGCGTCGCCGAGCCCGATCGGCTTGCCGTGCTCGACGATGTTCGACACGATCAGCACCTCCGGATGGCCGGCGAGCGCGAACTGGTGCAGCACGTGAATCTGCAGCGGGCCGAAGCGGCGGCTGAAGGCGATGTGCTCGTCGGGCGTGATGCGCTGGTCGCGAAACACCAGCACGTGGTGGTCGAGATGCGCGCGATGGATGCGCGCGAAACCATCGGCGTCCAGCGGTTGCGACAGGTCGAGGCCGATCACTTCCGCGTCGAGCGGTGCGTCGAACGGAACGATGTCGAAGCGTTGCGCCGCACCATCCGGCTGCAACACGGGCGGATGCCCGGCGGAAAGCGACGCGGTGTCGCGGATGGCAGCAGTCGTCACGGCACGGCCCCTGATTCGGTCAAAACGCGAATCTACGAGTGCGTGCCGGACGGCGTCAACGAAGCGATTCGGATACGTTTATCTGCTGCGGTCATAAAGATCGCTGTTCGGGCATACGCGCGGCAACGGGCGGTCGCGCCGGGCACGGCACCGCGCCGGCCGGGGTTTTGTCACGATTACGTCGACGAGCCGGGTATGCGCACGATGCCTTCCGGACACCGGATGTCGATCGGGCCGTGCCGAGTCGATGCGAACCGCCCGCCACGCCTGTCCCCTTCGGGACATTCAAATTCCGTGCAGGCAAGCCGATGATGTCCACCATGCGCCGTTTCGAGCGCGCCCAGGACCGGAGACGAATCGTGACGGACAAAACCATGACCGGCGCCAGCGCCGCGCCGCCCGGCGCGCCAGGCGTCAGCTATCAGCACGTCGAACACGGCTATTTCGAGCAGCGGCAACTGCAGCGCCACGCGGGTTTCTTCACGCTGCTCGTGCTCGGGGTCGGCGCGGTGGTCGCCGGCCAGTATTCGGGCTGGAACCTCGGCGTATCGCAGGGTTTCGGCGGGATGCTGTTCGCCACCGTGATCATTGCCGTGATGTACGTGTTCCTGTGTGCGTCGATCGGCGAGATGGCCGCCGCGCTGCCGCATACGGGCGGCGCCTATTCGTTCGCGCGCACGACGATGGGCCCGTGGGGCGGCTTCACGACCGGCCTCGCGGAGAACATCGAATTCGTGCTGGCGCCGGCCGGCAACATGTTCTTCATGGGTGCGTATCTCGGCGCGATCTTCGGCACGCCGGCCGACGCGCAGCCGCTGTGGTGGATCGCGGGTTACGCGTTGATGCTGCTGCTGTCGGTGCGCGGGCTCGACCTGTCGATGCGGGTCGTCGTGATCGTCACGATCGCCGCGGTCGCCGTGCTCGCGTTCTTCTGCATCGCGGCGTTGCCGCACGTCGACTTCGCGCGCTACGCGCTCAACCTCGGCGCGGATGCCGCCGGCAAGCCGGTCGAGCTGCCGGGCGGGCACGGCCCGTGGCTGCCGTTCGGCGCGACGGGCGTGATGCTCGCGATGCCGTTCGCGGTGTACATGTTCCTCGCGATCGAGCAATTGCCGCTCACCGCCGAGGAAGCGCACGACCCGATCCGCCACATGCCGCTCGCGCTGATGTTCGGCATCCTGATCCTGACCGTGCTCGCGCTCGGCATCGTGTTCTTCAGCGCGTCGATTCCGCACGGTACGTTCGCGCTCAGCACCTCCGGCGAACCGCTGCTCGACGGTTTCCGCGCGCTGTTCGGCCACACCGCCAGCAAGCTGCTCGCGGGCGTCGCAGTGCTCGGTCTCGCCGCGTCGTTCCTCGCCGGCAGCTTCGCAGCGGGCCGCAACATCTACTCGCTGTCGCGCGCCGGCTATCTGCCGACCGCGCTGTCCGTCACGCATCCGGTCAAGAAAACGCCGAACCGCGCGCTCACCGCCGGCTCGCTGCTCGCGCTCACGGTGCTGCTCGCGTTCTGGTTCACGTTCGGCCGCCGCGACAACGCGCTGATGGGCGGCGTGCTCGTCAGCATGATCGTGTTCGCGGGGATGATCTCGTACATCTTCCAGAGCCTGTCGTATATCCGGCTGAAGCGCCTGCACGCGAACCTGAAGCGGCCGTTCCGCAGCCCGTTCGGCCTGTTCGGCGCCGTCGTCACGATCGCGATCGCCGCCGCGACGCTCGCGTTCCAGTTCGTCGACCCCGTCTACAAATGGGCGGCGCTCGGCGCGGCGCTCTGGTACGCGCTCGGGCTCTGCTACTTCGGTTTCTATCGCCGCCACCGGCTCGTGTTGTCGCCCGAAGAGGAATTCGCCGTCTCGGGCGGCCGACGCGGCATGCCGGACGACCATCGATCCCACTGATCTCACCGACAGGAATCACGCATGACTTCCACTCTCTCCACGCCGGTCGCGCGCCGGCTCGACGGCAAGGTCGCGATCGTCAGCGGCGGCGCGGGCGGATGCGGCGCCGCCGCGGCGACGCTGTTCGCCGCGCACGGCGCGCGCGTCGCGATCATCGACCGCGACGCGGACGCCGCCGCCACGCTCGCCGAACGCATCCGCGCGGGCGGCGGCGACGCGATCGGGCTGGCCGCCGACGTGTCGCGCGCAACCGACGTCGCGGCGGCGGCCGATGCCGCGCATGCCGCCTTCGGCGACGCCGACGTGCTGTTCAACCACGCGGGCACGCTGATCGTGAAGCCGTTCCTCGAGACGACCGAAGAGGAATGGGACTGGCTGATGGCCGTCAACGTGAAGAGCATGTACCTGATGACGCGCGCGGTGCTCCCGCAGATGCTGCGCAAGGGGCGCGGCAGCATCGTGTGCACGTCGTCGATTTCCGCGCAGTTCGGCACGCCGGGCGAAGTGCTGTACGACACGACCAAGGGCGCGTGCCACATGTTCGCGCGCGCGATCGCCGTCGAATACCGCGACCGCGGCATCCGCTGCAACGCGATCGCACCCGGCTTCATCCGCACGCCGCACGGCCTGCGCGAGCTGCGCGACCTGCAGGCGATGGGCGTGCCGGCGTCCGAAGCCGCGATCGCCGAGCAGCAGGGCCGCCTGTGCGAGCCGGACGAAGTCGCGCGCGCCGCGCTGTTTCTCGCGTCCGACGATGCGAGCTTCGTGAACGGTGCGCACCTGTTCGTCGACAACGGTTTTTCGGCGGTTTGACGCGTTCCGGAGCGCACGCTATGCTCGGGCGGATCTTCACGCGGCCACACGGGTCGCGTTTTCTCGCCCTTCCGCCGATGAGCGCTTCACCGGAATCGTCCCCGCCCGCACGCCCGCACGATGCGTGGCTCGCCGCCGCCCCGTCGCTCGTCGACGCGCTCGGCGAACCATCGTTCATGGCCACGCTCGACGACGTACTGTCCCGCATCGTCGAATTCGACCTGACCTGCGTGCTGATGTACGAGCACGCGCACGCGCCGCTGCTGCTGCACGACAACCTGAAGAACGTGTCCGAGCCGGACGCGATGCGCAACTACCTGACGGGCACGTACCTGCTTGACCCCGTCTACTCGGCATGCGCGGGTGCGATCGCGGCCGGCCTCTACCGGATGGAAGAACTGGCGCCCGACGCCTTCTTCGACAGCGACTACTATCACTCGCCGCTCGTGCATCCGTGCATCTCGATGACATCCGGGTCGCTCGCCGAGGAAATCGTGTTCATCGGCGCGCCGACGCCCGAGCGCCGCGTCGCATATTCGCTGATGCGCAGCAACGGCCGCGCGCGCTTCACCGACGGCGACGTCGCCGCGCTGCGCGCGATCCAACCGCTGCTCAATGCGCTGCTGTGCCGCCACGCCAGTGCGACGGCGCCTGCGCGGCCCGACGGGCAACGTGTCGAACAGCCGGAGCAGGACGTTCGCGGCTACCTCGAAGCCGCCTTCGCCGATTTCGCGACGGAGGCGCTCACACTGCGCGAGCAGGAAATCGTCAGCCTGATCCTGCGCGGGCATTCGAGCCTGTCGATCGCTCACCTGCTCGACATCGCGGAAGGCACGGTGAAGAACCACCGCAAGCACATCCACGCGAAGCTCGGGATTTCAAGCCAGTCGGAGCTGTTTCATCGCTTCGTCGAGCATCTGTTCTCGCGGCGCATCGTGTCGTGAACCGCTTGCGGGTTGGCTTTCACGACACCCTGATCCCGTGAATGCAGGTCATGACGACTGCGCCATCGCTCGACCGCTCGGTCCTCGGATACACGTACACGGTCATGCCGTCCCGGTGGAAGTAGTCGTAGCGCCATTGGCGATGCGAGCTGTACCACGAGTGCCGCGCAAATCCCATCGATGCCAGTTCGCCCGCAACCCGCTCGTAGTCGGGCACGCATCCCGGCGTGGGTGAGGCCGGCGTGGCCGGGATCGGATCGATGAACAGGTCCACACGCGGGCGGCCGGTTTCGTCCTGCCCGATCTCGACGCCGAACGCCCAGTCGCCGGGCAGGCGCTGGCCGTAGTTGAACTGGTGCGGCCGGGTTTGCACGAGCGGCACGCCGACGATGCGCTGCACGACGTCCGGCGTCATGTCGGCGGCGCGCGGGCTGGCCCGGATCAGGTCGAGCATGCGCTCCAGCGCCTGGATGGCGCTGAGGCCGGCCGATGCGGGCGCGGCGGTGGGCTCCGCCGTCGTGCCGGGTAGCGAGGACGCCTCTCGCGGCGCCATCTGGCAACCGCCCGACACGCCCACCGCCGTAATCAGCATCAGCAGCCGGCCGGTACGCGTGACCCATGCTGATGTCGTCGCCATCGGTGTCTCCTCACGATTCGACCATGCCGGATCGCCGCCGCTCGACGACAGCGAACGCGAGGTCGCGCGCAAGCGTCGCAAAACGCGCGACGAACGAATTTCGTCCGGGAGCAGCCTGAGCATGGGCGGGCGCCTTGCAGGATTGTTGTTGCCAGCGCGTTCGACAAAAGCCGACGGACCTCGGTGAATCCGGATTCTAGTCAAACCGGATCACGCGGTATACGTGCCGAAAACTGCCGCTCAGGCGCGGCTGGCGGTGCACGGAACCGATGCGATGCGGCACGTCGAGCCATCACGTATCCGCCTGGATACGGAATCGCCATCGGCCCGGATTTCATGACATCCGGTTCCCGATCGGGTACGAAACGATCCTTTCGTTGCCGTCCGAACGATTTCGTTCCCGATCGAATACGAATGGATGCTCGCACCTGCGAGTTGTGCAATACTGTTCCCGATCAGATACGAAGCACGGAGAACGTCATGCCGGAGACCCTGTCCGTCACCACGATCGGCGCACTCGCCAACCTCATCCGCGCGGCGCGGCTCCAGCAGGGGTTCACGCGGGACGAACTCGCGGACGCCACGGGGCTCTCGCCGAAATTCATCAGCCAGGTGGAAGCCGGGAAGCCGACCGCGCAAATCGGCAAGGTACTGCTGCTGCTCGGCGAGCTGGGCGTGCGCCTGCTCGCGCAGCCGTCCATCGAGATTTCGGCGGAAAACGCGTACAAAGCCGCACAACGCCGCAGGAGCAACTATGGCGGCTAGAACGCTGATCGCGTCCGCGAACGGGCTGCGCATGGGCCGGCTGACCGACGACAAAGGCGTCTGGTCGTTCACGTACGATGCGCAGTGGCTGGCGTCACCGAGCGCATACCCGCTGTCGCCCGCTTTCGCGCTGCGGGCCGACACCTTCACCGACAGCTCGACCGATCGCCCGGTGCAGTGGTTCTTCGACAACCTGCTGCCCGAAGAAGGCATGCGGACCTCGCTCGCGCGCGAGGCGAAGATCGATGCCGCCGACGCCTGGGGCCTGCTCGCGTACTTCGGGCGCGAATCGGCCGGCGCGCTCACGCTGCTGGCCGAAGGCGAGCAGGAAGCGGCCGGCAGCATGCAACCGCTCCCGCTCGACGAACTCGAGCGCCGCATCCAGGCGATGCCCGAGCACGCGCTGACGGCAACCGCGCCCAAGCGCATGTCCGCGGCCGGCGCGCAGCAGAAGCTGCTGCTGATCCTGCGCGGCGACGCGCCGGACTACGCGCTGTTCGAGCCGGTTGGCAGCGAGCCGTCGATGCACCTGTTGAAACCGGACATGCGCGCCGCCGGCTACCCGCATTCGGCGATCAACGAGTTCTTCTGCATGAAGCTCGCGAAGCGGATGGGCCTCGACGTTCCCGACGTGCACTTTCTGCGCGCGCCGTCCGCGTGCTACGTGATCGACCGTTTCGACCGCGATACCGCCGCGGAGCCGGCCGCACGCCTGCACACGATCGACGCGATGCAGTTGCTGAACTACGATCGCGGCTTCAAGTACCAGCGCGCGAACGCGGAAGAACTCGGCCGTGCGATCGGGCAGACCAGCACGCGCGCGCTGGCGCGCCTGTCGGTGTTCCGCTGGACGATTTTCAACGTGGTGGTAGGCAATGCCGACGCGCACCTGAAAAACCTGTCGTTCTTCGTCGACGCGCACGGCTACCGGCTCGCGCCGTTCTACGACATCGTCAGCACGGTCGTCTATCACACGCCCACGCACCGGCCCGACCATCGCGGCGATCACTGGCCGCACTGCGAACTGACGATGCCGCTCGGCGCCGCGACGCGGTTCTCCGACATCGACACGCGCGCGCTGATCGCTTTCGGCCACGCACTCGGGCTCAAGGAGAAAGCGGCCGAAAACGAGCTTCAGCGTTTTCTTGAACCGCTCGATCGCAGCGTTGCACGAACGCTCGACGAAGTGCGCGAAATTGCCCGCCCCGACGCCGGTGAAACCCGCTTGCTGAACTCGATTGCCGCGATGCCGATCGCGGAGATGAGCCGCGCGCTTCGCCAGGCGGCCGGATAAACGGCTATCGGCACGCGCGCATCGGCCGCGACCTCATGGCGGCCGATGCGCGAAACGCCTGCCCAGCGCTTTGCCAGCGCTTTGCCGGCGCGGCCGACGATGTCAGGCGGTGTCCGGTTTCAACGCATTGCGCCGTGCGAACGCACGCATCAGCGACGCGCCGCAAAGGCATCGACGCCCGTCGATTTCGCGGACCACGCCCACAGACGTGCCGCATCCTCGGGATCGATCGCGTGCGGCCGCACGCCCGCCTCCTCGTTCCCATGCGTGACCACCGCAATGTCGCAATCCTCGCAGTAAATGCCGCCGATACCGGCGAGGCGCGGCGACGTTGCCGCCCATACCTGCGTCGCCGCACCCTGCTCGGGCGTCTTGAAAGTCGGATCGATCGGCACCCCGTGCTCGTCCACCCAGCCCTGCGCCATCATCTCCTCACGTGTCAGGTGTCGCTGCAGCGGCGTCGCGATCTTGCCCGGATGCAACGAATAGGCCCGAACGCCGAACGGGGCGCCCAGCACGTCGAGCTGCACCGCGAACAGCGCGTTCGCGGTCTTCGATTGTCCGTACGCGAGCCATTTGTCGTAGCCGTGCGCGAACTGAATGTCATCCCAGCGAATCGGCGACAGCCGATGGCCGAGCGACGACACCGCAACCACGCGGGCGCCGTGGCCGTGCGCGAGCGCAGGCCACAGCCGGTTGACGAGAGCGTAATGGCCGAGATGATTGACGGCCATCTGTACTTCCGGGCCATTGCCGATGCGCGCCTCGGGACACGCCATGATGCCCGCGCTGTTGATCACGATATGCACGTCGCGTCGCGCATCGACGAACCGCGCGGCGAAGGCGGCCACGCTCGCGAGATCGGCGAGATCGAGCGCCGCGATCCCGACGCCGGCCATGCCGTGCGTCGCTTCGCGCGCGGCATCGGGGCTCCGTGCACCGACGACCACGTTCGCGCCGGCCTGCGCCAGCGCACGCGTCGTTTCCAGGCCGAGACCCGAGTGGCCGCCCGTGACGATCGCGGTTTTGCCGCGGAGGTCGAGATCGGCCAGAACGTCGCTTGCCGTCGATGCGGCGTCGAATCCGGAATAAAGAGGTTGCTGCCTGTTCGTCATTGAAGGCTCCAGGAACGATGCGTGAAGCACGCGGCCGCCCGTCGGTCGCGTCGCTGCACGAAGTCATTCTCCGGTCACGCACCCGGACTGTGAATGCAATAAAATCCGGTTTTTCGTCGAGATCGTCCGGGAATTGAGCGTGGATCCCCTATCGGAAGTGCTGTCGCTGCTGGAAACGCGAGATTCGTATTTCGTCGGCTTGCGAGCAGGCGGCGATTGGGCGGTCGCCGTTCCCCCGCCCGACGGGATCAAGTTCAATGCGGTCGTCGAAGGGTGCTGCTGGCTGACCGTCGACGGCTCAGGGCCGCCCATCCGGCTGCGCACGGGAGACTGCTTCCTGCTTGCAGCGCCGCGGGCATTTTCGCTGGCGAGCGACCCGTCGGTTGCGCCGGTGCCGGCCGCCGACGTGTACCGGAATATCGAACGCGGTATCGCGCACCATGGCGAGCCGGCGGATTGCTTCCTGATCGGTGGCCGCTTCTCGTACGAAGAGGGCATGCCCCTGCTGCTCGGCAACCTGCCGCCGGTGGTCGTCGTGAGCGGCGACTCCGAGCAGGCGGCGGTGCTGCGCTGGGCGCTGCAGCAACTCGCGCATGAATTCGTCGCGGCGCCGCCAGGCGGGTCGTTGATGGTTCAGCATCTCGGACACATGATGCTGGCGCAGATCCTGCGGCGCTACATGGACGACGGCGCGAACGGCGATGTCGGATGGCTTGCCGGGTTCGCGGATTCGAGGGTGAGCGCGGCGCTTGCCGCCATACACGCGGCCCCCGCGCGACGCTGGACCGTCGACGAACTCGCGGCCTGCTGCCACGTATCGCGTTCGACGTTCGCGCTGCATTTCAAGCGGCGGCTGGGATTCGGGCCGCTCGAATACGTGCTGCGTTGGCGGATACAGCTTGCGATGCGGGAGCTGAAGCGCTCGAACGCATCGATATCGGCAATCGCGCAGATGCTCGGCTACGACTCGGATAGCGCATTCGGACATGCGTTCAAGCGCATCGCGGGCTGCTCGCCACGCGCGTATCGTCATGACATGACCAGCGAGTCGGGCGGCTAGATTAGCGCCTCTGTCGAAGCCCGGAACCCGCCTCGGTCACGCAAGCCATCCCGCCATTCCATCGACCGCATTCATTCACATCAACGTCATCGGGATAAGTATTCTTATCACAATACACCTGTTGAAGAGCACAACTTGCATTTGTGCAAACGCGCCGCACCCTGCGGCGCGTGTACCGCTCAACGTCCGATCGGCAACCCGGTCGGCTCGATCCAGCCGAGCTTGTAAGCGATGAGCAGCGACAGGAACAACGTGACCGACAACCCGACGCGCGCGGCGAGCGACCACGCCATCCGCTTGGATTTTCCGCGATCGTGATTCATGAAATACAGCGCGAAGATCAGGCTTGCAATGATCAGCGCGAATGCCACAGAAACCAGCAGAGTTTTCATCGGTGTTGCCTTTGAAGATCGGAATCGGCCTGAATCAGCTCGGCCAGTTTTTGCCGTTCGGCGGCGATGTCGCCGACGCCTGACGCCGGCCAGTCCAGGGCGAGGCCATTGCCCAGCGAATCGCGCACGAGTGTCTGGTAACGCCGGTCGTTGATCCGGCCATCGTCCATCGTTTCGGAAATCTCGCGCCGGAACGGCAGCGGGAAACTCGCGTATGCGCGCGACAGCGCCGCATATTGTCGCGCATCGATCTCTTTCATCGATGGTATGACAGTCCAGATCACCACGGCCAGGATGGCCGTGAAAGGGATCGCCGTGTAGCGAAGAATGAACTTGGTCGGGGTCATGAAGCGGTGGGTCGAAGTCGTCGCGAACGCGGGCCGCGCGGCCGCGAAGCCACAGGTGAACCGCGTCGCACATTGTACTGAAAGCCCCATCAGGCTAACAGAGTATGATAATGACATTATCATGTTCATCACATGATTCGAGAAACCCGGCGCCCGGCGCCGGTCTTCACGTCCATGCCCGCGACCCGAGGCGATTGAGCGAAGCCCCTATGCCAGCGCAGTACTTTCGAACCCTGACAGGCAAACACCGCAGCGAGAGAGCAAACCGTCAGCTCGGGTTTTCGCTGGCGTTCGTCGCCGGCGCGACCAATGCCGGCGGCTTCCTCGCGGTCAGGCAATACACGTCGCACATGAGCGGCATCGTGTCGGCGATCGCCGACCAGACGGCACTCGGCGACGTGCGGCTCGTGCTGGCCGGCATCAGTTCGCTGGGGTCGTTCCTGATCGGCGCCAGTTGCTCGGCGATCCTCGTCAACTGGGGGCGCCGCCGCGGCCTGCAGAGCCAGTTCATGCTGCCGCTGCTGATCGAGGCCGCGCTGCTGCTCCTGTTCGGGCTGCTCGGCAGCCACCTGGCGCTGTGGGAAGCGTTCTTCGTCCCGGTCACCGTGACGCTGCTGTGCTTCATCATGGGGCTGCAAAATGCGACGATCACGAAACTGTCGGGCGCGGAAATCCGCACGACGCACATGACCGGCATCGTGACCGACCTCGGCATCGAGCTCGGGAAGCTGTTCTACTGGAACCGGTCGGCTGCCGACGTCGACGCGCAAGCCGTAACCGCCAACCGCGCGAAACTGAGGATTCACGGTGCGATGCTCGCGTCGTTCTTCGTCGGCGGCCTGGCCGGCGCGATCGGCTTCAAGCGTGTCGGCTACGTGTCGACCGTGCCGCTCGCGGCCATGCTCGTCACGCTCGCGATCGTGCCCGTGATCGACGACCTGCTCGCGTTGCTCGGCCGCAGGCGCTGACTGCACACCAGGCGGTGTTTCAGGCGATGCCGCCGAAAGCGGATCGATTATAATTTGATTAACATACCGACCGCCCTCACCCCGCAATGGAAACGAAAACCGCCCGCCTGACCGTCCTGATCGACCCCGCCAAGAAAGAAGCGTTCGAAATACTCTGCGCGGAGCAGGATCTCACGCCGTCGCAAGTCGTACGGCAGTTGATCCGCGAGTATCTCGACCAGCACGGCGTCACGTACAAGACCAAGAGTGCGCTCGGCAAGCGCGTGAAGTAAGCGCGGCTGCAGGGGCCGCACCGGCGGCGCGGGTTACGCGCCGATTTCCCATCGTCCGTGCGATTGTGCGCACCGTGCCAGCCGCCGCGGATCAACGCCCTCTCCTGCCTTCATGCGCCTCGCCGTGGCCGCCAGCTTGAGCTCGCCGGCCTGCTCGCACGCGAGCGCGCGTTCGAGCAGGACGCGCAACGACGGCAGCCGATGGCCGTCCTTCCATGCGAACACAATGAAGTTGTTGTCGTCGCCGCACGGCACCAGCGCATACGACGAACCGAATACCGATCGCAGTTGCTCGAGATGCCGCGGCAGCGCCGGATCGTCGTCCATCAAGTTGATCGCCAGTACACCTGTTTCGCTCAGGCGCGCACGGCATGCTGCGAGGAAGGCTTGCCCCGCGCAGCGGCCCGGCGTGCCGTCGGCGACGAACGCGTCGTGCAGGATCACGTCCGCCCGGATGTCCGCTCTTTCCACATGATCCGCGCCGTCGGCGCACACCACCGCGAATCGTGCGTCGTCGGCAGGAATCCTGAACACATCGCGCAATGCGATCACGTCCGGGTTGATCTCGACCGCGTCGATCGCCGCGCCGGGCAAATGCCGGTAGCAGTATTTCGCCAGCGAACCGCCGCCGAGCCCGAGCATGCAGATGCGGGCAGGCTCGGGTTGAAGCAGCAGAAAGCCCATCATCACGCGCGTATAGCCGAGTTCGAGCCTGACCGGGTGCCTGAGCGACATGAAGCTCTGCGTGCCGAAGTGATCGAAGTGCAGCGAAATCGCGTGCTGCGTCTCCAGCACGAATGGCCGGCCGTCGTTCAGTGGCGTCGCCAGGAACCTGACGAACGCGTCGTACGAAGTTCGATCTTCAGGCATGTCCGGGTCGCTGGATGCAGACGGTCGATTGAAGCAGCGCGTGCTCAGACCTTCTTTAGATAGCAGGCTTTCAGCATGAAGCCGCCCATGTCGGTCTTGCAGTCGACTTCGTGATCGCCGCCGACGAGCCGGATGCTCTTGACCTTGGTGCCCATCTTCAGCGTGATCGACGAGCCCTTCACGCGCAGGTCCTTGATCAGCACGACCGAATCGCCGTCCGACAGCACGTTGCCGTTCGCGTCCTTGACGACGTCGCCCGCCGGTTCGTCGCCCGCTTCAGGGCCGGCGCCGGCCGACCATTCATGGCCGCAGTCCGCGCACACGGTCAGCGTGCCGTCCGGGTAGGTGTTTTCCATCGCGCATTGCGGGCAGGCGGGGGCGGCGTTCATTGCAGCTTCCATTCGGGAGGAGTTCGGATCGGTCGATAAAAAAGCCGGACGAGCAAACCGCGTCGTCCGGTCCGCCTGGACGCGCGCGCCGAAGGATCGGCTCGCTGTCGCTGGCGCACACGACATTATAATGCAATACACATACATTGATCGATGCATTATAATCCATCACTTCCGCCGTTAGCCGGATTTGCAGGCGGCTTCGCCGAGGATGCCGGCATTTTCAATGCAGGATTGCTTGCCACCGATGGTCGGCCGGCGCCCCGAAACCCTGCGGGAAGGCGCGTTTCGCGTGTTTTCCGCGCGCGGCCGGCCCGGCGCCGCGCACCGATCCCGACGATCCATTCAGAGGCTTTCCGACATCGTGGCAACCGTTGTGTACGTTCAAATCGGCCCCGCATGGAACCGCAACCGCGGCAGCACGGCACGCGACGCGGCCGTCGACGCGGCATGCGGCTTCGAAAGCGACATCCTGCTGATCGCGAACGGATGCAGCGGCAACGCGAAGGATGGCGCGGCGATCGCGTCGCTGCAGGTACACGGCGGCACGTCCGCGCAGGTGCTGGCTACCGGCCCCGACGAGGAAGCGGCGCTTCAGGCCTTGCTGCCGCTGCTGCAGGCGGGCTGATCCTTGCGCGACGCGATGTCACGGCATTGCGCCGCCCACCCCGAATCTCCACTCCACGAGGAAGCGATGAGCGACAACCACACGTCAAACGCCCCGAACCTGTCGGCCTCCGCCATCTGGGCGCTCGAGCGCCTCGCCGACGTGCGCTACGGACGCGATGCGCCGGCGCTCGGCTGGTCGATCGCGAGCGAGCTCGTCAGCGCAGGCTTCGTCAGCCATCCGGCGCACGGCCGCTCCGGCGCGTCGATCACCGCCGCAGGGCGGACTTTCCTGAAAAACCGGAAGTAGACCGCCCGCCCCCCCATCGGGCTCAGAACCGATGCCGGATACCCACGATCGCAAGCAGTTGCGAATTCGTGCCGGCATCGACGTTGTACGACCCGATCACGGCCTGTGCCGGCCCGCTCCCGTTGAAGCCGTTCGCATGCTGATAGCCGACCGTCGTATAGAGATCGGTGCGCTTGCTCAGCAGATAGTCGACGCCGACGTTGACCTGGTGATAGCGCGCGGACGAATCGCCGCCCGACCACGTGAAGTTGTAGCCGACGATGGCCAGCAGCGCCGGCAATGCCTGCCACTGCGCAAACGCGGAACCGTTCCGGAAGCGCTCCGCATGCACGAACGTCGATGACGCGTCGGGAAGGTATTCGCTGAAGCTGAACGCCGCGCCGACCGTCACGTTGCCGATCGCGTACTGCGCACCGGCGCGCGCGATCCCGATCGAACGCGCCGATGCATACGCGCGACTGACGGCGCTTTTGAAGAACGAATCGGCCGACGACACCCCACGCGTCGACCGGGCCGGATTGCCGTTGTCGACGTGCAGGTAGCCGGCCGCCGCGCTCAGCGGACCGTCGGCGTAACCGACCGCGCCGGCATACACGAGGCCCGACCCCGACGCACCGGCCACACCACCCGGCGAGGCCATCGCCGCGACCGTCACGCCGTGCCATGTCGCACTCGTCCATTTGACCGCATTGTTGAACGTCACGCTGCTGTCGTAGTTGTCGACGTCGCCGGGCGGCGCGAACAGTCCGCTGAACGCATCGGCCGTGATCGGCTGCACGAGGTCCGTCACGGGATCGTTCTGCCGGCCGAGCGTCAGCTTGCCCCACGTGCCGGACGCGATGCCGACGAATGCTTTCGAGCCGAACAGCAGCCCGCCGTCGAGCTGGCCGCTCGCCACGTCGAAGTTGTTTTCCAGCGTGAAGATCGCGCTCATCCCGCCGCCGAGATCCTCGCTGCCGGTCAACCCCCATTCGTTCGACGACAGCGCGCCCGACGACATCGACACGCGCGAGCGTCCGCCTTCCGCGTGGTTCAGATAGGCGATTCCCGTATCGATCGTGCCGTACAGCGTGACCGAGCCTTCCGCGCGCGCGACGACGGAACACGCGGCCGCAACGGCAGCGCCTGCAATCAGCATGCAATTTTTCATCGTGTCTATTGAGAAGTACTGCGAATCGAGATGAACGGGCGACGGCGATGCGTCGCCCGTGCCGGTTCACGGCATCGTGACGCTCGCGGACGCGCACGCCTGGGCACGTGGCGTGCGCGCGCGAGAATCAGTCACGCAGGTTCGCCCGCTTCGGCGGGCGCGACCGGATCAGGATGCGTCGCAGCTGAACCGGTAGGTGTCGTCGAGCTTCTTGGCCAGCACGAGCGTGCGCATGTTGAGGGCGCGCGCCGCATTGCACAGCGCGCGCTGGCCGCTCGGCGTGCGGTACTTGCCCGCATATTCGGCATTCAGCACCGGCTTGTTCTTCGACGTGAACACCTTGTAGCCGCTGCATTCCTTCTGCTCGTTGCACTCCTCGTTCACCGCGAAATCGAACGACGGCTCGAGCGCCACGAGCTGGTCGACGTCGTTCTTCAGCCCGACCGCCAGATTGCGCTTGTGCGCCTCGTTCGCGAGAAACACGTTGAACGCATACTGGTCGCCGTCCTGCAGCGGGAAGCCCGTGTCGTTCGCATAACCGTCGACGTTGTCGGGCTCGACGCCGTCGCATCCCTTCGACGCGGCGAGGTCGAGGCGGGCCGTCATGATGTCGCGAACGTTGCTCGAGCGGATGTCGAGCCAGCGCTCGCCTTCCCAGTCATCGAGCTTCTTGCCCTGGTCGGATTCCTTGAACTTCTTGAAGTCGCTCCGCCAGTTCTCCGAACTCCCCGCCGAGAAATAGCAGACGACCTTGCGCCCGGCCTGCTTGAGCGCCGCGATCTTCTCCGGCGCGGTGTCGAACAGGTCAATGTCGTAGATGGTCACGTCGTAGGACGTGTTCAGCTTGCCCCTGAGCTGCCATTGCCATGTGTCGGATGCGACGGGAACCCAGTGCGAGCCGGCGCGCGCGGGCGTCGCCGTGGCCGGCGGGCTCGCGGCGAACGCGCTGGCCAACGGGGCGGACGACCCGTCGCCGCAGACCTGCAGGATCGATGCACACAGCGCGAGCGCCGCGACACAGGAAAGGTTGCGTACGGTTTTTTTCATCGATGCATCTCCAGTGGAGGAGTCGGGATGACGAATTGAACTACGGGTTGCTCGGTGACGCGAAGTGATACGGGTGATGCAGGGTGACGCTTGCTTCCTACGCGTCGAGCGGCTCGGCGCGCAGCAGCGCCGCATGCTCGAAGCGCAATGCGATCGCGGCCTGTCCGGGCGCGACGCGGCCGACCTCGCGATTGCCGTTCGCGTAGTCGACGATCCGGTACGACCGGCCGGGCTGCAGGCCGCGCAGCGCGACGGCGCCATTCCAGCGCTCGGCGTAGCACGCGTAATGCAGCACGCCGTCCTTTTCCACGACGTGCGTTTCCGGCTTGTCGAACGCGATGTCGTAGAGCTCGCCGCGATAACGGCCCTCCGCAAGCCGGTGCGCGTTGTACACGCCGACCCAGTGCCGCCACGCCTGCTCGCGCTCGGGCGTCAGCAGGAACGAATTCTTCGGCTTCGGATCGACGGGCCACGTGAACTTCGTCGAGATGACCGCGCCGACGCCGACCGCCGACGCGAAATCGCGCCCGCCGTCGCTCAGCTCGACGTGGTCGCCCGCGAACGCGGACGACGCGCCCATCAACGCCTTCAGCGTCTTGCCCTTGTGCCGCACCTGCCAGCTCGACAGCGGATCGGACGCGGGCGCCTGGTCGATGTAGCGCATGTTGTGGAACGCGTACGCGGTGCCGCACGGGCACACTTCGACGACGGCATCCGGCTTGATTGCATGCGCGGTGTCATGGAACACGCGGTAGAAATCCGCCAGATGCTCGACCGAATCCTCCGGCCGTGCATGGCTGTGCGCAGGGTTGAAGCATGGCGCGACGCCGTTCAGGTGCTGGCCGTCGATCTTCATCCCGTCGAAGCCCCATTCGCCGATCACCTTCTTCACGAGCGCGGCGACGTGCGCCTGCGTCTTCTCGTAGGCCGGGCACAGGTAGAAGCTGTTCCACCACGTGATCGCCTGCGGCGCGCCGTCCGCGTCGAGCAGCAGCATGTCGGTGTGGTCGTGCAGTTCGTCGCTGCCCGGCGCGACCGCGAGCGGCGCGATCCAGAGCCGCGCCTTCTGCCCGCTCGCATGGATGTCGTCGACGAGCGCCTTCATGTCCGCGTCGCCGGCCGGGAATTTCGCGCGGTCGGGCACCCAGTCGCCGGTGCGCCGTTGCCAGCCGTCGTCGAGCACGGCCCACTTGAAGCCGAGTTCCCGCACCTTCGGCAACGTGGCGCGCACGTAGTCGAGGCTGAACTGGCGCTCGTAGCCCCACGCGCACCAGATCGGCTCGTAGGCGCTCGCCGGCGGTTGCGGCGCATGAAAACCGTGCGCGCCCATCATCTGCCGATAGGTATCGAGCGCGACGAAATAGTCGCCGTCGTGCAGCATCACGAACGCGGTCGGCGTGTCGAGCGTCGCGCCCGGCGCGAGCGTGACCGTCTTCTCGCCGCGCATGCCGAGCGCGACTTCGTTGCGCACCGCGCGCACGGGCAGCGACACGAGGCGCGGCACCGTGTCGAGATGCCCTAGCGCGATGCCCAGGTCGCGCCGCCACACATCGACGACGGGCGTGCCGCCGCCGTAGTCCGACGCGTTCATGCCCATGAAATTGCGCTGGTCGAAGCCGGCCTTCACCGGCTGCACCCAGTCGCGCCGGTCGGCATGGCTCGCCCCGGAATAGGTCCAGTACCCGCCCGCGCCGGCGGCGGCCGGCAGCAGCCGGTGCGCGCCGACGCTCCATGCGCGGATATCGGCCGCCTGCGTGCCGGCGTTGCGAAACTGCGTGTCGATCAGCGCGACACCCGGCCGCGCATCGAGCAACGTGACGCGCAGCGTCTTCTCGAATCCGTCCGCCGAGCGGCCGACCAGCCGCAGTTGCCGGCCTGCACCGAACACGGTCGCGACTTCGGCGTGCGCGGCGTCGACGATCGCGAAGCGCCCGATCGTGCGCACCGGCCGCGTGTCGGGCGCCGGGCCGTCCGACGTCGGCGGCGGCGCCGGACCGATCAGCTGCTCGAGCGTCTCGCTTGCATCGAAACGGGTCAGCGCGCGCGTGCCGCCGCCGCGGCGGACGCCCAGCCGGCAGCGCATCGCCGGATCGAACTCGATCACGAGCCGGTCGTCACGCAACGCGACACGCTGCGGCTCGCCGCCGTGCGCATCGCGCACGCCGACACCGATCAGGATCGGGCTCGCCGCACCGGCGGCCAGCCACTGCATGAACGCCCGTCGCGTGGTCATTGCCACACCCCGTGCCGAAGCGGCGCGCCGCCAGCGCAGAAGGCAACCGGCACGAACCGGTGCAGCCGGCCGGCGAACCGGCCAAACAACGAAAATCGAAAGGAAAAGCAAGCGTTCATGCGAGGTTCCTCGTGAAGAAGGGCCATGCGCCGACACATCCGCATCGTGCTGATCGGCAATCTAGACGATCTTTCGATTTCTTTCGTTTGTGGTTTACACTAATAACGAAAGAAATCGAAAGCCAATAGATTGACGACTCCCGGCAGGCGATTCTGACGCTTTTATGTGAAACGTCACCGGGAGTGGTCCATCGATTGGCTTCCGGCGGCGCTCGCAAAGCAGAAAACGAAAGCATTCGACGGTTCTGAACCATCTTCGAAAGACGCGACCGATGCAAAACAACTGGCTAGTCCACGCGCTCGTCACGACCCTGCTGTGGGGCGTGTGGGGCGCATTCACCGGTTTGCCCGCCGAACAGGGCTTCCCCGATACGCTGATCTACGTGGTGTGGGCGTTCACGATGATTCCGCCGGCGCTGGTGGCGCTCGGGCGCGCCGGCTGGCGCGTGCGGCATGACGGCCGTTCGCTGGCGCTGGGGCTCGCCATCGGGCTGCTCGGCGCGGGCGGGCAGATGCTGCTGTTTCGTGCGGTCGAGTCGGGGCCGCCGTATCTCGTGTTCCCGATCGTGTCGCTGTCGCCCGCGCTGACGATCGCGCTGTCGTTCCTGCTGCTGCACGAACGCACCGGCAAGCTCGGCCTCGCCGGCATCGTGCTCGCGCTGTGCTCGCTGCCGCTGTTCGACTTCCAGTCCGGCCAGGGGCCCGCGAAATTCGGGCTGTGGTTCGCGCTCGCGCTGCTGGTGCTCGTCGCGTGGGGGCTGCAGGCGTATTTCATCAAGATCGCGAACGCGACGATGGATGCGGAATCGATCTTCTTCTACATGGCGCTGACCGGCCTGCTGTGCGTGCCGTTCGCCCTGTGGATGACCGACTTCGGCCGGACGATCAACTACGGCATGAGCGGCCCGGGGCTCGCCGCCGTCATCCAGGTGCTGAACGCGATCGGCGCGCTGACGCTCGTGTACGCGTTCCGCTTCGGCAAGGCGATCGTCGTGTCGCCGCTCGTCAACGCGGGCGCGCCGTTGCTGACGTCGGTGATCTCGATGGCCGTCACGGGCACGACGCCGACCGGCAGCAAGCTGACGGGCATCGCGCTGGCGCTGCTTGCCGCGCTGCTGCTCGCGCTGCAACCGGAGAACGCGGCAACGGCCGGCGCGGCGGGAGAATCGGCATGAAATACCTGCTCGATCTCGTTCGCCGTCACAAGCAGGCGCCGCGCGGCACGCCGCCGGTCGGCATGCCTTCGGTGTGTTCCGCGCATCCGGTCGCGATCGCGGCGGCGCTGCGCGAGTGCGCGGCGCTCGATCGCCCCGCGCTGATCGAAGCGACCTGCAACCAGGTCAACCAGGACGGCGGCTATACGGGCATGACGCCGCACGACTTCCGCCGCTACGTGTTCGAGATCGCCGCGCGCGAACGCGTGAGCCCCGAGGCGATCCTGCTCGGCGGCGACCACCTGGGCCCGAACGCATGGCGCCGGCTGCCGGCCGCGCACGCAATGGACAAGGCCGAAGCAATGGTCGCGCAGTACGTCGCGGCCGGCTTTCGCAAGCTGCATCTCGACTGCTCGATGTCGTGCGCGGACGATCCGTCGCCGCTGCCCGAATTCGAAATCGCGGCACGCGCGGTGCGCCTGTGCCGCGCCGCCGAACACGCCTGGGCGGCCGGCTCGCCGCGCGGCGAGCCGCCGGTCTACGTGATCGGCACCGAGGTGCCGGTGCCCGGCGGCGCGCACGACACGCTCGACACGCTGGCGGTCACCGCGCCTGACGCGGCCGCCTCGACGCTCGCGCTGCACCGCGACGCGTTCGCGCGTGCGGGCCTCGACGATGCGTGGTCGCGCGTGATCGCGATGGTCGTGCAGCCCGGCGTCGAGTTCGATCATCACAAGGTCATCGACTACGATGCCGGCAACGCGCGCGCGCTGAGCGCATTCATCGAAAGCGAACCGGCGCTCGTGTTCGAAGCGCACTCGACCGACTACCAGACGCCCGATCGGCTCGCTCAACTTGCGCGCGACCACTTCGCGATCCTGAAGGTCGGACCCGGCGTGACCTTCGCGATGCGCGAAACGCTGTGGGCGCTTGCCGCAATCGAACGCGAATGGCTCGGCGACGACGACGGTTTCATCGAAACCGTGCTCGGCGTGATGCGCAGCGAACCCGCGCACTGGCGCGACTACTACGCGGCCGGCGCGCATCTCGATCTCGACCTCGCCTACAGCCTGAGCGACCGCATCCGCTACTACTGGGCCCATCCGGCCGTGCAGCGCGCGTGCGCCGGCCTGCTCGCGCGTCTCGACGCGTCGCCGCCGCCGCTCACGCTGGTCAGCCAGCATTTGCCGCGCCAGTACGAGGCCGTCCGCGAAGGACGGCTCCCATTGCGTACCGGCGCACTGTTGCAGGACGGCACGGCCGAGGCCGTTCGTCCGTATCTTCACGCGTGTGCCGCGTGACCGACTCTCCTCAGATCCGCCCATGGAATTTTTCGACTTCGATCCCGCCGACCTTGCCCGCCGCCACGCCGCCCATACAGCGCGCGAAATCGCCCAGCAACCCGACGTCTGGCCCGACGTGCATGCGGTCGTCGCCGCGCAACGCGCGGCGCTCGACGCATTCCTCGCGCCGCTGCTCGCCGATCCCGGCCTGCGCATCGTGCTCACGGGCGCCGGCAGCTCGGCCTTCATCGGCCAGTGCCTCGTGCCCGCGCTGCGACACCGGTTCGGCGGCCGCGTCGAAGCGGTGGCCACCACCGACATCGTCGCGTGCCCCGACGAAACGCTGCAGCCCGGCGTGCCGACGCTGCTCGTGTCGTTCGCGCGCTCGGGCAACAGCCCGGAAAGCCTCGCGGCCGTCGAACTGGCCGACCGCGTCGTCGCCGGCTGCCGCCATCTCGTGTTCACGTGCGCGGCCGACGGCACGCTGAACCGGCGCCTCGCCGCCCATCCGCACGCGCACGTCGTGCTGTTGCCGGATGCCACGCACGATCAGGCGTTCGCGATGACGTCCAGTTTCAGCGGCATGCTGCTCGGCGCGGCATGGGCGTTCGGCGTGCCGGGCATGCCGGTCGAACCGCTGGCCGACGCCGCGCGCACGCTGCTGCGCGAGCAGTCGGCGCGCATCGCCGAACGCGTGCGGCAGTTGCCCGAGCGGGTCGTCTATCTCGGCAGCGGCGCGCTGCTCGGGCTCGCGCGCGAAGCCGCGCTGAAGCTGCTGGAACTGACGGACGGGCTGATCGTCGCGATGGCCGAATCGCCGCTCGGCTTCCGCCACGGCCCGAAAACGTTCCTCGACGAGCGCACGCTGGTCGTCGTGCTGCTGTCGGGCGATCCGCACACGCGTCGCTACGATCTCGACCTGCTGCGCGAACTGCGGCGCGAAAACCGCGCGGCCGGCATACTGTCGGTCAGTGCCGCGCCGTCGAACGGCACCGGCGCACCGCCGCCGTCCGACGACGATCTGACGGTGCCGCTGCCGCCCGGCCTGCCCGATCTCGCGCTCGCGCCCGTCGCGCTGATCCTCGCGCAATGCTTCGCGCTGCTCGCGTCGTTGCGGCTCGGGCTCACGCCCGACAATCCGAGCGCGTCCGGCACCGTCAATCGCGTCGTGGCGGGCGTCACCATTCATCCGTATGCGGGGCAGCCCTCATGACCTCACTCTTTCTCGGCATCGACGGCGGCGGCACGAAAACCGCGTTCATGGTGATCGACGCGCAAGGCCGCGTTCGTGCGCGCCACGAGACGACCACCAGCTACTACCTCGAAATCGGCATGGACGCGCTGCGCACGCTGCTCGCCGACGGCGTGCACGCGGTGCTGGCCGCGGCGAACGTCGCGCGCGGCGAGATCGCGTATGCGTTCGCCGGTTTGCCCGCGTACGGCGAGGACAGCCGCCTGCTGCCCGAACTCGACGGCCTGCTCGACCCGCTGTTCGACCGCGACCGCTGCCGGATCGGCAACGACATGGTGTGCAGCTGGGCCGGCACGCTGGCCGGCGGCGACGGCATCAGCATCGTCGCGGGCACCGGGTCGATCGCGTACGGGCAACTCGAAGGCCGCACCGCGCGCTGCGGCGGCTGGGGCGAGATCTTCGGCGACGAGGGCTCGGCCTACTGGCTCGCGCGCGAAGGGCTCGCGGCGTTCTCGCGGATGGCCGACGGGCGCGCCGCGCGCGGGCCGTTGTTCGACATCGTGCGTGCGCACTTCTCGCTCGAACACGATCTCGACGTGTGCGCGGCGGTGAATTCGGGTGCCGTGCGCAGCCGCTTCGCGCAGTTGTCGCGGCTCGTGATCGATGCGGCGCGCGCGGGCGACGCGCACGCGCACGCGCTGATCGATCGCGCGGCCGACGAACTCGCGCAGCTCGCGGCCGGCGTCGCGCGCGCGCTCGACTGGCCGCCGGGCGAGCCGCTGCCCGTGTCGTATTCGGGCGGCGTCTTCAACGCGGGCGCGCTCGTGCTCGCTCCGCTGCGCGACGCGCTCGCCCGCGTCGTGCCGCACGCCGTGCTCACCGCGCCGCGTCTCGGGCCGCATGTCGGCGCGGCCGTCCACGCGGCGCGGCTGGCGGGCCGGCCGCTCGAACCGTCGGCATTGCGCGCGCTCCAGCCCGGGCAGGGGTTTTGATATCATTTCGGCTCCCTGCCTTGCCGAAATGGACATGCCCGCTCACCGAGTGCCTCCGCCGTCTGCCGTCGATCACGCGCCGCTGCTCGTCGAGGAACGCCGCCGCCTGATCTGCGAGCTGGTGCGCGAACGGGAGAAAGTCACCGTCGAGGAGCTGGCCGAGCGTTTCGGCATTTCGCTCGTCACGGTGCGCAGCGACCTGAACGCGCTCGCGGCAGCGGGCGCGGTGCTGCGCACGCACGGCGGCGCGCTCGTGCTGCGCGAAAGCGACGAAGTGCCGATCGCGGTCAAGCAGAAGCTGCGTCACGCGGAGAAGGTGCGGATCGCGGCGGCGGCGGCCGCGCTGATCGGCGACGGCGAGACGATCCTGCTCGACTCCGGCAGCACGACCGAGGAAATCGCGAAGCAGATCCTCACGATGAAGCTGCAGTCGCTGAACGTGATCACGAACGCGCTGAACGTGGCCGTGCTGCTCGCGGCGGCGCCGCACATCAACCTGATCATGCCGGGCGGCCAGCTTCGGCCGAATTCCTATTCGCTGTCGGGGCCGCAGGCCGTCGTCGCATTGCAGGGGCTGTACGCGGACCGGCTGTTCCTCGGCGTCGACAGCCTCGACCCCGAGATCGGCCTGATGACGCCGCACCTGCTCGAAGCGCAGCTCAACGCGCAGATGCTGAAGATCGCGCGCCAGGTGATCGCGGTGGCCGATTCGTCGAAGCTGATGAAGCGCAACCTGTCGGTGATCGCGAGCGTCGAGCAGCTCGACATGCTGATCACCGATACGGGCGCCGACGCGGCCGTGGTCGAGGATCTTCGCCAGCGCGGCATCGACGTGCTGACGGTCTGACCCGCCACCGTATCCACCTCTCCTCCGGAAACCACGATGCCGCTCGTCTCCTCCCCGCCCGTTCTCGACACGCCGCGCCTCGTCCTCGAAGGCCATCCGCTCGGCGACTTCGACGCGCTCGCCGCCATGTGGGCCGAGCCGGGCGTCGTCGCGCACATCTTCAACGGCGAGCCGTCCGCACCGCGCGACTCGTGGATGCGCATGCTCGCGTATCGCGGGCTGTGGCCGCTGCTCGGCTATGGCTACTGGGCGATTCGCGAGAAGGCGTCGGGCCGTTATGTCGGCGATCTCGGTTTCGCGGATTTCCACCGGAACATCGAACCGTCGGTTCGCGGCATACCGGAAGCCGGCTGGGCGCTCGCGACCTGGGCGCACGGCAAGGGCTACGCGACCGAGGCGCTCGCGGCCGCACACGCATGGCTCGATTCGCAGCAGCAATTCGAGCGCAGCGTGTGCCTGATCGCGCCGACCAACGTCGCGTCGATCCGCGTCGCGGAGAAAGCCGGATATCGCGAGCCGGTGCGGATTCGGTTCAACGACGCCGATTCGTTGCTGTTTTCACGCGCGAGCCGGTAAGGGCCAGGCCGGGCAGTCGCCGGCTGTCGACAGATACGCGATGCGCTTCGTCACTTGCCGCCCGGCTTTTCGCTTGATGCCGTAACCGCCTGCCCGGGGTCACGCGCGAGCCCCTGCGCGAACACTTTCAATCCTTCGAGCAACGGCGTCAACGCATCCCACAACGCTTCGTCGTGCAGCAGCCGGTACGCGCCGCGCACGCCGGGCGCGACGTGCTCGTGTTCCGCCGGCTTCCACGCCCCGACGTGATGCAATGCGTCGGCGGCGGCGAACACGGCCTTGCCGAACTGCTCCGGCGGAATGCGCGACAGCGCCGTCAGCAGCACCGCGAGGTTCTGCATCCCGCTCTGCATGCCCGGCTTGTCGAGCGCATCGACGAACGTGTCGGCCAGCCGTGCGTTCGCGCTGACGACCTCGTTCGCAAAATGCAGGAAACCATGCCGGTGCAGGCTGCCGAGCAGGTGTTCGAGCGCGTCGTGCGCGCTGGGCTCCGCGTGCGGAGGGGGCATGTCGGGGGGCGGGCGTTCGGTCATCGGCTTGTCTCCGGATGGCGTGCCACGTGGCCGCCAGGGCGGCGGTCGCGCGCCGGGTTCGCCTCGTTCGTCTTTCACTGCGAGACGGCACCACTTCCTACAGTCTAGTACCC
This sequence comes from Burkholderia stabilis, assembly GCF_001742165.1. Lineage (NCBI taxonomy): Bacteria > Pseudomonadati > Pseudomonadota > Betaproteobacteria > Burkholderiales > Burkholderiaceae > Burkholderia > Burkholderia stabilis. Next base: position 894,933 of record NZ_CP016444.1, on the reverse strand, counting down.
GGATTCCTCGGCCTGCGTCGTCACCCGATTGAAAGCAACCGGCTCGCGAACTGCGTGACGGCATCGCGCGACACCAACATGATCTTGTCGCCGGCGAACTGATTGAAAATGGCCGCGTGCGCGTCATGCGAGCTGGACCCGCTGCGCGACCGGTAGGTCGAAGCCCACGCCTGCAGCGCAACGAAAGCGTCGGCGGAGCCGCCGCGCCGAATGCCGCGCTGGCGGATATTGGCCACGCATTCGGATTCGTCGATGCGCAGCCAGATCAGCGCGCTCGCGTCGCGCTTGACTTCGTCGACGAGCCAGCCGTAAATGCCTTCGATAACCCAGCGATCGGCACTCGCCGCCTGCCGGACCAGCCGGATCGCATCGGCCCGTTCGCGGGCGGCGTTGTACCCGCCGGGCAGCCAATGGACCAGATCGAGGTCGACACATGCGGCATCGATACGACCGGCGATACGCTCGGCCAGCCAGCTCTTCCCGGAACCCGAGTTTCCGATCACGAGCGTTCTGCTGAAGTCCATCACGAGCCCCGAATAACGATCAGCTTTCATTGAACAAACGACCGATGCCACTCCGACACCTCCGATCGCGCTTCGGCAAGTTTGCCATGCCGGCCCTGCTGTCCGCGCTGTTCCCGTCGATGAGCCATGCCGAAGCCGGCGAACTGGGCGGCATCGCGATGGCCGCGTTCACGTTCTCGTCGGCGGTCTGGATCGTGCTGACCCTGGTGGTGTTCGTGTGGGTCCTGCGCCGGTTGCCGTTGCTCAAGCGGCTCGCATGTACCGTGCTGTTTTTCTTCCTGCCGCTATTCATGCTCGGCGGCGCGCTCCTCAAGGACTACGCGCTCGACGGATACATCGACCGGCCCGAAGTCACGACGAAACCGATGGTGGTATTCGGCGCCACCTTTCCGCCCGGCAGCCAGGCCCGCTACAACGGCGAAGGCGGCCTGTTCGGCTGGGGCGCAAAACGCACGCTGCAGTCGATTCACAGCGCTCACCCCGTCCTGCTGGGCAACGTCCCGATCGACGGCCTGATCTTCATCCCCGAGAACTGTTGCGAGCAGGCCCGCGCGGAGGTCAGCGCGGGCACGGTGATCGACGGCCTACCGTGCGGCGATACGGTTTTCGACCTCACGCCGGCCGGCCCCGCATTGAGATCGTGCTTTCTGGCTGCGCCCGTCACATGGCGAGGAAACGCGTTGCCCGCCGGGTTTTATGTCGACCTCACCGTCCCGATGAGCATGCTGGGACTGAAGGACGCGAAGTAGCGTTCAGCAACACCGGGAACACGTCATTCCGGCAACACGGCCACCGCCTTGATCTCGACGATATACCCCGGCGAGCCGCCCAGCATGTGCGCACCGACCGCCGTCCACGCCGGCTTCGGATGCCCGACGAGGTAACGGTCGCGAACCTGCATGAACAGCGGCAGGTCGCGCATGTCGGTGTGGAACGTCGTGAGATCGACTACATCGTTGAACGATGCGCCGGCCGCCTCCAGCACGTGCTTGAGATTCTCGAACGCCTGCACGATCTGCGCTTCGCGGCCTTCGACCAACTGCATCGCCGCATCGCGGCCGATCTGGCCGGACACGTACAGCGTATCGCCGACCTTCAGGCCCGGCGCGTAGCCGATTTTTTCGTACACCGCTTCCATTCCGGCCGGAACGATGGCTTTGCGATCACGCATGGATGTCTCCGTGGCCGGCGTCTTCGCGCCGGCCGGTTGATTGTCGATGAACAGCTGGCACGTAGCTGCGCCACGCGCCGCTCAACCCGTATCGCCGCCCGCGACCGGCAGCACCGTGCCGGTGATGTAGCTCGCCTCGTCCGATGCGAGGAACAGGATCGGCGCGATCTGTTCGTCGAGGCTGCCGTAGCGCTTGAAGTACGTCGAGTCGGTCACCTGCCGCACGGCTTCAGCCATCCACGCCTGTTCCTGCGCGCTGTCGCCGGCCGCATTGCGCGGCACGCGGCGCGGCGGCGCGCTGGTGCCGCCCGGCGCAGTCGCGACCACGCGGATGTTGTGCTCCGCGTATTCCATCGCGAGCGCGTGCGTCAGCGCATTGACGCCGCCTTTCGCCGCCGAATACGGCACGCGCCGGATGCCGCGCGTCGCATTCGACGAGATGTTGACGATCGTGCCGCCGCCGCGCGCGAGCAGGTGCGGCAGCACCGCGTGGCACGTGTAGAGCGTCGGCATCAGCGAGCGGCGGATTTCCGCGTCGATCTGCGCCGGCTCGAATTCGGCGAACGGCCGCATCCGGATCGCGCCGCCGACTCCATTGATCAGGATGTCGATGCCGCCGAACGTCTGCACCGCGCACGCGATCGCCGCGTGTGCACCTTCGTATGTCTCGAGATCCGCGACGAAACCCGCCGTCTCGCCGTGCGGTGCTTCGGCCGCCACGTCGGCGACGAAATCCGCGCGATCGACGAACAGCACCTTGCCGCCCTCGGCCGCCGCGCGCAGCGCGACACCGCGGCCGATGCCCTGCGCCGCACCGGTGACGACCACCACCTTGCCGGAGAATCGTTGCATGGTCATGCCGCCTTTGCCGTGACGTTGGGGGTGAACTTCTCGTAGTGGAAGCTGTTCGGCTTCACGCCTTCGTCGTCGAAGTACTTGCGCACCGCGTCGACCATCGGCGGCGGGCCGCACAGATACACGTCGACATCGCCGTCGTTCAGCGCATCGGCCGGAATGTGCTGCGTAACCCAGCCCTTGCGCGGATGGGCCGACTCCGCATCGGCCACGACCGTCGCGAAGCTGAAGTTCGGCAGCTTTGCCGCATACGCCTCGATCGCGTCGACCAGCACGAGATCGAGATCGCGCGTCACGCCGTAGATCAGGTGCACCTTCTGCTGCGACCCGCTGCGCGCCAGCACTTCGAGCATCGACAGGAACGGCGCGAGGCCCGTGCCGCCCGCGAGCAACAGCAGCGGTCGCTGCACGTCGCGCAGGTAGAAACTGCCGAGCGGCCCGTGCAGTTCCAGCGTGTCGCCGGGCTGCGCCGATTCGAGCCACGTGCTCATCACGCCGCCGGGAATCTTCTTGATCAGGAAGCTCACCTTCGCGTCGGCCGGCGCCGACGAGAACGAATACGAACGGTGCTGGCCGCTCGCCGGCACGTCGATGTTCACGTACTGGCCCGGCAGGAACACGGGCGCGGCCGCGCCGACGTCGAGTTCGAGCACGACCGCCGCATCGTTGTGCTGCTCGACCTTCGTCACGGTCGCGGCAAAGCCGCTTTGCCCGGTCTTGCAGGCGACCGACGACGTCGGCACCGCGATCACGCAATCGCTTTGCGGCACCATCTGGCACGTCAGCACGAGGCCGCCGTCCTTTTCGTCCTCGGTTAGCGCATCGTCGATGTAGTCGTCGCCGAGATCGTAGCGGCCGCTTTCGGCGCGGCACTTGCAGGTGCCGCACACGCCGTCGGAACAATCCATCGGCAGGTTGATCTTCGCGCGGAAAGCCGCGTCGAGGACTTTCTCGCCGGCCTTGCAGTCGATGAAGCGGGTCACCCCGTCCTCGAAATTCAGTGCAATCCTGTAGCTGGACATGGCATCACCTCCACTTCTTTCATGACAAGGCAACGGGCATCAGACGTGATAAACGTCGAGCACCTGCCGGATGTAATCGTTCTTCAGCACGATCTTCTTCGACGCGATCAACAGCTCGTCGCCCGACTTGCGCAACGTGACGAACATCGTGCCGAAGAAGTGATCGGTCACGCGGTAACGATGGTTCAGCGTGTCGAAGTTGTAGCGCACGTCCACTTCGTTCTCGCGCTCGGCCAGCACCTCGACGTTCGTCACGTTGTGGCTCGTGCGCGGCTCGGGCGTCGATGCGCCGCTGCGCTCGGTCTTGATGCGGAACACGCGATCCTCGAGGCCGCCGCGATCCGCGTAATACATCAGCGAGATCTGGCTCTGAGGATCGTCGGTCGGCCGATCGTCGTCGTCCCACGCGGGCATCCAGTACGTGACGTCTTCCGTGTAGCAGGTCAGCCACTCGTCCCACTGGCGATCGTCGAGCAGGCGCGCTTCGCGATACAGCGCGGCGCAGATGGTCCGGTAATCGAAGCTCATGCCGCCACCTCCGCGCGTTCCTTCCTGAGCGCATCGCGCATCACGTGCACCCAGTATTCGTGCTGACACACGAACAGCCCTTCGTCCTCGCTGCGCTCGCCGGAAATGCGCGGGTTCAGCCCCATCTTCTTCGCGTTCTCGTCCGGGCCATCGACCCACAGCGGCGCGCCGCGCGACAGGTCGTTCCACATCGCCGTGATGCCCGCATAACCGGACTGGCACGCGCGGAACTCTTCGAGATCGTCGGCGGTGCCCATGCCCGTCACGTTGAAGAAATCCTCGTACTGGCGGATGCGGGTCGTGCGGTCGGCTTCGCTCTCGCCCTTCGGCGCGAAGCAGAAGATGCTGACTTCGGTCTTGTCGACGCCGAGCGGCCGCACGACGCGGATCTGCGTGCTGAACTGGTCCATCAGGAACACGTTCGGGTACACGCACAGGTTGCGCGTCTGGTTGACGATGAAATCGGCCTGCACGTCGCCGACGCGCGCCTTGATCTCGTCGCGATGCTGATACACGGGCCGCACTTCCGGGTTCATCGTCTGCGTCCAAAGCAGGATGTGGCCGTTGTCGAAGCCGTACACGCCGGCGACCGACTTGCTCCAGCTGTTCGCATCGACGGCCTTGGTGCCTTCTTCCTTGCGGCGGCCCATCGTCGCCGCGTAGTTCCAGTGCACTGTGCTGACGTGATAGCCGTCGCAGCCGTTCTCCATCTGCATCTTCCAGTTGCCTTCGTAGATGTAGGACGAATTGCCGCGCAGCACTTCGAGGCCGTTCGGCGCCTGGTCGACGATCTGGTCGATGATCACGCGCGCTTCGCCGAGGTAGTCCTCGAGCGGCAGCACGTCGGCGCTGAGGCTGCCGAACAGGAAGCCGCGATAGTTCTGGAAGCGCGCGACCTTCTTCAGGTCGTGCGACCCGTGCGTGTTGAACTGCACCGGGTACTCGGTCGTCTTCTCGTCCTTCACCTTCAGCAGCTTGCCGGTGTTCGAGAACGTCCAGCCGTGGAACGGGCACGTGAAGCTGCCCTTGTTGCCGTGCTTGCGGCGGCACAGCATCGCGCCCTTGTGCGCGCACGCATTGATGACCGCATGCAGCTCGCCGGTCTTGTCGCGCGTGATGACGATCGGCTGGCGGCCGATCCACGTCGTGTAGTAATCGTTGTTGTCCGGAATCTGGCTTTCGTGCGCCAGGTACACCCAGTTGCTCTCGAAGATGTGCTTCATCTCGAGCTCGTACAGTTCCGGGTTCGTGAAGATGTCGCGGCGGCAGCGGAATACGCCGGCTGCCTTGTCGTCCTGCACGGCGGTGGCGAGCAGGTGATCCAGTGCGTTGGCTTGGTCGATCGTGGCGGACATGTTGGCTCCTCCCATGCGCGTGCCGGGTCCTGCAAGGCACGCTCGCATCGGTAACGGTTGAATCTCGCGGGGGGCCCGGCCGGCGGCGGCGCAACCGCGCCGCGCCGTCGGGCGGTTATGCGTGCGCGGCGGCGCGCAGGCGGTGGACGATCTGGTTGTCCTTGCCCTGCAGCAGCGGCGTCAGCACGAAGTTGAACTCGATGTCCTGGTACGCATCGGCCTTCATTCCGAGCGCCGCGCCGCCGGTCTTGCCGACCACCGGCGGGATCAGCTCCTCGCGCGTCGCATACGCGAAGTCATCCCAGATCAGCGGATCGCCGTCGATGTTGAACTGCGTCGTCAGCTTGCGGTGATCGTGGCTGTCGACGAAGAAGTGCACGTGCGCCGGGCGGTTGCCGTGGCGGCCGAGACCGTTCAGCAGTTGCTGCGTCGCGCCCTGCGGCGGGCAGCCGTAACCGACCGGCATCAGCGTGCGGAATTCGTACTTGCCGTCCGCGCCCGTCTTCACCGCGCCGCGCAGGTTGAAATCGGTCTGCGCGCCGGTCGGGTCGAAGTGCGAATAGAAGCCCTTCGAGTTCGCGTGCCAGCATTCGACCAGCGCGCCGGCCACCGGCTTGCCGTCGAGGCCCGTCACCGTGCCGTGGATCACCAGCGGGCCCGCGCCTTCGTCCGCGTCGAGGTCGATCTTCGACACGCCGTCGCGCACCGGCGCGCCCGCCACGTACAGCGGCCCTTCGATCGTGCGCGGCGTGCCGCCGTCGAGGCCGGCTGCCTTGTCCGCGGCGTCCATCCGGATGTCGAGATACTTCTCGAGACCGAGGCCGGCCGCGAGCAGCGCGGCTTCGCCGTCCTGGCCGAGCTTGTTCAGGTAGTTGACGCCGGCCCACACCTCGTCGGGCGTGATGTCGAGATCGTCGATCGCCTTGAACAGGTCGCCGAGCAGGCGATGCACGATCTGCTGCACGCGCGCGTTGCCGCCGTTCCCGCCGGCATTCGATGCGGCCTTCAGCAGATCCTGCACTTCCCGGGAATCGAAAACTTTGACGCTCATGATGGTGTCTCCACGTGTATTGGGGGGAATGACGGCCTTGGCCTGACTCGTGCTACCGGACGACTTTCGTCAGCCCGTCGCGGGTGAAACGCCCGACCTTCGCGTCGTCGAGCTCGATGCCGAGACCGGGGCCGCCCGGCACGGTCAGTTCGAAGTCGCTGTAGTCGAGCGGCTTCGTCAGGATCTCTTCGGTGATCAGCAGCGGCCCGAACAGCTCGGTGCCCCACTGCAGGTTCGCGAAGCTCGCGAACAGGTGCGCGGAAGCCACCGTGCTGAATGCGCCTTCGAGCATCGTGCCGCCGTACAGCTCGATGCCGGCCGCATCCGCGATCGCGGCCACGCGCTGTGCCGCGAACAGCCCGCCGCTCTGTTCGATCTTGATCGCGAACACGTCCGCGCCGTGATGCTTCGCGATCTCGAATGCGCTGTCGGGGCCTTGCAGGATTTCGTCGGCCATCAGCGCGACCGGAAAGCGGCGCATCAGGCGCGCGAGCGCCGCGGCCGACGCGACCGGCTGCTCGACCAGTTCGCAGCCGGCATCGGCCAGCGCCGGAATCGCGCGCGCGGCCTGCGTTTCGCTCCACGCCATGTTCACGTCGACGCGCACCGATGCGCGATCGCCGACGGCCTTCTTGATCTCGGCCACGTGCCGGATATCCGCATCGAGCGCCTTCGCGCCGATCTTCAGCTTGAATACGTTGTGGCGGCGCAGGTCGAGCATGCGTTCGGCTTCAGCGATGTCGGTCGACGTGTCGCCCGACGCGAGCGTCCATGCAACCGGCAGGCGGTCACGCCGGCGGCCGCCGAGCAGTTCGCTGACCGGCACGCCGAGCCGCTTGCCGTGCGCGTCGAGCAGCGCGGTTTCGAGCGCGCTCTTCGCGAAGTGGTTGACCTTCGCGAGCTTGCCGAGGAACGCCATCAGCGTCTGAATGCGCGTCGCGTCGCGGCCGACGATCGCCGGCGCGAGGTACGCGTCGATCGCGAGCTTCATCGCCTCGGGGCTTTCAGGGCCGTAGGCCATCCCCGCGATCGTGGTGCCTTCGCCGATACCCGTCACGCCGTCGCTGCAGAACACCTTCACCAGCATCAGCGTCTGGCCATGCATCGTCGCGACCGACAGCTTGTGCGGGCGGATCGTCGGCAGGTCGACGAGACGGGTTTCGATGCGTTCGATGGTGGCGGTGGACATGGGGCACGCTGCTTGTGGGGTGTTCATGGAACGGATTTATACGCCCCGCCCAAAACGAGCGTCCAATACTTTTGGCCTCGGATTTTCATACCTGATAGGTATCGAAATCCGCGAATATTCACGCATCACTGCGGCGCACCATACCTTTTTTGGTTGGTTATCGGTGCGCCGAGCCTTACTGGAGCGGGGTCAGCCCGCGTGCGGGATACGCCGGGCCGGGCATTGCGCTGCGACCGTTTGCAGGCGGGCGGCGACCGCTGAAACCGGCGGTCGCTGCGGGAAGATCAGGGTTTTCCTGAGGGGAAAGACGGCCGGACGGCAGCCTCGCGGCGGGACGCTGCTTCATCCGGCCGGCACGAATGGCCGGTCAGCGGCCGGCCGCTGTGATCGACGCCTGCCATTGCGCGGCCACGCCGGCGTAATCCCTGGCCTTGAAGGCCGAGCCATCCTGGACATGAACCCAGCCGAGCATCCGGTCGGCCAGCGGCTTGTCGTGCTCGTCCGTCGCGATCTTGACGATCGCATGCGCACGCACATGCACGACACCGTCCGGATAGTCGGACGACGGGTTCGCCAGCGTCACCGTCACGAACGGGCCGAGATCCTGAAGAAGCTGGCCGGCGGGCGGATTGTCGGCCATCAGCAGGCTGCCGCCCTTGACGCGGTCGTCCACGCGAATGGCCATGCTGTCCGGCCGCCGGTACGCGGCGGTCGGCAGCGACATCCACAGCACGTGCTCCGGGTTGACGTAGACGACATCGGGATCGCCCATCGCGTCGCGGGTCTCAATCCGGGTTATCGGCATGCAAGGTCTCCAGTCGAACATTGCGCACCGGGCGTCGGTGCGTCGGCCCCATGATGATGCCGCAATGTGTCGGCTTGCCGTGCGTGCGCGACCTCGTCGGCTCAGCACCCGGAGCATGGCGCGGCCACCCATGATCGGGTAGCCGCGCCACCCGCACGTTACTGCTTGGCCGGTGCGGCGATTCCGTCGATGTCGGGCGCCCAGCCCGTCGGGTTGGAGAACTTCAGCGTGTTGGCACTGCCCTGCTTGAACGCGCCCGTCACCGTCAGCGTCGATACGCTCCCCCACCCGCCGGTCGACGGGAAAGACACCGTGATCGGTGCTGCGCCGTCGAAACTGAGCTGCGCGCTACGCGGTGTCGAATCGCCGTTCACGTAAGCGATCGCGACGCTGTACGTGCCGTCCGCGGCCACCGAAATGCCGTTGATCGTCAACGTCCCGTTGCTGGTCCCGTCGCCGTTGCCGATATAGCCGACGTCCTGCCCGCCGGAGCACGCGCCGCATGACGACACGCGAGCCGCACCGCTGAGCGTGTTGCCGGCAGCTTCGGCTTCATAAGCCAGCGGCGGCGGCGGCGGAACCTTCACCGGCCCGGCGACCACGGCGACAGACGCGATCGAGGGCGCCGGCGTCGTGCCGTCGACGCTCGACAACGTCAGCGCGTTCTGCCCGGCCGTGAGGTTGACGAAGACCGTCACCGTGCCGACCGCATTGCCCGTGGGCGGAAACGCGAGCGTCGTGCCGTTTCCGCCGTTCGCGGCAAGCTGTGCCTTGACGACTTCCGTGCCGGCGTTCTGGTACGCGATCTGGATGTAGCCGCCCGCGGTCTGCGAGGTCACGTTGTTGAATGCCACCGTCCCGAGCCCGGTGACGATCTTGCCGCTCGCGCAAGCAGAACAGTCCGAATAGGTCGCGCCGCCGGACAACGTACTGGGCAGGAACGTCGCAGACGGAACATCCGTGCCGCTCAGCACCAGCATCACGGTGCCGCCGGCCGGCACGCTTGCGACCGTATAGGAACCGGTTGCCGCGCCGAGATCCTTGTGCGCCCAGATATCGCGAACGGTCGCCGAGGTCCCCGCAGCCAGCCCGAGTTGCTGCCACGTGACCGTCATCGAACTCGCCGACGCGCCGTTGTTGAACAGCAGGACGGCGCGTTTCCCCGTACCGGCCAGCAGCTTCGCCCACACCTGCTGTCCATTCGCGTCTGCGACCTTCAATCCCTGCAGGCCGAGCATGTCCTGGTCGATCGCGATCAGCTCGGGGTTGGTGAGCAGGCTCACCGTGTCGCTCGAGAGGGTTTGCGACAGATCGTTCCCGAGGATCATCGGCGCGCCGGCAACAGCCCACAGATTCACGTGCGCGAGGTCGTTCGCCGCGGTCATGCCCATGCCGGCCACCATCATGTCGGGATCGTTGTAGTAACCGGTGTGCTGACCTTCAGGGTGATAGTTTCCGTTGAAATTGCCGAGCACCGAGCCGAACTTCGGTACGCCGCTTCCCGGGCCGTAGATATCGCCCGTCGTCCGCCACGATGTCGCGATGCCGGCCGCCCAATCCCACGGCCCCAGGTTGTAGTCCGGGTAGCCGCTGCCGCCGAGCGTGCCCCAGTCGCACATGTTCAGCACCAGCAGTTTCCCGGTGGCCGCATAGGCTTTCCGGATCGCCTGCGATATCGCCGTATAGGCCTGCTGCGGATCGTATCCGGCCACCCGCCCGCCGCACCAGTCGACCTTGACGAAGTCGTAGCCCCATTGCGCGAACTGCAGGAAATCGTGATCGTAATGCGCGTAATCGCTGCCGACGAAATGCGTGTCGTTCGTGCTCCCGCAGCCTTGCGGGCCCGAGTCGATATAGATGCCGGCCTTCAACCCTTTGCCGTGAATGTAATCGGCCATCGCCTTCATCCCGCCCGGCCACTGGTTGGTGGGATTGCCGTTCATGTCGACGTTGATGATGAAATTGCCGTTCGCGTCGCGCTTTCTCGACGTCCACCAGCCCTCGTCGATATTCACATACTGGTACTTGTTGCCCGTTGCGAGGTTCGCGTTCAACGCGGCCAGCCCGTCGGCCTGCGCCTTGATCGTCGCGAAGCTCACGTTTTCCTCGAGGCTGTTCCACGACGACCAGCCCATCGGCGGCGGATTCACCGCGATCTGCTGCATGGCCGCAGGCGAGGGATTCGTGGTTCCGTTTCCGCCGGTCGCCGGTGTCGTTCCCGTGCCCGGTGGCGATGCGCTTGCCGATGGCGACGCACTGACGTCGTCGCCACCGCATCCGGACAGCCCTATCGCTGCCGCGACGAAGCATGTCATCAATATTCCTAACTTATTTACGCCCTTCATCTCCGTCTCCTGATTGTTGTGAATGACGCACGTCAGCCGGCTTCGTACGCGTACGCAGATTAATGACGTTCCTTGGCCTGTTTCAATCTTTGCAGCATGCGATCAAATACTGGGAGAACACGGATTTTCCAGCGGGAATGTTTTGTCGTTGATGATTTAACTCATTGACGGCCAATACCCAATCTTTGGAGAGACAGCCGACGCCGCGGAAACAATCCGGATGGTTATTGCGGGTTTATGGTGAAACCGGGCGTTCATTCCACTTCGCCTCGGCTGGCTCGACTCATGAAGCATCCCGGCAGCGCCGACTATCCTCGCCAGGTCGCCTGCCCGAGCTTCGCCACCAGTTCGTCGTACACCACCCTGATGCGACGCGGCATCGGCCCGCGCCGCGGCCGATAGACGTACAGCTTCCACGGCTCGGGTTCGAGGCCGGGCAGCAACCGCACCAGGCGTCCCTTCTTGATGTAGGGCCGCGCGAGATACTCCGAGCACTGGCCCAATCCGAACCCCGCACAAACGGCCTCGATCTCCGCCTCGGTGTCGTCCGTCAGATAGGTGGGCGACGCGGGTTTGAATTGTCGCTCTCCGCGGAAAATCCACGGCCATGCCCGGCCGTTCGCGCGGTCGATCAGGCACGTCACCGGCATCGATTCGAGCTCCTTGAGGTTCCTGGGCTCGCCCAGCCGTTTGATCAGCGCCGGCGCGCCGACGACCCACATCGGCAACGGCCCGACCATTCGCGCGACGAAGCGGTTGTCTCCGATCGCGCCGACCCGCACGCCGATGTCGATCTGTTCGTCGACCACCGGCGAAGGCACGTCGGACAGCCTCAGATCGGGCACGAGGCCCGGATACCGCTGCACGAGATCGGCCAGGATCGGTTGTACGTAATGACGCCCCATGCCCGACGGCGCCGTCATCCTGACGACGCCGACCGGTTCATCGCCCTGACCGTTCGCGGCCCCGAACAGCCCGTCGACCGCGGCCAGCGCCGCCTGCGCTTCAAGCGCAAACGACTGCCCGAAGGCGGTAATCCGGATACTGCGGGTCGTTCGATGGAACAGGGTTTCGCCGAGCGTCTCCTCCAGTTCGCGCACCGCGCGCGTCACGACCTGCGGCGACACGCCCAGACGCGTCGCCGCCTCGCGGAACGTGGGCGCTGAAGCTGCCGCGGAGAAGATCTTCAGGATGTCGAGTCGATTGAGCATGGCGAATCCTTCTGACGCTCTGGAAAAATCGCATTTAATTCCTGAAACGGGAATTCTCAATGCGCGATTGTTCCATTTTATTGCGACCGATGAGCGACCACAATGAGCAACAGACGTCGCTTCGACGTGAACGGTTCGCAACCTCTCAGGAGAATCCCATCATGAATGCACGCACCCAATCGACCCAACTCGACGGCCGCATCGCCCTGGTGACGGGCGCCAGTTCCGGCATCGGCCGCGCATCGGCGATCGAACTCGCACGTCGCGGCGCGAAAGTCGTCGTCAGCGCGCGACGCAAGACGGAACTCGATCGACTGGTCGACGAAATCGCGACCGCCGGCGGCGAAGCCAGCGCATTCGTCGCGGACGTCGCCAACGAAGACGATCTTCGCAAGCTCTTCGGTTTCACGGTATCGACCTACGGACGCCTCGACATCGCGTTCAACAATGCCGGCACGGAAGGGGTATTCGCGCCGCTGCTCGAACAGGATGCCGAACGCTTCGACAAGGTGTTCGAACCGAACGTGCGCGGCGTGTTCAACTCGATGAAGTACGCGGCAGAAATCATGTTGCGCCAGGGCTCGGGCAGCATCATCAACAACGCGTCGATGGGCGGGCTCATCGGCTTCGAAAACGCGTCGGTCTATATCGCGAGCAAGCACGCCGTGATCGGGATGACGAAGACGGCTTCGATCGAGTGGTTCAAGCGAGGCATCCGCGTCAACGCGCTGTGCCCCGGGCTGATCGAAACGCCGTTCCATCATCGCGGCATCTGGCCGTCGGACGATGCGCAACAGGCCTTCGCTGCGTCGACGCCGGCGGGACGGTGGGGGTCGGCCGAGGAGATGGCGACGATCGTCGCGTTCCTCGCGTCGGACGATTCCAGCTATGTGTCGGGGCATGCGCTCGTCGCCGACGGCGGCTATTCGATCGCATGACATGTGACTCGCGACCCGGTCGTGCAGCGGCCGCTCACCTTGCGTGACCGGGCTTGCCGCACGCGACCGGGTCGCGCCTCCCGGCTTGCCCGGGAAGCCATTTCATCGGGCCGTCGCCGCCTTCGCCGCCATCCGTAACCCGGAGCGGGTTACGCAGTCTCCCGCTTCGCGTGAAGACGCAGCGCGAGCCACGCAATCCCGACCGCGAGCGCGCCGACCACGCCGCCGAAGGTCCCGATCCACGGCAGCCCGAAGTCGCCGGCGATATGGTTGCCGAGGAGCGCGCCCGCGCCGATGCCGACGTTGTACAGCCCGGAGAAAATCGATACCGCGAGATCGGTCCCCTCCGGCGCCAGCTTCAGCACCCATGCCTGCATCGCGAGGCCGAAACAGACGATCGCCCCGCCCCAGACCAGCGTATGCACCGACAGCGTGACGATGTTCAGCGCACACGGAAACAGGATCAGCAGGCATCCCGACAACGTGACGATCGACGCCAGCAGGAACTTGTCCGGCTCGCGCGGATAGACGCGATTGAAGCAGATCGCAGCCGGCATCCCGGCGATGCCGAACAGGATCAGCACATACGTGATCCGGCTGCTGCTCGCGTGGTTCACGCTCTGGACGAAGGGCTCGATATACGTGTACGACGTGAAATGCGCGGACACGACGAGCACCGTGATCGCGTACAGCGCAACCAGCGCCGGCTTGCGCAGGAACACGCCGATGCTGCTGAGGGACCCGGCGCCCTGGCTCGGCAGCGCGGGCAACGTCGCGCGCAGCAGCAGCAACGCGATGCCCGCCGCGCCCGCAATGATCAGGAACGTGACGCGCCAGCCGAACGCCTCGCCGATCACGCGCCCGAGCGGAATGCCGGCGACCATCGCGATCGACGTGCCCATCGCGAGCATGCCGAGCGCGCGGCTTTTGCGGTCGATCGGCGCGAGCCGCACGGCCAGCGGGACGGAAATCGACCAGAACACCGCGTGCGCGCACGCGATGCCGAGCCGGCCGACCATCAGCACCGCGAAATTCCACGCGACGCCGGTGACGATATGGCTGCCGATGAACACCAGCAACGCCCAGGTCAGCAGCTTGCGGCGCCCGACGTGACGCGTGGCCAGCGTCAGCGGCAGGGATACGACGGCGACGGTCCACGCGTAGATCGTCAGCATCAGCCCGACGTCGGTCGGCTGCATGTGAAGGCTGTCGCCGATCGCGCCAAGCAGCGCGACCGGCACGAACTCGGTGGTATTGAAGATGAAGGCAGTCAGGGCCAGGGCGATTACGCCCTGCCACGATTGCCCGGAGCTGACGGCGTCCGGTGTGGCCATACCTGGGATCGACAAAGGTTGGGGCGCGTACGGCGCGGAAAACCCCGGCCCGGCGCATCGCCGCGATTGTACCAGCGGCAATTGACGCGGAGCGGCACGTCGCGTGCCCCGCCAGACGAGGTCTTGCGACGCGGTGTCGAGGCCCTTGCGATCCCTCGGGCCGGGCGGCCGGACGGGGTATATTCGATGCCGTCAACGCAGGCCGGACGGCCCAGGTTTACGCGTCAGAGGCCGAGTTTTCGTTCGCTCATCCACTTCACGATCGCCGGATCGCGATGGGAGAAGAAACTGCTCGTGCCGGTCTCCAGCGTGGCGATGGCCTGCATGTCTTCCGTGGACAATTCAAAGTCGAACACGGCCAGATTTTCCAGCATTCGCTCCTTTCGCACGGACTTCGCCAGCGCGACGATGCCCCGCTGAACCACCCATCGCAACACGACTTGCCCCACGGTCTTGCCGTGGCGCTGCGCAATCGCCGCGAGCTGCGCGTTTTCGAACAGGTTGTTGCGCCCTTCGGCGAAGGGCGCCCACGCCTCTGGCTGAACGCCGAGCCCGCGCATGAAGTCGACGCTTTCGTCCTGCTGGTGGAACGGGTTGACTTCGATCTGGTTGACCGCTGGCGGCACCTCGTTGAAACACGCGATGTCCATGAGGCGATCCGGGTGGAAGTTACTCAGGCCGATCGCGCGCAGCTTGCCGGCACGATGCGCCTCTTCCATCGCTCTCCACGCGCCGTGAACGTCCGAGAACGGTTGATGGATCAGAAACAGGTCGAGGTAGTCGAGGCCCAGACGCTTCAGCGACTTGTCGATGGCCACCCTCGCCTGCTCGTAACCGGCGTCCTCGACCCACAGCTTGCTGGTGACGAAAAGCTGGTCACGCGGCACCCCGCAACGTTCGAGGCCGCGCCCGACAGCCGCCTCGTTCCGGTAGGACGCAGCGGTGTCGATCAGGCGGTAGCCTGCCTGTACCGCATCGACGACGCAGCGCTCGCATTCCGCCTCGTCGGCAATCTGAAAGACGCCGTAGCCGAGGATCGGCATCTTCATCCCGTTGTTCAGTGTCACATCCTGCATGATCGGTCCTTTGCACTGAAAGTCGATGGCGGCATGGGGCCGGCTCGACGACGAGCCGGATACCCTGGCCCAAGTCGCTACTTTAGAAGGCGCAGTTTCAAGCGAATAGTCGAATTCTTGTTGCACCAGTATCAACTGCAGATTGATACTGGCACGACGCGAAACCGCGACCATCCGCACTTCAACGCACACATCGACCATGCCCGCCAGCGACTTCAAGGCCATCGCGACCTTTGCCAAAGCAGTGGAACTCGGCAGCATCCGGCAGGCGGCGCTTGCCCAAGGCGTCACGCCCCAGGCGGCAAGTCAGGCTATCGCGCAACTGGAGCAGCGCCTCGGCGTCCGGCTATTGCATCGAACGACGCGCAGCCTCGCCCTTACCGAGGAAGGCCAGCGGTTTCTGGAGAACACGCAGCCCGCACTGGACGCACTGGACCGGGCGCTGGTCCTGGCGCGGGAGTCCAAGGACGAGATCGCGGGGCCGTTGCGTATCGTTGGGCCGAAATCGTCGTTCGCCGCCATCCTCATGCCGCTGCTCGACGAATTCTGTCGCGAGCACCCCGGTATTCAGCCGGATGTCCAGCTTGATGACGGCATCGGCAACTGGGTGCTGGATCGCGTCGATGTCGGCTTCAGGATCGGCGCGTCAGCCAGCGAAGGCGTCATCGGCCGGCAGCTCTTTCCGATCCAGATGATCGTGTGCGCGACGCCTGAATATCTCGACGCACACGACACGCCGTCGACACTGGATGACCTCGCGGTGCATCGTTGTGCCGTGTTCCGGCATCCCGGCACGGGCAAGGTGGCGCCCTGGTATTTGAGCGTCGACGGCAAGCTCGAACATCGGCAGATGTCTCCGGCGTTTTCGACGAACGACTCCGAGCTTGAAGTGCAAGCCGTGCTTGCCGGGCAAGTGATGGGGCAACTGGCAGGGTTCTCGGCGGTACGCCACATCCGGGCCGGACGACTGGTGCCGGTTCTCCTGCAGCACATGAGCACGCACATCGGCCTGCATCTTTATTACGGAAGCCGAACTGCGTTGCCCAAGCGCGTGCGGGCATTCCTGGATCTCGCCTTCGAGCGCCTGCATGACTGCACCGATTACGTACTGTCCGACAAGGAACTGGAGCGATTCAAGTCGCGGTCGAAGCGATCGATCCGCGGGCGATAGTTCGATCGCTCCATCAAATGGGGCTGGGACGCACGCCTGCCCGGCGCGCCAGATGCCTGGACAATCGTTCGCCGATCCTCAGGCGTTGACCCAGACGCGCGCCTGCTCCAGCTCGTCGACGTGGAACGCCTTGACCTCGGCCTTGACGAAGAACCGCGCCAGATGCATCGATGCACGGATCCAGCCCGCGTCGGACACCACCGCGGCGCGCGTGACCTTGCGGGCCACCGGGACGCCAAGCGTGATATCGGTCCACAGTGCCTTCGGCTCGATGCCGGTGAAATGCTCGATGCGTTCGAGCACGCGGGTCTTGCCGTTCAGTTCGAGATCGCCGCGCATGCGCTCGATGGCTTCGCGCAGATCGTGGTCGGTGATTTTTCCTTCGACGGTAATTTCGACGACAGGCGAGTCGGGCTCGGTGTGATAGAGGATCATGGCAAGACCGCCTGTCGGTTATTTGGCTTGTTCGGCCGTGTTGTGGATGGCCTGGCCGCCCTTCGAAATATCTTCACCCGCGCCCGCAACGGTGTTGCAGCCCGCGAGAAAAGCACTACCGGCGACCAGAAACAGAGCGATGAGTTTCGTCATGTTGCCCTCCTTCGATGGATCCTTGGCGACGACAAACGGAAGCGAGCCTGAACCTGCGCGGGCGCTGCGCACCGGTTCGATCCGGCGAGGCGTCCGCATGAGTCTCATTGTAGGAGAGGCGTCAGCCAACCGTGCGCTGAATCCGTGCCCGCTTGCATGTCATGTATCGATAACGTCGGACTCGCCCGCGTCATGTCGCTGCACGCGCCGCAGGACCGACAGCCCGTCGGCCGTCAGCGCGGGCCGGTGCTTGCCCGACGCGTCGTCGCGTTGCATCACGATCAGGTGCTGCTCGACCAGCGCGACGACGTCCTCGCGATCGAGCTGGATCTGCTCCGGCGCGCGATACACCAGGAACAGCACGGCGAATTCATGGGCGGTCAGCATGCTCGTTTCCCGTCGACGGCTTTGCGCGGTGCGGCAACGGTTTCGCACCGACATGCGGCACGATACGCGTGCCGACAATCGTCGATGTACGCACGGACCGTGCCAATGCACGCGAATCGGCGAGTACCCGTGCCGTAAGCGCGCGGTGCGATATGGCACCGCGCGGTGCCCGCCAGCCCATGCAAAGTTTTCAACGGCGTGTAATGCTGAGCGGCCGATCCACCGCGCGCCACGCACCGTTGCACAGATGCGTGCGCACGTGCAGCCGGTCGACCGCATCGAGCCACGCATAACGCTCGACCATGTGCGACGCGAACCGCAGATCGACCGCGCAACGCCATTCGTGCGCGCTTTCTTCCGCCGGCACGCGTACCCACGACATCTGGATCGTCGGCCGCCCGGATGCGTCGTCCCCATGAGCGACGACGGTCGACTGCGACGGAAAGCCGTTCGCGACCGCATGCTCAAGTTCCTTGATGCACCGCGGCCGGTCGGCCGCCTCGCTCATCGGCGCACGACGCCCAGCAGCAACGTGACCAGGAAGATCACGACGAAGATGTAGAACAGGATCTTCGCGATCTCGGCCGCACCGGCTGCAATG
This sequence comes from Burkholderia stabilis, assembly GCF_001742165.1. Lineage (NCBI taxonomy): Bacteria > Pseudomonadati > Pseudomonadota > Betaproteobacteria > Burkholderiales > Burkholderiaceae > Burkholderia > Burkholderia stabilis. The sequence goes on along the minus strand of NZ_CP016444.1, from coordinate 876,782 downwards.
CCGCCGAAGCCGAGCACGGCCGCGATGATCGCGATGATGAAGAAGATGACGGCATATCGAAGCATGGATATCTCCTGAAGGACAGCGGTCGTCAACGTGCGTCGTCGTCGATCACGCATCGTGCTCGTGCCCGGGTTTGCGTCGGGCCTCTGCGGAAGCCATTTCCTCGCGCGCCTTGTCGTTCGTCGAGCTAGCCATCGACTTCGCCGGCGGGGTGAGGCCCTTCATGTTCGTGTCGCCGTGCCGGGCCGACAGTGCGGCCCCGGCGGCAGGCTGCCGGGCTTGCGATTTCGCTGGCATGGTTGCGCTCCTGTCGTCGGCATGCACGCGGCAGGTTCACCGAACGTCACGCGGCGTCCCGCCGCCGCAGGTCGGCCGCCGGGATCTTCATCGCCTGGCGGTACTTGGTCACCGTCCGGCGCGCGAGCAGAATGCCGCGCCCGGCGAGATTCTGCGCGAGCGTCACGTCTGACAGCGGATCGGTGTGCCGCTCGGCCGCGATCATGTCGCGGATCAGCACCTTCGCGGCCGACGCCGAGCACACGCCCTTGCCCGCCACCTCGAGCTTGCGCGGGAAGAAGTGCTTGAACTCGAACGTGCCGTGCGGCGTCGCCATGTACTTGTTGCCCGTCGCGCGCGACACCGTCGATTCGTGCAGGTCGAGTTCTTCGGCGATGTCGCGCAGCACGAGCGGCTTCATCGCGATCTCGCCGTAGCGGAAGAAATCGCGTTGCCGCGCGACGATGCATTCGCCGACCCGCTGGATCGTGTCGAAGCGCTTCTGAACGTTGCGGATCAGCCAGCGCGCCTCCTGAAGCTGCTGGCCGAGCGGCGAATCGCGTTCGCCGCTCGACTGCGCGAACAGCGTCGCATAACGCTCGTGCAGGCGCGCGCGCGGCAGCACAGCCGGGTTGATCGTCACGATCCAGTCGTCGCGCACCTGGCGCACGATCACGTCGGGCACGACGTAGTCGCCGCGCGTGCTGCCGTAGTGATCGCCGGGGCGTGGATCGAGCCCGCGCACGAGCGCGCACGCCGCATGCAGCGCCTGCTGATGGCAACCGACGCGCCGCTGGATCTCGGCCGTCTCGCGCCGTGCGAGCCGTTCGAGGTGCTCGCGCGCGATTGCCTTCGCTTCCGCGAGCGCCGGCGTGCCGGCCGGCATCGCGTCGAGTTGCAGCATCAGGCATTCGGACAGCGAGCGTGCGGCGATGCCCGGGCGGTCGAGCATCTGCACGAGCCGCAGCGCGACCGCGAGATCCTGTTCGGAGAGCAGCAGCGCGGGATCGGCCGCGGCGACGAGTTCCGGTAGTTCCTGACGCAGGTAGCCGTCGTCGTCGAGTGCGTCGATCACGATGCGTGCGGCTTCGCGGTCGCGTCTGTTCAGCGGGTAAAGCCGCAACGCGTCGTGCAGTTGCTGATGCAACGAAGGCTCGGCCGCCATCCATTCGCCGGGCAAAAGGCCGCCCGCATCGTCATGCTGACTGCCCGAGCCGCGCGGTGCGGGCGCAGCCGTGTACGGCACCTCGCCGTCCGGCGGCCGCACGTCGTCGCGTACTTCGGGCGTCGCTTCGGGCACGGCGGCTTCGGCCGCCTGCACGGCCGGCTCGGCAGCCGTCTCGTCGTCGCTCAGGCCATCTTCGAGAAACGGATTCAGATAAAGCGCCTGCCGCAATTCCTGTTGAAATTCGAGCGAGGACAACTGCAGCAGCCGCAGCGACTGCTGAAGCCTCGGCGTAAGTGCCAGATGCTGCCGCATCTGCAACGCAAGCGTGACGGACATCGATGCCCTCCTGATCTTTCGCGGGTTTCGCTTCGTATCCAGGATTCACGCAGCTTCCGTGCCAGGCCGGCCGATCGCCATGCGACGCGGTTCGCGCGGGATCGCACCCCGTGCTGCCATGCGGAGGAACCGCTTTTTTACAAGCCGGCGGCAAGTTTGGGCACGTATTTCGCGCGCAGCGAAGGCCGTGCCGTCAACCGGCGCGCTTCGTCACGCGTGCGATCTTGTCCGCCAGTTCGCGCACGTCGACCGGCTTGCACAGATAACCGTCGAACCCGGCCTCGAGCGCGCGGCGTTCGTCGGCCAGGCCCGCGTGCGCGGTCACGGCCAGCACGCGCACGCCGGACGGCGCGCCACTGCCGTTCGCCGCACCGCGCCGCAATGCGTCGAGCAGCCAGAAACCGTCGCCATCCGGCATCGCAAGATCGGACAGTACGACGGTCGGCCGCACGTCGGCGGCCACCGAAAGCGCTTCGCGGCCCGTCGATGCGGTCGAGACGGCCGCGCCGAACGTCGCCAGCGCGGCGGTGAGGCTCGCGCGCGTCGTCGCATCGTCGTCGACGACCAGGATGCGGTGCGTATCGAGCACTGCCGCATCGCGACGGGCATCCGCATGCGCGTCCCGCCACGCCATCGCGCCAACCGGTTGCCAGCCGGGCGGCAGCTTCACCGTAAACGTCGCGCCGCGATTGCGGCCCGCGCTTTCGACGGTCACGCTGCCGCCGTGCAGTTCGGCGATGTGCCGCACGATCGACAGGCCAAGGCCGAGCCCGCGCCGTGAGGACGCGGGCGAATCGTCCGCGCGGCGGAACATGTCGAATACGTACGGCACAAACTCCGGCGCGATGCCCTGCCCCGTGTCGGACACGGTGAGCACCGCGTGCGCGTCGTCGCGCGCGAGCGCGACCGTCACGCGCCCGCCGCCCGGCGTGAACTTGAGCGCGTTCGACACGAGGTTCGACAGCATCTGCCGCAGCCGCTCGGCATCGCCCGATACGACACAGGTCGTCGCCGCGCAGTCGAACTCGAGCACGATGCCGGCCGACGACGCGGCCGTCTGGAACGCGCCGACCGAGTCGGCGAACAGCCGCACGACATCCACCGGCATCGCATCGAGCTGCAGCTTGCCGGTTGCGAGCGACGACGCGTCGAGGATGTCGCCGACCATTCGCGTGAGCGAACGCGCGCTGCGGTCGATCGCGTCGATCGCCTGCTGCTGCAGCGCGTTGTCGCCCGAATTGCGCAGCACTTCGATCCAGCCGTAGATCACGTTCAGCGGCGTGCGCAGTTCATGCGACACGGTCGCGAGCAGTTCGTCCTTCAGGCGGTTCGACGTATCGGCCTGATCGCGCGCATCACGCGCACCCTGCAGCGAACGCAGCGCCCGCAGTGCACGCAGGTCGCGCCGGCGTTGCGCGCCGGCTGCGCGCAACGTGAGCGACAGCGCGACGTACGCGCGCGCATCGCCGTGCACCGGGCACGCCGACACCGTCGCCCGAAAACGCCGGCCGTCGCGCCGTACGCACAGCAGGTCGACCGGCCCGACCGTGTCACGCAGATCGTCGAATGCCGCGGCGAACGGCTTGCGTTTCAGCCAGCGCATCGCGACCAGCGTTTCGAACGCGCGCCCGCGCGCGGCGGCTTCGTCGTAGCCGAACAGGCGCTGCGCGGCCGGGTTCCAGCTGACGATGCGGCCATCGGCGTCGATGCCGACGATCGCGTCCGGCGATGCGTCGACCACCGCGCGCTGCAGCCGGGACGCATCGGCGCGCGATCGCTCGGCGCCGGCATCGCGCAACAGCAGCACGGCCCCGCCGACGTTGCCGTCGGCGTCATCGATCGGCGACGCGACCTCGACGATCGGCACCGGCTCGCCGCCGTTCGCATGCAACCAGTGCCGGTCGGACACGACGCCCGCGCCGCCGAGCGCGCGGTCGAGCGGCGTCGCGTGCACGCGGCGGCCGTCGCGGTCGAACACGCGCAGCACGTCGCGCGCAGCACGGCCCGCCGCGTCGCCCGGCGCGCAGCCGACGAGCGCGGCCGCAGCGGCATTCATGTACGTGAGCCGTCCGTTCATATCGGTGGCGATCACGCCATGCGGCAACGCCTGCAGCATGGCCTCGAGCCGCCGATGGGCGGCCGCATCGCGCCGGCGCGCGTCGTCGTTCGTGAATCGCGCGTTCCGCAGCATCGACGCGATCCCGCAGACGAGCGCGCCGACCAGCACGAGCGTGCCGAGCCGCACGAGCCGCTCGGGCAACGGCTCCGTGTAGGCGGCCGGATCGGACAGGAAGAGTGTCCACACGAGCATGCCGCTGACCACGGTCGCGACCATCCCGAACAGGAACGACGTGGCCCACGCGGCGCCCGCGAGCAGCGGGTAGTACAGGGCCAGCGGCAGGTTCACGCCGCCGAAGCGGATCGCGAGCGCCTGCAGCACGGTCGCGATCGCGACCAGCATCACGGCCGTTGCGTAATTCCCGGCGCGCGTCCGTGAAATATCGATCATCGCGCGTGCTCCGGCCGGTCGATCCCGTCGCACCCGCATGCGGGCCGGGCGGAACACGCCGCCGCCCTGCGGCGCTGCGCGGCGACGCACCAGAACGGAGGCATGGGCACGAGTCGCGACGGCATCAGGAATCCGGCTTTTCCACTTCGTCTTCCAGTTGCGCGAGACGGTTGTAGATCGTCTTCAGGCTGACGTCGAGCACTTCGGCCGCCTGCGCCTTCACGCCGCCGCATTGCGCGATCGTGCCGAGGATCAGCCGCCGGTCGACTTCCTCGAGCGGCGTGCCGAACGACACGGTCACGCGATCCTCGTGCGAATCGGCCACGTTCGACAGCTCGTCCATGATCGGCCGCGGCAGCGTGTCGATCACGTCGGCGTCGCAGAAGATGCTCGCGCGCTGCACGAAGTTGCGCAGCTCGCGGACGTTGCCCGGCCATTCGTAGTTCTTCAGCGCCTCGCGCGCAGCCGGTGCGAAGCGCTGATGCCGGCCGCTCTCTTCGTTGAAGTGCTGCAGGAACGCGTCGGCGAGCATCGGGATGTCATCGCCACGCTCGCGCAACGACGGCAGCGGCACCGGAAACACGTTGATCCGGTGAAACAGGTCGGGACGCAGCTTGCCATCGGCCATCGCGGCTTCCGGGTCGCGGTTCGTCGCCGCGACGATGCGCACGTCGACGTCGATCTCGCGCGTCGAGCCGAGCCGCGTGAGGCGCCCCGTCTCCAGCACGCGCAACAGCTTGACCTGCGATTCGAGCGGCATCTCGGTGATTTCGTCGAGAAACAGCGTGCCGCCGTCCGCGCGTTCGAAGAAGCCCTTGTGCTGACGCTCCGCGCCCGTGAAGCTGCCGCGGTCGTGGCCGAACATCTCGCTCTCGACCAGGTTCGCGGCAATCGCACCGCAGTTCACCGCGAGGAACGGGCCGCGGCGGCGCAGGCTGAGGTCGTGCACCGTCTGCGCGGCCAGCTCCTTGCCGGTGCCCGACTCGCCGGTCAACAGCACCGACGCCTCGGTGCGCGCGACACGGCCGATCGCGTCGTAGACGGCCTGCATCGCGGGCGAGTTGCCGAGCATGCGGCCGAAACGGCCGAGGCGCTGCAGCTCCGAGCGCAGCTCGGCGATTTCTTCGTGCAGCGCGGTCGTGCGCGGCACGCGCGCGAAGATGCTGTTCAGCCGCTGCATGTTGAGCGGCTTCACGAGATAGTCGGTCGCGCCGCGCCGCAACGCGTCGATCGCGGTTTCCAGGCTCGCGTGGCCGGTGGTCAGCACCATTTCGCAGTGCGATCGTTTCGGCAACGCATCGAACAGGTCCATGCCGTTGCCGTCCGGCAGCACGAGATCGCACAGCACGAGATCGGGGGTGTGCGTCGAGACGAGCGTGCGCGCTTCCTCGAGCGTCGCGGCCGTATCGCACGCAAGCTGCTGCGTGCGCGCCAGCGTCGCGAGCATCGTGCGGGTATCGGCGTCGTCTTCGACGATCAGGACATAGGGCATCGTGGCTCCTTGTGACGCGGCCCGGCGCGTGTATCAGCCGAAACCGCGGCGAGTTGCAGCGCGTCCTGCCGTCGGTCGCACGACGGTACTCCACGATGGTCGCCATCGTGCGGACTGGCTGTCCTGCCATGAAAAGCGGTCCTCGTCAGTATAGAAGAGCCATGTCGCGCATTCGCCGCTCATCGAATAAATCTATCCATGCGGGCGGTCCGCATTGCCAGATTCAATGCGTGCGAATCGGTAAGAACGTCATGGTTTTCGACGATTCAGGCGGCGTTCAGCCGTCACGGCTGTCGCTTTTGCATCCTGCGCCGACATGGGCGGTCAAACTTTCCTGTCCGGTTTTTCGCATGTCGAAATGCATCCAGGAAAGCAAATGGCGACTCGCGTTCGAGTCAGACCCTGCCGCCAAAGTTCGCACGTTCGACGATGATCGGCAGGCTGGCGACGTACGACAAGGCCGATGCGCGAGCAGCAGCGACCGCGCACCCACCGCGCGATCGGACGCGGCGCGGCGCGTCAATCGGCTACTGCACCGCCGCTGCCATTACGCGCGTTCGAGATCGCTTCGACGAGCTTCAGTTCGTCGTCGATCGACAACGTCGTGTCGATCACTTCACCGCCGAACGGTGCGAGTGCGGCGCTCAGCGCATAGATGTCGAATTGCGTCGCGGACAATCCGAGCGACACGGTGCCGGGACGCGCCTTGCGCGCGACGTGGTCGATCAGCGCGTCGTCCACCGGCCGCTCGCGCCATGCGTCGATCGACGATTCGATGCGCTCGACCGCACGGCCAAGCAGCGACCCGGACGATGCGGCATCGGGATCGACCGCATGCGCGCGCAACTGTCCGCCGGTCGCGCACTCGACGATCACGACGCCCGACAACGCGACGACGTGCCGGTCACGCAACGTCCCGAGTTCGGCCAGTGCGCGGTGGGCGGTCTCGAGGTCAGGATAGGACAACGCAATCAGCGTGTTCATCAGTCACTCCATGAAATCAAACGGCCGGGTTCCGGCGTCCGATGCTCAATGCGGCAGCCCGAACACGGCCTTCAGGCTCGCGACGATCATCTGCATCGCGATCGCCGCGAGAATCATCCCCATCAGGCGCTGCGTGACGGCCGTCACGCGCGGCGACAGGTAATGGCCGATCAGCGGCGCCGACAGCAACGCAGCGGCCAGCAGCACGAGAAACGCGGCAAGCCCGAGCGCGAACGCGAGTTCCTGCCCGGTCGCGAACGCGCCGTGCCCGAGCACGATCATCGTCGCGATCGTGCCGGGGCCGACCAGCAGCGGAATCGTCAGCGGGTAGATCGCCATGCTTTCGGCCGCCGACGGATCGGCGCCTTCGTCCGCGCCCGGCGAATGCTGGCGGCTCGGCGCGCCATGCAGCATCGACAGCGCGATCAGCAGCACCAGCAACCCGCCCGCGAGCCGGAAATCGTCGATCGTCAGGCCGAACACGCGGAGGATCGCGCCGCCCGCGACGGCCGACACGATGCAGCCGATCGTCACGCCGATCGCGGCCGTCAGCGCAACCTTGCGGCGTACACCGTCCGGCGCGCCTTGCGTCAGCGACAGGAACACCGGGATGTTCGCGATCGGGTTCATGATCGCGAACAGCGCCGCGAACACCTTGATGGAAAACGTCAGGTCGAAGGCCACAGGTTCGCTCCCCTATCGCGCATCAGATCCGCGCGGAAAATCGCAGGCAGGTTCCGGTTCGTTTCGGGTGCAACACGCGCGCCATGCTGATACGATCGACGCACCGCGTTCAGCGGCGCGGCGCCGGCATCGACGCGGGCGCGCGTTGCACTGCCGCCGCAAGCGCGTTCACGAACGACGGAGGGCCCCGACCGATGCAAGCCACCGACACCTTCATGGATCACGAGATTCGCGTCGACGCGACGCGCAACGCACGCGGCGCGTGGGTCGCGCAGGTGCGGATCTTCCGCGACGGCGCGCCGGTCGACCTGCCTGCGCCCGAGCTCGTCACGCCCGAATGGCTCACGTGCGACGAAGCGCTGCGCGGCGGTATCGACCAGGGCCGCGTGATCATCAAGACGCACGACCGCTAGCCGCGCGCGGTTTACCCGCGTGCATCGTTGCATCGGTGCCTCGTCCGCGGGGCGCACACGCATCGCACGACGCGTGTCACGCGTCGAAATCCAGGTCGCCGATCAGGATCTCGCGGTCGCGCTGGGTTCGCGTGCTGAAGTCGACCGGCAACGCCATCTGCCATCGTTCGATCCTGACCGGCAGCGCCGCGAGATAACGATCGAAGCGGCTGCGGTCGGGCTCGGCCAGCAGGCCGTCGATCGCATCGTCGCTCCACGCGAGCCGCGCGTTCAGCCGGTTCGGCAGGCCGACCGTCGACGTGAGGCCGATCACGTCGACGCAGGTCGGGCTGCCTTGCCCGTCGTGCGGCACGACCTCGACCTTCACTTCCCCGGGCCGGTACAGGCCGAGCAGGCGCGCCGCAATGCGCGGCGCGAATTCGGTTTCGAAACGTGTGCGAACTTCGGGATTCATCTCGCCTCCGATGGATCGGGATCGTGTCACCGTGCGACTGTCACGCGGCTGCAATCTGCCGCTCGAGTGCTGCTTCCGCCTTCAAACTGTCGAGATCGCGCCCGACCGTGGCCACCGCGAGCCGCGTGTCGCCGCGCCAGTACGCGATCGAGCAGTCGTGCGCCGCGAGGTCGCCGTCGATCTCGACACGGTCCCATTGCTCCGCGTGCCCGACATAGTTGACCGTCATGTCGTAATGCTGGCTCCAGAAGAACGGCACCGCATCGAATGGCTGCTGCTGCCCGAGCATGTTGCGCGCCGCGACGATCCCCTGCCGCTCGGCGACGACCCAGTGCTCGACGCGAATACGCTCGCCCGTCAGCGGATCGGGCCAGCGCGCGATGTCGCCCGCCGCGTAAATGCCGGGCGCACTCGTTTGAAGAAAGCGGTCGACGGTCACGCCGCGCTCGACGGCAAGGCCCGCGTCCTGTGCGAGCGCGACGTTCGGATGCACGCCGATGCCGACCACCACGACCTCGGCCGGCAGCATCTCGCCGGTCGACAGCGTGACGCTGTCCGGCGAGATCTGGGCGGGCGTCGCGCCGAGATGAAACACGACGCCGTGCGACTCGTGCAGCGCCTTGATCGTGTCGCCGAGCGCTTCGCCGAGCACGCGTGCCATCGGATGCGCATCGGGCGCGACGACGTGCACGTCGAGCCCGCGCGTGCGCAGCGCGGCGGCCGCTTCAAGTCCGATGAAACTCGCGCCGACCACGACGCAGCGGCGCGCGGTTTTCAGCTTGCCGATCAGCGCATCGCAATCGGCGCGCGACCGGAGCACGCATACGTGCGGCAGGTCGGCGCCGGGCACGGTCAGCCGGTTCGGCTCGGCGCCGGTGGCAAGCAGCAGCGCGCCGTATGCGAGCCGGCTGCCGTCGGCCAGCTCGACCGCTTGCTGCGCGGGATCGATTCGTGCGACGCGCGTGCCGCATCGCACGTCGATGCGCTGTTCGGCATAGAAGGACGGCGCGCGCAGCGGCAGCCAGTCAGCGTCGGCCGTACCCGCGAGATAGTCCTTCGACAGGTTCGGCCGGTCGTACGGCGGATCGCGGTCGGCGCTCAGCAGCGTGACGGGATGCGGATAGCCCTCCTGCCGCAACGTCACGGCGGCCGCAATCGCGGCGGCGCCGCCGCCGACGATCACCACCGATGCGGGCAACCCGGGCGAATTCAGCGCCGGCGGCACGGCGGCCGGCCGCGCATCGAGCACGACGGCGCGGCCGTCGCGGCGTTCGACACGCCAGCACGGCAGCCCGTCCAGCGCCGGCGCGCGCAGCAGTTCGCCGGTGCGCAGGCAGAACGCCGCGTGGTGCCACGGGCACCGGATCGTCTCGCCGACCAGCAGGCCGTCGGCCAGCGGCGCGCCGTAGTGCGGGCATTGCGCGCCCACGGCGAACAGTTCGTCGGCGCGGCGCACGAGCAGCACCGACGCATCGCCGACATGGCCTTCGATCATCGCGCCGTCGGCGATATCGTCGAGCGCGATGCCCTGTGCGAGATCAGGGCGTGACGGCGAGGCGTCGTTTCCGGACATGACGTCGCTCCCGGAGAGTCAGGTAACGATCCCATTATCGGCGTCCTTCATGAAAAGAACAGGTACAGACGACCCCGCAGCGCACGCAAACACCGACTGTAACTTGTATGCGGTCCGCGACCGGCGTAGAACGTCATCAACGTTGCGGCGCAACACGCCGATGCGGCTTGCGACACGTTCTGCGCGGCACACGCAATTCGCATGCCACGCCGCCTTCATTCCATCACCAGGAGTGCTACCCGATGGCCACCGTCCTGTGCGTGCTCTACCCCGATCCCGTCGACGGCTATCCGCCGCACTACGTGCGCGACACGATTCCGGTCATCACGCGATACGCGGACGGACAAACCGCGCCGACGCCGGCCGGCCCGCCCGGTTTCCGGCCCGGCGAACTCGTCGGCTCGGTGTCCGGCGCGCTCGGGCTGCGCGGCTACCTGGAAGCGCACGGTCACACGCTGATCGTGACGAGTGACAAGGACGGCCCCGATTCCGAATTCGAACGCCGGCTGCCCGACGCGGACGTGGTGATTTCGCAGCCGTTCTGGCCCGCGTACCTGACCGCCGAACGGATCGCCCGCGCGCCGAAGCTCAGGCTCGCGCTGACGGCCGGCATCGGCTCCGATCATGTCGATCTCGACGCCGCGGCGCGCGCACACATCACCGTCGCGGAAGTCACCGGCTCGAACAGCATCAGCGTGGCCGAACACGTGGTGATGACGACGCTCGCGCTGGTGCGCAACTACCTGCCGTCGCATGCGATCGCGCAGCAAGGCGGCTGGAACATCGCCGATTGCGTGTCGCGCAGCTACGACGTCGAAGGGATGCACTTCGGCACGGTCGGCGCGGGACGCATCGGTCTCGCGGTGTTGCGCCGGCTGAAGCCGTTCGGCCTGCACCTGCACTACACACAGCGGCACCGGCTCGACGCCGCGATCGAGCAGGAACTCGGGCTCACGTATCACGCCGATCCCGCGTCGCTCGCCGCCGCGGTCGACATCGTCAACCTGCAGATCCCGCTGTATCCGTCGACCGAGCACCTGTTCGACGCGGCGATGATCGCGCGGATGAAACGCGGCGCGTACCTGATCAACACCGCGCGCGCGAAGCTGGTCGATCGCGATGCCGTGGTGCGCGCGGTCACGTCCGGCCATCTCGCCGGCTACGGCGGCGACGTGTGGTTTCCGCAGCCCGCGCCGGCCGATCACCCGTGGCGCGCGATGCCGTTCAACGGGATGACGCCGCACATCTCCGGCACGTCGCTGTCGGCGCAGGCGCGCTATGCGGCCGGCACGCTGGAGATCCTGCAGTGCTGGTTCGACGGCCGGCCGATCCGCAATGAATACCTGATCGTCGACGGCGGCACGCTCGCGGGAACGGGCGCGCAGTCGTACCGGCTGACCTGACGCGACGCGCGCGAGCCGGTTCGACGGCGCGCGGGTTCACGCGTCGTCGACGTTGTCCGCGTAGTGGTCGATCGCAACCTTGCACGCGTCGAACACCACCGTCAGCAGCGCGACGTCGTTCGACTCGACCCACTTGCTGATCTGCATGAACTTGCCCGTGCCGAGATCGGCGATGCGGGCCGGATCTTCGGTCGTCACGTCGACGTTCGCGACCGCGCGGTTGCCCGGCAGCGGCGACAGCGTCGCCGCGATGTCGAAGCCCCGGTACGATTGATCGATGCGCATGCTGTTCTCCTGGAACGGTCCGAAAGCGGTTCGCTCAATCGAGCGACTGGCGGAAGACCTTGCCGCCGAATCCCGTCACGACGTTGTCGACCGAAAACGGCGTGTCTTCCTTCGCCTCGAGAATGATCGCGATGCTGCCTGGCAAGAGCCGCGCCGCAACCGTTTCGACGAACGTGCCGTCGAGCAGCGCATTGCCGGCCGCATGCGCGAGAATGCCCGCGCCCGCACCGGCCGCCATTCCCGTCACCACCCCGATCGGCCCGGCGAGCAGGCCGAGCAGCCCGCCCGCGATCGCGCCGATCACGCCGCCCTTGAACGGCCGCGATTCGGCATCGAGCACCGCGAGCTTGCCGGTCGCATCCTTCTCGACGACGACACCGTTCTCGATATGGAATCCTTCGTTCTTTTCCGACAACGCCTCGAAATCGCTCGCGGCCTTCCGGGCCGTTTCGACATCGCCGAACACGGCGACGATCAGTTGCTTCGTCATTCGATACCTCCCTCGCGTGAATGAGCCGCGCGGCCGCCGCACGTCGTACGGCACAACGGTCCGGCGCAGCGGATACGGGACGGGCGCCCATCGTGCGCCGGCGACCCGGGGTTCGACTCAGGCGCCGGTTGCGGCAACACGTGCGCGGGCCGCGTCGGCATACGCTTGCGCGGCCGCCTGCTGCAGCGCGTCGACGGACGCCGCGTGTGCGCGCGCCGGATCGGCGTCATACGCGTCGCGTGCCTGCCGGTATGCGTCCGACGACGCTCGCTGCAATTCGATCGCCTGCCGGGCTTCGACTGAATGCGTGCTCATCCGGCCCCCTCCTGTAGAGACAGAGACATGGCATACATGGGCAGCATGGCGGCCGCGTGTCAGCGGCGCGCATGCACATCATCGTTGACCTCGGCCGGAAAGCGATGCTGGCCGACATTCAGGATCAGCACGCCCACCGCGAGCAACACGATGCCGAAGGTCGTCATCCGCATCCGCCCAGGGCTGTCGGTCGCGCCTCGCAGGATCAAGTCGCGCGCGAGCGACGTCATCGCGACGAACAGCGGAGACCGCACCGTCATGCAACATTACACGTGTTCGCCGACTTGATGCTTGGTTAGCGAGCGTGTGCCAGGGTTCCATCTGGCGTCACGTCTACGACGCACTCGCTACCGCGTAATCTTTTTTTGTGACCGTAACAGATCCAGCAATGCACGGCACGGTGTCGACATCACGCCGTCCCGGTGCCATACCGCGCCGACATCCATGGTCGGGACCGTGACGCTGAGGCTCCGGCGACTGATCCGGTTGCCTTCCAGCGACCAGGGCCGATACACCAGATCCGACAGAATCGTGACACCCTGCCCGAGCGCAACGAAGCTTCTGACGGCTTCGATCGATTTGCTTTGCATCCAGATGTTCGGCGTGATTCCGTAGTCTCCCCAATACTTGCCGACGGTCCGCAGATGCTCGTCCATGTCCAGCAGCAGATAGTTCTCGCGCGCGACATCGTCGAGCGTGACCCGCTGCGCCTCCAGCAGCGGATGCTCCGGATGAGCCCACAGCCTGCGCGTGGAGCGAAGAATCGTCTCGTACTTCAATTCCTTGATTTCCGGCGCGTTCGACACCAGCAGCAGCGCAATATCGAGGCGATCATCGACGAGCATTCCCTCGATCGCTTCGCGTTCGCTCTCGACGATGCTCACGCTCAACTTGCCGAAACGCTGGGCAACGAGGGACATCAGCGACGGCATCAGGTAAGCCGAGATGGTTTCGGTTACGCCGATGCGGACATGCCCCGAGATTTGCTCGGGATCCTCCTGTGCCGCCGCGACGGCACGGTCGACGGACATCGTCGCGTGCTGGACATGCCGCAGGAATCGCTCGCCAGCTTGCGTGAGCCGTACCCCTTTCGAATGACGCTGAAGCAGCGTGACACCCACCGCATCCTCGAGGTTCTTCAACGCGATCGTCATCGACGATTGAGACACCGCGCACAGGTTGGCGGACTGCGAGATCTGGCCGGTGTCGGCCACGGAGATGAAGTATTCGATCTGGCGAAGGGTGATGTGCGTGCCCATGGGGAGGAACCTGAGAAACCCGGGCAGTTCCGGAACAGCACTGCCTCGAAGGCCCGAACAGTACCTCGGATCGGGTCGAGTGATATTGATTAAATATATATCAAGTCATCGAAAGGATGAATTTGTCATGGTCACTCCGGCTTCATAGCATTGACGCAAACATGAAGCGGACGATGCAAACGGATGGAGACTCAGGAGAAAAAGGGCTATTGCACGCTGTGCCGGTCACGGTGCGGGACGATCAACGTCGTGCGAGGCGACATGATGATCAAGGTGCGCCCCGACGACACACACCCGACCGGCCATGCAATGTGCATGAAGGGCAAAGCCGCGCCCGAATTGGTGCATAGCCCCAACCGGGTGTTGTATCCCATGCGACGCACCCGCCCCAAGGATTCCGCCGATCCGGGCTGGCAGCGGATCGGCTGGGACGAAGCGTTGTCCGAGATCGCGGAACGGCTCGCGCACTTCAAGCGCGAGAACGGCGCCGAATCGGTTGCGTTCGGCGTGACCACGCCCAGCGGGACACCGATGAGCGACAGCATCGACTGGGTCGAGCGATTCGTCTGGTTATATGGAAGTCCGAACATTTGCTACGCAACCGAGATTTGCAACTGGCACAAGGACAGTGCCCATGTCTTCACGTTTGGTTGCGGGATGCCGACCGCGGACTACCAGAACGCCGAAGTCATCATGTTGTGGGGCAACAATCCCGCCAACACCTGGTTGGCGCAGGCCGACGCAATCGCGAAAGGCCGTCGCCGCGGCGCGAAACTGATCGTTGTCGACCCGCGGCCGACCGCCCTCGCACGCGAAGCGGATCTTTGGCTGAAGGTCAATCCGGGTACGGATGGCGCACTCGCCATGGCCATCGCGAGGCAGATGATCGCAATCGGCAATATCGACGATGCATTCGTCCGGGCCTGGACGAACGGCCCGCTGCTGGTACGCGCCGACACCGGGCGGTTCCTGCGCGAGCGGGACATGGACAGGCACGCGGCGAGCAACCGGTATGCAGTGTGGAACCAGGTGCTGGATCGGCTGGAACTGATCGGAGAAGAACCAGGCACCATGCCTGACGACCTGGCGATGGCTGGCACGCGCCGCGTCGCGATCGACGATTCGGCCGGCCACCGACAGCATGTGGAATGCGCGCCGGCCTTCGACCTTTATGCGAAGGCACTCGAGGAATACACCCCGGAACACGCGAGCGCAATGACCGGCGTCAGCGCGGCCGACATCGAGAAGGCTGCCGACATGCTGCGGCCGCACCAGCGCATCGCGTATCACGCGTGGTCCGGCGTAAGCATGCACACCAACGCCACGCAGACAGAACGCTCCATTGCGACACTGTATGCGCTGACGGGTGCGTTCGACACGCGCGGCTCGAACAGGGAACTGGCGAAGCAGCCGGCCAATGCTGTCAGCCGCTATGCCATGCTGAATCCGCAGCAGCGCGCCAAGGCGCTCGGCCTCGACGAGCGGCCGCTCGGTCCGCCATCGCAAGGATGGGTGACGGCACGCGACGTCTATCGCGCGGTTCTCGACGGCGAACCCTACCGGGTGCGCGCGCTCGTCGCGTTCGGCACGAACATGGTGATGTCGCAGGCCGACGGCGGCATCGCCCACGATGCGCTCTGCGCACTCGATTTTCACGTTCACTGCGATCTCTTCGAGACGCCGTCGTCGCGCTATGCGGACATCCTGTTGCCGGTGAACACACCGTGGGAGCGCGAAGGGTTGCGGCTCGGCTTCGAGATCAACGAGCGCGCCGTCGAGCTGATCCAGCTCAGGCAGCGCATGGTGCCGCCGCGCGGAGAGAGTCGCGCCGACTACGACATCGTCTTCGATCTGGCCGTCCGGCTCGGCATGAGCGATGCGTTTTTCGGCGGAAGCATAGAAGCGGGATGGAATCACGTGCTCGAGCCGCTCGGGCTGGACGTGGCATCGCTGCGCGCGCGTCCGGAAGGTGTGTACAGGCCCCTGATCCAGCGCGAGCGGCAGTATGCGTCGGCGACGCCCGACGGCGTGCGCGGCTTCAACACGGAGACGACGCGCGTCGAACTGTATTCCGAGCGACTGCATCGTCACGGCTATCCGCCCGTTCCGCGCTACGTGCCGCCGCAGCATGGCCAGGACGGTGAGGCGAACAATCGCCGGCGATTCCCTTATATGTTGACCTCGATGAAGAACGGGTACTACTGCCATAGCCAGCATCGTGGCCTTCCGAGCCTGCGCCGCCGCGCGCCGTACCCGGTCGCGGAACTCAACGACGCACTGGCGGCAGAGCACGGCATTGTCGACGGCGACTGGTGCCTGATCGAAACGACGAACGGTTCGGCCCGCTTCAAGGCGCGCCTCGTGCCGGAGCTCGCGCGGGACGTGATCGTCGCCGAGTACGGCTGGTGGCAAGCCTGCGACGAGATCGGCATGGACGCGCTCGCCGCCGGCGGCCGAAACAACAGCAATTTCAACCAGCTCGTCTCGGCGACGACACTCGATCCGGTGAGCGGTTCGTCGCCGCTGCGCTCCGTACGCTGCCACATTCGCCGCGACCCGTCGATCGATCCGGCGCGCCGATCGTGGCAGGGACGGCGGGCGTTCGTCGTGTCAGCCGTCCGGACGGAAGCGAGCGGCGTGCGAACCATCACGTTCCGGGCTGCGGATGGCGGCGCGCTGCCGGACTACCTGCCCGGCCAGCACGTGACCGTCCATATCCCGACGCTCGGCGACGGCGGCACGACCCGCGCTTATTCGCTGACGGGTGCCGCGCACGACAATGACCGCCGGACCTACTCGATCGCCGTGCGTCACCAGAAGGGCAGCACACGCGACGGCGTGCCGTTCGAAGGCGTGATGTCGTCCCATATCCACGGCGTCCTGGCGATCGGGGATTCCGTATTGCTCGGCGCCCCCGCCGGGTCATTCATCGTGCCTCCCGCGTCGAAGCAGCCGATCGTGATGTTCGCGGGCGGTATCGGGATCACGCCATTCCTTTCCTACCTGGAGTCGATCCGGGACCTGGGCGACCACGCGCCGGAGTCGCACCTCTTCTACGCAAACCTCAACAGCCTGACACATGCCTTCCGCGAGCGCATCGGGGCGCTCAGGCAGTGCTTGCCGCGGCTCGAGGTCGTCGATTGTTACAACCAGCCGCGCGACGAGGTACTGGGCCGCGACTACCGGATGCATGGCTATCTGACGGCCGACGTGGTCAGCGACGACCTGATCCTGCGGCGCGCCAGGTTCTATCTGTGCGGCCCGGAGCCGATGATGCAGGCCATCACGGCAGGACTGGTCGAGCGTGGCGTTCCGCCGTTCGACATATTCAAGGAGGCGTTCCGATCCCCGTCCAGACCGGCGCTCGACCCGTCCCAGCAATTTTCCGTTCAGTTTGCTCGATCGCATCGCACGGCGATCTGGACACCGCGCGACGGGAGCCTGCTGTCGTTCGCGGAAAGCCTCGGCATCGCGATGCCGAGCGGCTGCCGCGTCGGGCAGTGCGAAAGCTGCGCGGTCAGGGTCGTGTCGGGTGAAGTCACGCATCCCGGCGGGTCCGGGCCTGACGAGGCGGGGATGTGCCTGGCCTGCCAGGCCGTTCCAGTCACGGACATCAGCATCGACGCATGAATTCACTAGAGGAAAGGGTTGACATGAAAATTTTCGATGCCGTCGCCACGCGCGACGCGCTGGATTTCGAATCGCTGATCGTGCGTTTGCGACGGGCTTTCATCGATGGCTGTCACGTGCCGTTGCGTCATTCGCACGTGCTCAATTCAGGCAGCGAAAGCGAGGGGACCGTTCTCGTGATGCCTGCCTGGGAAGACAACGGCTACCTGGGCATCAAGACGGTCAACATCTTTCCCGGCAACGCCAGACACCGGATGCCGGGGCTGCACTCGACTTATGTGCTGTACGACGGACGAACGGGTAGCCCGCTTGCGCAACTGGACGGAAATGAAATCACGTCGCGCCGCACGGCGGCCGCATCGGCACTGGCTGCGACTTACCTGGCTCGTCAGGACGCATCGCGCCTCGTCCTGCTGGGTGCCGGACGAGTCGGCAGCCTGATTCCGCTCGCGTATCGCAGCCAGTTGCCGATCGTGGACGTCGAGGTGTGGGACCACAATCCGGAGGCCGTGGCCGCGCTGGTCGATCGATTGAACGGCCTGGGCTTCAATGCGATGCCGGTCGCCCATCTCGAGACCAGCGTTCGTCGCGCCGACGTCGTTACCTGCGCAACCCTTGCGACGGAGCCGATTGTCTGTGGCGCATGGCTGGCACCCGGCTCGCATCTGGACCTGATCGGCAGTTTTACGCCGCGTATGCGCGAGGCCGACGACGCCTGCTTCCGGCAAGCGGAAATTTACGTCGATACGGACGAGGCGCCGCAGAAATCCGGTGACCTGCTTGGCCCGTTGTCGCGCGGCGTCATTTCGCCCGGCAGCCTGAGCAGAACGCTGACCGCGCTGTGTCGCGACGACACGGAAGGGCGTACGAACCACGGCCAGAGAACCGTGTTCAAGGCCGTCGGCACCGCACTGGAAGATCTTGCGGCTGCCGTTCAGGTCTACGAAAAATCAAATTGAAGCGATGACTGCCAAGGAGACCAGGATGAAAGAGTTGACGGAAATGCAGAGGGGCGACGCGCCCATGGCGGATCGCGAGGGCGCGCTTGAACGGATGGCGGCGAGCGTGGCGCGCTGGTCGGAGAAGTGGTTTCCGGACGCGTATATTTTCGCCGCCATCGCGGTCATCGTCGTGGCCGCCGGGGCGCTCGCGATCGGCGCGCCGGTCAGTCAGGTCGGCATCGCGTTCGGCGACGGCTTCTGGAGCCTCATCCCGTTCACCATGCAGATGGCGATCGTCGCCATCTCGGGCTACGTCGTCGCCGTGTCGCCGCCCGCCTCGCGGTTGATCGAAAGACTCGCGCGTCTGCCGTCGTCAGGACGTGCGGCAGTGACATTCGTCGCGCTGGTCAGTATCGTCGCTTCGCTGTTCAACTGGGCGATCAGCCTGATCCTGAGCGGCCTCCTCGTTCGTGCGCTGGCGCGCCGCGCCGACCTGCGCATGGACTATCGCGCAGCGGGTGCGGCCGCCTATCTGGGCATGGGTGCGACCTGGGCGCTTGGATTGAGCTCGTCCGCCGCGCAACTTCAGGCGAATCCGGATAGCCTGCCCAAGGCATTGCTGGCGATCTCGGGCGTGATCCCGTTCTCGGAGACCATCTTTCTGCCGCAGTCGATTCTGATGGCCGTCGTGCTGACCATCGTATCGCTAGCGATCGCTTATCTGTCCGCCCCCGGTGACGCACGTGCGAAGACCGCGACGGAGTTGGGGATTCAACTCGACGAAGCCCATGCAACGATCGCGCGCCCGTCGCGCCCGGGAGACTGGCTCGAATACAGTCCTCTCATCACGATCGTCATCGTGGCGATCGGTGCAATCTGGGCGTGGCACGAGTTCACGACGAAAAACCCGATGATCGCCATCTCGAATCTGAACACCTACAACTACTTGTTCCTGATGCTCGGGATGCTGCTGAACTGGCGGCCGCGGCGATTCCTCAATGCCGTCGCGCGTTCGGTACCGTCGGTTGCAGGGGTGCTGATCCAGTTTCCGTTGTACGGCGGCATCGCCTACATCCTGACGAAGGCGTCGGCGCCCGCCGGATTGACGCTGTCCGATCACCTCGCGCATTTCTTCGTCGCGCTGTCCTCGCACTCGTCATTTCCCGCCGTCATGGGCGTGTACTCGGCCGTTCTCGGATTCTTCGTGCCGTCCGGCGGCGGCAAATGGATCATCGAGGCGCCGTACGTGATCGAGGCCGCGAAACTGCTGCACGTGCATCTGGGCTGGGCAGTAACGGTGTACAACGCGGCGGAGGCATTACCGAACCTGATCAATCCATTCTGGATGCTGCCTCTGCTCGGCGTGCTCGGGCTGCGTGCGCGTGACATCGTCGGATTCACGTTCACGCAACTGGTCGTCCATCTTCCGCTGGTGATCTTCATGCTCTGGGCCCTTGCGGGTACCCTCGCCTACCATCCGCCGATCATCCCGTAACTTACGCCCCGCCCTCGAGATGACCGACCGGATTCGATTCAATTTTTCTGCGCTGCGCGCACTCGAAACGGCCGAACGAAGCCGAAGCTTTACTGCGGCCGCCAACGAGCTGAGTCTTACGCATAGTGCGATCAGTCACCAGATCCGGCAGATCGAATCGATGCTGGGAATATCGTTGTTCACGCGTACGCAGTCGCAGATGATTCCAACGCCCGCGTGTACGCGTCTGGCCGAGCGCGTGCGTCAGGGACTGGCCGACATCGAATGCGCGCTTCTGGAAGCAAGGGATGCGGATAGACAACAGCGTCTCGTTCTCAAGGTCAGCGTCATGGCCGACTTCGCGACCGCATGGCTGATTCCGGAGCTCGACGTGTTTTACAGCCGATACCCGCATCTCGATCTCTCGATCGCGGTTCGCAATACGCTCGACGTTCCCGAAGGACACGAATCGGATATCGGCATCTGGCATAAAAGCATCGATCGAAACGGATTCCAGTCAAGGAAACTGCTGGACGACCAGGTGATTGCGGCATGCACGCCCGCGTTTCTCGACAAGCACCGGCCGCTGACCGTCACGGATCTGGCTCGCGTTCCGCTGCTACGCTTCTCCGGTCGGTCGTGGCGCGAGTTCTTTCATGCTGCCGATCTCGTTGCGAGTGACCCGGAGTACGGCCCCATGTTCAACGATGCCGCATCCCTGCTCCATGCCGCACTCGCGGGGCAAGGTGTCGCCATGCTGAGAGAGCGGTTGATACGCTCTTACCTGCAGGAGGGAAAACTGGTACAGGTCGGGAGCACCCGAATTCCCTCCAACCTTGCCTACTATCTGTGCTGGCGGGAAGGCGATCCCAAACAGGACGCCATCCTGCAGTTCGTGGCCTGGCTGGAGGAAATGGTCCGACAGAAAGACCGGGACTCGCTTGCGCAAGACAAAACCGTCGTGCCTTAGCCGCGACGACGAGCGTCGTAGAACGTAACGTCCTCGCCGTCGCGCAGATCGAGCACCTCGCAGCCGGACTCCGTGACCGCGACCACGTGCTCCCAGTAGACGGCAAGCGACTTGTCCGCGGTCTGCGCCGAACGCGTGACGTTGTTCAAACGGATACCCTCGCCGGACCCGGCGCAGATGAACGGCTCGACCGTGATGACCATGCCTTTTTCCAGCACGCGCCCTTCGTTCACGGACGACTCGTAGTACGGTATCAGCCATCCGTCCGCGTGAACCTGACCGATCGAATGCCCCGTTCCGCTGGGAACTCGCAGCATCGAAAACCCGAACGATTCGACGTAGGCCTGGACGCGACGCGCAATATCCTGCACCGCCGCGCCCGGACGAACCAGACTGATGCCGAGACACATGGCCTGATATCCGACCGCCATCAGCAAACGCGCCTCGGCACTTGTTTCCTCACCCGCGATCCACATGCGCTGAGTGTCGCCGCACCATCCTTCCTTCTTGATGCTGACGTCGACACCGAAAAGATCGCCTTTTTTCAACGGAAGGTCGTTCGGTTCGCCACTGAAGGCGTTCTCGTTATGCGCGATCGAAATGCAGGCGTACTCGCTCGAGTCGTAGCCGGAGAGATCTTCCCGATCGATTTCCGCGTGGTACTTGTTGACGATCAGGTCGTAGGCGATGTCGTTGATCTGACGCGATGTCACGCCAGGCTGGATGTGAGGGGTGAGATCCTGCAGGACCTGCGCTGCGATGCGCCCTGCGGCACGCAGCATCGCGATCTCTTCAGGTGTCTTGATCGAAATTTCGTTGTAGTCGACGTTGTGGCTCATGTTGTACCGTGCACTTTCAAGTTGAACGTATGTTGCAATGTCGAAGCGCCCGATTGCCACCACCTGATGCGTTAGACCCAAAACACAACATGATGGACTGTCGGAACGTGCGGATCGCAACCGCGTGTCGAGCGGGAGATTCATCGCGTCGACATGATGGAAGTATTGGATTCCAGGTCGCCAACGTCCAACGATGGATTTTCACGACTGATGTGAACGATTTTTGATATCCGCCCTCACGGGGACCGGCCAGCCTCTCGTGGAAATTCTCGAATCGAAATCCATAGCGGCAGACGACATCGAGATGAGCAGGAAGGCGGAAACGAATGACTCGATATCGAAGCAGCAATCAGATGATCGAACACCGTCATTCGGTAGTGGATGCAGCGCAGGGATCGAGCATCACGACGCACGATCCGGCCCGTCGACGAGCGAAGCTCGATCGGCCAGCCCTGGCGGCGTACGTGGCAAGCATGTCCATCAGCACCGGACCGAGACCATCGTCGTGACCTGAGACGCTGCCTGCGTCATCGCGGTCGCAGGCCGATCACGATCATCCCGGCCATCAGCTGCGAGCAGGAAATGACCGAAGCGGCGGCGGATGCGCTCGCCTGGCGAACATCAAGGTGACGGCCGGTGTGAGGAGGCGTGAGCGGCACCGGGCGGCGGGAAATCAGGGCAATGCGTGGAGCAATGCGCGGTGTCGTCTGCGCAATCCCGCGCGTCGGTCTTTCGCGTGAGCGCCGCGCCGGTCGCCTGCTCGACCGCGGACAGCGTACGCCGGCAGCACACGTGGAATGCGACGCCCGTGTCGGTGCAGGCGACGTAGCCGCGCTCGCGGCACTGCAGCAGGCGGCAGCCGAGATACCGTTCGAGGCAGTCGATCCGGTCGCTCACCTGCGCTTCGCCGAGCTTCAGCTCGGACGCCGCACCGGCAACGCCGCCGTGCTCGACCACCGCGACATAAACACGCATCGCTTCCAGCAGGTTCATGATGAAGCTCCTCGTCGGCGGGCGCAGCGGAACCTAATCTACTGCACGCCGCACGCGCGCTCAAGAGCACAGCGCCGCGCGCCCCAGGAGTACAGCTGCGCGGGCGTTGCGCAAAATCCGGGCCTGTTTGACGGATTCGAATGACAGATTGTCGATACGTGTTCCAAAGACCCGTCGAAGCTGCTAGATTGCATGCTCGACGACGTTACGCGGTGCGCGCAGTTCACGCGCCGGGCGGCCGGCCGCCGCTGCCGCGGCCCGTTGCGCGAGGCCCGCGCAACGTCCTTCATCCGCATGTCACAAAGAGAAGAGTCGCATGACACAGTTCAACCGTTCGCCCTCGCGCGCCGCGGCAGCCGTGGCCCGTCCGTCCCGACATGACTGACCGGCAGCCCGCGATGCAGACACCTCCCCCACTCTCCCAGGCCGTTCACAGCCCGATCACGCGCAGCGCGATCTTCCTCGTGGCGACGATCAATCCCGGCGCCGATCACGCCGACACGATCCGTTCATGGTGCGGCGACATCGCCGCGCTGGTGCGCTCGGTCGGCAAGCGCGTGCCGGGCGGCAACCTGTCGTGCGTCTGCGGCTTCGGCGCCGACGCATGGGACGCGCTGTTCGGCGGCCCGCGCCCGGCGTCGCTGCACTCGTTCCGCGAGTTCGGCGCAGGCCAGCGCGTCGCGGTCGCGACGCCCGGCGACATCCTGCTGCACATCCGCGCCGATGCGATGGACCTCTGCTTCGAGCTCGCGACGCAACTGCTCGGCGCGCTCGGTGAAGCCGTCACGGTCGTCGACGAGGTGCACGGCTTCCGCAACTTCGACCAGCGCGCGATGATCGGCTTCGTCGACGGCACCGAGAACCCGGAAGGCCGCGAGGCGGTCGACTTCACGGTGATCGGCGACGAAGACGCGGAGTTCACCGGCGGCAGCTACGTGATCGTGCAGAAATACCTGCACGACATGGCCGGCTGGAACGCGCTCGCGGTCGAGACGCAGGAGCGCATCATCGGCCGCACCAAATTGTCCGACATCGAGCTCGCGCCGAACGTGAAGCCGTCGTGTTCGCACAGCTCGCTGACCACGCTCGACGAGAACGGCCAGGAAGTGAAGATCCTGCGCGACAACATGCCGTTCGGGCGCCCGGGCGCCGGCGAGTTCGGCACCTATTTCATCGGCTATGCGCGCTCGCCCGCGCCGATCGAACAGATGCTCGAGAACATGTTCGTCGGCCGCCCGCCCGGCAACTACGACCGCCTGCTCGACTACAGCCGCGCGGTCACCGGCTCGCTGTTCTTCGTGCCGTCGGCCGACCTGCTCGAAGCGCTCGCCGATCGCGCGGCGCCCGCCGCCGACGCCGCGCCACCCGAACCCTCGTCGTCCGCGCCGCATCGCGACGGCTCGCTGAAAATCGGCTCGCTGAAAGGAACCCAAGCCCATGAATAATCTGCACCGCGAACTCGCCCCGATCTCGTCGTCCGCCTGGGAACAAATCGAGGAGGAAGTGGCGCGCACCTTCAAACGATCGGTGGCCGGCCGCCGCGTCGTCGACGTCGACGGCCCCGAAGGCCCCGAGCTGTCGGCCGTCGGCACCGGGCATCTGGTGGAAGTCGCCGCGCCGCGCGAGCACGTGAACGCGCGGCTGCGCGAAGTCCGCACGATCGTCGAGCTGACGGTGCCGTTCGAGTTGAGCCGCGATGCGATCGACAGCGTCGAGCGCGGCGCGCGCGATGCCGACTGGCAACCGGCGAAGGACGCCGCGCAGCGGCTCGCGTTCGCCGAAGACAACGCGATTTTCGACGGCTATCCGGCGGCCGGCATCGTCGGCATCCGCGAAGGCACGTCGAACCGCAAGCTCACGCTGCCGGCCGACGTCAGCGCGTACCCGGACGCGATCAGCGACGCGCTCGAAGCGCTGCGGCTCGCCGGCGTCGACGGCCCGTACTCGGTCGTGCTCGGCTCGGACGCCTATACCGCGCTCAGCGAGGCGCGCGACCAGGGTTATCCGGTCCTCGGTCACATCAAACGCATCGTCAGCGGCGAGATCATCTGGGCGCCGGCGATCAGCGGCGGCTGCGTGCTGTCCATGCGCGGCGGCGATTACGAGCTGCACCTCGGGGAAGACGTATCGATCGGCTACACGAGCCATACCGACAAGGCCGTCCGCCTGTACCTGCGCGAAACGTTCACGTTCCTGATGCTGACGAGCGAAGCATCGGTGGCCGTGGCGCCGCAGGGCAATCCGGCGGCCTGACCCCGGTTGCCTGCGCGCGATGCCCGCCCGGGCGTCGCGCGCGACAGGCCGCGCCGCCGGCCGCATGTTCGTCGCCGATCGAACCCATCCTGCATGGAGATTGTCATGAGCGATACGAATGATGCACTGCAGGCGCTGCAAGCGTCGGTCGACAGCCTGAAGAAGACGGTCGATGCGAACGCGGGCAGCCAGGCCGGCGACACCGCCGTGCTGTTTACCGTCGTGTCGCTGATGCTGGCCGAGTTGCCGCCCGACACGCGCAACCTGATTGAGGATTCGTTCTCCGTGTGGGCCAATGGTCTGCCGAATGCGGCACTGTCAACCGACGTGAAGCAGATTGCCCGGCAGCGGCTCGCGATGAAACTCTCGGGCTGATCGCGGTTCTCCACGGTTGCGCCATGTCCGGCCCGCACCGTGCAACCCGACCGCTCCTCCGGCTGCCACGCACGCATCGGTTGCGGTGTGCGCGTGGCCGGTCGTGACCACTTCGCGCACGCCTGCGGCGCACGCGCTCACACCGCGGCGCTCGTGCCGCGGTTGTCCCCCCGCATCACCGCCCGCTTGCCGCCAGCCCGCGCCCTGCGCGCCGATGTCGCACCGCGATCCCTTCCCGTTCCGCTGCTCCCCGCTTCCGGCCAACGCGCACGACACACGCCGCGCACGGCCGCGCCACCGCATGCTCGCCCGTCTGTACTCCTTGCCGCCCGTAAGCGCACGCATGTGAGGGTGCAATTCGCCGTGGGTCCGGCATGGAACTGTGTCTTGGATGCCCCCCGCCGATTCGCTATTTTGAATGCAGTCGAAGCCATGCCGTGGGCTCCTCGCAGCACTCGTGCTCCCCGCCGCGACCGCGACCGTGCGCGACGCCGGCGCGCACTGCGCGACAGCGCGGGCGCGGCACGCGCGCCGCCGCGCCGCGCGTCGTCTGTTCGCGGTCGGGACGCGCGAGCGCCGCACCGCATCGGGACTTCACCCTTCGACCCACCTTCACAGACAGGAGCCAGACCACCATGCCCGCACTTTGCGATATCTGCCACGCGCGGCCGGCCGTCGCGCGCGCAACCGTGATGCAGGACGGCGAGCGCAAGACGATTTCGATCTGCGATTACCACTTCCGTCAGCTGATGCGGCATCAAAGCATGCTGAACCCGTTCGATTCGCTGCTGGGCGGAGGCGGCTCGTCGTCGCTGTTCGGCGAGCTCGGCGACGAATCGCCGCTCGCCGCCGAAGTACCGCGTGAGTCGGTCGACCCGACCGACGCGTTCAGCGAACAGACGCTCGAACTGCTGCAGCGCGCGGCCGAAAAAGCGCACGAACTGCGCCGCAGCGAGCTCGATTCCGAACACCTGCTCTACGCGCTCGCGGACACCGACGTGTGCGCCGCGCTGCTGAAGGAACTGAAGCTGTCGCCGCAGGACATCAAGTCGTATATCGACGAGCACGCGCACACCGGCACGGCCGACCCCGATGCGCCGCTCGACAAGCTGTCGATCTCCCCGCGTGTGAAGAAGGCCGTGCAGTACGCGTTCCAGGCGTCGCGCGATCTCGGCCACTCGTACATCGGCCCCGAGCACCTGCTGATCGGCCTCGCGTCGGTGCCGGACAGCATCGCCGGTACATTGCTGAAGAAATACGGCGTGACGCCCGAGGCGCTGCGCCAGAAAGTCGTCAAGGTGGTCGGCAAGGGCGCCGAGGACGGCCGCGTCGATGCGCCGACCGGCACGCCGAACCTCGACAAGTTCGGCCGCGACCTCACCGCGATCGCACGCCAGGGCAAGCTCGACCCGGTGCTCGGCCGCGCGCAGGAAATCGAGAGCACGATCGAGGTGCTCGCGCGCCGCAAGAAGAACAACCCTGTGCTGATCGGCGAGCCGGGCGTCGGCAAAACGGCGATCGTCGAAGGGCTCGCGCAGCGGATCGTCAACGGCGACGTGCCCGAGGTGCTGCGCAACAAGCGGCTCGTCGAAGTCAACATCAACTCGATGGTGGCCGGTGCGAAGTATCGCGGCGAATTCGAGGAGCGCGCGAAGCAGCTGATCGACGAAGTGACCGCGAAGCAGGACGAACTGATCCTGTTCATCGACGAGCTGCACACGATCGTCGGTGCCGGCCAGGGCGGCGGCGAAGGCGGCCTCGATATCGCGAACGTGCTGAAGCCCGCGCTCGCGCGCGGCGAGCTGAGCCTGATCGGCGCGACGACGCTCAACGAATACCAGAAGTACATCGAGAAGGACGCGGCGCTCGAACGGCGCTTCCAGCCGGTGTTCGTGCCGGAGCCGAGCGTCGAGCAGACGATCGTGATCCTGCGCGGGCTGCGCGACAGCCTCGAGGCGCACCACCAGGTGACGTTCGCCGACGACGCATTCGTCGCCGCCGCCGAATTCGCCGACCGCTACATCACGTCGCGCTTCCTGCCCGACAAGGCGATCGACCTGATCGACCAGGCCGCCGCACGCGTGCGGATCGGCGCGACGTCGCGCCCGGTCGATATTCAGGAAGGCGAAGCGCAGATCGCGCAACTGAAGCGCGAACAGGACTACGCGACCTCGCGCAAGCGCTTCGACGAAGCGAAGCAGTTCGAAGAGCAGATCAACGAGAAGCAGAAGGCGGTCGATGAAAAGATGGAAGCGTGGCAGCGCAAGACCGGCTCCGAAACGCTCGAAGTGACCGTCGAAGCCGTGGCCGAAGTCGTGTCGCGGCTGACCGGCATCCCCGTGTCCGAACTCACGCAGGAAGAACGCCAGAAGCTGCTGAAGATGGAAGAGCAGCTGCGCGAACGCGTGGTCGGCCAGAGCGACGCGGTGGTCGCCGTCAGCGACGCCGTGCGGCTGTCGCGCGCGGGGCTCGGCCAGACGCACCGGCCGATCGCGACGTTCCTGTTCCTCGGGCCGACGGGCGTCGGCAAGACCGAGCTCGCGAAGGCGCTGGCCGAGACCGTGTTCGGCGACGAGCAGGCGATCATCCGCATCGACATGTCCGAATACATGGAACGGCACGCGGTCGCGCGGCTGATCGGCGCGCCGCCCGGCTACGTCGGCTACGACGAAGGCGGCCAGCTCACCGAACGCGTGCGGCGCCGCCCGTACAGCGTGATCCTGCTCGACGAGATCGAGAAGGCGCACCCGGACGTCTACAACGTGCTGCTGCAGGTGTTCGACGATGGCCGCCTGACCGACGGCAAGGGCCGCGTGGTCGACTTCAGCAACACGATCATCATCGCGACGAGCAACCTCGGCGCGGCGATCATCATGGACAACCTCACGCAACCGGAAGCCGCGCGCAAGACCGACAAGGCGATCCGCGAGGAGCTGATGCAGGTGCTGAAGGGCCACTTCCGCCCCGAGTTCCTGAACCGGATCGACGAGGTGATCGTCTTCCATGCGCTGTCGAAGGACAACATCCGCTCGATCGTGCAGATCCAGCTCGACCGCGTGGTGCGCACGGCCGCCGCGCAGGACATCACGCTCGTGATGGGCGACGCGCTCGTCGACCACCTGACCGAAGCCGGTTACCAGCCGGAGTTCGGCGCACGCGAGCTGAAGCGTCAGATCAGGCAAACGATCGAAACCAAGCTCGCGAAGGAGATCCTCGCCGACCGGCTGAAGTCGGGCGACCACGTCGAGGTCGACTACGACAAGGACAGCGACGAAGTGAAGTTCGACAAGATCGCCGCGCCTGAAGCGAAGGACACGAAGGACGCGAAGAAGGACGCCGACGGCAAGGCGAAGCCGAACGGCAAGGCGGCCGCCAAGGCATCCGGTGAAGCGAAGGCCGGCGAGGCGCCGGCCGACGCGCCGCCGCCCGCGGCGAAACCGTCTGGCAAAAAGTCGTCCGGCTCGAAGAAGGACGCGCACTGAAACCCCGCCTGCCCTGCAGCCCAGGGCTCGCATGACCGGCTCCGTCCACCGGACGGAGCCGCCCTACGCCGCGACGCGGCGCAACCCGAGCCGCCCGCACCGGGCCGGCTCATGGAGATTCACATGACAAATCGACGCGAAGTGCCAGGCATCAGGAAGTACGATGGGCCCGCCGGCGGTTGGGGCGCGCTTCGCGCGACAGCCGAGGCCGTGCGCACGCAGATGGAAACCATCGAGGCGCCGATCGTGCTGATGCGGACCAACCAGCCCGACGGTTTCGACTGCCCCGGCTGCGCCTGGCCGGACAAGGAACACAAGTCGACGTTCCAGTTCTGCGAGAACGGCGCGAAGGCCGTCACGTGGGAAGCGACGACCAAGCGCGTGCCGCCCGAGTTCTTCGCGGCGAACACCGTGTCGTCGCTGCTGCGCATGTCGGATTACGAACTGGAGAACATGGGGCGGCTCACGCACCCGCTCGTCTACGATCGCGCGACCGACACGTTCCGCGCGATCGAATGGGACGACGCGTTCGCGCGCATCGGCGAAGTGCTGCGCGCACTGCCGCCCGAGCAGGTGGAGTTCTATACGTCGGGCCGCGCGTCGAACGAAGCCGCGTACCTGTACCAGCTGTTCGCGCGCGAGCTCGGCACCAACAACTTCCCCGACTGCTCGAACATGTGCCACGAGCCGACCAGCGTCGGGCTGCCGCAGTCGATCGGCATCGGCAAGGGCACCGTGTCGCTGGAGGATTTCGACCAGTGCGAGCTGATCATCTCGATCGGCCACAACCCCGGCACGAACCACCCGCGGATGATGGGCACGCTGCAC
This sequence comes from Burkholderia stabilis, assembly GCF_001742165.1. Lineage (NCBI taxonomy): Bacteria > Pseudomonadati > Pseudomonadota > Betaproteobacteria > Burkholderiales > Burkholderiaceae > Burkholderia > Burkholderia stabilis. The sequence goes on along the minus strand of NZ_CP016444.1, from coordinate 847,353 downwards.
GAGTGCGCGCGCCGCCACGTGCCGATCATCGTGTTCAATCCGCTGCGCGAACGCGCGCTCGAACGCTTCGCGGACCCGCAGGACATGATCGAGATGGCGTCGTTCGGCTCGACGCGGATCGCATCGACGTACTACCAGGTCGACGCCGGCGGCGACGCGGCCGCGCTGAAGGGCATCATGAAGGCGCTGCTGCAGCTCGAAGCCGAGCGCGGCGACGTGCTCGACCGCGACTTCATCGCGCAGCATACCGACGGCTTCGACGCGTTCTCGGCCGACCTGCAGGCCACGTCGTGGGACGACATCGAGCGCGCGAGCGGCCTGAGCCAGGCGCAGCTCGAACAGGTCGCGCTCGCCTATGCGAAGTCGAACGCGACGATCATCACGTACGGGATGGGCGTCACGCAGCACAACAAGGGCACGGCAACCGTGCGCCTGATCGCCGACCTGCTGCTGATGCGCGGCAACATCGGCAAGCCCGGCGCCGGCGTGTGCCCGCTGCGCGGCCATTCGAACGTGCAGGGCAACCGGACGGTCGGCATCACCGAGAAACCGTCGGCCGAGTTCCTGAAGAAGATCGAGGACGTATGCGGGTTCACGCCGCCCGCGCATCACGGGCACGACGCCGTGCAGGCGATGCAGGCGATGATCGACGGCAGCGCGAAGGCGCTGCTGTGCCTCGGCGGCAACTTCGCGGTCGCACTGCCCGATCCCGAACTGTCGTTTCCGGCGATGGCCAAGCTCGACCTGAGCGTGCATCTCGGCACGAAGCTGAACCGCTCGCACCTGCTGGTCGGCAAGGAAACCTTCATCCTGCCGGTGCTCGGCCGCACCGAGCTCGACATGCAGGCGAGCGGCCGGCAATCGATCACCGTCGAGGATTCGATGTCGATGGTCCATGCGTCGGCCGGCAAGCTCAAGCCGGCGTCGGACCAGTTGCGCTCGGAGCCCGCGATCGTCGCGGGGATCGCGCATGCGACGCTGCCGAACAGCAAGGTCGCGTGGCTCGACCTGATCGCCGACTACGATCGCATCCGCGACCTGATCGACCGCACTGTGTCCGGCTTCGAGGCGTTCAACGAGCGCATCCGCACGCCGGGCGGCTTCCGCCTGCCGCTGCCGCCGACCGAGCGCGTGTGGCCCACGCCGACCGGCAAGGCGATGTTCTCGGTCTACAAGGGCGTCGCGGAAGATGCCGAAGTGCTCGGCGGCGAGCAGGTGCTGCGGCTCATCACGCTGCGCAGTCATGACCAGTACAACACGACGATCTACGGGCTCGACGACCGCTATCGCGGCGTGTTCGGGCGGCGCGACGTGCTGTTCATGAACACGGCGGATCTCGCGAAGTACGGGCTCGAACACGGCGACCTCGTCGACATCGAGACGATCACCGCGTCGGGCCGCACGCTGCGACTCGAGAAGATCACCGCGATCGAGTACGACATCGCACCGGGTTCGGTCGGCGCGTATTACCCGGAAGCGAACGTGCTCGTGCCGCTCGACTACATCGACAAGGAAAGCGGCACGCCGTCGTACAAGTCGGTGCCGGTGCGCGTCGCGCGCTCGGCGGTGGTCTGATGCACGGACGGGCCCGCGGCACCTCGCCCGCCGCGGGCCCGCCGTCGTCATACCGAAACACTCCATGGGCGGCCGCATCGCAACCGATGCGGCCGCCCCGTCCTTTGCTCTGCGAACCGCTTACCGCGCCGCCGTCGGCGGCATCGTCGCGCCCGTCTGCCGGCGACGATACGCGCTGTCGCGCGTCGCGAGCCAGTAGTACAGCGGCGACGTCAGCACCAGCCCGACCACCCACGACAGGTCCGCGCCGCCGAGATGCGCGGGAATCGGGCCTGCATACATCGGCGTGTTCATGAACGGAATCTGCACGAGGATGCCGATCGCATACGCGAGCAGCGCCTGCGGATTGAAGCGCCCGTAGATCCCGCCGTCCGCCATGAAGATCGACTTGATGTCGTACTTTCCCTGGTGGATCACGTAGAAGTCGATCAGGTTGATCGCCGTCCACGGCACGAGCACGACGAGCAGCGCGAGCACCAGATCGACGAGGTTGCCGACGAAGTTCGTCGACGCGCCGATGGCCGCGTAGCAGCACGCGACGAAGATCACGACCGACACCACCGCACGCGCCTTCGCGGTCGGAATCCACTTGTACGCGAACGTCTGCACCGACGTGATCACCGCGAGCACCGCGCCGTACAGGTTGAGCGCGTTGTGGCTGATCACGCTCAGCAGGAACAGCACGAGCATCAGCGGGCCGAGCGGGCCGGTCGCCTGCTTGACCGCATCCATCGTGTCCGCGCCGGCCGGCACCGCGAGCACCGCGACCGCACCGAAAATGAACGCGAGCGTCGAGCCGATCGTGCAGCCGAGATAGGTCGCCCAGAACGTCGACGCGACGCCAACGTCCTCCGGCAGATAACGCGAATAGTCCGACACGTACGGCGCGAACGCGATCTGCCACAGCGCCGACAGCGATACCGTCGCGAGCCAGCCCGCGAAGTCGAAGCCGCCGCGCGTCAGGAAATCGTCGGTCGTCACGTGCGTGAGGATCATCCAGAAGCCGACGAAAATGCCGATGCCGAGCACCCACGTGCCGATGCGGTTCAGGATGTGGATGAACCGGTAGCCGACGATGCCGATCAGCCCCGAGCCCACCGCGCCGATCACGATGCCGACGGGCACCGGCACCGACGACGCGATGCCGTGCACCGACTTTCCGGCGAGTACGATGTTCGACGCGAAGAAGCCGACGTACATCACGGCCGCGATCACCGTGACGAGCAGCGCGCCCCACGAGCCGAACTGCGCGCGGCTCTGGATCATCTGCGGGATGCCCATCTGCGGCCCCTGCGCGGAATGCAGCGCCATCAGCACGCCGCCGACGGCCTGCCCGACGACGATCGCGACGATGCCCCACATCAGGTTCAGGTGGAAGATCTGTACGCCGAGCGCGCCGGTCACGATCGGCAGCGGCGCGATGTTGCCGCCGAACCAGAGCGTGAACAGGTCGCGCACCTTGCCGTGGCGCTCCGCGGGCGGCACATAGCCGATCGTGTGTTTCTCTATCATCGGGGACGCGTTGCGGTCCACGTTCGTCATGGTGATGTCTCCTGTCCTGCGCGGCGATGCGCGCTTGCCGTTTCCGCCGGCGCGCGTCGGGGTGCGCGCCGGCAATCGGGTCCGGATACGCGAGCGACGGCGCGCCGCGTGCACGCGCGGCGGTATCGGCCGAGGCGGAACATGCGCGTCAAGCGGGGACGGATGACACATCCCGCCGGCGCGTGCGCGGCCTCGTCGTGATCCAGGTTGGAGACGATGGTGCGCCACGTGTATCGCGACCGGAAAATACTAAAAATATTTCCGCGACATACGAAAAAGCTCTGCAGCGGAAATTCCGGCGCCGATCGACTTCAGGTAAGGTGCTACGCGAAACCATGGACAGCATGCGCCCGCGGCGGCACGCGCGGGCCGGGCATCAGAGGTGCTTGTGGCTCACTACACTTTGCGGCAACTGAAATACTTCATCACGACGGTCGAATCCGGCAGCGTCGCCGAGGCGTCGCGTCAGCTTTTCATCGCGCAGCCGTCGATCTCCAGCGCGATCAAGGGGCTCGAGGAGAGCTTCGGCGTGAAGCTGTTCATCCGCCATCACGCGCAGGGCGTGTCGCTGACGCCGAGCGGTACGCGCTTCTACCGGAAGGCGCAGGAGCTGCTGCGCATCGCGCATGAATTCGAGCAGAACGCGCTCGCCGACAACGACGTGATCGCCGGGCAGATCGACATCGGCTGCTTCGAGACGGTCGCGCCGCTCTATCTGCCGCAACTGATCGCGGGGTTTCGCGAACGCTACCCGGGCGTGAACATCCGGCTGCGCGACGGCGACCAGCAGGAGCTCGTGCAGGGCCTGACGTCCGGCACCTTCGATCTCGCGTTGATGTACGACCACGATCTCGACGGCACGATCGAAACCGAGCCGCTGATGCCGCCGCAGCAGCCGTACGTGCTGCTGCCGGAGAACCACCGTTTCGCGGGCCAGACACACGTGTCGCTGCGCGACCTCTGCGTCGAGCCGATGATCCTGCTCGACGTGCAGCCGAGCCGCACGTACTTCGTCAGCCTGTTTCACGAGCTCGGGCTGACGCCGAACATCGTGTTCGGCTCGCCGTCGATCGAGATGGTGCGCGGGATGGTCGGCCAGGGGTTCGGATTCTCGCTGCTCGTCACGCGCCCGCATTCCGAATACACGTATGACGGCCAGCGCGTCGTGACGATCAGCCTGAGCGAAACGGTGAGCCCGTCGGGGCTCGTGAGCGCGCGCCTGAAACGCGGGCAGTTGACCAAGCAGGCGCAGTCGTTCGTCGATTTCTGCCGCGAGCGGCTCGCGCAGATCGTCGCGGAAACGACACGATAGAAACGAATACGCACGCGCCGCGGAACGGGCGCGTGCGTGCCGGCTGCGACAGTCAGGCGGCCGATGAAAGATGCGCAGCCAGCCGGGCAAGCATCGCGTCGCATCCGTGCAATTGTTCGAGCGTGACGAACTCGTCGGGCTTGTGCCCCTGGTCCATGCTGCCGGGCCCGCACACCACGGTCGGAATGCCGGCCTGCCCGAACAGCCCGCCCTCGGTGCCGAACGCAACCGTGCCGAACGCGTCGGAGCCGCTCAGCATCGCGAGCAGGCGCGCGGCTTCGCTGTCCGGCGACGTCGCGAGCCCCGGATACGCGCCCAACGGCTGCAACCGGATGTCGGTATCGGATTGCACCGCACGCATCTTCGGCAACAGTTCGGATTCCGCATAGTCCTGCAGCTTCGTCGGCACGTCGTGCGCATCGAAATCAGGCAGCGCACGCACCTCGAAATCGAACTCGCATTCGGCCGGCACGATGTTCAGCGCGCGGCCGCCCTTGATCAGGCCCGTCTGCACGGTCGAGAACGGCGGATCGAAACGGCTGTCTTGCCGTTCGGGCCGTGCGAGCGCCGCGCCGATCTCGCCGAGCCGGCCGATCAGTTTCGCCGCGTAATCGATCGCGTTGACGCCCGACGGCGCGTACGCCGAGTGGCACGCGGCGCCCTTCACGTGACACCGCATCGCGAGCTTGCCCTTGTGACCGAGCACCGGCTTCAGTTCGGTCGGCTCGCCGATCAGGCACAGGCGCGGCCGGTGCTCACGCGCGGCCAGTTGTTCGAGCATCGGCCGCACGCCGAGGCACCCGACCTCCTCGTCGTACGAGAACGCGAGATGCACGGGCAGGCTCAGCGGCCGCGCGACGAACGCGGGCACGGCCGCGAGCACCGACGCAATGAAACCCTTCATGTCGGCCGTGCCGCGGCCGTACAGGCGGCCGTCGCGCTCGCTCAGACGGAACGGTTCGACCGTCCACGCCTGCCCGTCTACCGGCACCACGTCGGTATGGCCCGACAGCGCAATGCCGCCGCGATCGTTCGGCCCGATCGTCGCGTACAGGCTCGCCTTCGTGCGTTCCGCGTTGTAGAACAGTTCGCTCTCCACGCCGAAGCCCGCGAGATAGTCGCGGATGAAGCCGATCATCTCGAGGTTCGAATCGCGGCTGACCGTCGCAAAGCCGATCAGCCGTTCGAGCAGCGTGCGGCTCGACAGGTCACTCATCGCCCGGCACTCCGTAGCTCGGCGCGGCGGTCGGGTTCAGCGCGCGCGTCTGGTAGTCCTGCATCTGCGGCCGGTACGCGCGCCACAGCGCATCGAGCTGCCCGATCGGATCGGCATCGGCCCAGTCGACGCGCAGGTCGACCACCGGCCAGGTCAGGTCGTCGACCACCTTTAGCGCGGCCGAATGCACCGGCCCCGCTTCGCCGCCAGCCGCCATCGCCGCGTGCATCGCGGCGAGCAGCCGATCGGCGAGCAGGCCGGGCGCGTGCTCGAATGCGCTCGCCATCGCGTCGATCACGGCCGGCGCAGCGAGCAGGTTGCCCGCCGCCACGCATTGCTCGCCTTGTACCGCGTGATGCGTGCCGAGCGCTTCCTTGCCGGTGAAGCACGCCGTCTGCCCCTGTCCGTCGATCACCGTGACCTGCCGGTACTGGCTCCAGCCGTTCGCATTCAGCGCGCGGTCGAGCGCCGCGGCGGGCGCAAGCTGGTCGTGCTCGATCAGGTCGAGGATCTGCGGGCCAAGCGCCGGCAGCGTGATGTTCTGCGTCGCGACGGCGCCGACGCCCGCGCGCACCCACGGGCAGCGCGCGCCCACCGCGATGCTCGACGAACTGATCGCGATCCCGAGCTGGCCCGTCTCCGGGCAGCGCCCGACGATGGAGAAAGTCATGTCGCCTCCTATGCGCGGTTCGGCTGCCAGTTGTCGGGGATCACCGCGATCACGTCGATCTCCATCAGCCACTGCGGCTGGCCGAGCGCGGACACGACGAGCCCCGTCGAGATCGGGTAGACGCCCTTCAGCCACTTGCCGACTTCCTGGTACACCGGCTCGCGATAACGCGGGTCGATCAGGTAGGTCGTCGTCTTCACGATATGCGTGATGTCGCTGCCGGCTTCCTCCAGCAATTGCCTGACGTTCTTCATCGCCTGCTCGGCCTGCGCGCGCGGATCGCCGAGGCCGATCAGGTTACCGTCGAAATCGGTGCCGACCTGGCCGCGCACGTAGACGGTGTTGCCGGCCCGCACGGCCTGGCACAGGTCGTTGTCGAGCGTCTGGTTCGGGTAGGTATCCTTGGTGTTGAACATGCGGATACGCGTATGGGTAGGCTGGCTCATCGGGGTCCTTCGATCGTCAATGGAAACGCCCGCCGCGCCGGAACGAGGCGCGGCGGGTTCGTGTCAGTTCGCTGCTTCGGCGAGCGGGCGCGCGTCGGCCTGCGCCGGCTGCGCGTCCGCGCGGTGCTGCGACGCGTCGTGGTAGGCGAGGTACTTGCGCTGCGTCACGATGTGATCGGCGATGTGCTTCGCGTCGTGCCACACGCCCCAGATGAAGCTGGAACCGCGCCGCGACAGCCACGGCAGCCCGAGGAAATAGATGCCGGGCTCCTTCGACACACCGCGCTGGTGCTGCGGCTTGCCGTTCGCCGCGAATGCATCGACGTTCAGCCAGCCGTAGTCGACCGCATAACCCGTCGCCCACACGATCGACGTGACTCCCGCGCCGGCAAGATCGAGCGCGGGGATCGGATGCGCGACGCAATCGGGGTTCGGCAGGATGCGACGCGCTTCCGGTTCTTCCGGCAGGTCGAGACCGTTGCGCACCGCATAGGCGTCGGCCGCGTCGAGCAACGACAGGTAGTTCTCGTCGCCGCGCGCGAGATTGATCGCGAGATCGCGTTCGAACACGGCCACGCCGCCGTCGAACGACTTCGTCAGCCCGACGAGCGTCACGCCCTGGTTCGCGAGCGCGCGGAAATCGACCGTATGGCCGCCACGCGCACCGCTCACCGCGATCGTCACGTGCTCGCGGCCGGGCGTCGCGACTTCCTTGTCCCATTCGCCGAGCACGCCGAGCCACCAGCAGAAATCGCGGCCGCGATACGCGCGCGGCGGGCGATCGTGCGGCCCGACCGACAGGTAGACCTGCCGGCCCGCGCGCTGCAGCTCGTCGGCGATCTGCACGCCCGACGAGCCCGCGCCGACCACCAGCACCGCGCCCTCCGGAAGCTGGCCCGGGTTGCGGTAGTCGGCGGAATGGATCTGCACGAGACGCGCGTCGGCCGGCGCGATCGGCGGAATGACCGGGCGCTGGAACGGGCCCGTCGCGACGACCACGCGGTTCGCTTCGATCGTGCCGTCGGAGGTCTCGACGACGAAACCCGGCTTGCCGGTGTTACGCACGACCTGCTTCACTTCGACGCCGGTGCGGATCGGCGCGTTGAATTTGCGCGCATACGCTTCGAAGTAGTCGGCGACCTGGTCTTTCGAGGCGAACGCATCGGGATCGAGTCCGTCGAATTCGAGCCCCGGGAAGCGGTCATGCCACGCGGGGCCGTTCGCGACCAGCGAATCCCAGCGCCCCGTGCGCCAGCGCTCGGCGATGCGGCTGCGCTCCAGCACGAGATGCGGCACGCCCAGCTTGCCCAGGTGCTCGCTCATGGCCACGCCGGCCTGCCCGGCGCCGACGACGAGCGTATCGATTGAGGTTGTTTCGAGTGCCACGAGTGTCTCCTTCTGAAGTGCGGCTCGCTGCGATGGTCCTGCTGTCGCACGAGTTGGAATGGAGACATTCTGCTGACACGCCGGCGGGCGCGAAATGATGTTTTTTGTTGGTGTTGATGAGCAAAAAGCTGGGGCGGGTGGCGGTCGTGCGGCCGGCGGTGCGGCGCCTGTCCCGGGATACCGGGCGCATCGTCGGCACAATCGCGGCCGCACGGCGCGTTGGCAAGGCCGTCGCGGCTTGCCGGCGAAAACGCGTCGGCGAACATTTCGTTTTGACGCTATTCTGCGGTTCGAACACGGATGACCCTGCCCGAGTGACCCATGTCTGCCATCGACTCCGACGATATCGAGCCACACGCGCTTCCGGCGAACGGCACGGCGACGCGCCGGAATGACGCGCGCGTCTGGCGCTCCACGCTGATCCCCGGTGGAGAGATGGTCACGGCCCGATTCACCGACCATGTGTACTCGCCCCACTGGCACGACGCGTACACCATATCGGTGATAGAACGCGGAGCCGAACGTTACGACTATCACGGTACGCGGTTCGTCGCCGATGCCGGATCCCTTCCCATCATCAATCCCGGCGAAATTCATACCGGCTCGAGCGCAGCCGACGCGGGCTGGCAATGCCGCACGTTCTATTTGCCGGTCGATTTCGTGCAGGGCGTGGCCGAGGAAGCAGGGTTGCGCCATCACGATACGCCCTGGTTCGACTCGGACATCATCAGGGATGCCGATCTGGTCGGCCGCGCGCTGCGGGCGCACCGCGTGCTCGAGACCGGCACCGACATGCTGGCCGTGGAGTACGCGCTGCTCGACGCCGTTTCGACGCTGCTGAAACGCTACGGGCGGATGCGCCCGCCTTCGCGGCCAATGAGCATCGATCGCCTGCGTGTCGAGCGCATGAAAGCGCGCATGCTCGACGAGCTGACCGCATCGCTCGACCTGGCCGAGCTGGCCAATGTCGTTGGATTGTCGAAATTCCATGCCGCGCGAATCTTCTCGCGCGAAGTCGGCATGGCGCCGCATGCGTGGCGCAATCAGGTTCGACTGGCCCGCGCCTGCGATGCGCTTCGTGCCGGCGTGCCCGCAACCGACGTGGCCGCGACTTTCGGCTTCGCGGACCAGAGCCACTTCAACCGACACTTCAAGAAGGCAAACGGCGTCGCGCCGAGTCGCTGGAGCGACACCCGGTAACGAAAAGGGCCCACAGCACAAGAACGTTCAAGCGCGAGCGTCGTATCGCGTCCTATCCTCGCCCTCAATGGGAGGAAGACATGAACGCAGATCAACGACGAAGCCCCGTGACGATCGGGGAAGCCGAAGCCGGTACGAGTTTCGTGGCCCTCGACGACATCCGGCCCCGACGCGGCGCGGAGGTTCTGGTCGAGGTGCTGAGAAGCGAAGGGGTACGCTACGTTTTCGGCAATCCCGGCACGACCGAGCTGTCATTCATCGATGCGCTGACCGACGCCCCCGACCTGTCGTACGTGCTGGGCTTGCAGGAAGCCGCGGTCGTTGCGATGGCGGACGGCTATGCGCAGGCTTCCGGCCGGCCCGGCTTCACGAACCTGCATACGGTGGGCGGCCTCGGCCACGCGATGGGCGCCCTGCTGAATGCAAAGGCGGCCAGGACGCCACTGGTCGTCACTGCGGGCCAGCAGGATACCCGCCATGCCTACACCGATCCGCTGTTGTACGGCGATTCGCTGGGCGTCGCCCGTCCGGCGGTCAAATGGGCGCGGGAAGTCTCTCACCCGGATGAAATCGGCGTGCTCGTGCGGCGGGCATTCAACGACAGCGCGGCCGCGCCGTCCGGACCGGTCTTTCTGTCCCTGCCGATGGATGTGATGGAGCGCGCCACGACCGAGCCTGTCCCGCGGCGATCGGCGATCGACCGCACCTCGATCCCGTCGGCGCTGCCCGATCTGGCGAAGGCATTGGCATCGATCCGCCCCGGACGCCTCGCGATGGTGGTCGGCGACGAAGTGTTCGCGGCCGGCGCCAGCGCGGCAGCCGTGGCCGTCGCCGAAACGCTGGGCGCCCCGGTATTTGGCCCATCCTGGCCGGCCCACCTGCCGTTTCCGACGTCGCATGCGTTGTGGTGCGGCAACCTGCCCATGACGGTCGCCGACATGCATGAAACGCTCCGCGACTTCGACGCGGTCTTCGTGCTGGGCGGCCACTTCAGCATCACGATCCTCTACTCCACCGGCCCGGCCATTCCGACTGCGTGCAGGCTCTATCAACTGGCAAGCGATCCGCATGACCTGGGCCGGATACATGCAACCGCACTGGGTTGCGTCGGCGCCCTTCGCGCATCGCTCCAGGCACTCCTGCCGATGCTGCGCGAAGCGTCGCAGCATCGGCGCGCTGAAATCGACGCGTTGCACGCCGAAGCGCAGCGCGGTCGCGCACGACAGCGCGCCAGCCTCGAGGAGCAAGTCGCGTCCGGGTTGAACGCCGCGATGACGACGCCGCTTGTCGCCGCGCACGAAGTCGCTCGGGCGCTGGGTCCGACGACGCCGCTCGTCGATGAATCGCCGGCGACGATGCCGCTGATTCGCCGCGCGCTCCACTCCGCCGGTACGCGGCAGTACTACGGTACCCGGGGCGCCATTCTCGGATGGGGCATGGGAGCGGCGGTCGGCCTGTCGCTGGGTCTCGGACGGGAGCCCGTCGTCGCGATCATCGGCGACGGCTCGGCCCTCTACGCGCCGCAAGCGTTGTGGACCGCGGCGCATGAAGGTCTGCCGGTCACGTTCGTCGTAGTGAACAATCAGGAGTACAACATCCTGAAGAAGTACATGAAATCGCAGCAGCATTTCGTCAGCGCCCACGCCGATCGCTTCGTCGGCATGGACCTCAAGGACCCGCCGATCGACTTCCTGGCACTCGCGAGATCATGGGGTGTGGCGGCCCGTCGCGTGGCGCGTGCGGGAGACATCGCGGCCGCTGTCGAGTGCGGGATCGCATCGGGACGACCGAACCTGATAGAGATTCCGGTCAGCGTGACGTAACCGGTGTTCGTGGTTCAGGGCCGAAGGGCCTCGTCGGGATCGCGCCGCCTCGTCGGGGTCCATTCAAACCGGGGTCCCGCAGAAGCGGAAGCGTCTCCGATTGCCTGGCGTATCGCTGCGAACACCGTCGTAGAACGTTGCTGCGTTGTGCTCACGCTGGTCCGGCGGAACGCCATTTTCAGCGGGGCAGCCATGCTCGATCGAATTCGGAGCGGATACCCGTTGCAGTAAAACTCGCCACTACGTTGACGAAACCCGGTAACGGCCTCCGGCTCGACTCAATGCCCACCGTTGATTTCCGTATCCTCGAAGGCCAGATGCTCGAAATAGCTCCCGGTGAAATCGACGTCCAGCCCCTTGAGACCGTGAGCTTCAACCGTGGTGCCGGTACAGTCCAGCACCTGCACCGAACGCCACGTGTTGCCGTCGAACCTGACACCGTTCCACTTGCATCCGAGAAATTTCACGCCGTTGAATGTGCTGCCCTGAAAGGCGGCGTCATTGAAGATGCAATCCACGAACGTGCATCCGGAAATCGCAATCTCCGCGAAATCGCAACCGGCGAACGTGCAGGCCGAGAACCGGCACCCCGTCCAGCCGGCCTGTCGGAATGACGTTGCGGTGAAGCTGCTGCCGCTGAAATTGCTGGCGGCAAATTGCGCGAGCCCCAGATCAAGGCCCGCATAGGCCGAACTGTCCGCCTGACCGGACAGCCCCGCGGGCATGCCACCCGCGCCCTTACGCCACAAGTCATGTTTGTAGATGATTTCGGAACTGCTCATCGGTCTGCCTCCCGGTGCGCGGGAGCAGCCGGATCGCTCTCATCCTTACCCGAGTGCTGTTCATCATCGTCGTCATCGGATGTTGCCGAACCCCGGCTGGCGAACCATGCGACCAAGCCCCCCAAAGCAAGCAGCGGGCCGAGAAACAGGAAGTTCTCGATCGCGAAATCGCTCACCTCGTGCGAACCGTAGCTACCTCCGCTGATCTGGGCCACGGCCCCCAATGCCGCAATCGCCCCCCAGGCCGCCAGGATCAATCCTCCGACACACACCGTCGCGGCAATCGTCGATTTACGCATCTTCGCTCCGTCAAGCGTGCTCGGGCGCGTTGCCGACGCTGACCTGAGGCAGTTTCGCGAACCCCAGATGATTGGCTTCGTTCCACCACGTCCACGTCACGTCCGCCGGCGATACGTCCAGATGCATGGCGCGCGGATCGGGGAATGTATCCCCCTGCATGACGTAGGCCTGGCGATACCATTGATTGAACGTGGCCGCCCGAAGATGATCGTCCGCCACACCGGCCTGCCAGACGCCCGTCACCGGACACGCACGCGTGCCGCGACACCGGATGGCGGGGTCCGGGAATTCCGCGATGCGTACGATGCCCTGCGTCACGCGGGGATGCGATTCAGCCTGCTGCGCGGGCACGGGAATCGCGTCGCCGACGTAATGGAAGAAGATGCGACCGTCCTCAGGCATCAAGCCGGGGCGGCTCCGGTCGAACAATTCGTCCTTCCGGTAATGCATCGGCACCTGGGCCGCATTCCATGCGAAGTGACGTTCGGCCGTCGGATATTTCAGTTGTGCGATCCAGTAGCCACCGACAGGGGCGGCGGTCGTTTCCGCCTGCGGAGGAACGGCAACCGACGGCTTTTCCGGCACCATGTAGCCATAGGGCACGTGCGCGCGGTCGGTACGCATCGACACGGGGTGCACGGCGGATTTGGCCGGCGACACCGGCGCGGACGTCACGGCCTTCGCCGCGTCGATTAACGTCTCCTTGTGGCCGTCCCACTTGGGCAATTTGGCAGGCGGCAACGGCACCACCTTGTCCAGGTTCGGCAGGCGCAGGTCGGGGTCGCGCTCGAGGCGGTCGGCGAGAACGCTATAACGTTCGGCCCGGGCTTCATCCTTGACATGACCGACCAGCGCGTCCCCCTTGCCAAACGACGCACTCAACCATCCCGCACTCTCGGCACTGCCGAATTTCACGCCCGCATGCAGCGTCTTGAGTGCGCGTTCATTGTTCTCGCTCAACTCGGCTCGATCACCCGCAATCGTCGTTCCCAACTCATATGCTGCAAGTCCATTGCCCTGCGCGACCGCACATTCAAGCATCTGGAGTGCGATCTTGCGGTTGCCCCAGAAACCCGCCTTCGGATCATCATAGAGCGCGTCCATCTTGCCACCCAGATACGCCATCGCACTCGGGCTGCCCATATCGGCGGCCAGTTGCCAGAATGCATAGGCGCGGCTGGCATCCTGCTTTACGCCCATCCCGTTCATGTGATACGTACCCATCAGATCGTAGGCCGCCGGAATACCCAGTTTCATTGCCTGTTCGGTGATCTGCACGGCATGTTCGGAATCACGATCCACACCCTGCCCCTGGGCGTAGGCATTCGCCAGATTCAGCATTGCCTTCCAGTGCTTGCGTTCGGCTGCCTTTGTCCATAAATCGACAGCACCCTTGTAATCGCGCTGGTTCGGCCACAACAGCGCGCTGGTCAGCGCCATTGCCTGCTGATTCCATCGATCGGCCTCCGGATCGAGCGGAGGAACCACATCAACCTCGTGCTTGCACTCAAATGCTGCGCGATGAGGGTTGAAGGCAGTCAACGACATGTTGCGAGGAAGAGAATCGTTCATTGAGCAGGCGGCACATGCAAGGAACAGGAAAGCAGAAACTAACCGGGTAAAGCCGATACGGTTGGCAGCAGTCGAACGCAATTGATTTAGCACGATTTGGGAAGCCTACTCAGGATAAGCGAACGCCTGTCACGCGCTCATCATGGAACGGATGCAGGAAACCGGTTGGCGCGTCTCCCTTCTTTCGCGCAATCTCATTGGCCCTTAGCAATTGCACCCAATTGAGGAACGCCTTCGACATGGCCTGCGGAGTCAGCGACGACGGGTTGCAATCCGCTGCATTTCCGGTGTGAAGCTTCCACACCCGCTTTCGCAGATCTTCGCTTTTCGTGCGGTCGTCGGTTCCCACGTTGATCTCGGCATCCACTGCCATGCTCCGCAAATTCAGATTAGCGCTGCCCAACGTGAAGAAGCTGTCGTCGATCATCAACAATTTGCTGTGAATGTAGATCTCCCTATACCGGGCCGCGAATGATTGTGTCGGCAACGGCAGCATCGGCGCCAGATCCGGGTCGGGCAGTTCGCCTTTGGCTTGCTGCTTTTTTACGTAGTCGTCCCAGCGAGCCTGCTTCTTCTCCGTCTCGGTGTTCAGCTTGGAACTGCGCCAATTGTAGTCAAAGGACCACAGGCTACCGACCAGCGCGCGAATACCCATCTGATCCAGCGATTTCGTCAGGGACGCCTTGTCGCCGAGGTCCTTGGCACTTTGCGCCGCAGGCGACAGCGGAGCAGGGTAATAGTCGGGGTCGATCCTTGCGCCACTCGCTTTCTGCCGCTTGACGTAGGCGTCCCAGGTTGCCTGTTGCTGCCGGTTGCGCGCGAGTTCATCTTCCACCGCCTTGTCCTGATTGGGCATCGACGTGGCATAGCCCAGTACCTTGACCGTATCGTGCGTACGCGGCACCATCTGTTTCCGCTCGGGCGTGGGGATGACAGCCATCACGTGCAAATTCGGTATGTCGACAGGCTTCTTTCCGGCCGCCTGGTTGCACGACAGAAACGCGGTTCGCAATTCCTTCAGCTTCGTCGGCCACTCGGTATACTGAAAATACTGGTTCTCGATGTAGATATAACTGCGCGCAAACGACGTCGCCTGGAGATACAAGGCCTTGACGGATTTGTCCTTTTCTTCGGGCTGCGTACGGACGATTTGCGCGCGCTGACACGGCGTGCCAAGGTTCTCCGTCAAACCCGGGGGCACCTTTTTGAAATCGTGCGTTCGCGACAGGTTCGCGCCCGTGCCCTTGGCCCGGTTCCACGCATCGGTGAAGTTCTTGCTCACCGCCACCAGTGCTTCGCCCCGAATCCGGCTTGCGTAGTCCTGGTAAGGCTTCAACCCCGGTTGCGAGTCGTTGGCGCCCTCCCATCCCTCTCCGCGACGCGGATCGTTGAAGATATGCTGCTGCGTATCCCAATAGTCCGTCACGCTGTTCAGTCCCATCACGTAGCCGACCGCGTGCGTACCGCCCTCGTGGTCGTAGTCGATCAGGATGGTCTTCTGATGGTCCGTGGCCAATTTCTCCAGGCCGAAATCTTCCAGGTTATCGCGCTTGCCCGGCTCGTGTGCCAAGCTTTCGTGAACGTCCTTGCTGCTGCCGTCCCGTGTACGAAGCGACAGGTTGGGCAGGCGGCCGGCAAATGCGTCGTCGTACCATTGCGCATTGAAATCCTCGCGCCGCTCCTGGGGAGACTGCGGCTGCGGCGCATCGCCCAACCGCAAATAGATGCCGCCCCCCTTGCCGATCTCCCTGGCCATTTTCTGCTCGTAGGTAAGGCGACCACCGCTGTAGCCCGGCATGTTGTTCGAAATGGTACTTCCGATCACGCCATACCACGAGAGCAAGCGAACCTGCACCGGCTTGCCGTTGTTGAACTTCCCCGCCGCCACATCGCGCAGCAGCCCGCCCCAGGTATCTCCCCGCGGCCAGACCGCTCCCTTCCGGATCAATTCCATACCCGGGTCGAAGCCCCAGCAAATGATTTCAACACTATGCTTGGCCGCTTTCAAATCGGCCGCTATCTGTACGAACGCATCCTCGCCGCAGATGAATACGTCGAGATTGTTCTTTTCGTAAGGCGGCGCGTAGTAGTCCCCCTGCTTCTCGAGAAACCATTGCGCACTGGCGACCGTCTGACGCGTACAAACGTCGACCGGCGCCTTCGATTTGTTTTGGGTATTGGTGTCGGACATCAAGTTTCTCGTCGAAAACTGCGGCACATCGAACGTCAGCCTTCTGCGTGGCGCTGGCGTGATTCCGGCTCACCGTCGACTGCCCGCCATCCCTGCGCGGCCAGTTGATCGTCGTCGGTCAACCCGCCTTCCTTCACGGGTACCTCGATCTCATGCCCATTGTGCAGCTTGACCGTATAGGAAGACGTGCCTTTCTGGTGATTTGAAATGATCAGTTGCCCATGCTCGTCGGTCACCCCGTCCGCAATCTTGGCCGCACCCTTGTAAAGCGTGTACGGCTCGTAGGCGAGCGGCCGGCCGTCGTTCGGGTGTGAACGGAGCACCACCGCGAGGCTGTCCTGTTGCTCCAGTTCCTTGAAGGTCAGGGGATCGGGCGCTTTCACCGGTTTGTTGTCCGGCCCGACGAGACTGTGCGACGCCGCGTGTTCGCGCCATACGCCGCTCGTACCGTGCACGACGCCGCCGCCATTCCACTGGCTGTAGCTCGAGCCGCCGTTGATCGACGCTTCGTCGCTCGCCTGGGTGCTGACCTTCGGCGAGCGAAACACGATTTCTTCGCCTGCCTCCAGGATGATCCGCCTGGCGGCCTTCACCACAACGTCCTCCTTGTGCGCCTCGATCCGGAGCTTGCCGTCAGCCGTGACCAGCGTCATGCCCTTGGCCGCGAACGCGCTCATCCAGTCTCCGACCCGCATCAGCAAACGACGTCCCGCGCTGATCTGCGTGTTGCCGGCGCTCACGGCATCGATGTTGGTCTGCGCACCGAGCACCATCGCGTCCTGGCTGACCACGGTCACGCCGGCCGGCCCCTCGATCGCAACCATCGGCGCGCCGCCGGCGCCGGCGCCCTGGTCGACGTTGCTTCCGGCATCCCAGCCCTTGATCTGCGACGCGATCTTTTCGATGCGTGCGAGGTCGGTGTTGTCGGCGTCGTTCGCAGCGGATGCATCACCGAGGTTCCGTACCAGGTCCTGCAATTGCTCGATCAACGTCTGCAACGCAGTACGTTCGAGCATCTTGCCTTCGGCACGCCCCTGCTGCTGTGCGGTCACATAGACGCCCTTCGCGGCGCGAATGACAGCCTGGGCATCGGTTCTGGCCTCCAGACCGTCACCGCGAGGCGCCCCTTTGCCATCATCGCGAGGCTCCGTCAGGTAGCCCAGGTTCAGCTGGGTATAGGTGTGCTCGCTGGCAAGCTGACTGCTGATCTGGCCGGGCGTATCGTCGAAACGCAACTGGTTGTAGCGATTCGCCTTGACCTCCTTGGTCTTGATGCCGGACAGATATCGATTCCCCGGAAGCGAGCCCGTGTGGCTGAACGTGGTCGGCATGTTGGGACCGCCATGCAGCACCCCGGTCACGACCATCTTGTCGGGATCGCCATGCAGATGGTCGATCAGCACCTCCATGCCGGCGCGCGGCAGCATGTCCATGCCGTAGTTCGGGCCGGCCCAGGGGCTGACCCATCTCACCCACGCGCTGTCCCGCTCGGTTCCGCTGGCGCCGGCGCCCTGCGCATGCGTATGGTCGTCCGCGCGCAAACCGAGAATCTGCACCTTGATGCGGCCCAATTCGTCGCAGTGCACTTCCTCACCATCCTGGCCAACCACCTTCGCGGTAAACGGATGCACCGGCGGCAAATCGACGCGCGGATCGTAGGCGGGCGTCAATGGCACGCCACGGCGCACGCACATGAAAGTGTTCTCGTAGCGGACTCCGGCACCGTCTTCGGCCGGCAACGCGTCGAAACTCCAGCGGCTCGCGGCAAACAACGCCTGCGCCCGCTCATCGAGCGACTTCGAAAAATTGTTGGTCGCCCGGTGGTGAAGGCTGGTCACGACGAATTGCCGCTGCTCGTCAGGCCGGGTATCGACCTCCGGATGCCCGAGCAGCGTGAACCAGAAACCCGGCGAGATATCCCGGACATCGCTCGACGCATACACGCACTCGGCGCGATGCTCGTGCGCCAGAATGCGGGCCTTCGCCAGACGCTCTTGATCGGCGTCCGAATCGCCTGCATGCGGGACGTCGATGACAGAATCGGCCAGCAACTTCGCCAGATCGTTGCCGGTCTCGCCCTGATCGACGATCGTCTCCTGCTCGGACTGGGCCATCCTGCCGGTCTTGTAATCCCAGCTGGAGCGCCGCACGCTTCCTGGCGTCAGCACACGGGCGGTGGACCAGAGCGTGACCGAATCGCGCTCCCTGGACTGCGCGCCGCGATGGTACGACACGCGGCCCGCCGCCGCCTGAGGCAACTTCGTCGGGTCATCGCAGAACACCAGCGTATGGACTGGCGTATCGGTCGATGCGCCATCATGCTTGCCGGCCCGGGCATACCAGAAAATGCCGTCGCGTCGGCACAGCCGGCGAATGAAGGCCGCATCAGACTCATCCGCCTGGCGCGTCTGCTCGCGCTTTGGATACTGATTGCGATCGAGCACAAGCTCGAAATCGAAAGCCTGTGCCAACGCGGAGCTGCGTTGCTGCCATTCGTGCAGCAGCGCTTCCAGAATGTCCGGAACACTCATTGAGCGGAACGTTCTGCTGTTGACACGTTGCTCGAGGATATTCAGCGCATCTCGCAACGTCAGCTGGACGCACGTGAGCGAGCCGTCCGATTGGCCGGCCCGCACGTCGGTGAAGATCCCGTTGACCGGATATGGCTCGCCTCGATCCGTGACCAGTTGCACCGAAAGCGGCAGCCCCAGGAAAGCAGATAGCGGAAGGTCCGGGCGGGACGACAGGCAGGTCAGGTGCCCTTCGATGCCGGTACACAGGCCTTCCGTCAAATCCACGCTCTGCGGGACGAGGACATGCGCCAGCGCTTCCTGATGACGGCCCCAATGAAACCGGATCGCGCGATTGTTCTGGTCGAGCGCGCTCACGAAGGCGCGCAGCATTTCGGTCACGTTCACTTGTCGATGGGCATTTGGCGACGGCACTCTCAGACCGCTACGTCACCTGCGCGCTTGATTGTTTGGCTGTCGATTTTAAATGCAACGGTCACACAAAAACAATCGCATTATGGTAATAACCGCTCGATCGCAAGAAGACAGGCGCGGCGCATACTCGATACCCCATCACCTCATTTGACCCCTTCAATAAAATCAACATCAACATATTGATTTTATTTAATTTTTCATTATTTCAAACATTTGTTTTAAAACATTTCCACGCCTGCCCGCCCTTTAACCCGGCCATTGCCCGACTGGCGTGGAACCAATCCGCTGACACGCGGGCGGTCGAGAAATGATGTTTGTTGTTGATGTTACCGAGCAAAAAGCTGGGCGTGGCAGTAAGGGGGCCGCGAGATGCGGCGCCGAAGGCGCGCTCAGCGGCCCGACGCGTCGATACCGGCAACCGCCCGAATGCAGCCATCCCGCGCGCCGATACGATCCGCAGCCAGTTCGGCAAGCATCAGCGTAGGCAGATTCGTGTTCGCACTCGGTATCAGCGGCATCACGGAGGCATCGACCACAAAGAGGTTCCGGATTCCGTGCACACGGAAGTCTTCATCGACCACGGCCATGGCGTCGTCCGCGCTGCCCATCGCACACGTGCCGACCGGATGCCCCATCGGGCTGATCGACGACAGAATGTCGTCATCCGAGATCTCGCGACCACCGCCACGATATGCGACGGGTCCGCCGCTTCGAAACGCGCGGCCGAAAATCGCGCGACGCACGACGCCCGGGGCGTTCGCCGCTGCCTCGGCCGCCATCGCGAGCATTTTTCCGGTCAGCCCGGTACGATTGAATTGCGTCACCGCCAGCGCGCCGGGCAACAGAAAGGCCTCGTGATACTGGGCAGCGACACCCGGTTCGCGCAATAACCGTTCGGTCAGCCGCGCCGACTTGATCATCCGTTGGGGATCGGCCGGGTCCGACATGAACCGGAAGTTGACGACAGGATTCACGAGGGGATCGGCGCTTTCGAGCGTCACCGAGCCGCGCGATTTCGGCGCATACAGCGCGCTCCCGACCAACGCGAAATCCGGCCCGAAAGACGCGCCGCTGACCCGACCGATCACGAACGAAAACAGGTCGCTCGCCGGACAGCCCGGCGCATCCGACGACGAGCGCAGACCGGCCACGGCAAACCGCCTGAGGTCCGCCGCGATGCGCTTGCCGCGCGGGAGTGTGAGCGCAAAGAACATGTACGGATGGTTCTGCAGGTTCCTGCCGACGCCGGGCCGATCGGCAACCATCCGAATGCCCAGCGAGGACAATGTCGCAGCCGGACCGATTCCCGATCGCAGCAGCAGGGCCGGAGAAAATATGCCACCGGCCGAAACGACGACATTGCGCGCGCTCAGATGCACGATCGCACCATCACGTAGCACCTCGACACCCTGCACGGTGTTGCCCGTCATGCGCAATCGCATGACCTGCGTCTCGGACAGTATCTCGAGATTGGCCCGAGCTCTGACCTCCCGCGTCAAATAACAACCGGTGCTGGTCACGCGCGTATCCGAATCGATCGCGAGCGGCATCGGGAAAAAACCGTCACCGGGTTCCTCGTTGATGTCCGGTATGGACGGAAATCCGCAGCGCTGCGCGGCCTGCTCCATGGCGCGCACAAATGCCGGCCACTACGCCTTCGGCATCCGCTCAATGGCGTGCACGCCACCCGCCTTGCCCGGACGGTCTCGATCGTCCTCGACCTTGCGGAAATACGGCAGCACGGAGTCCCATGAGAAACGACCGGCTCCGGCATCGGCCCACCTTCGATAATCCGACGGCATGCCGCGCAGGGCGAACATGCCGTTGATGCTCGAGCCGCCGCCCATCACCCTGGCTTGCGGATAGGGCGCCGGCCGCCCCCGTCCCTCGCTGTCGCAGTCAGGCCGCTCCAGAAGTAGCCCGCATTCAGTGTGGACGCCGGGAAGGCGTCCCGAATATCCGCCGGCTCGGCTCCCGGCGCGACGTCCGCGCCTGCCTCGACAAGCAGCACGCGGCAATCCGGGTTGGCGGAAAGACGCGAGGCCATTACCGCGCCGGCGGTGCCGCCACCTACGATCAAGAAATCGAACTCCATGGTCTCCTCATGCATGAGCGGTGAGTCGCCGAGCGCACCGTCTCGAGACGCGACCTCACACGTGCAATCAGATTAACGACCGTGCTCCACGGCACCAATCGCAGGCTCATCCAGAATGGACATCAGACACATGAAACCCGCCAGGCCCGCTGCTCGTTCATGACCCGCCATGCAAAACGGCCCGGCATGAGCCGGGCCGTTACCCTTCGAGTCCTGCCGATTCTCCCTCCACCGCAGGATGAATGCTTCCTCAGAATTTGTACAACGCAAAGGGATCGACACGCGCCATGCCATCCAGGACACGCTCCAGAATCTCCGCTATTTGATCCGGGGCCGCCCCAAAGCCGAACAATGCCGCACGGAGCACCGAGCGTATCCGCTCCTCCATACTCAGACGATCCGTCGACAACTTGTCTTCGACAACAGCAGCCATCGCGCCCTTCAGCACGAGTGTCGCAGCGTAGAAATCGTTGTCTGTCCAGTCCGGGAGCTGCTCCCCCAGCCAGTTGCGATGCCGCAACGTGGAGGACGCAACGATCTCCGTTGAAATCTTCTTCGATGCGTAGGCAATATCGAGTAATTCCGCGACACGCACATCAATCGATGCAGCCGCAACCAGAATCGCCCACTTCAAACTGAGTCGCAAATAAGGATCTCGCGCTTCGGAAAATTCCCGATCGGTTATTTGCTGAATCTCGTCGAATGCCTCGGTGACAAGGGCAAGGAATATGCCTTCCTTGTCGGCGAAATGATGATAAATACTTCCGTGTGAAACACCGGCGGCCGTCGAAATCTGACGCAACGTGGTCTGATCGTATCCGTTCTCGAAAAACAGGCGCTTCGCCGTGTCGATCACCTGTCGCCGGACCCGCTCGCTTTGATCTGACCGATTCATCACTAATGGCTAACCCTGAATTGACCACGTCGGGGCCACATCTTACATTAGATCATGATCTAGATTTTGATCTACATGCCTATCATGCCCCCTGCCGGAGCCAGACACGACCATGCATCGACGGAAATTTCTGCAAAAAACAGCCGCACTCGGTGCATCGACACTGCTTCCGTTCACCCTGCAGGGCTGCGGCGGCGAATCCGGTTCGGGGGGCGTCCCCGGCGCATCGAACCTTGCCGTCAACAGGGGCGCGCAGCCGCTCGCCAAGCCTCAACTGACACTCACGTCGCACCTGAACGGCGCCACGGTCAGCCGGGACCAGGTACTTCAATGGGAAGCCCGTCGCGTGCAGGTCGTCGCGAACAAAATGAAGAACAACCTGCCCGCCTACCTTGTGTCGGATCTCGCCGCACTCATCGTTCGGCCGCCGGCTTCCATCGCCCATATCGACCAGGAGCGCAATGCGCTTGCGGATGCAAAGATTCGTGCAGGTCACGCCGCGATGAAATCATTGGTCGCTGCCGATTTGCTGGTTTCCGATCCGCTGTCGACGGTGGCGGCCAGCACCAGTTTCGGCAATTACGCGCCAAGCAGGACCGAGGTGACGAGCAACCGGGGAACCGCGGAGGGGTTCACGAACTGGTTTCTGAACAAGTCGATGCTCGACTTCGACGAACGATCCATGCTCGTCGCCTGCCCCGATCACTACTTTTTCGCGCCGTTGCAACCCAAAGGCCAGGACGTCATGGAAGAAACCGGCGGGGCGCTCATCGTCACCCACTTTACGGTCGACTACGATCACGCGAACAATCTTCCGCAGTCGGACATCGACCTGGCCTACCCCATTCGACTCGCCGGAATGGCGGTGAACGGACTGGGCTCCACCGTGGGCGGCGTCATGCATCAATTCCGCGATCTCGACCAAGGATTTCAGTGCAAACTCGCTGTCTACTTTCCCGGCACGCTGCCATTCTGGACAACGACCGAACATGCCTGGCATCTTGCTTGCGAGTTTTCCAACTGGATTACCGCCTATATCGCCGAGACCGGCGATTGACGGCGCAGCCCCGCGCCAGCCGCTGAACGGCATGCGCGTCAGCGGCGTGTCGCTGACCGCCAGTTGCGCCGCGCTTTGGTCAGCACGTACCTTCCCGTCAAATACCCTGTCCGCGCCATGCACGCGTCAGCATCTCGCTCAATGAATCCGCGTCGACCGCTCTGGGGTTCGCGTACGGATTCGCAAGGGCCTGTGCCACCGTGCTGGCGATGCCGCTCTCGGGCATGCCGATGTCGCGCAGCGCGAGCGGTATCCCGCAATCACGCTCCAGCCTGAAGATCGCGTCGACAGCATTCGACGCCTTCATCGCGCGAGCAAGACGTTCGAGCGCTTCCGGAATCCGCGACGCGTTGTACGCCAGCGCATAAGGCAGCACGATCGCGTGCGTCTGGGCATGCGGCAGATCGAACAGGCCGCCGAGCGTGTGACACAGCTTGTGATGAAGCCCCATCGTCGTCGCACCCAGACAGCACGCGCATAACCAGGCGCCATAGAGCAGCGAGCGGCGCGCGTCGACATCGCCCGGCGCACGCATGACGCGCGGCAACGCGTCGGCAATCGCACGTACGCCCTCTTCCGCCATCAGCGCGACGATCGGGTTTCCGTCCGGCGCATAGAGCGCTTCGGCCGCGTGAGCAATCGCATTGAACGCCGACAATGCAGAAATCGCCGGCGGAAGCGACAGCGTCAGGTCCACGTCGTAGATGACAACCTCGGGCTGAATCTTCGGGCTCCGCTGAGTCACCTTGCGCCCGTCCTGTGTCTCGCCGAGGATCGGCGTCATCTCGGAACCCGCGTAGGTCGTCGGCAATACAATCTGCGGCAGGTCGGTTCTAAGCGCGATCGCCTTGCCCAGGCCCGTTGTGGAACCCCCGCCAACCGCGACGAGCCCGTCGACGTTGTGCGCTTTCACGACTTCGAGCGCGCGCTCCGTGACATCCACCGGCGTATGCATGGTTGCACGATCGAACGTGCCGGCCGCTTTCGTACCCAACAACCGGCACACTTCGTCAGCCAGCGCCGTTTGCTCAGGCGTCGACAGCACGAGCAAACGCCGCACGCCAAGACGATCCGCCTCCTCAGCCAGCCTCTTGCGTGTGCCTTGTCCGAACACGACGCGTGCGGGCAGCATCTGATAGGTGAAGGTATCCACCATGACCGGTCTCCCTCAATAGTTCGAAACGTCACTGCAGCCGGCGCGCGCGGCCGACACGACACGGTAGTCCACCTGATGCCGGGCAATACGCATGTCGCCGAGTTCGTTCTTTACACGCAAATGTTCCGCATGCACCGCATACTGCGCGAGCGATTCGTTCGAATCGAATTCCGAATAGAGCACGACGTCGCACGCATAATCGACACGACTCGAATCGACACCGATCTCCAGATGCAGCAATCCCGGAATTTTCCCGACGAGGCTTTCGAACGCGCCTTTCAGCCGGCCGATTGCTTGCGCTCTTTCTTCCGGCGTATCGCCTTTTACATTCCACATCACGATGTGTTTGATCATCTGCCCATCTCCCTACTGGTTCGTCTCGCGGGCCGCATCGTGATCCACGCGATGAAGCACGAAATTGAAATCGAGTGTGCTGAACGGCGTATCGATTCGGCTACCGTCCGGTGCTTTGCCGGGCTCATGACGCACCCAGTCCGTGATCAATGACGATCGCACGCCGAACACCGCATCGGAATCGAGGTACTTGTCGCCCGAGCGGAACACGTGAGTGATGAGCCGCTCGTAACCCGGTGCCTCGATCAGGAAATGCAGATGCGCCGGTCGCCACGGATGCCGGCCAAGTGCCTCCAGCATGCGACCCACCGGGCCGTCGTGCGGAATCGGATAAGGCTCTGCGGTAATCGAGCGGAAATGGAACGAGCCGTCGCTCAGGCTGCGCAGCATGCCGCGGCCCTGGCTACCCTCGACGTCCTTGTACTGCACGTCGTAGAAGCCGTCGGAATCGGCCTGCCACACCTCGATGCGCGCATTCGGCACCGGCTCACCTTCGGGCCCGACGATCCGCCCCGTCACGAAACACGGCTCACCTTTCGCTCCGTTGGCGACGTCGTCCCCATTCCGGTACTCCGGCGCGTTCTCCACGAAGAACGGCCCGAACACCGTCGATTCAGTGCAGCCGTGCGGCTTGCGGTTGTTGAGCGCATTGACCAGCATCGACAGCCCCAGCGTGTCGGACAGCAGGATGAATTCCTGCCGCTTGTCATCGGTGATATGCCCGACTTCAGTGAGAAACCTGATCCCCTCGAACCACTCTTCCTCGGTCAGTTCGACATCCCGCGCGAACGCATGCAGATGCTGGACGACGCTCGTCATGAGCTGTTTGAGACGTGGATTTTCCGCATCGGCGTGCCGCGCAAGAACGATTTGCGTGATGGTGTCTTCGTCGACGTTTCTCATCATGTCTCCTTTTGGTGGCCTGACGGCCTCGATTGGCATGCTTGAGCGTGTGTCGCCGCACGCCCGCCCAGCACATCGGCAATCCAGTCCGCCATGAAGTCGGTCGCCAGACTCATGTTGCCGATACTGCAGTGTTGCTCTCCGCCCTCCTGCGCCGTGAAGATTCGCAGTTCGCGCCGCGGGCTGTTCACGCACCCGTCGTAAGTCTGATATGCGTCTTCGACCGAGATCTGGCGATCACACTCGCCGTGCGTAATGAGGATCGGTACATGGATGCGATCGAGCACACCTTCGAGTGTGAAACGATCCGCAATCGGCAGAGCCTCCGCGATGGATTTCGCCCCGAAGACCCAGAGGATATGTTCGAAGAGATGCGGCACGGACGGTGCCAGGCCGGGATCTACTACACCGTCGACACGGCGGCGAAAACGCGACGCAAAATCGTAGTTCGCGCCCCACGCCACACAGCACTTGAACCGGCTTTCGAACGCGACCGCTCGCGGCGCATGATGACCGCCCATACTCAGCGCGACCATGCCGACCCTTGTCGCGTCGACGTCATTGCGCCCTTCGAGATAGTCGACGCAAACGCCTGCCGGCCGCTCCGCTTCCGCGAAATTGTGCAGGTCGTGCTTTCTCAATGCCTCTCCGACCCCCGGGTTATCAACGACAAGCGTCGATATGCCGCGCCGCGCAAGCGCCTGCGGGAAACCTGACAGAAACAGGAACTCCTTCAGCCCGTCCAGCCCGTTGAAGTGCACCATGCAAGGCGCGGGACCGTCGCCTTGTGCGCGCACGAACAGTGCCGGCAAAACCGATCCTTCATATGGCACGGATACGCGCGTGCAATTGACGCCACCGAGAGACACGTACCGGGAAAAACAGGTCAGCAAGCTGTCGTAGGCTTCGATCCGCGGCGGATAGTCGTGCGGAGGCATCCGCTCCCCGGTGATATACATGATCGCGGCGCGACGATACTTCTCGGACGCACTCAGAACGTTGCCGTTCTGCCGATCCAGTTCGGCCTTCTCGACCAGTTGCACTGCCGCATCCGTCCATGCATGGAAAAACGCCTTCGCAGGATCGCTCGCGTCCTGCGCGCCTCGATCGCGCAGTGTGCGAGACGCACGATCGATCTCGTCCATGTTGGCACCCATGTCGAGCGCCATGCCAAGCGCCAGGTTCCACGCGTAATCGGCAAAGTACTCAAGCACCTTCCACCTCGACGTTGCCGCGCTTCACATGCGCTGCGTGCTCGACCACCTTGATGATTGCCGCGTAGTCCTCGTTTGCGTAACCGCTTGCCGACGCGCTCGACAACAACTGGGCCGTCAACGCGGTGAGACCCAAAGGCACGTTCAACGACTTCCCTGCATCGAGAATCAGCCCGACATCCTTGCGCATCTGTTCGACCGTAAAGGTTGCCGTGAAGTCCCGCTTCGACAACGCACCGGCCTTCGCCTTCACGATAGGGGACCCGACCGCGCTGGCCTCGACGACCTGCCACATGTCCGCCCATGCCAGCCCGCCCTTTTGCCCGAGGGACATGGCTTCGGCAAGCATGCCCGCGGTGTGCGCGATCATGAGATTGATCGACAACTTCATCAGCTTGGCTTGTTCGGCGTCGCCCAGGTAAAAGCACTTTTCTCCCCAGTTTCCGAACAATCCGTCGCATGCATCGAATGCCGCGCGGTCGCCCGAAACCATGACGGTCAGCTTCGCGGCCTCCGCCATCACGGTATTCCCGGACACCGTGCAACGCAGATACCTGATGCCTGCACGCGCGAGTTGCTCCGCGACGGCGGCAGATGCGTCCACCGAAACCGTGCTCGTATCGATGAAGATCGAACCGGCTGCGGCGTGCCGGGCAATCTGCTCGCCGACGCTCAGAAGCGCGGCGTCGTTCGGCAGCGACGAAACGAGAACGGCGCTCGATCCAAGAAGATCTTCAAGCGCCGACGTCACGCTCAACCCTGCCTCCCGCGCCGCGGCTTGACGCGCGTCGGACGTGTCGAATCCGGTGACGGCATAGCCACCGCGCACGAGATGCGCGGCCATCGGAAGCCCCATCTTTCCAAGCCCGATGAATGCAATGGTGTCTTTCATGATTTCATTTCCGATCTCGACGTCGCAACGAAGTTCGCGCCCGGCGCGGACCATCCATGACGTCAGTCCGTGTGTCATTCCCGGTTGTCTACACGCTTCAGGAAAGGATGAATGCTGACTTGCCCCCAGACGTCTGCCGCGCTGAACGGGTCGTTCCGGTTGAACGCGATCACGTCTTCCTTGCGTTCGGCCTCGACCAGGAAAAAACTCCCGATCATCGTTTCGCCTTCGTCCGATACCAGCGGCCCGGAAATGATCGATCGCACCTTCGCACTGGCCAGGTAAGCCTTGTGTGCTTCGTAGTTCGCGAGCCGGCGCTCCAGCGCGCCCTCACGGTCAACACAATGGACGACGAAATACATGTTTTCCTCCTCGGTTAAGTCGCCAACGCCGTGCTCCCGCATCGGTGCGCCAACGATGGAACCTAGACTAATGGGGATCGCTCTGGACACCAACCGCCCGGTCATCCAGAATGGATATTCCGCTTGATCGGTTCGCGCGGTCGAACCGATGGCGGGGGAAATCACCGACGTCAACACGATGAACGAACACGAATTTCTGAGAATCATTGAGTTCATAGACGGCACCCGGGCGCCGTTCGCGGCACAGATTGCCGGCATGTCGCCCGACTCCGACTGGGCGCTGACCAGCTACCTGATTCGAGCGAAACTCCTGCAGCAAGCGGTATCGATTTCGCAGCTCATCGCAGCCTCCGGCC
Organism: Burkholderia stabilis; assembly: GCF_001742165.1. NCBI lineage: Bacteria > Pseudomonadati > Pseudomonadota > Betaproteobacteria > Burkholderiales > Burkholderiaceae > Burkholderia > Burkholderia stabilis. The sequence goes on along the minus strand of NZ_CP016444.1, from coordinate 819,109 downwards.
TTCCGTACGGAACCGCTCATCGGCGCATCAACATCCTGATCGACGAAGGGTTGATCGATATCGCCCCGGCATCGCCGACGGGAAAATCCCGCGTGCTTCTTCCCAGCCAAGCGCTGATGCAAGGGTTCGAAGCGCTCGCGCTTCAGGTCAAATCCCTGGTCGCGACGCTGGTCGGGCAGCGCGACGAAAGCCAGAACTCGGAGCAATATTATTTCGGTGAACCCAGGAAATCGCTGCAGCAACTGGTTCCGCCGTCCAACCTTCTCGAATCAAGAAGCGGCAACGGAAAGCGACTGCGGTTCCTGTTTCACGACGACAACTATTTTTCGGCGCTGCGCAATCTCTGGATCGATTTCCGCGCCAACGCCGGCAGAAGCGAAGATTTCGAACTGGTGCACCTGCAGGATCTGTACGAGAAGGCACTCGCCAACGGTGCCCGGAACGAATCCGAGTTCGACATCATCACGTTGAACTACCCATGGCTCGCCGAATTCGCTCAAAAGGAGTTGATCTCTGCGCTCGACGTTGATGTTCATGGCGCGTCCGCGAATCTTCCCGATTTTCATCCGGCCGCCCTGGCGTGCGTCACGTACGACGACTGTCTCTATGGACTGCCGGTCTACGTCACGGTCGAAAGCCTGATCGCTCGCCGGGACATTTTCGAGAACAACGCGCTGGCGTACCCGACGACCCCCAAGAATCTCCTTGCCGTGGCGCGGCGCCTGCACAAGCCCAAGCGCGACCAGTATGGCCTCGTCTGGAATGCTGCACGCGGCATGCCGATCGCCAGCGCCTTCATGTTTTTCCTGAACGCGCACGGCGGCTCGATCATCGCCAGCGGCTCATCGGCGGGTCGAACGCGTTCAAGCTCCGCACGCACCCCGCGCGTTCGCGCCGGCCTCGACAGCAAGGAGGCGCGCACGACACTGGCATTCATGGAGCAGCTGCTGTCCGTTTCCCCGCCCGGTACGCTCGACTTCGACTGGGATGACAGTCTTGGCGAGTTCATGGCCGGGCGCGCCGCGCTGTGTTACGCATGGTCGATGCGTGCCGCGCGCCTCGAGCTGGATATCCGGTCCAAAGTAAAGGGCAAGGTGATGTTTCTCCCCCATCCCAACGTCCACGGCGTGCGGCGATCGGTGCCCATCGGCGGTTTTTTTCTCGCCGTTCCGAGCAATCTGCCACCCGAGCGTGCGGCACTTGCCCATCAGGCGATCCAGTGGATGACTTCGTCGCAGGCGATGAAGTCGAATGCGCACAACGAATTGCCGGTTGCACCGCGCTTCAGCGTCAGCTCCGATCCTGAACTCAGCATCGTGTCACCGATCGTCAGCTTCGTCGACAAGCTGGCACGCAACGGCCTGATTTCCAATACGATGCGGCCGCTTACGCCCGTATACAGCCGAATCGAGGAGATCGTGGGCATCGAGATCCACAACGCCCTCTGCGGCCGGATCTCGCACGAAGACGCGCTACAGAAGCTCCAGGGCAGAGTGCAGGAACTTCTGGATACGGTGCTGGACCGTTAGCCGAACATCGACGGCCGCCTCCAGTCGCAGCGTTGACGTCGCTGTATGGGCGCTCGTTGGCCGTATCCGTGTGCATGCTGCACACGCTGTGCGATTAGATCCTGCATGCGCGGGCGTCCTGACCGCGCATGCAGCGTACCGATCAGAATCGATGCGCCAGACCGATCGCATCGACGAACTGCTGCCGTGACGCCGACGGCGTCATGCCGTTAATGGACGCCACAGCGGTTTGTCCGAGCGAATCGACACCCGATGCCCGTTGATAGACCGCGACCATGTATATGTCCGTCCGTTTCGATAGCGCGTAATGGATGCCTGCGTTGGCCTGGTTGTAATGCGCATTGTTTGCTTCGGGACCGTGTGCGAGCGTGTACGAATACGCTACTCCCAGCGACAACGCCGGAGTGAACCGGTATGAGCCATTGACCTCGATCGTGTTGAATGTGGCACTACCGGCATAGCCCAGCGGATTCGGGCCGGCGTCCGAGCCCAGACCGATGAAGCGTGTGTTCGTGTAAATCGCGCCCAATACTGCACGACCGAGTGTATAGCTCGCGCCGGCACCGACGGTTTGCAACCGGTGTGCGGACGCATAGCCGGCGATCACCGGGTTCTTTTCCGGCGTGGTCGCCGAGCCGAACGACCCGATGTTGTTCGCCTCGTTACCGCCACCGTTTGGCTGACTCCCCCACATCGAGACATTCGGGTCGTACGCGCTCATGTAGCCGATGCCGACCCGCAGCGGGCCGCCCGTGTATCCAAGGCCGGCAGCAATGGTCTGATTCTGCGACGTGTGTCCTGCGACCCCGCCGGCCCCGTACATCGCACTCGCCGACCACCCGCGCCACGTGGGAGACGTGACTTTTACCGCGTTGTTCTGACGGGCCGTCATGCCGAGGTTGTCGATATCGTCGGGATGCGCCGCGATGAATCCGCCCCATTGCACGATTGCCGTCATCGGTGACAGGAAATCGACCACCGGTGAATATTGCCGCCCGAGCGTCACTTTGCCGATGCTCTCGTTGACCAACCCGACAAATGCCTGGCGACCGAACAGAGCCCCGCCTTGGCCCAGCGCACCATTGGCCGCATTGAAACCGTTCTCCAGGGTGAATATCGCCAACGTACCACCGCCCAGCTCTTCTTTCCCCTGGAGCCCGAACCGGCTGCCGGCATACGCAGATGTCGACGCATCCAGCATCGACACCTGACGGGCGCCGTGAAGAGCCCCGCCCGCCTTGTTCACTTGCGCGTTGCTGACAAACACAACATCCGGATCGATAACCCCGTACAACGTCACGCTGCTTTGCGCGCATGCGCCGTATGCCCATGCGCAAGTGGCACCAACCACCATCACCCGTAAAACCCGCTTCATCTCCATACCTCTCTTGTATATTAAGCTATCCGAATTTAAAACCATCATGCATCGGTCCATCCACAACGAGCGGCGCACCACTCAATCGGCGGATTTTTATTGAACATCCGTTTTTCTTGTTATTAGTTATCCAAATTTTTATGAATGGCCAGACGAACGAATGTCGATCTGGTTGCTTACAGAACGTCGCTGCCGGGTTCCGGCGGCAAGAACTAATCGGCTACGGCAAGTCCCTCAAAACCGCTGATCAGGAACGGAACGAGCCGCTGATAGGCCTGTGTCAGATCCGTGGACGCAAAGCGCCCGACCGACAGCAACTCGACGCGCCCCGGCTCCGCGCTGAGCGCCACCATCGCGCCGACCATAAAACTGAAGCCGTGGTAAACATCCGTCTCCGAAACGTCAGGCATCGTGCGCCGGAACTCGACCAGATACTGCCTTGCGACCGCATCGAAATGCTTGCTGATCACCTTCGCAGCACTCGGCGAGTTGGCTAGCCGCGAGATCACCAGCGAGTAATGCTTCCAGCCTTGCCCTCCGTGGACGCTGCGCTCGACGAAAGGCCAGACATAACCTTCGACGAGATCCTTCAGCGGAATCGGGCCGTTCGAAGCGCGCTGCCTCGCAAGATCGAGTGCCTGGATGCGGTGATACGCCATCACGGACGCACGTCGCTCGATCACCTTGTCGAACAAGAGATCCTTGGTGCCGAAGTGGTATGTGACGAGCGCAATACGCGCATCCGACGCCTCCGCCACTTGCCGCATCGACGTACCGTGGAACCCGTTCTCCGCGAAGAGCGCTTCCGCAGCGTCCAGGATCTTTTCCCGCGTCGCGTCGCCAGCCTTGCGGGTCCGGGGTCGAGCCACACCCGGCAAGTTCGTCGCAATGCGGCTACGCCGCGCTGCTCCGCTCGAAATGGAGGGCTTCTTCATGTTCCTGAAAATGGTCCGCACTAAATTGGACATCTGTACAGTTTCGATTATTGCACAGCACATTTTCCGGATTGGCCCCGCTCCAGGCCCCACGCATGACGCTTCGATCGACTTTCCCGTCGCTATTCCCTTGCGAGTTGCACACCGGATGCCGGTTGAGCCGGTGATACGCGACGTTGCTGGGCGCGCGCCAGCATGACGGTGAAGATCGCGGCGAAGCCGAACGCCACGCTGCAAAGCGCAATGCCGGTAGCCAGACTGGATTTCGTGGCGATCGCACCTAGTGCGAATGGCGCGAATGCCGACAGTCCCCGTCCGAAATTGAAGCAGAAGCCGGCTCCGAGGCTTCGAACGCGAGCCGGGTACAGTTCACCGAAGTACGCCCCGAACAGGCCGCCAAACGGGAAGAAAAGCGCGGTCAAGGGTCCCATCCAGAGCAACATCGTGTCGTTTCGCATCACCGCATAGATCGGCAACATCACGGCGGCTCCGATGAACGACACGACAACGGCTCGATCGCGCCCGATCCGGTCCCCCAGCCAGCCGAAGAAGTGCAGTCCGGCGAACATGCCCACGTTGAGCAGGATCACGAAAGCCGTCATGCTTGCCGTTCCGAGCCCGCGTTCCTTGACCAGATAGGTCGGAATCCAGGTATTCGCGCCCCAGTAGCCCACCAGTGCGCATGTGGCTGCCAAAGTGCCAAGGAGGGTCGTGACGCGCAGATCGTCCGAGAAGATTTCCCGGACGGACACCGAACGCCGGGCCGCCGACGTCGACGCGCGATCGGCAAGCCACGCTTCCGATTCGCGCACGAAGACCAGCGTATAGATGGCCGCCACCACCGCGCCCACCCCGCAGAAGAACAGCACACGCCAGCCGTACGCCGGCAGCACGAATCGGGCGAGCAGAGCCGCGGCACCGAACCCGATCGGCCACGCACTGATGACGAATGATGCGGCGCGTCCTCGTTGCCGCGAAGGGAACACCTCGCTGATGAAAGCCGCGGCGACGCCCCATACCCCGCCGAGACCGAGGCCGGCCAGGAATCGGAAAATCATCAAATGGCTCCAGTCCTGCGCAAAGCCCACGGCGGCAGTAAACACGCCAAATACCAGCAGGCTTCCGACCAGCGCCTTCTTGCGTCCATGGTTGTCCGCGTACCACCCGATCAGGACGCTACTGAACCCTACCCCAACCAGTGTCGCCGTTCCGATCAGTCCAGCCATCGTGAGGGACAACTTCATATCCGCCATGATCGCCGGCATCGCGACGGCCAGCAGCATGAAGTCCATCGCATCGAACATGTATGCCAGAAAACTCGCGAACAAAACATGCCACCGATTCGGTGACCCTACGTCCAACTTCGTCGACATCGCCTCGCTCCTAAATATCCTCTGTCGGCCTGTAGCCGGTTCCGCCGTTTCCACCGCCGCCACGCAGGGTGCGTACCGGGCAATGGAATCTGCTACCGGACTGCCTGCCATCCCACGATCGACAGGTGTGGAAAGCACGTTCCGATGCGGCACCTCCCGCGGTATCGCACACACCACCCGTGCCCCCTGTCGATTCGCCGCCATTATCTGTACGAGTGTCCAATCAGATATCTAGAGAAAACCCGGCATGCTCATGTCCGCCCTCGAAAAGCCGCGGGATTTATCGAAATTGGACAGATTCGATGCAAATTCGCCTGATCACGGATAGTTGGTTGCCTGTACCGCAACGATTCCTGGTGCTGCTCTTCTCGTTGCTGCGGCCATGCAGCATGGCGAATTCTTGTCGTGACGGGGCCCGGTTCGGCAAAGTGAGCATGATCGGAATGCTGAAGGAAGGCGAAACGCACATCGAGGCCGGTGACGCGTGCCGGATGCTCGGCAACGCGTACCAGCGATCGCCAGTGCCCGTTCATGCGATGGCGCGTTGATTCGGTCATGACCTGGACAATTCTTGACGGTCTGCAAATCGCCGAACTGGTAGCATGCGCGTCGCCTCACGATAGGCGATACGCGGCAGGGTGCCGTCCGGGCTCCACGGAGCGCGCTCGGGACACCCGATCGCGCCCCTTTTCATACCGTGCAGACCGCCGTCCCGGCATCGGGCCGCCTGCGGCCATAACAACCGGATGCCTCGGCCCATGAACGCCCGTCGGTCCCGTTGGCGACGACCTGCCCGGCCCCCCGTTGAACCCCGCGACACCCCGGCATCGCCCCGCGCGACCCGTTGCAGCAACCGTTGGAGTGGCGCCTCGCGCGCCAGCAAGCATGAAGAACTCGAAGCAGCCCACCCGCACCCCGCGCGACAAAGACCGCACGCCGCTGGCGCGCGCAGGCGCGCTGCTGCTGATGGCCGGCCTGCTGTACCTGCTGTGGCCATCCGCCGAAACCGCGTGTCTCGCGCTGGAGTCGGTGATCCGCTGACGCGCCCGGCCAACCCGGCGCTGCGCTATACTCTCGCGATGGAAACCAAACCTGCCTCGCCGAACGTGCATCGCTGGTGGCGCGCCTGACCCAGGCGGCCCGTTTCCTTTTGCATGTCCCAAACGTGATGCCGCCAGCCATGGCGGCATTTGCGTTTCTGCGCCGACATCATGGCTGGCCGCTTCGACAACCCGGAGCCAACGACAACCATGACCCATCCGAACCGACCGACGATCCTCACCGGCGACCGCACGACCGGCCCGCTGCACCTCGGCCACTACATCGGCTCGCTGCGCGCGCGCGTGCAGATGCAGCACGAAGCGCGGCAATTCCTGCTGCTCGCCGATACGCAAGCGCTGACCGACAACATGGGCCGCCGCCAGCGCGTCACCGAGAACGTGATCGAGGTCGCGCTCGACTATCTCGCCGTCGGCATCGATCCGGCCGTCTCGACGATCGTCGTTCAGTCGCAGGTGCCTGAACTCGCCGAACTGTCGCAATACCTGCTCAACCTCGTCACGGTCGCGCGCCTCGAACGCAATCCGACCATCAAGGAAGAGATCCGCCTGCGCGGCTTCGAGCGTGACATTCCGGCCGGCTTCCTGACCTACCCGGTGAGCCAGGCGGCCGACATCACAGCGTTCAAGGCGACGCACGTGCCGGTCGGCGACGATCAGCTTCCGATGATCGAACAGACCAACGAACTCGTGCGCCGCTTCAACGCGACCGTCGAGCAACCCGTGCTGGTCGAATGCGAGGCCGTGCTGTCGTCGGTCACGCGGCTGCCGGGCATCGACGGCAAGGCGAAGATGAGCAAGTCGCTCGGCAACGCGATCACGCTCGGCTCGACGCCGGACGAAATCACGCAGGCCGTAAAGGACATGTACACCGACCCGAACCACCTGCGCGTGAGCGACCCGGGCCAGGTCGAGGGCAACGTCGTGTTCACGTTCCTCGATGCATTCGAGCCGGACGTGGCGAAAGTCGACGAACTGAAGGCTCACTATCGCCGAGGCGGACTCGGCGACAGCGTCGTCAAGCGCGTGCTGAACGAACGACTGCAGGCGCTGATCGAGCCGATCCGCACGCGCCGCCGCGAGTTCGAAGCCGACAAGGCCGAGGTGATGGCGATCCTGAAGCGCGGCACGCTGCACGCGCGGGAAGTGGCGGGCGCAACGATCTCTGAGGTGAAGGGCGCAATGGGGCTGACGTATTTCGATTGAGCGGCGCCGTCACGGCCGCTTGCGCTCCGGCGCAGCGGCATGACACACGGCCTCGATCCGGTTGCCGGCCGGATCGACCAGAAAGGCCGCGTAATAGTCGTCGTGGTAGTGCGGCCTCAAACCGGGATCGCCGTCGGACTGACCGCCCGCCGACACACCGGCCTCGAAAAACGCATCGACCTGCTCGCGGGAAACAGCCTTGAAACACCAGTGCCGCTTGCTCGCTCCGACTTCGGCGGGATCCAGATACACCGCCAGGAAGGTCGACGCGGTGTCGCTCGCATTGCACCGTTCGCCGTAGCCGAGCGCAGTGGGCCGGTCATAGACCTTGGATGCGCCCAGCGCGGTCATGACGGCATCGTAGAAAGGGCGAGCCAGATCGATATCCGGAACACTGATCGATACGTGATCAAGAAGTTGCATGGGTTGGTCAACCGAGAATTGAACACCTGTGGAAACGTGCAAGCGCCCTGTCGAAAAAGGCTGCACGGGCACCACGCATGTCCATTGAAATCAGGCGAAGCGGATTCGATCGGCGAACCGCCTGTCCGAATGACTTCACTGATTCAAATGGGGCATCGTGCTTTCAGATGTCATTCTACGCTGGCCTACCCGGCCCGGAAAATCTCCGATGTTTCTTGCGCGATACCGGGCTCGAGCGCCGCGCGGCGCTTGAAGATGCATTACGCGGCGGTTTCGGCGATCGATCGGCGCACCTACTTGATGGATTGAACGACCTCGAAGCCTTCAAATTCCGGATGCCCGAGAAAGAGTGAGCGACTGTCGTTCGACTCACCTCGATGCGTGGCGTCGAAGGCTTTCGAATTTCTCCATGACTCGAAGGCCACGTAATCCGTCCAGATCGTCTGACTGGAATACAGAATGTGATCTTCCCTGCTTCCACCCTTCAGCAGATTGAATTCGATGGCGCCCGGGAGTTCCCTCAGGTAGGTCTCGCGAGTCGACCAGATATGTTCGAATGCAGCTTCGGATCCGAGTTTCACCTTGAAACGATTGACTGCGATATACATGTTCAATGTTCCTCTTCCGTGGTGATGCAGGGGGGGTGTTTGCAACGCGTTGCACATGTCGCGTGGATCAGAATGCTGCTTTCGCCGCAAATGATCGACTGGCCCATCCGTCAAGCTCCGATCGTTCCGATGTCGGAGACAGCCTTCATGAAACAGTCTCTTGGCAATATCCATGTTGCACGGCATGCGCGTGTCGGCACGGTGCTCACCACGAAGAACCGACCCGATTCGCGAAGCGATCGACAAGGTGTTCTTTCCAGCGCTTCATCAGCTCGTCGCGCCAGCGTCACTCAACAATCAATATGATTTCCTGATCAAATCATGCTCTCGCTTTTTCGATGCAGACCAGATAGATCACAAAGCGAGGCGATGATGAAGGGTCGCGCCAAGTAACGAAGCCGCCATTCGACGACCGCTCGTCGACGCGAAGCGCCGGCCATTCTCCCGAATACGTATTCGTCGCGTAAATGTCGCACACGCACACGGCCTTGCAGTTGACTCGCTTCGAGCCGACGATCGTCACGCGCCTTCCCGCTCGTCATAGGCTTGCCGAGCCTGTTCGATCTCGTCCAGGTGGTTGATCGACCAGTCGTAGACGGCGCCGAATGGCACCTGCAGCGTGCGCCCCAACTCGGTAATCGAGTATTCGACGGCAACCGGCGAAGCGTGGATCACCTTGCGCGCGATCAAGCCATTACGTTCGAGGCGCCGCAGCGCCTGCGTAAGCGCCTTGTGCGTGACGCCCTCCAGACGCCGCTTGATTTCATTGAAGCGTGTGGGCTGCTCCGAAAGCAGTGTGAGAATCATCACGGACCATTTATTCGCCACCTGATCGAAAAACGAGCGCGCGGCGCAGTCCGCAAAGAATATTGCGTCAACCTCACATGCCATGCCAGATATCCTCCTGTATATCTACGCACTTCGTGGTGCGTAATTGACCGCAGATATCCGACGTATACCATAGGTGTCACCTCAATCGCACCGGGCCTCGAATCGCAAATGCGCGGCCGGCATGCCAGCCGGATTGCCCGGCTCGACACCACGGAGAATACGGAATGGAAGCAAACCCGAGCAATTCATGGTTGGCCGATGGAGCCGGTCCGGCCGACACTGCAATTGAATCGGCGGCACGTCTTTATTCAACGGATGTCGGCAGCGGCAGGAACGTGATGTTGCTGCACGGCTGGACCTGCGACGCCGACGACTGGAGCGGGCAAGCCCCCTCCTTCTCGAACAGGTATCGCACCGTGACCGTCGAACTGCGTGGACATGGAAGGTCCGAGATCATGCCGTCCGGCGCGTACTCGCCGGAGGATTATGTCGCCGACATCGAATCGTTGATCACGACGCGCTACGCGAGCGAACCCTTCATTCTGGTGGGGCATTCGATGGGCGGCCAGATTGCGGCCCGCCTCGCGGCGCGCCGCCCCGAGCTGGTCCGCGCCATCGTTTCCGTTGACGGCGCGCTCGGACTTCCCGCCGAAGCTGCCGAAGTCTTCGCGAAAACCGCGAGCGACATGAACGGGGAAGATACGCGCGGCGTGGTCACGGCCCTCTTCGAACAGGTCTACGGCCCCGGGACCGATCCGGCTCACAAGCGCTTGCACGCCAACCGGCTTCAGTCAGTGCCGTTGCACGTCATTCGCGAATCCTTCGTACCCCTGTTCTTCGGCGAGGGGCAGGTAGGTATCGGCGAAGCGAGCGCCGCGTTCTGCGCCGGCCTGACGGTGCCCGTCTACCACCTGTGCATCGATCCCGTGCAGGCCGATCGCATGCGGCCATGGTTCTCGCATCCGAAATCGAAGGTGCAGGCATGGTCTGACGCAGGTCACTGGATCATGCAAGACCGCAAGGACGACGTGAATGCCGCCGTGACCTCGTGGATCGATTCGCTGTAGTCCACGCCCTTCCAAGCTCGAGAATGCCCATGTCGAATCTTGATGTCCTGTTCAGCCCCTATCGCCTGCATACGCTCGATTTGCCGAATCGCGTGGTGATGGCGCCGATGACGCGATCGTTGTCGCCCGGCGGCGTGCCCACCGCCGACATGGCCGCGTACTACCGTCGCCGCGCCGAGCACGGCGTGGGTCTCATCATTACCGAGGCCACCGGCGTCGATCGCCCGGCCGCGCTGAACGAGCCGGACATTCCTCGCTTTCATGGCGAAACGGAGCTCGCCAGCTGGAAAACGATCGTGGATGAAGTCCATGCAGCAGGCGGGCGTATCGCACCGCAACTCATGCATGTGGGTCAGAAACGCTCGAATGCTGCTTCCGACTGGATACCACCGGCGCCCTACGAGAGTCCTTCGGGTCTTTCCTTGACGGGGCAGCCGGCAGGTGAACCGATGAGTGATGCCGACGTAGCACAAACCATCGACGCGTTCGCACGCGCGGCAGCCGACGCCGAAAGAATCGGATTCGACGGTATCGAGTTGCACGGTGCGCACAACTACCTCATCAACCAGTTTTTCTCCGAAGATTCGAATCGGCGCAGCGACCAGTATGGCGGCTCGACACTTCTCGATCGCTCGCGCTTCGCCATTGAAGTGCTGAAGTCGATCCGCGCCGTCGTGAGCCCCGACTTCCCGGTCATTCTCCGCCTGTCACAATGGAAGCCGAAGGATTTCAACGCGCGTCTCGCCGCAACGCCCCAGGTGCTGGAACAGTGGCTGGGTGCGCTCGTCGACGCAGGCGCCAGCGCCTTCCATCTCTCTCAACAGCGGTTTTGGCAGGCGGCTTTCCCGGAAGTCGACCCAGCGCTGAACCTGGCGGCCTGGGCGAAGAAGCTCACGGGCGTGACCGCCATTACCGTGGGCTCGGTTGGATTGACGAACGACGTCTACGAATCGTTCGCCGGCAAGCACGCGCAAACGGCGTCGCTCGATGGCCTGCTGGAACGGCTGGCGCGTGACGAATTCGATCTTGTCGCAGTCGGACGCCCGTTGCTTCAGGACCCGGCCTGGCTCGACAAGATCCGCGAGAATCGTCTCGAAGCCATTGCCGACTTCACGCCCTCGGCCTTCGCCACGCTGAGCTAGTTCGTTACCTCACGCGAAGCGGCCTGCTCCGTCGCACGGGGTGGAGCATGGCGGCTCTCGTGCGTACCCGCGGCCCAAGGCTGTCGCTGCCCTCCGGCGGCAGCCTCGATGCAACCCTGCTTGCCGGAACCCGCTCGAGACAACGTCCCACCCATTTCGCCACGGCTTCTTAGTCCACTCCGCCGATGTCGCGCCCCTGCGCACCCGCTATCGTTTCCCCGTCATTCACACAGTTCACGACACCATGACCCAACAGGAAACGATCGACCGCCTGGAAATCCAGGATCTGCTGACCCGCTACTGTCACGCCGTCGACCGCCGGGACTGGCGCGATTTCGAACGGCTCTTCGCGAGCAATGCGGTGCTCGATTACGCGGCTTTCGGCGGGCCGGTCGGCAACCGCGCGGAAATCGCGGACTACCTGCAACAGGTGACGTCGGCGATGCGCGGCACGCAGCACACGATCTCGACGTCGCTGGTCGTCGTCGATGGCGACGCCGCAACCGCGCGCACGGCCGGCCAGGCGATGATGATCTCGGCCGGCGACACCGGCGACGATCGCGTGTGCTTCGTCGGGCTGTGGTATCGCGACCTGCTGGTGCGGACCGAATGCGGATGGCGCATCCAGAGCCGCATGCAGGAGCGCAGCTGGATGCACAACGCGCCGCCGGTCGCGGTGCGTTGAGCGGCCCGCGGCGCGTTACTTCATCTGCATCAGCTGGATGAGGTTCCCGCAGGTATCGTCGAGAACCGCGACACGCACGGGCCCCGCGTCCATCGGCTCCAGCGTGAACCGCACGCCGTGCGCCGTGAGCCGCGCGAACTCGCCGTCGAGATCGTCGACCTGGAACGACGCCGCCGGGATGCCATCGTCGTACAGCGCCTGTTTGTACGGCCCCACGGCGCGATGATTGCTCGGCTCGAGCAGCAGCTCGGTACTGTCCGGCTGGTCCGGCGACACCACGGTCAGCCAGCGGTACTCGCCCACCGGCACGTTGTTCTTCAGCCTGAACCCGAGCTGGTCGGTGTAGAACGTCAACGCCTTGTCCTGATCGTCGACAAAGATACTCGTCACGTAGATTCGCATTTCAATTCCTCCTGATGAGGCAGCCGGCGCCGCCGTCATTCCGCTCATGCGACGCCTGGCAAACACGCCGCACCGCTATTCTTCGTCGAAATCGATGACAAACGCATAACCATCGTCGATCAGCTTGCGCAGGTAGCCGTCGAAGTCGTCGGCGATCACCGCGTAGCTGTCGGGATCATGCAGGAAACGCACGACCTGCCCGGCCTTGCCGCCCGGTGCCGGATCGAAATCGATGTAGCGCTGCGACGTGCGGCCCGCTTACGTGATCTGGTACGACGACGCCGGCACGAATTCCTCCGGCATCTCTCGGTTGCCGAGCTCCAGCACCGACCGCTCGATCGTGCGCGTCATCGCATCGAGCGCGAGCGCGTTCGGCGCGAGGCCGAACGGCTCGGCCACTTCGTTCGCGATCGCTTCGAGCGCGATCAGCGTGTACGAGATGAACACGCAGATCAGTGGCGTGAAGAACTCCGTCGAATCGACGAGACCGAACGGCAGCAGCACGCAGTACGCATACACGGTGCGATGCAGCAGCACGCTGTACGAAAACGGGATCGGCGTCGACAGGATGCGCTCGCAGCCGCCCACCGACTTGCCCAGTTCGTCGAGCTGCGTCTCGAACATCCAGCACGTCGTTTCGCTGCCGGGCGCGCGGCCCAGCGCGCGGACGATGCCGCCGCGCAGCTCGTCGAGGATCGCGACGGGCTTGAAGCATTTGCGCGCGAGCGCACCGGCGCGCTCGGCGCCGAGAATCCGCGCCAGGTCTTCCGTCGGGTCGGTATGGCGCAGTTGATGCTTCAGCGCATAAGTGAACGCGATCAGCAGATCGGCGAGCCGGCCGCGCTGCTCGTCGTCGACGTTGTCGGGCAGGTAGCGATGAAGCTGCGACGTCAGGGTGCGTGCCGCGATCAGCAGGTTGCCCCACAGGTGCCGCGCCTCCTTGAAGCGCTCGAAGCTCGCGTTGTTGCGAAACGCGAGGAAGATCGCGAGCGCGAGCCCGAACAGCGTGAACGGCGCGGTGTTGAGCGGAATTTTCTCGCCGAAGATGCGCCCGTTCGTGAAGACCGCCAGCGTGCTGACGATCGCCATGAACACGAGTTGCGGAATGATCGATTGCAGCACGGAGCCGTTCCACACGAACAGCATCCTGAGCCAGTTTTGTCGTGGTCTGACGATCATGATGTTTTCTCGACTGCCAAGGAAATACGCAACGCGGGAATACGCAACGCGGCTCGCCCGCGCCCGATGCGCAACGGCCCGCGCGTGGCGGGCCGCTTTCGGATCGATGCCGTGCCGGACGCCGCGCTGCGCGAGATGATACCCCCGCGCGCGCCGCGTTCCGTCACATCGCGTGCCGCTCAGTGATAGCCGATGTCGCCCTCGCGCACCTTGCCGCGGAACACGCGGTACTGCATCGCGTTGTACACGAGGATGATCGGCAGCACGATCACCGTGCCGACGAGCGCGAACAGCTGGCTTGAATGGCTCGACGATGCATCCCAGATCGTCAGCGACGGCGGCACGATGTTCGGCCAGATGCTGATCACGAGCCCCGTGTAGCCGAGGAACACGAGCGCGAGCGTCAACAGGAACGGCGTGGCTTCGTGCTCGCGCTTCACCGTGTGGAAGATGCCCCACACGCACGCGACGACGAGGATCGGCACCGGCAGGAACCAGCCGAGATTGCCGCTGCCGAACCAGCGGTGCGCGACGGCCGGCAGCCCGATCACGGTCCACAGGCTGACCACGCCCATCACCGCGAGCAGCACGCCCGCGAGCGGCTTCATCAGCAGCCGCATCTTGCGCTGCAGCTCGCCGTCGACCTTCAGGATCAGCCAGCCGCAGCCGAGCGTCGCATACGTGACGAGCACGCCGATCCCGCAGAGCAGGCTGAACGGCGACAGCCAGTCGAACGGGCCGCCCGCGAACTGGTTGTTCTCGATCTTGATGCCCTGCAGCAGCGAACCGAGCACGATGCCCTGGCAGAACGCCGCGAGCGCGGAGCCGCCGATGAACGCGAGATCCCACATGTGCTGCGTGCGGGTCGCCTTCGCGCGCAGCTCGAACGCCGCGCCGCGGAAAATCAGCCCGACCAGCATCAGCACCAGCGGCAGGTAATTCGCGGGCAGCAGCGTCGAATACACGACCGGAAACGCGCCATACAGGCCCGCGCCACCGAGCACGAGGAAGGTCTCGTTGCCGTCCCACACCGGCGCGACGGTGTCGAGCATCACCTGGCGCTCGGCTTTCGCGTCGAAGAACGGAAACAGCAGGCCGATGCCGAGATCGAAGCCGTCCAGCATCACGTAGATGAACACGCCGAGGCCGATGATCGCGGCCCACACGACAGGAAGATCGATTTGCATGGCTTACTCCGCTTCGGTGACGTTCAGCGGCGTGGACAGCGCGCTCTTGCGCAGCCCCGGATGCCGGTGCAGCTCGATGTACCCGGCCTGGGCAGCCGGCCCGCGCTTCATCAGTTTCATCATGTAGTAGATACCCGTCCCGAATACCAGGAAATAGACGACCACGAAGATCAGCAGCGACACGCCGACCTGTTGCGCGCTCAACGGCGCAACCGAATCGATGGTGCGCAGCACGCCGTAGACGGTCCACGGCTGCCGCCCGACCTCGGTCGTGATCCAGCCGGCCAGCAGCGCGACGATGCCGGACGGCCCCATGCAGACCACGAACCACTGGAACCAGCGCGTTTCATAGAGGCGCCCGCCCTTTCTCAGCAGCAGCCCGAGCAGCGCGGTGAGCAGCATCAGCATCCCGAGGCCGGCCATGATCCGGAAGGTCCAGAAGATGATCGGCGAATACGGGCGATCCTGCGGCGGGAATTCCTTCAGCCCGCGAATCTCGCCGTCCCAGCTGTGCGCGAGGATCAGGCTGCCGAGGTGCGGCACCTGGATCGCATAGCGCGTGGTTTCGGCCTGCATGTCGGGCAGCCCGAACAGGTTCAGCGCGGTGCCGCCCTTCTCGGTTTCCCACAGCCCTTCGATCGCGGCGATCTTCGCCGGCTGGTATTCGCGCGTGTTCAGCCCGTGCGCGTCGCCGACGACGATCTGGATCGGCGCGAGCACCAGCAGCATCCACAGTGCCATCGAGAAGCTGCGCTTCACCGGCTCGTCGCGGCGCCCCTTCAGCAGGTGCCACGCGCCGCACGCGGCGACGATGAAGCCCGCGACGATGAACGCCGCGATCGTCATGTGCGCCAGACGAAACGGGAACGACGGGTTGAAGACGATCTTGAACCAGTCGACCGGCACGACGAGGCCGTTCTCGATCTTGTAGCCCTGCGGCGTCTGCATGAAGCTGTTCGACGCGAGGATCCAGAACGTCGAGATCAGCGTGCCGACCGCGACCATCAGCGTCGCGAAGAAGTGCGCGCGCGGGCTCACGCGCTGCCAGCCGAACAGCATCACGCCGAGGAAGCCGGCTTCGAGGAAGAACGCCGTCAACACTTCATACGTAAGCAGCGGGCCCGTGATGTTGCCGGCGACGCGCGAGAAGCCGGCCCAGTTCGTGCCGAACTCGTACGCCATCACGACGCCGGAGACCACGCCCATCCCGAAGCCGATCGCGAAGATCTTCGACCAGAACTGGAACATGGATTTGTAGGCGGCGTCGCCGGTGACGAGATAACGCCACTCCAGCACCGCCAGGAAGCTCGCCATGCCAATGCTGATCGCGGGAAACACGATGTGGAACGACACCGTGAACGCGAATTGCAATCGTGCGAGATGGAACGCATCGAAGATTTCCATGACCGTAATTTGCTCGTGGTTGTGAGAACGTCCGCCCGAAGCAGGAAATCGCGCGACGGCTTGCCGACAACACATGCGAACACAAACGGTCACTCGCATGGCATCGAAGCGTGAATGACGATATCGCGTTTGCCACGATACTCGCAATCACTCGAACGCGCGCGGAAACTGTGCTGGTTCCGTCGCCAAAGATGTGTGTACGGAAAACACATTTCGTGCCCGCGGGATGGTCAGCTGTACTGCTTTCCGCATTGCAGCGCTGTGCATCCGGCGCACTGTTCACCCCACTTAACATGTGATGCAACGCCTGCCCGAGGCAACGGCGCGCCCTTCGGCGCCGGCCCGGCGGCCCCCGTTTCCGTCGTTCGGCGCACGCGCCGAGCCCGGCCGGCACCCCGGCCGATCCGCCTGGAGAAAAACGCATGGAGTCCTGCACCCGCCGCGACGATCCGACCGGCAGCACCGCGTGTCACGTGACGCGTCATCGTGCCGGCGAAGCGCGCGGCACCGTCGATCGCGTCGTCGACGAAACGCCGGTTGCACTCGTGTTCAACGGCATCTCGCACACGGTCATGATGGCGACGCCGATCGACCTCGACGCATTCGGCCTCGGCTTCGCGCTGAGCGAAGGCATCGTCGAGCGCGCGTCCGACGTCTTCGACATCGAAAGCGAATGCCGGCCCGGCAGCGCCGAAGTGCGGCTCACGGTGTCGCAACAGGCTTTCATGGCGCTGAAGGCGCACCGGCGCGCGCTGGCCGGCCGCACGGGCTGCGGCATCTGCGGCATCGAAAGCATTGCGCAGCTCGACCTGCACCCGGCGCGCATCGCCGCGGCCGGCGCGGCTGCCGGCATCGGCGCCGAGGCCATCGCACGCGCCGCGCGCGCCTTGCCGGCCCACCAGACGCTGATGCGCGAAACCGGCGGCATCCACGCGGCCGCGTGGTGCGACCGCGACGGCGCCGTGCTCGACGTGTTCGAGGACGTCGGCCGCCACAACGCGCTCGACAAGCTGATCGGCCGGCTCGCGCGGCGCCGCGCCGACCTTCAAGCGGGTTTCGTGTTCCTGTCGAGCCGCGCGAGCTACGAACTGGTGCGCAAGGCCGCGCGGGTCGGCATCCCGATGATCGCGACGATCTCCGCGCCGACGTCGCTCGCGATCGACGTCGCCCGCGAAGCCGGCGTGCGGCTGCTCGGCTTCTGCCGCAACGACGGCTTCGTCGAATACGTGTCGCCCGATGCCGGGCATCCCGACCAACCGGCGCTCGCGCCAGCGCATCCGGCCCTCTCTTCATGAAACCACTGATCGATTTCGATACGGCACAGCAGCATTTCGCCGGCGCGTTCGCGCCGCCCGACGCGTCCGCCTCCCTGCCGGTCGCGGATGCGGCCGGCCATGTGCTGGCCGCGCCGCTGGCCGCCGTGCTCGACCAGCCGCCGGCCGACCAGAGCGCGATGGACGGCTACGCCGTGCGTCACGCGGATCTCGCTCACGGCGAGCCGCTGCGCGTCGCGCAGCGCTGCTACGCGGGCGACATGCCGGCGCCGCTGGCCGCGCGCACGGCCGCGCGCATCTTCACCGGCAGCCTGATTCCGCCCGGCGCCGACACCGTCGTGATGCAGGAGCACGCGCGCGAACAGGATGGCTGGGTCACGTTCGATGCACCGCAGCGCAACGGGTCGCACATCCGTCGCCGCGGCGAGGAAGTGCGGGCGGGCGACCTGCTGGTGCCGGCGGGTGTGCGTATGGGCGCGATGCACATCGGCGTGGCCGCCGCGCAAGGCTTCGCGCGCATCGACGTGCGCCCCGCGCTGCGCGTCGGCATCCTGACGACCGGCGACGAGCTCGTCGCGTGCGGCCAGCCGCGTGCACCGCAGCAGATCTACAACAGCAACGCGCCGATGCTCGCCGCGCTGGTATCGGGAACCGGCGCCAGCGTCGCGATGAGCATGCATGCGGCCGACACGGCGCCCGCCGTCGATCGCGCACTGCGCGCGTTGCACGCGGGCTGCGACCTGGTGATCTGCGTCGGCGGCGCGTCGGTCGGCGACAAGGATCTGCTGCGCCCTGCGCTGGATGCGCTCGGCGCGTCGTTCGTCGTCGCGGGCGTGCGCATGAAACCCGGCAAGCCCGTCGCGCTCGCGCGGCTCGACGCGCGGCCGGTCGTGCTGCTGCCCGGCAACCCGGGCGCGGCCATGACGGCGTTCGCGCTGTTCGTCGCGCCGCTGATCCGTTGCCTGCAAGGGCGCGACGCGCGCCTGCCCGCCGTGCCGTCGCTGCCGATCGACACGGACTTCGAGCCGGATGCACAGCGCGAACGCTTCGTGCGCGTGCGCTGCGCCATCGGCCCGGGCGGCGCCCCCGTGCTCGACACGCTGCGGCAGCAAGGCGCCGGCACGCTGCAGTCGCTCGTGCAGGCGAGCGGGCTCGCGCGGCTGCCGGCCGGGCGGCGCATCGCGCGCGGCGACACGGTGCCGTATTACGAATTCGCGCAATGGCTCGCATGATCGAGACGCCCGACACTCGCCCGATTCCACGCGTGCGCCGCGCATGCCGCACGGCGAACTGTATTCCTGTCATTCGTGCGCGATTGTGCCTCTGCCGGAGAAGTCCGGCCGACTATGCTCACGATGAGGCTCGTCACGACCCGTGCGCCGACACGTCGGCACACGCACGGCCGGCCGGCGACGCCCACCCGCTTACTTCATGCAGGCCGACGACCCGATCGTGAATGCCATCGTCTCCGCCGCGCCGGCCGCCGCCGCTTCATCGGGCGGCGTATCGCCCGGCGCCTTTCCCCGCACGTCCGACACGCTCGGCCGCCCGCTGCGCGACCTGCGCCTGTCCGTCATCGACCAGTGCAATTTCCGCTGCGGCTACTGCATGCCGCGTGAAAGCTTCGGCGCCGGTTATGCGTTCATGCCGTCGTCCGAGCGGCTGTCATTCGCGCAACTCGAGAAAATCGCGCGCGCGTTCGTGTCGCTCGGCGTCGAAAAAATCCGCATCACGGGCGGCGAGCCGCTGCTGCGCCGCAACCTCGAAACGCTGATCGAGCGGCTTGCCGCACTGACGACCGTCGACGGCAAGCCCGTCGAAATCGCGCTGACGACCAACGGCTCGCTGCTCGCCGCGAAGGCACGCACGCTGCGCGACGCGGGCCTGTCGCGCGTGACCGTGAGCCTCGATGCGCTCGACGACGCCGTGTTCCGCCGGATGAGCGACGCCGACGTGCCCGTGTCGCGCGTGCTGGCCGGCATCGAGGCCGCGCAGGCGGCCGGGCTCGCACCCGTCAAGGTCAACGCGGTGATCGAACGCGGTGCGAACGACGACCAGATCCTGCCGCTCGTGCGCCACTTCCGCCATACGGGCGTGGCCGTGCGCTTCATCGAATACATGGACGTCGGCGGTGCGAGCTTCTGGTCCGGCGACAAGGTCGTGCCGGCCGCGCGGATGCGCGAGCTGATCGACGCGCACTATCCGCTCGTGCTCGTCGGCGAACCCGGGCACGACGCGACCGCGATCCGTTGCACGCACATCGACGGCGCGGGCGAAGTCGGCTTCATCGCGAGCGTATCGCATCCGTTCTGCGGCACGTGCTCGCGCGCCCGCGTGTCGGCCGACGGAAAGCTTTATACATGCCTGTTTGCCACGCAAGGCACCGACCTGCGGCCGTGGCTCGACGAGGCGGCCCCGGTCGACGCGCTCGCAGCCGCCGTGCGCGATCGCTGGACGCAGCGCGACGACCGCTATTCCGAGCGCCGGGCCGCGCGGCCGGCCCGTGCGCCGGGCAAGACCTATCCGACCGTGCGCATGTCGCTCGTCGGCGGCTGACGGGCCGCCCGCGCGCCGTACGACGCACCGCCTACAGGAGAACCGTCATGACGACTTTCACCGAATCCCGCGCCGGGCTGCCGGACGACCCGACGCACGCCGGCAGCCACGGCCATCCCGCCGATCCGGCCGACCCGCATACCGAGCCGCCGCCGTCGATCGCCGCCGGTTTCGAAGTGCGCGTGCAGTACGCGCCGATCGACGCGGGCGCGGAGCTCGCGCCGATCGTTCGCAATCCGAATGTCGGCGCGGTCGTGAATTTCCTCGGCGTCGTGCGCAAGGAAGGCGACACCGACGACGTGGTCGCGCTCGAAGTCGAGCACTACCCGACGATGACCGAACAGGCACTGTGGAGCATCGTCGAGGAAGCCAGCGCACGCTGGCGGCTCGAAGCAGTCAAGATCGTGCACCGCGTCGGGCGCATTCCGCTCGGCCAGGCGGTCGTGCTGGTGGTGGTGGCCGCCGCGCATCGCGCGTCCGCGTTCGACGCGTGCGAATTCCTGATGGACTTCCTGAAGACCCATGCGCCGTTCTGGAAGAAGGAGATCCGGCACGACGGCGCATCCGGCTGGGTCGAGGCGAAAGCGCACGACGACCAGGCGATGCGGCGCTGGGGCTGACCGCGCGTCGCGTTCTCCGATTCCGATTCCGCCGATTCCGTTCAAGACATCGCGATGAAACTGACGATCAAATACTTTGCAAGCATTCGCGAACAGCTCGATCTCGACGAAGAAGTCGTCGAGATCGACGCGCGCGAACTCACCATCGACGCGCTGCGCGCCACGCTGTCCGCGCGCGACGCGCGCAGCGCGGAAGCGCTGCGGATGGACCGCCCCGTGCGGGCGGCCGTCAATCTCGAGATGGTGACGGGCGGCTTCGTCGTGCGGGAGGACAGCGAAGTCGCGTTTTTCCCACCGGTGACCGGCGGGTAACGCAGCACGCGCGTAGCCGCGTGCACCCGGCTACGCGCGCCCCACCCGCCGCCGCAAGCCGTCGACGATCAGGCCGAGCCCGAATTCGAACGCCACGCCCGGATCGATCGGCGCCAGCGTCGTCGCGCGCATCGTCCGCCCGTCGTCGGCGTCGCGCGAGCGCGCCGCTTCGTCCGCATCTCCGCCCTGCGCTGCCTGCTGCTCCAGCACGCAGCCGATCGTGAACTGGCCGGCGGCCAGCATCGCCATCCCGGCCTCCTGCTCCGTCAGGCCCGCCCGCACCAGGTACGCGATTTTCGGCTTGATCCGCTCGATCGCATCCGGGTCGGGCGTCGAGCCCGCATGCAGGCGCGCACCGTCCCGATACGCGAGCAATGCGCGACGGAAGCTGCGCGCGTTGTCCGCAAACCAGGCGTCCCACTCCGCGATATCGGCCGGCACGTCGAGCGTGTGGTGCCGCGCCAGCGCAACGGCCGCCATCTCCGCCAGCAGCACCGACTTGTCGCGGTAATGCCAGTACAGCGCCGCCGACTCGACGCCGAGGCGCTGCGCGAGCCGCCGCGTCGTCAGCGCGTCGAGCCCCTGTTCGTCGAGCAGTTCGAGCGCCGCATCCACGATTTCATCACGTCGTATCTTCGCCATGCTTGATTTCACTATCAGTGATAGATAAACTTAACAGTGATAAATTTTACGCGAAGGTGTGCCCGATGCCTACCCCTGTCACCACCACGCCGGTCCTGATCGCGGGCGGCGGGCTCGTCGGCCTGTCCGCCGCGTTGTTCCTGCAGCGCCTCGATGTCCCGTTCGTCCTCGTCGAGAAAAGCGCGGGGGTGTCGCCGCTGCCGCGCGCACGCGGCCTGCACCTCCGGACGATGGAGCTGTTCCGTCAGGCCGGCGTGGAGGACGCGGTCAAGGATGCGGCGGCCGGCGCGTGGCGACAGGGTGCATTCGGCGGCGCGCGGCGCGGCCGCACGCTGGTCGACGCACAGCCGGTCGTCGACATCGCTGCCATGCGGTCGAAGATGGCGGCGATCGCGCCGTCGCCGTCGAGCTTCGCCGCCTGCCCGCAAACGCTGATCGAGCCCGTGCTGCGCCGGCACGTCGAAGCACGCGGCGGCGACGTCCGCTTCGGCCATGAACTCGTGTCGTTCGCCGCGGCGGATGATGCCGTCACCGCCACCGTGCGCGGCCCCGGCGGGCAGGAAACGGCGATCGAGGCCGCGTGGCTCGTCGGCGCCGACGGCGGCGGCAGCTTCGTACGCAGGCAACTCGGCATCGGCACGGCCGATACGCCGGCACCGCAGTACTTCGTCAACATCTTCTTCCATGCCGATCTCGGCCCGACCGTGCAGGGCCGCACGTTCAGCCAGTGCGAGATCGCGAACGAGACCGTACGCGGCCTGTTCCTCGCGATGGACAACGCGGACAAGTGGTCCTTCCATCTCGAGTACGATCCGGCGCAAGGTCCGCCGGCCGACGATGCGCTGCCCGGGCTCGTGCGCGCCGCGATCGGGCTCGACGACATCGGCATCCGGATTCAAAGCCACGGCACGTGGAATACGGGCGTGCGCGTGGCGGCGCGCTACCGGTCGGGCCGCGCGTTCCTGTGCGGCGACGCCGCGCACGTGATGCCGCCGTGGGGCGGATTCAACGCGACCACCGGCATCGCGGACGCGCACAATCTTGCATGGAAGATCGCCGCGACGCTGCGCGGCGATGCGGATCCGGCGCTGCTCGACAGCTACGAGATCGAGCGGCGGCCCCTCGCCGCGCGCAACGGGCAGCAAGCGCTGCTGCGCACCGACTTCGACGCGCGCTTCGGCATCGAGACCGATGCCAACCGCCCGTTCTTCGCCGGGCTGCTCGACACCGGCGACGTGCTGCTGCGTCACCGCTACCCCGATGCCCGCGAGCCGGCCTGCGACACGCCGCCCGATTCCGTTGCGCAGTTGCGCGCGCAAACCGGCACGCGTTTCCCGCATGCGTGGATCCGGCGCGATGGCCGGCAGATATCGACGCTCGACCTGTTCGGCGACGGCTACGTGCTGCTCGCCGGCCCGACCGCGCCGGTCGCATCGTCGAGCCGTTCGAGCCTGAACCGCGCCACGCCGGCCGTGCTGGCCGCCGGCAAGGACTTCGACTTCGTCGACGCAACGGCCGGCTGGCACGCGCTGACCGCACTGCCCGACGACGGCCACGTGCTGATCCGCCCCGACGGGTTCGTATTGCGCCGCTCCGATGAACCGCCGCGCGATTGACGGATCACGCGGCCACGGGCTTCAATGCAGCCACTTCATCGCGATCGTGGCGAACACGACCATCGCGGCGCCGCCGATACGCGTCGAGATCTGCGCGAACGGCATCAGCCCCATCCGATTCGACGACGACAGGATCGCCACGTCGCCGGTGCCGCCGAGCCCGCTGTGGCATGCCGTGATGATCGCGGACTCCACCGGATACATCTTCAGCGCGGCGCCGACGAAAAAGCCCGACACGACCATCGCGATCACGATCGACGCGCAGATCACGAAGTACCCGGGCGAGAACGCGCCGACGAGCTTGTCCCATGACACGAACAGCGTGCCAAGCCCGACGAGGATCGCGAACGTCAGGTTCGTCGACATGAACTTGTACATCTGGTACGCGCCGATCTCCATCGATTCCGGAATGGCGCGGCACACCTTCAGCAGCGCCGCGGCGACGATCATCAGCACCGGGCCGGGGATGCCCGTGAGCGGCGCCAGCAACCCGCCGAGGATGAACAGCGTGCACGCGAGCAGCAGGCCGAACCCCATCAGCCGCAGATCCAGTTCGGCCTCGGCCTTTTGCGCGTCGAGCAGTGCCTGATCCTCGCCGGTCTTCACCAGCATGCCGTTGCCGCTGTACGCGCGATGCTTCTCGCCGAAGCGCTTCAGCACGCCGCTCGCGAGAATCGCGACGACGTTGCCGATCAGCGCGGCCGGCACCATCATCGCGATCAGATGCCCTTGCGCCGCACCCGTGATCTCCGAATAGCCGATCGACAGCGGCAGGATGCCTTCGCCGATGCCGCCGCCGAGGATCGGCATCACGATGTAGAAGAACGTGTGCTTCGGGTCGTAGCCGAACGCGAAGCCGACGGCGATACCGGCTGCGATCGCGGCCACGGTGCCGACCAGCAGCGGCGCGAACATCTTGAGAAAGCCCTGGATCAGGATCGTCCGGTTCATCCCGAGCACGCTCCCGGCGACGAGGCACGCAATGTAGAGATACTGAAGATTGGCCGTCTTCATCGTCACCGTGATCGCCTTGAGCGTCGTGTCGTCCATCAGCCCGTAGCCGAGCAGCGCCGACGGCACGAACAGGCACAGGATCGCGGGGCCGCCGATATGCCTGAACACCGGAATTCGCCGGCCGATCTCGCCGAGCAGCAGCCCGGACAGCATCAGTACCGCGAAGCCGCCGATCATGTCGTTCGGCAAGCGTTTCGTGAGCGCCGCCACCGCCGTGACGATCGCGATCGCCACGAACATCGGCAGCGGCATCCCGCCGATCTTCAGGTTGACCAGCGACGACAGGCGCGAGGACGGCGGCAGGCTCGTCTGCACGGGGGAAGCTTCCATTTCATGTCTCCATTTTTTGTGTGTCGTTCGCACTTCGGCAGGGCCGGACGCAACCGCGCGGCGCGTGGCGCGCGTCCGGCGCTGTATTGCAGCCATCAATGCGCCGCTGTCACGCTGCGCGCTGCTGCTTCGGCAGATCGATCTTCATCCACGGATACTCGGCTTCGTGGCGCGCCTCGAATGCGGCGATCGCATCGCTGTCGGCGAGCGTCATGCCGATCATGTCCAGCCCTTCGACGAACATGTGCTTCTGCCGCGCCGGCAAGTCGAACGGATATTCGTGTCCGTCCGTGGTCCTGACGACCTGGCGCAGCACGTCGATCGTCAGCGTGCTCGTGGCCGGATCGCCGGCCCGTTCGACGAGCGTCGATACGACGGCGGGGTCGAGCATCACGAGCAACAGCCGGTTGTTCAGTGCATTGAAATAGAAGATCTCGCCGAAGCTCGGCGCGATCACCGCGTCGAAGCCCGCCTGCTGCAGGCCCCACACCGCGTGCTCGCGACTGGACCCGCATCCGAAATTCGCGCCGGCGACGAGAATGCGCGCCCCCTGATACTCGCGGCGATTCAGCACGAAATCCGGGCGCGGCGCGCCCGAGCCGTCGTGGCGGAGGTCGTACAGCACGCCGCGTGCGAGCCCCGACTTGTCGATGCCGAACAGGAACTGCTTCGGCATGATCTGGTCGGTATCGAGATTGTTCAGCGGCAGCGGCGCGGCGATGCCGGTCACGCAGGCGTGCTCAGACATGATCGTTCTCCTTGCGTACGTCGACGATGCGGCCGGCCAGCGCGGCGGCGGCGGCCATCGCCGGACTCATCAGGTGGGTGCGGGCGCCGCGGCCCTGGCGGCCCTCGAAATTGCGGTTCGTCGTCGATGCGCAGCGCTGGCCCGGCGCGAGGATGTCGTCGTTCATCGCGAGACACATCGAGCAGCCGGGCTGACGCCATTCGAAGCCCGCGTCGATCAGCGTGCGCGCGATGCCTTCGCGCTCGGCCTGCTCGCGCACCGCGACCGACCCCGGCACGACCATCGCGCGCACCGAGCGCGCGACCGTGCGGCCGCGCACGATGTTCGCCACTGCGCGCAGGTCCTCGATGCGCGCATTCGTGCACGAGCCGATGAACACGTGGTCGACGGCGAGGCCATCGATCGCCTGCCCCGCGTCGAGCCCCATGTAGTCGAGCGCCTTGCGCGCGTTGTCGCGTTCGAGCGGCTCGGCCGACAGCGCCGGAATGCGCGCATCGATCGCGATCGCCTGATCGGGGCTCGTGCCCCAGGTCACGAATGGCGCGACGTCCGCGGCATCGAAGCGATGCGTGACGTCGAAGCGCGCATCGTCGTCGGATTTCAGCTGCGTCCACTGCGCGGCTGCTTCGGCAATCGTGTCGGCGGGCAAGCCCCGGATGCGGTCGCGCACGTATGCGACCGTCGTGTCGTCGGGCGCGATCAGCGCGCCGCGCGCGCCGGCTTCCACGGTCATGTTGCACAGGGTCATACGCGCTTCGGCGCTCAGCGCATCGATCGCCGGCCCGTCGTATTCGACGACGAAGCCGCGCGCGCCCTGCGCGCCGATCTTCGAGATGATGTAAAGGACGAGATCCTTCGATGTCGTGCCGGCGGGCAGCGTACCGTCGACGCGGATGCGCATGTCGCGCGCGACGCGATACACCAGCGTTTGCGTCGCGAGCACATGCTCGACTTCCGACGTGCCGATCCCGAAACCGAGCGCGCCCAGCGCGCCGTAGGTCGTCGTGTGGCTGTCGCCGCACAGCACGACCATGCCGGGCCGGATCAGCCCGATCTCCGGCGCGACGACGTGCTCGATGCCCTGCCCGGCATCCTGCACGTCGAACAGGTGAATGCCGTGCTGGCGGCAATTGCGCGTGAAGTTCGCCGCCTGGCTGGCCGCCGCATCGATGACGATCGTGCGCTTGCCGACCGGAACGGGATGCGTCGGGATCACGTGATCGACGATGCCCATCTGCTTTTCCGGGCAGCGCACCGGCAGGTTCTTCTCCGCGAGCCCCGCGAACGCCTGCGGGCTCGTGTACTCGTTCATGATGTGCAGGTCGGCGTAGAGCACGACATGCTGCTCGTCGACGCGAAAAACCGTGTGGCTCTCCACGATCTTCCGGTAAAGCGTCTGTCCCATCGTTCCTCCGGTTTTCTTGCGAAACGCCCTGGTCCGGACGTTTCGGCAAGTGTAATTTGGAGGGTGACGCCTTAAAATGCGTGCTGGCTTAACCCATTATTAAATAAAACTTTAAGATGGACCCGATCGCAGACCTGGAATTCTTCGCGCGGCTCGTGACGCACGGCAGCCTGTCGGCGCTGGCGCGCGATCTCGGCGTGACGCCGCCCGCCGTCAGCGCGCGGCTCAACCAGATCGAGCGGCGCCTCGGCGTGAAGCTGCTGAACCGCACCACGCGGCGGCTGGCGATGACCAACGAGGGCGAGGTGTATCTCGCGACCGGTTCGAAGCTGCTGGAGCAGGTGCACGAACTCGAACGGACGGTGTCGAGCAGCCGCAACCAGCCGCAGGGCCTGCTGAAGGTCAACGCGACCTTCGGCTTCGGGCGCCGCCACATCGTGCCGGCGCTGTCCGCGTTTCGCGATCGCCACCCGGAGGTCGAGATCCAGCTCGAACTCACCGACCGTCCGATGAGCCTGGCCGAACTCGCATACGACGTGGGCATCCGGTTCGGCGAGTTGCCCGATCAGCGCGTGGTGGGCCGCAAGCTGGCGTCGAACCGACGCTTCGTTTGCGCAGCGCCGGCTTATCTGAAAGCGCACGGCGTGCCCCAGGCGCCCGGCGACCTGCGCAGCCACCGCTGCATCGTGCTGCGCGAGAACGACACCGCGTACGGCACGTGGCACTTCACGAAGGGCAAGCGCCATGAACTCGTCAAGGTGCATGGCGTGATGAGCAGCAACGACGGCGAAGCGACGCTGCGCTGGGCGATCGACGGGCATGGCGTGCTCGTCCGCTCCGAGTGGGACGCGCAGCCGTTCATCGATTCCGGCGCGCTGACGAGAGTGCTCGCGGACTGGTCGTTGCCGCCGTCGGACATCTACGCGGTCTATCCGGAGCGGTTGAACCTGTCGGCGAAGGTGCGCGTGTTCATCGATTTTCTTTGCGAGTATCTCGAGCGGTGCGGTTGATGTGGCCGCGAGGAAAAACCAGGCGCGTCGCGGATTTCCGGAAATATCTGCCGGCTAACGCCGCTTGACGGACAGCCGCGTGCGCCACGACGGGACGTCCATGGTCGCGGTCAGCGACACGCGGATTGCTCGCGCCGCGCGATGTAGGCGTCGCCCCATTGCTTCATCGCCTCGAGCACCGGGGCGAGCGTTCTTCCGAATTCGGTCAACGAGTATTCGACACGGGGCGGAACCTCGGCGAAAACCGTGCGGGTCACGATGCCGTCCGACTCCAGTTCGCGAAGCTGCAGCGTCAACGAACGCTGTGTCACCGTTCCGATCAAGCGGCGCAATTCGCCGAACCGTTTGGTGCCGCTCATCAGATAGTGGACGACCAGGGGTTTCCATTTTCCACCCGCGACGTCGACCGTCGCGGCGACCGAGCACGGATAGGTACTCACCGAAGATGTCATGCCGACTCCCAATAGGATACTTTTTATCCCTATATATCAAAGACGTGCCTTCTTGTGCAAAAACGGTCGACCCTCGATAGTCCCGACTCGGCTGCACCGGTCGTCGATACCCGACGACCCGACTTGCTCAAGGGATCCAATCGATGAAGGCCGCATATTACGAACGCCAGGGCAGCGCTGCGGAAGTGTTGAAGCTCGGCGATTTTCCGGTTCCGCAACCGGGCCCCGGTGAAGTCCGGGTGCGAATTCACGCGTCCGGCCTGAATCCCAGCGATATCAAGGCGCGTACCGGCTTCTCCGGCCCCTCCGCATTCCCCATGGTCATTCCGCATCAAGACGGCGCCGGCGTGATTGACGCGGTCGGCGCCGGCGTTGCGCCCGCACGAATCGGCGAACGGGTATGGCTGTTCGAAGCGCAGTATCGCCGCCCCTTCGGCACGGCTGCGGAATATGCCGTCGTGCCGGAAGCACAGGCCGTTCTGCTGCCCGACAACGTTTCGTTCGAGGTCGGCGCCTGCCTGGGCATTCCGGCACTGACGGCGCATCGCAGCCTCTTCGCGGACGGCGACATCAAGGGTCGCGCGATACTCGTCCAGGGGGGCGCGGGCGCAGTCGGAACCGCAGCCATCCTGCTGGCCAAATGGGCCGGCGCGTGGGTCGCGACGACCGTTTCAACGCCCGGGCAGGCAGACGCGGCGCGGCGCGCGGGCGCCGACCTCGTGATCAATCGACGGTTGCAGGATGTGGCGGCGATCGTGATGTCGGCAACGCAGCAGCGGGGAGTCGATCGTATCGTGGACGTCAGCCTGCAGGACAACCTCGAAATCGATATGCGTTGCCTGGCTAACGGCGGCATCATCAGTTCCTATGCCGTCGGAACCGCTGCGGATCACGTGTCGCTTCCCCTGCTCGAGGCCATGATCGCAGGCTGCACATTCCGGTTCGTCTATATCTACACCGTCCCGGCGGCCGCAAAATCCGCAGCCGTTTCAGCGATTGGCCAATGTCTCGAGGACGGCGCCTATGTCCCGACCATCGGCATGCAAGTCGCGCTCGACGCCATCGTTGAAGCCCATCAGGCTCAGGAAACTGGCCAGGTTATCGGCAAGATCATCGTCAAACCGTCGCTCGCCCGGCCGCATGGGCCGGAACGTTCGACCGAGTAGTCGAGCACCGCAAGCATGTATCGACCAACCCGGATGCCCGCTTTCGCAAACTGCGTCGCCGCCGACCAAGGACGACCGCGATGCGTGAAAACGCCCGGCGCGAGATCGAAGCGACGGGTCACGCGTTCGAGCGCGCCGCGGTCGGCGTCATGACGCGCCCTCGAGAATGACGAAGGTCCCGGTCGCCGCCCCGGCGCGGAGCGCCTTGGCCGTCTGGTATTCGGGGCTCCCATAGAACCTCCTGGCCTCGGCGAACGAATCAAACTCGAGGACCACATGCCGCTCATGGGCCTCGCCTTCGAGGTTCTCATACTGCCCCAGGCCGCCATGACCCTGGGGCCGAAAGCCTGGATTGCATCACCCGCGGCTTTTGCATAGGCGGCATAGGCGATGGGGTCGGAAACGCTGACATGTGCGACCAGATAACCTTTTGGCATATCGATCTCTCTTTCGTAGCGGGCACACGCAATGCAACGCGGGGCGGTGATTTTCAACGACCCTCTTCGGCAGGATCGACGTGCGGTAGCCGGTTCTATTCCGACGCGACGCGCCGGAAAGGTTGCGGGCGCCTGCCAGCCTCCTGACGCGCGATCATCCAGCCTGGGTAGCTAGCGAGCAAAGCACTCACGGCATCCAGACGCGCAAGCTCGTTCTCGGTCAGGACGACATCGACCGCGCCGAGATTGTCTTCGAGCTGTTCGACCCGTTTGGCGCCGACGATGACGCTCGTGACGTGCGGCTTGGCGAGTAACCACGCGAGCGCGATCCGGGCAACCGACACATCGTGCGCATCGGCGATCGTGCGCATCTCTGCAACGCACGGCCAGGCTCGATCGAGATCGACCGGCGGAAAATCGAAATGGCTGCGCCGCGAACCGTCGTCGGTCGACGTACCGGGACCAAACTTCCCCGACAGCAATCCGCCGGCGAGCGGCGACCAGACGAGCAGCCCCATCTGCTCCTCGACAACGAGCGGCACCAGTTCGCGCTCGACGTCGCGTCCGGCGATCGAATAGTAGGCCTGGAGCGTCTCGAAGCGCGTCGCGTGAAGCGCCGCACTCAGCCCGAGCGCCTTGCCGATCTTGCCAGCGCGCCAATTCGAAACGCCGACGTGACGGACCAGCCCCTGCCGCGTGAGATCGTCGAGGGCGCGCAGCGTCTCTTCGATCGGCGTGACAGGATCGCTGGCGTGAATCTGGTACAGGTCGATATGGTCGACCTGGAGCCGTTCCAGGCTTCTCTGCACCGAATCCATGATGTGGCCGCGCGACGCACCCTGGTCGTTGGGGTTCGGGCCCATCGCACCGGCCGTCTTGGTCGCCAGCACGATCTCGCTGCGCGGTACGCCGATGTCTCTGAGCGCCTGCCCGACGAGCCGTTCAGACTGGCCAAAGGAGTAAACGTCGGCGGTATCGATGAAATTGATTCCGTCGGCAAGCGCGCGGGCGATCAGCTGGTTCGCCTCGTCCTGACCGACCGCGCCGATCGCCTTCCACATGCCGGCGTCGGCATTGCCGCCCAGCGTCATCGTGCCGAGGCACAACTCGGAGACGTACAGGCCGGTGCGGCCAAGTTGCTTGTATTTCATGGCAGTTCCCTTCTGAATTGACCGGATGAATGCGGTCGTGCCCGGTTCGTGGCGTCCCGCGCGTCAGCATTTCAGCTGCTTCGAGATTTTCCCGATCGAAACTGCCCCGCGATCATCGCGACACGCGCGCCGTAGCGGCGTGCCGTTTCGAGGTCCCCTGGCGACATTTCTTCCGGCGACGCATCGGCCGGCGTTTGCGCCATCGGCGCGATATAGGAGCCCATGCGATTCAGGTCGTCGCGCACCGAGGCTTTCACGTTCGCCGGCTTGATGTCCATGCTGACCCAGATGCCGCCGTGCTGGCCGGCGAGCAGGAAGAAGTATTCGAGCGTGTTGAGCTTGTCGCCGTTGATACTTGCGCTGTTGGTGAAGCCGCCAAAGATCTTGTTCCGCCATCCGCCTTCGAACCAGGCCTTCGACGAAGCGTCGGCAAACTTCTTGAACTGCCAGCTCGGGCCGCCCATGTAGGTCGGCGAGCCGAGCAGGATCGCATCCGCGCCGGCGAGCGTATCCCAGGCATCCGCTGCAATGTTTCCGTCGGCGTCGATTGCGACGAGTACGGCGTCGGCGCCTTCGGCGACGGCGCTTGCCATACGCGCGGTATGCCCATGGCCGGAGTGGTAGACGACGACCGTGTTGATCGGAGAGGTGTGCAGTGTCATGGGTGGCCCTTTCGTTCAGGTCGTCCGCTGCGGACGACATGGGAAGCCACTCTACCGACCCACAACTGGGTTATAAACGATGACAAATTGAACGTTCTGTTACTCCCTGGGTGAACAATGCAAAACCTTGACGCACTTTTGATCTTTGCCCGTGTCGCCGAAATGACGAGCTTCACCCGCGCGGCCGAAAGCCTCGGCATTCAGAAGGGACGTGTGTCAATGGTGATCCGTGAACTTGAGCGGGACGTGGGGGTTGCGCTCCTGCACCGGACCACGAGGCGTGTGCAGCTGACCGAAGACGGACGCGCCTTTTATTCGCGCGCACGCGACCTGCTCGCCGAAGTGCAGGAATTGCAATCGATGTTCTCGGGTAACGGCACACCGCTGCGGGGAAGGTTGCGCGTCGACATGCCGACCGAACTGGCGCGAAGCGTCGTGATTCCCGCCCTGCCGCAACTGATGGCCGCGTATCCCGAGCTGGAGCTGGAACTGTCCAGCAACGATCGGCGCGTCGATCTCGTCCAGGAAGGATTCGATTGCGTGATCCGGCTGGGGCCGATCGTCGACGAGACGCTGATCGCCCGGCCGCTCGGAAAACTGCGCATGACCAATGCGGCGAGCCCGAGCTACCTGGCGCGGCACGGCATACCGCGCACGCTCGACGATCTGCGCACGCAAGGACACCGGATGGTCCACTACTCGCTGACACTCGGCGCCAGGCATGCCGGATGGGAATATCCGGACGGCGACGGTTATGCATCGCTGCCGTTGCCAAGCGCGATACAAGTCAACAGTGTGCAGACCTATCATGCCGCCGGGCTTGCGGGCCTCGGGTTGATCCAGGCGGGATATCCGACGCTCGCGCATCACGTCGCAAGCGGTGCGCTCGTGGAGGTGCTGCCCGACCTGCGTCCCGAGCCGCTCACCGCATCGCTCGTCGTCGCCCATCGGCGAAATCTGTCACCACGGGTCCGGGCTTTCATGGACTGGATCGAGGGGGTATTGGAGCCTTATTTTGATTAACCCCCTGGACCCGTTACCGCACGCGGCCCTCGCGCATGAATGGTTGCTTGTTCCCCCAACCCCGGCACGGCCAAAGGCAGCGTAACCATGGCCGAGCCTTGGCAGGCGTCGCCATCAGGGCCGGACATCTTGAAGCGCGGCCTGGAAAAGCGCAGGGTCGCGCGTAACCAGGAACAAACCGGGTGTGCCCGCCCCGAGCACGTGCAGCGGCGCCAGCTTGACGACCTGCCGCCAGAACGCATCCGTGTACGCATCGTCGACGTTGAGCGGACTGAAGCCCAGGCGATTCACGAAGTTTGCGTGGGGCTCGAAGCTGTCAGGCCTGTCGTACACATACCACTCGTCAAAACCGGGCATGGGAAGTTGCGATGTCGTCTCGACCAACGGGCTGACCGCGAGATTGCCGATTCGTGACCAACCCGCCGCAAGCTCCTCAACGGTCGGCGTATACGGGCCGCTGTCACAGCTCGCGATTGCAACATGCCGCCCGACCACGAGTTCGGGACAACGCAGAACCAGGTTCTCGAGATCCCCGTCCGTGCCGTCAGCCCATTCGACAATCCGATAGCCGGCACGTTCGCCCGTTCGCATGACGCTGCCCCGGGCCGCACCGTGCACGTCCGGCCGGTTATCGATCATCTGTTCCAGCCACGCGCGCGCGTAGACGTACGCTTCTTCGTGTGTTCCCTCGAAGTCCAGCCTGCTGGCCCCGCTTCCGAATCGACAATGGGTCGCCGCTTGTACGACTTCGTAGCCGAGTATGAATGTCCCGTCGTTCCGCTGATACACGTGAAATCCAACGTCGTACGTGAGGCCATGCGCGTTGTTTTGCACGTACTGAAACGTTCGTTTGTAGCCCGCTTGAAGTTTCATCGGGTTGCCTCCCTTCAGCAGCGGTTGGGATCTGCAATCTATTTTTCTGCACGCTTCCGGGTAGAAGAACCAGGAAGCGACGAGGACGATACAAACATCAACCTGAACACGGAACGCCAGTAATGTTGCGGTACCTGCGACTCGCCTTACAACACCAAGCCCGGAAACCCTGCCGCATCCCGATGCATTGCCTCAACAGTCGCTTCCATGTCGATCGTGACGATGCGTCGGCACACTGGCGCGGCTTGACTCATCCTTGTCGAGCAACAGGTGCCGAGCCGTCGCCTCGTTGAATCAAGACCCGCACCGCGCGCAAGAGATGGCGGTTGATCGTCGGAATCAGCGACGCCGGGATCTCGTAAGGCCCCCCGGTCCGAAAATCGGCCGCGTGCATGATGTGAACCAGCCCGACGTTGAACTGAACGAACGCTTCGATCGTCGGGTCGTCCCGCATGGCCGCCTGCATCGCTTCCTCATCGAACCACTGCGACGAATGGAGCGTGAATGTCGGCGCATCGACAGGAGGAAGCGCCCGGAACCCCGCATGAACGAGCCAGTCGTATTGCGTCCTGTCCACCTTGACGATACTGGATGCGCCGTACAGGCTGATACCGCTTTGCGCGAGGTGGTCGATCCACCAATCGTTCTGCCATTTCTCGTAACCGAGCAACGCGCCTTCCAGGCGCTCCATGTTCTCGCAGCCGTCACCGTGCCGGTTGATGTTCTGCCGGATGAATTCCAGCGCAGGGAGGCGCCATTCCTCGCCTTTGCGCGTATAGAGGATTTGCCCGATACGACGGCCCGGGCGCGCGGCGGCATCGAAGATGAATTCCTGCGAATGCAGGACGCCCTGAGCGACATATGCGTCGAATTTCTCCTTCAGTTTGACTGAACGCGGACTGTCGCTGTCGAAGTCGATGAACCCGAAAGGCTTCCGTCCCTGCACCATCAAAGCCAGCTCGTAGCCGGTATGAACAAGGTACGGGATGCGAACCCCGGTATCGACATGTTTGAAGAGAAAGGCTTCACGCGAACCGTGTTCGAACCCGATCCCGAAGGCATGACACACGACGGCAACCTCTGCCGGTGTCAGGAGATACACGCGTTCGAAATCCGCGTCCCTGGCCGCATCGAGTTCGAGGATATGGCGCAGCGTATCGAGGTCGTCGGTTTCGAAACGCACCTCGAGCCACGGGTACAGTAGATCCGGATCGACAGCCGACAGAATGAAAGAAGTTTTCGGACGCTGCATGGCGGTTTCCGATGAACGGGTTCGACGATTTCGGCAAACGGCGGAACGTTCCAGCAATACGCGGGTAAGAAGATTGCGGCTCAACCTCGTACAGATTGTCGACGATAGATCGGACCCTGTCGAATCGACGGATCGACCGACGACGGTCGCAGCACGGACGTGGATGCCCGTATGAACGCTGTTAGACTGCCGACGCCTTCCCCGCACATGTACTCGACCATTCAGGATAGCGACATGACCGAATGCGCTCTCACCTTGACCAGTCAGGCCGAATGGGAAAACTGGTTGGAGCAAAACGGCAACACCTCGACCGAAGCATGGCTGCGACTGGCGAAAAAAGGCACCGAACAGCGAACCATAACCTACGTACAGGCCCTGGAAAGCGCCCTCTGCCATGGCTGGATCGATGGTCAAAAAAAGGCCGAGAGCGAGCAATACTGGTTACAACGCTTCACGCCACGCTCGGCCAAAAGCATCTGGTCCAAACTCAACACGGACAGGGCTGAAGCGCTGATCGCCGCAGGCAGAATGCGCCCGCCCGGCATGGGCGAAATCGAGAAGGCCAAAAAGGATGGCCGCTGGGCGGCGGCTTACACGTCGGCCAGCAATTCGACAGTGCCGGACGACCTGCAAGCGGCTCTGGACGCCAATCCGCGAGCCAGGAAGTTCTTTGCGACACTGAACAGCCGCAACCGCTATGCCATCCTGTACCGGGTACAGAATGCCAAAAAGCCGGAAACGAGGGCGCGTAAAATCAAGGAATTCGTCGACATGCTGAACCGCGGCGAAACCTTCCATCCGTAGAGCATGGGCTGCTGACGCAGACGTGGCCAAACGGCGCATATGACCCGCCATGACCGCTTCTGTGCGGCAGGACTGTAACTGGCCGGACGCGAACAAACGGTCTCGGGCCTCCCCTGCCCCTGAAAACCCAAAAACAAAGCCGGCCCGAGGCCGGCTTCGTCATTGACCCGCAAGCAGCGACACCCCTCCGTCACTTCATGCACGCCGCGGCCAGTTTCCCGACCGTAATCACAGCCTGCTCGATCTCCGGCGACCACGGGCTGCTGTAGTTCAGCCGGATGAAGTTCCGGTAGCTCTCGGTAATCGAGAACATGTAGCCGGGGCCGATCGTGATCCCCTGCTCCAGCGCGAGCTGATACAACCGCATCGCATCGACCTGCGCAGGCAGTTCGACCCACAGCACGTACCCGCCCGCCGGGCTCGAAATGCGCGTGCCCTCCGGAAAGAACCGCGACACCATCGCACGCATCAGGTTCGCCTGTTGCGCATACGCCTTGCGCAAGCGCCGCAGGTGATGCTCGTAACCATCGCGCTCGAGAAACTCCGCGATCGCGAGCTGCGGCAACGACGGCGTCGCGAGCGTATTCAGGAATTTCAGCTTCTCGACCTGATCGCGATAGCGGCCCGGCAATGCCCAGCCGATCCGGTACGCGGCGGTCAGGCTCTTCGAGAACGACGAACAATGCAGCACGATCCCGTTCCGGTCATACGACTTCAGCGAGCTCGGATGCGTATCGCCGAAATACAGCTCGTTGTACACGCCGTTCTCGATGACCGGCATGCCGGCCTTCGTTGCGAACTCAACCAGTTCGCGCTTGCGCTCGTCGGGCATCTGGAAACCGAGCGGGTTCTGGAAGTTCGGCATCACCATGCACGCGGCGATCGGCTGCGACTTCGCGATCGCCGCCAGCGCCGCGATGTCGATCCCGTATTCCGGATGCGTCGCGACCTCGATCGCCTTCATCCCCATCCGCTCGATCGCGTGCAGCATCGCGTAGAACGTCGGCGATTCCACCGCGATCGTGTCGCCCGGCTTCGCGACCGCCTGCAGACACAGGTTGATCGCCTCCGTCGCGCCAACCGTCACGATGATCTCGTTTGGGTCCACCGACATCCCGTTTTCCAGGTAGCGGCGCGCGATCTGCCGGATCAGCCGCGGATGGCCGGGCGGCAGCCCGTCCGTCACGCCCCACAGCGACTTGTCCCGCCCGGCCGCGTACGCGTACCGGTTCAGCTTCTCGAACGGGAACAGGCTCGGGTCCGGATACGGCGAGCCGAGCGGCACCGCGTCGTCCGTGCCGATCGAGCGCAGCGTCGACAGCACGAGCCGGCTCACGTCCACCGACGACGAAATCGCGATCGGCTTCGACGGCCGCAGTTCGCGCACCGGCGCATGGCCGTCGTCGCGCCGCAGGTTCACGAAATAGCCCGACTGCGGCCGGCTTTCGAGCAGACCGCGGCTTTCGAGCAGCAGGTACGCATGCAGCACGGTCGTGATGCTGATCCGGTGTTGCTGGCTGGCCTGGCGCACCGACGGAATCCGGTCGCCGTGCCGGTACACGCCCTGGCGGATCAGGCGCTCGATATCGTCCGCGAGTTTTTCATAGAGTTTCATTGTGCGCCTCCCGCCAGCGCGCGCAGCCGCGCCGCCATGTCTCGTGCGTCCGATACGCACGTGTTTCGCCCGCCGGCCGGGCCGTCGTGATTCCTGATTTTTCCCTCCGGTTTTGCCTTTTCCATCGCACTGGCTCTCTCTTGAAGATGCGCCGGCAGGGTTCCGGAACGGCTGGATCTGCGGCACTGTGCACTTGATGATGGAATCTTAAAAGCAGAACAGTTGGCGCAGAGTACACACATCGATCATGCGAACAAGAGTACAGTTCGGCGCGCATCGCGCATGGCGGGAAAACTGTACGTCTTATGAAATGGCTGTGCGGCTGGAAGCCTTTCTCCAGACTGTTTTGATCGGGGTGCAATACTGTGCGACCGCACGGTTTTCACTTCCGGAGTCAGCCCATGCAGCACAGGATCGAACGGGCATTCGCCCTCGGCGGCACCATCCGCGCCGCCCGAAAAGTACGGAAATCGCGCCAGACCGAAGCGGCCGGCCGCGCTGGCGGCCCGTGCGCGGCCACGGCCGGGCGCGGCGCGAACCGGGAGACGCCGCATGACTGACCGCGCGCTCGCCGCCCTGCTCATCGCGCGGCTGACCGGCGTTGCCGATCGCTCGCCGTCGTCCGCCTCGCCGATCGACCTGTCGACGCTCGACGCACATGCGCTCGGCGCGGTCTGGCCGGCGCTGCGGCGCACCGAGTACACGATCAGGCTGCCCGATTTTGCGTACGACGATCCGCGCGCCGAATTCGCGCGCTGGCTGCGCGGGCAGATCGATGCGCTCGGCCCCGCGCCGCTCGTCGACGCCGATGCCGCGCTCGAACTGTTCCGCGACATCCCGCCCGGCGAATGGACGCGCGCGCTGGAAGAACTGCCCTGTCTCGACGCGCTGCCGTCGCCGGCGCTGCAGGCCGAGCTCGCCCGCATCGCCGGGGAACCCGGGGAGGGCGGCATGCGCGCCGCGTCCGCCTACGGCGCCTATGCGCTGGACTGGTTCGCCGGCCGCCGCGACTTCTCGGCGCGGCACGCGGCATATGCAAAAGCACTCGCGGATTCGCCGTTTCGCGTGCGCGAACTCGACGTGCTGCCCGAGCTCGGGCCGGCCGCGCTGCTCGCGCTGGCCGCGACGAACGACGGCTATTTCGCGCCGAAGCGGCTGTGGATCGACTTCAGCGATCCGGCGGCCACGCTCGCGGAAGACGCCGCGTATGTCGACTTCGCACGCGACGCGCTGGCCGAGGCCGCGCGGCAGATCGCGGCGCTCCATGCCGGCGCCGTTCCGTACGAGGCCGATCGCGCGTTCACGACCGACGACGCGCAGGTCGTCGCGCGCGCGGCGCGCGTGGCCGCCTATCGCGACGAAGCATGGCTGCGTCCGCTGATCGGGCCGCTGCTGACCGGCGTGTGCGTCGCGCCGACGGCCGCGAAGACGGCGCCGTCGCAATCGCTCGCGATCGCGCTCGGCCACGCGGTCGAAACGATCCCCACGCCCGAGAGCGTGCGCGCGCTGCGCGACGCGCTGGCCGCCGTGCGCCATGCCGGCGTGCAGAAGAAGCTCGCGCGCAACCTGAAACCGGCCGAACGCGCGCTCGGCGAGCGTCCGCACACCGCGCTGCGCATGACGCTCGACGCGAAACCCGACAAGAAGCAGCTCGCCACGCTCGCCGCGTGCATGGAATCCGGCTTCTGGCGGCCGATGACGCTCGCCCGTGTCGAATGGCGCGAGCGGCTCGTCGATGCGCCGGCCGGCGCCGCGTTCTCCGCGCGGATGATCTGGCACGCGCGCGGCAGCGATGGATCGGTGCAGTCGTTCATGCCGGACATCGCGAAAGGCAAGGTCGTGCTGCGCGATGCAGCCGGGCGCGCGTGCGACATCGCCGACGACAGCGAAATCCGGCTATGGCACCCGCTGCTGGCCGACGCGGACGAGCGGCTCGCATGGCAGCGCGCAATCGTCGGCCGCGCGCTCCGGCAACCGGTCCGGCAGGCATTCCGGGAGTTCTACGTGCCGGCGGAAAGCGACGCGGTGGCGAGCGATTCCGCGATGTTCGAAGGCCACGTGCTGTCGAGCCGGCCGTTGCTCGGCGTCGCGCGCCGCGAAGGCTGGTCGATCCGCGCGTACGACGACGGGCTCGTGCGCGAGTTCGGCGACGTGTGTGCGACCTTCCTCGTCGATGCACGCCTCTATCCCGGTTCGGAAACCCACGGCACGTCGCGCCGCCTGCACTTCGAACGCCGCCGCGAACGGCGCTGGGTGCCGCTGCCGATCGGCGAGATCGATCGCGTCGTGTTCTCGGAAGTGGCGCGCGCGGTGGATCTCCTCGTCAGCGTGTCCGCGTTCGCGCTCGACGACGATGCGACGCGCGCGGCGAACGGCGCGCTGTCGGCCGACCCGGTGCGCCGGCATGAAGTCGAAACCGAACGCTGGCAGCGCCTGAACCGTTTGTCCGATTTACCGCTGGGCGTGATGGCGCGGCATCGCAAGCACGTGCTGTCGCTCGTGTTCGCCGAGCCGATCGCCCAAGGGAAGCTGACGATCGACGAACGCCACGTGCGCGTCGGCGCGTGGTCGGTGCATTGCGCGACCGGCCGCGTGACGCGCGACGGCGAACCCGTCGATGCCGCGATCGAGCCACCGCCGTCGCCGCTGCGCGCGGTGCCGTGGCTGCCTTACGACGAAGCGCTGCTGCAGCGGATCGTCGACGTCGTCGCCGGTTTGCTCGACTGAGCGGCCGCCGTCAGATCGAACCGAACAGCGCGCGCGGCCGGTCCTTCAGCGTGCCGGACAGAATCCGCAGCCCGTTGACGAGCTCGTCGCGCGTGGCCGGGCACGCGAGGTTGATGCGCACGCCGTGCTCGATCTCCGCGCGATCGACCGCGAACGTCGACGACGGCATCACGATCACGCCGCGCGCCTTCGCGTTCGCAGCGAAATCGTCCGCGCGCCACGGCGGCGGCAGCCGCAGCCACACGAACATGCAGGCCGGGTCGGATTTCAGTTGCCCGGCCGGCAGCAGTTCCGCGCGAGATCGACGCGCGCGCGGATCTCCGCGAGTTGCGCGCTCATGATCCGCTCGGCGGTGCCGTCCTCGATCCATACCGTCGCGATCAGCATCGACGTCGGCGCCGGCATCCATGCAGTCGTGCGCACCGCTTCCGCGCACAACGCCACGCTGTCGCGCGGGCAGCTCAGGTAGCCGAGGCGCAGCCCCGGCGCAAGGATCTTCGACGTCGCGCCGATATGGAACGTCAGCTCGGGGCACAGCCCCGCGATCGCCGGCAGCCGGTCGCGCACGAGCGGGCCGTACACGTCGTCCTCGATGATCGTCACGTGATGGCGCCGCGCGATGTCGACGAGCGCCATCCGGCGCGCGAGGCTCATCGTCGTGACGGTCGGGTTCTGCAGGTTCGGCACGACGAAGATCGCCTTGACCGGCATGCGCTGGCAGATCCGCTCGATCTCGTCGGGCAGCAGGCCGTCGTCGTCGGCCGGCGCGCTGACGATCTCGAACTGGAACACCGGCGCAAGCGCCTTGAGCCCGTAATACGTGAGGCGATCGGCGACGATCACGCCGTCGGTGCCGATCAGGCTGTTCAGCACCGCGTACAGCCCGTGCTGCGCGCCGCTCGTGACGACCACCTGGTCGCGCGACGGCGCGAAGCCGGGCGCGGCGAGCCACTGCGCGCCGGCCGCGCGCGCCCAGTCGGGCCCCTGCGGCGGCTGGTATTCCTGCAACGCGGCAAAACGCGGGTCGTTCGGCAGCGTGCCGAACGTCTGCGCGAGGCATGCGAGAAATTCGCCGGTCGCCGGGCGGTTCACGGTCAGGTCGATCACGCCGTTGCCGGCCGCGAGCGACGCGCGGGCCGGCTCGATGCTCGGCATCGCGCCGCCGGTGACGAGCGAGCCGCGGCGCTTGCTGCCGATCACGAGGCCGCGCAGCTGCAGTTCCTTGTAGGCGCGCGATACGGTCGACACGTTGATGCCGAGCTCGGTCGCGAGCTGGCGCTGAGGCGGCAGGCGGCTGCCCGGCGGATACGTGCCGTTGCGGATCTCCTCCTCGATCGAGCTCGATACCTCGACATAAGTCGGCCGCTTCGCCTGCACCGGCGCACCGCTGTCGCGTTCGCCGGAAAGTTTGTCTGATGCCATTTGTCGCCTGTGACCACACAAAAAGCGTTTGTCTGCCATTTTGGCTTGCCCAGCGATTGTATATGACATCCCCTCCCCGTCAAACGTCAGCCGAAAAGTCTATGGAATCAGGCGGTTGAAATCGGGTAAACACTAGCGCCACACAATCTCATTTTGATTGCACACAAAAATTTACTGTGTGATTCTTTATCTCAACTTTGTGTGAATCATGTGTGCCGGAGGGGATGCGTCATGGCGAACGTCGCCATCGTGGGTGCAGGCTTCATCGGGCTCGGCGCGGCGGCGTGGCTGCAGCGCGACGGGCATCGCGTGACGCTGTTCGATCCGGCCGGCGTCGGCCAGGGCGCGTCGTTCGGCAATGCCGCGACGTTCGCGCCGTACGGCTGCGTGCCAGTGAACGGCCCGTCCGTGTTCCGCGACATGCCGCACTTCCTGTTCGCCGCCGACAGCCCGCTGCGCATCCGCTGGCCGTACCTGCTGCGCGGCGCGCCGTGGCTCGCGCGCTTCCTGCTCGACTCGACGCCCGCGCGCCACGCACGCAGCGCGAGCGCGCTGGCCGCGCTGCTGTCGCGCGCCGCCGACGGCTACGCGCCGCTGCTCGCCACCACGCGGCTCGCGGCGTTCGTGCGGCCGCGCGAATGCCTGTACCTGTATGCGCGGCAGGCGTCGTTCGATGCCGCGCAGCCGTCGCTCGCGCTGCGCCGCCGGCTCGGCGTGCCGTTCGAGACGCTCGACGCGAGCGCGATCCGCCGGCTCGAACCCGCGCTCGCGCCGATCTTCTCGCGCGGCGTGCTGTTCGACGGCAGCTGGCATTTCTCCGATCCGCACGGGTTCCTCGCCGAACTGTTCGCGCATCTGGCCACCGGCGGCGCGACGCTCGAACGCGAGCGCGTCGAGCGGATCGAGCCGGTCAACCTGGGCGTGAACGTGCATGCGGGCGGCGCGGCACGGCCCTTCGATCACGTCGTCATTGCCGCGGGCGCCCGCTCGCGGGAATTCGCGGCCGCCTGCGGCGATGCAGTGCCGCTCGACACCGAGCGCGGCTATCACGTGCAGTTCGACGCGCGCGAACAGGTCGTCACGCGCCCGGTCGGCTGGGCCGAGCGCGGCTTTTACATGACGCCGCTCGACGAAGGGTTACGCGCGGCCGGCACCGTCGAACTCGGCGGCTTCGACGCCCCGATGAACCGCTCGCTCGTCGCGCTGCTCACGCGCTCGGCGCGCGAAGCGCTGCCGTCGCTCGGCGAGCCGACACGCAGCTGGCTCGGCTTCCGGCCGACGCTGCCGGACGGCGTGCCCGTCATCGGCCGCGCGCAGCACAGCACACGCGTGATCCACGCATTCGGTCATCAGCATCTCGGCGTGACGCTCGCCGGCATCACCGGGCGGATCGTCGCCGACCTCGTCGCCCAGCGCGCACCGCCGCTGGACCTCACGCCATACCGGGCCGCGCGATTCTGACGCGCACCGCAACTTCAACCACTGCAAGGAGAGGCACCATGAATCGTCGTAACTGGCTCGTATGGCTGACCGTCTGCTCGATCGGCGCGGTTGCCGCATCCGCGCAGGCCGCGGACCCGGAAACCGTCAAGATCGGCTTCGCCGGCCCGCTGACGGGGCCCGTCGCGCGGGTCGGCAAGGATCTGCAATACGGTGCGCAGCTCGCGCTCGACGAGGAGAACGCGAAGCACCCGACCATCGGCGGCAAGCCCGTGCGTTTCGTGCTCGACGTTCAGGACGACCAGGCCGATCCGCGCATCGCGATCCAGGTCGCGCAGAAGCTCGTCGACGACGGCGTGGTCGGCGTGGTCGGCCATTACAACTCGGGCTGCAGCATTCCCGCGTCGGCCGTCTACAAGCAGGCGAACGTCGCGATGATCACGCCGGGCTCGACCAATCCGCAACTGACGATGCAGGGCTTCAAGAACGTGTTCCGCACGATGGGGCACGACGGCGTCGGCGGCGTGGTGGCCGGCCGCTTCGCGGTCGAGCAGCTGAAGGCGAAGCGGATCGGCATCATC
The DNA here is from genome assembly GCF_001742165.1 of Burkholderia stabilis. Lineage (NCBI taxonomy): Bacteria > Pseudomonadati > Pseudomonadota > Betaproteobacteria > Burkholderiales > Burkholderiaceae > Burkholderia > Burkholderia stabilis. The sequence continues at coordinate 775,573 of NZ_CP016444.1, read as the reverse complement.
GACGATCGCACCGCCTTCGGCCAGGGCCTCGCCGACGCGTTCGAGAAAGGCGTGAAGGACGCGCACGGCAGCATCGTCAGCCGCGAATACACGAACGACAAGGCCGTCGATTTCCGCGCGATCCTGACGACGATGAAGAGCAACAACGTCGACCTGCTGTTCTTCGGCGGGCTCGACGAACAGGGCGCGATGCTCGTGAAGCAGATGCGCTCGCTCGGCATCCGCGCGCAGCTGTTCGGGGCCGGCGCGCTGAAAAGCAACGCATTCCTGAAGATCGCCGGCAACGCGGGCGAAGGCACGCAGGATCTCGAGCCGGGGCCGGCGCTCGACAAGCTGCCGTCGGCCGTGGCGTTCGCGCAGCGCTACAAGGCGCGCTTCAACCAGGATGTCGAGCTCTATGCGCCGTTCGCGTACGACGCGGCGCTCGCGATGATCGCCGCCGTCCGCAAGGCCGATTCGCTCGATCGCGGCAAGATCGTCGCGAGCCTGCCCGGCGTGTCGGTCACCGGCGTGACCGGGAAGATCTCGTTCGACGAGCGCGGCGACCTGATCAAGCCGCCCTATACGCTGTTCCGCGTCGAGCAGGGGCAGTGGCACAGCATCCGCACGGTCGGCGGCGCGTCGAACTGAGCGGCAAAACAGCGAACGGCGCAGCCTATCGCGCCGCCTGCTGCCGCTGGACCTCCTGCGTTTTCATCTGCAGATACGCGCTCTTTTCCACTTCGTGCAGTTGCTGCGGATACTGCTCGGTGGCGTCGAACCAGCGCGCGAGGCGCTGGTCGAGCGGCTTGTCGAGCGTCGCGAGATACGTGTCGATCGCGAGGTAATAGCGCATCGTGTTGCGCTCCAGCAGCCCGCGCACGCCGCCGATGTACTGCGGCTGCGCGGCCGATGCGCCGCTCGCGGACGTAAACCCGACCTTGTCGCTGCCGACCGTCGCGAGGTAGGTCTTCATCGCCATGCGCCCGACCGTGCCGAAGCCGTACGAATACGTGAGGTGCAGGAACGTGCGCGATGCGCCGACCGGCACGGCCTCCAGCGCGATCCGGTAGTCCTTCGTGCCCATCGGGCCGCTGTCGGCGGTCAGGTCGACCTGGAAGTAGTCGGGTGTCGCGGCGGCCACGCGGTAGCGGAACTGCACGCGATAGGTGTCCGACAGCTTCTGCTGGATCTTGCGGCCGAGGTTCACGTCGAGCACCGGGCCGTTGCCGCTGCTCGACGCGTGACAATACTTCGTGTTCAGGTGCAGGATCAGCACCGCGCACCAGTTCGCGGGGCCTTGCGCGGCATCGTTGAGCTGGCCGCTCACGACCGCGAACGGATAGTCGACCACCGCATAGATGTCGCCCTTCAGCGACGACGACGCCTCGGCCGACTCGAGATAGAGCGGCCGGTGAAACGCGTTGTCCTTCAGTTGCGCGCCGAGGCTGCGGTAGCGGTCGAGCAGCGCGGCCGCCCCGCCCGCGCCTTCCGCACCGAACGACAGCGCACTCCAGCCGACACAAAGGGCCGCGACGAGCGCGTGCCAGGCGCGACGGGTACGCCCCGTACCGCGCGGATGTCCGGATGTCTCCATTCTTGTGCTCCCGCCAGGCCCGCGATGGTCGCGCGCATGTGTCACAGAATACGCCTGCGCCCTGCGCGGCGTGACGCGACGTTGCATGAGCCGCATCGGCGCTATCGGCTCCGCTTCACCGGCACCGGCAGCTGCGCGGCGGTGATCCGGATCAGCGCCGACAGCCATTCGCGGTCGTCCCAGCGATCGCCGGCGATGACGAAGTGCGGCTTCGCCGCCGGATACGGCGGGCCTTCTTCGCACGCGCCGAGAAACGCTCGGCCTTCCGGCGTCGGCTTGACGAACAGGCGATCGTCGCACACGAGCGCGACCATCCTGCCGTCGCAATAAATACCGTATTCGCCGAACATCTTGCGGGCCGATACCGTGCCGGCCGCCGCCATCTGCTCGACGAGGAAATCGACCGTAGTCTGACTCGATGCCATCCACCGCTCCTTGCGAAAAAATTTATGACTGCCGTATCGGGCGACCGTTCCGTTCGACCGGCACATCCGTTGCCTCGCGTCATCCAATCGTCGGCGGAAAGTCCGCTCAGACGCGGGTGGATGCGCGTTCCCGGCCAACAATCTCCTGACACACCTGACAGTTACGCCACGGCCCGATGAATCGTCCAATACCGCTTCGCAAAACAGTTGGCTTCGACGACGCGCCGGGAGAGCGGCGCGGGCCGCCAGCGTCTGACGACAGTGCGCCCCGAAGCGTCACGACAAGGAATTCGATGAGCATACCCGCCCGCTATCCCGCGTGGCTCAGGCAAGCCTATGAGCAGTGTCGACGCGCCGCCCCGGGTGCGATGCAAAGCGAAATCGTCTCGATCGACGATGCCGTATCACGCGTCGCCGCGGCCGACGTGATTGCGCCCGACAACGTCCCCGCCATTGCGCTCGCCGCATCGGAAGGTTATGCGCTGTGCGCGTCCGATACGGCCGCTGCAACGCAGCGTACGCCCGTCGAGCTCGACGCCTCACTCGGCTGGCGCATGCTCACGTCGCCCCCGGGCGGTTCGGTAGATCGTGCGATCAACGCGCGGTGCACCGTCGATATCCCCGCGTATTTCCCGTTGCCGAACAACGCCGACGCGATCGCACCGAAATCCGGTCATCCGCTCGCCAGCCAGGGCGCCCGGTCCGTCCTGCGGCTGAAGGCGCCGATCGCGCGCGGCGACCACGTGATCGCACCCGGCAGCGAATACAGGAAAGGCGACGTATTGCTGGCGAAAGGCGAACGGGTGAACGCCGAGCGCCAGATCGCACTGATTGCAGCGGGCGTGCGCGAAATAGCCGTGACGAAGCGGCCGCGCATCGGTGTCGTCATCGTCGGCTACGATCACACGCCGCCGCATGCCGCCCGCGCGCCCTGGCAACGACCGGACACGAGCGGGCCGTATATCCGCGCCACCCTGCAACGCTGGGGATATGACGTGCCGCCGGCCGAATATCTCGATCCGCCCGACAGCGTGCCGCCGTCGGTCGACTCGCAGCAGCACGCCTACGCATTCAAGGTAAAGCTTGCCGAACTGGCGCAGCGTTACGACCTGATCGTCGGCGCCGGGTTGCCGGTGGTGCACCCGTTTCAGTCGCGCGGGCTCAATGCGCGCCCGATGTATCCGAACGAGCAATGGGTCGTCGATATCCGGCAAACGCCGGCCGGCCGCTTCAATTTCGGCCGAAGCGAAGATCGCTCGCCGCCGACGAAGTGGGTCGTGCCGATCACGAGACCGGACGGCACGCCGTGCGGCACGCATCACCTGGTCAGCTACGACCAGGCCGTGCTGGTCAATCTGCCGGGGCATACCAGCAGCGTCGCGGCGCTCATGCACGCGATCGTCCCGCACATGCTCGACGCGCTGGAGTACGTTGCGACGCCCGGGCCGCACTGGGAAGCCGCGTCGATCACGCACGACGTCGAAACGGACGTCGCATTCAACGGGATGCGCTGGGGCACCCTGCATCGAACCGAGCGCGGCGAATCGCGGGTCAGCCTGCTGCCGTTCCAGGGGGACGGCCCGCTTCGCGGCGTGGCCGAAGCCGACGTGCTCGTCGCGATACCCGCCGGTGAAACGGTGCTGCCGGCCGGCACGCCGGTTCTGTTCCTGAGGCTCGATCGCACGCGTGCGCCCGCCGACGCGCCGGCCAATAGCGCGGACGTTCGAACGCAACCGCCGCAAGCGGCGACGGCCGCCGCTGCCTCCGCATCCGTTGCGGACTCAACCGTCATCGACGTTCCGCAAGCATGGACACGCATCGAGCGCCTGATCGCCACGGACCCGGCACGCTTGCCGGGCGGGCTCAACGGGCCCGCCGACGAGCGGGCGATCGCCGCGTTGCATGCCGCGCTGGGTTCGACGCTGCCGGACGGCTTGCTCGAAAGCCTCCGGCTTCACGACGGCCAAACCGATCCGGATGCGATCTTCGCCGACAGCGACGCATTGCTCGGCGCACAGGAAATCGTCGCGCAATGGTCGATCTGGCAAAAGCTCGTTGCCGGCGGCGATTTCGACGACATGACGTCCGAGCCGGATGCCGGCATCCGCGACGACTGGTACAACCTCAAGTGGATTCCGTTCACGCACGACGGCAGCGGCAATCATCTGTGCGTCGACCTCGATCCCGCGGAAGGCGGGGTGGCCGGGCAAGTGATCCGGGTGTGGCATGACGACGCGCTGCGTGAGCGCGTCGCCACGAGTTATGCGGCGTGGCTCGCGAGCGTGGCCGAGGAATGCGGCGACCCGCCCGGTCAAGGCGAATAGACGCATTGCGCTGCGACGCCGATCGCGACGGACCCATCTACGGGCGAATCGCCGACGGCGCGACGCGCGGCCATCGCCGGAAGCTGCGCCGCGTGTTTTCCGCATCGTCGAAACCTTGCTCGATCGCCATGTGCGGCACGACATCTCCCACAGCCCGGCAGGCGCCGACACGCGGCACGACGCGCCTACTTGTCCGCCGCGAACGCACTCGACATCTGCCGCGCCCGCTTCACGTCGTCGCCATGCAGGTAGATCGACGTCGTCGAGATCGACGCATGCCGCAGGTTGTCGCGCACGGTCGTCAGCTCCGCCCCGCGCGCGAGCGCGTGCGTCGCATGCGTATGACGCATCCAGTGCGGGCTCGCCTGCCGCAGCTTCTGCGCGAGCGCCGGATTATCGGCATCGACGACATCGGCCGTCTGCGCGAAGAAGCGCTGCATCACCTTCCACAGCCGCACGCTCGTGATCGCGGCCGTGCCGTCTTCCGCGAGGCTCGGAATCAGCGGCGTGTCGGGCCGCCAGCGCGCCGGCGTGACCGGCAACCGGCGCGCGACCAGATGACGATCGAGCGCCGTGCGCGCCAGCGGCGGCATCGCGACGCGGGCGGCCTTGCGCCCCTTGCCGATCACCTTCAGCCACGCGTCGCCGTGCGCGTCCGTCTCGATGTCGCCGAGCGTCGCGCCGACCAGTTCGCTCGCGCGCAGCCCCGTCGCGTAGCCGAAATCGAGGATGAAGCGCAGCCGTTGCGCAGCCGCCGGCGTCCACCCGGACGACACGTCCTTGCGGAATTCGAGCCCGTCGGCGATCGTGCGCACCAGCAGCCACTCGCCTTCGGTAAACGCGTGCGACGTGTCGAGCACGTTCGCGCCGCGCGTGTCGCGCACCTTGACGCCCGCGAACGGATTCGCGAGCAGGTAGCGCTGCTCGATCAGCCAGCGGAACAGCGCGCCGAGCACCGACAGCGTGTACGCCGCCGAACGCGCGGACAGCCCGCCCGAGAACGGCCGCCAGTCGGGCGCGCCACGCGGCCGCACGGGCCCGACCCAGCGCTCGTGCGGCGTCGGGCGGCGCAGGAACGCGCGATACGCGACCGCGTCCTCGGTCGTCAGCGACGACAGCGCGCGGCCGCGCTCGACGATCGCCCACAGGATCAGCCGCTCGGCCTCCTTCCGGTACGCGCGCCGCGTCGCGGCCGATTCGTGCAGCGACAGCCACGCGTGCACGGCGGCGTAATCGTTGTCCGCGTCGAGCGTGCTGGTCGCGCGCGGCGCGCGAAACGTGCCGGCCGACCCATCCACCTCGTGCGGCAGCTTCAACTGCTCCCACGGCACGATGCTGCTGCGCGGCGTCGCGGCGATCAACGCGCGCGCCCGCTCGGTCAGGTCGGGATGCGCGGCGAAGAACGCCTCGATGCGCCGCGCGCCGGCCATGCCGAGCCCCGCGATCGCGGTCCACCACTGGCGCCGGCGCGGAATTCGCACGGTGAGATCGGCCAGCGTCGCGATCCCGTGCGCGCGCAGCGCGACGACCGTGCGCGCAGGCAGCCAGAGGCCGACGTCGTCGCTGATCTGCGGGACCGGCGCACGCGCATGACGCAGCATGCCGATCGCTTCGGCAACCGCCTTCGCCTCCCGCACGCGCTCACCGTCGGGATGGCCGAACCGTTCCGCGAGATCGGGCCGGCCGACCTGCCGCGCGACACGCACGAGGCCGCGCCGAATGCCGCCGATCACACCGCGCGCCGACCGCCCGTCGCCGAGGCGATCGGGCAGGTAGCGTTCGACGGCCTGGCGCACGGTCATGCCTGCGTACCACGCGCGCAGCGCGGCCAGTTCGTCGGCGTCGGGAAAGCCTGCGGGTGCAGGCGCGGAATCGGGGGAAGGCGGTGAGGTAAGGCGCGGTTTCATGGCCGCCAGTTTGACAGAAGCGCGCGCGGGCGGATACGTCATGAACGGCGTTTCGAACGCCCGCGTAACCGCGCGGCACGGCCTGTTATGCTGCGCACTGCATTTCCGCGTGTTCCGCTTCGTTCACCTCCGAGAACCACCTGGCCGTGAGCGGAATCCGCATCGAATTGCATCGGGCCATCCGGCGATTCGCGGCGCATCGTTTATCGAAGCGCCGCGCCGGATGTCCGGTGCATTTCCGCCCGTCGGTCAATAACACCTTTACAGACAAGCACCGCCATTCCATGACATCCCGTCTTCTCGCCACGCTCGTGGCCGCCGCACTCGGCTGCGGCGCGCTGCCCGCCGCCCACGCCCGCACCTATGTCGCGCCTGCCGCGTCGTTCGGTAAAGGCGCCTACGTTCACCAGTTCGTGCTGCGCGACCCCGTCACGCACCAGCCGCTGCCGAATGCGCGATACCGGTTGTTCCTGCCCGGGCAGGTCATCGCGGGCTTGCCCGTCAAGCCGGACGAACACGACAGCGTGATCTTCGGCACGACCGACGCCGCCGGGCGCACCGTCAGAATCCGGCTGCCGAAATTCCATCCGCAGAAGCAGTGGGTGTTCAACCCGATCATCGGCGAAGGCGACCTGGGCGAATCGTTCCGTCTCGTCAGCCCGTCCGGCAAGGCATCGCTCGGCAGCTTTCCGTATGTGCTGGACGTGGAGAACGAATATCTGGCGTGCGGGTACTCGGATGCGAACGGCTACACGTACTACACACAATCACGCACGCCGCGCAACGTCAGTCTGTACACGGGCATCCTCACCGCGCCCGACGATACCGACTGGTGCGCGGGCCCGGGCGCGGCCATCGCGAACAGCGCGGGCGATCCCGGCGCGCCGGACCTGTACACGCAATACCTCGGCAGCCTGGTCGCGAACGGCAACCGGCTCAGCGACGAATTGCGGCAGCAGATCGTCACCAAGCTGCTGGCGCTCGCGATCGCCGAACGCGACACGGGCCGCATCGCCGCCGTGCTCGATCTCGGCAAGATCCCCGACGATCGCCTGAACGACATCGGTTATCGGCTGGCCGATGCAGGTATCGACGTCGATCGCGGGCTCGCGATGATCGACGCCCATCTCGCGCAATCGCCGGACGATGCGTATGCGCTCGACAGCAAGGGCTGGGCGCTGTATCGCCTCGGCCGCAACGAGGAAGCGCTCACGTGGTTCGACCGGTCGATCGCGATCTTCTCGAAGGACGACGACAGCGACGCGCACACGGCCTATGCGACCGGCCTGACGCACAAGGGCGAGGTGCTGTGGAAGCTGGGCCGCCAGGATGAAGCGCGCGATGCGTTCGCGCAGGCGCGCAAGGTCGAGCCGAAGAACGCGGAGCTGGAGGAGACGTTGAAGCGGCTGGATGTACGAGCCGGGGCGGACGGTGCGGTGTCGTCCGGCACTACCGGCACGTAAGCACGCCCACATGGCGCGCAGTGGTCGGCGAGGCAACGCCGGTCATTGCGCGCAGGGATCGTCGCGGGACTGCATATAGACGTGCCCGGACGCGTTCACCATCGCATGTCCGTTGGCGATCCAGCGTTCTTTCGTGTTCAGCATCATGGCGAAGACGATTTTCGACTGGTCGCTGCCCCACTGCCCCATCAACTGCCTGAGGCACTCGAGCGAACGGAATGCGTGTCAGGCCGTCGACCGCACTTGCACGCAATTCGCCTCGCATCATGAAATCGCGCTGCGCGGCCGCATAACGCAGCATCGCCGCGCGTTGTATCGGGTCCGGGTATTGATCGTCGATGTACTTCCGGACATCGTCGCGGACGCCGTCGCCATCCGAGTCGATGCCGCCGATCGTATCCGTGAAATCCGTCAGGTAATCGTCTTCAACGTTCGCCGTTGCACGATGCGCCGGCGAGCCGGAAGCGTTCGCCGCCGGTCTGTCCGGCACCGGATGCGAAGCGGTGTCGAACGGCGATGTCGCGGTGTCGGCCCAAGACGATACAGGCAGCGCGGCCACGCCCGCGATGACAGCGGCGGCCGCAAGGTCCCTCGTTTTCATTGTTGTCGTGCTCTCGTTGTTGTTGTCGTTCTTCGAGCACTATAGTGCCAGCCTGCGTTTCTTCAAGAAGAGATGCGATTTCCCGCGTCACTCCTCGCCTTTCGCGCCCGGGTTCAACATCACGACGAAGCCGGCCACGCCGACGATCATCGCGATGGCGCCGCCGCGCAGCGCCATCGTTTCATCGAACAGCAGCCCCGTCACGACGGCCATCATCCCCGCGAGCGACACGAACACGGCGATCGCCGCGACGACGATCCGGTACTGGCGGCGTATCATCGCGCGCGCCGCGTTACGCTGCCGCAGCGGCAGCCGGTTCGTCGGCGTCGTCGCCGCGAATCAGCAGCACCGGGCACTTCGAACCGCGCACGAAACGCTCGGCGACGCTGCCCAGCAGCACGCGCCGGATGCCGCGCCGCCCGTGCGTGCCGACCACCGCGAGATCGATCCCGCGTTCCTTCACGTAGCGCTGCAGGCGTTCTGCGATGTCCTCGCCGATGCTCTCGGTCTCGATGAGCTCGGCCTCGCCTTTCGCGCCGGCCAGCGCAAGGTGCTGCCCGGCTTCGCGCAGCACCTTGCGCCCGTCGTCGCGGATTTCCTCGACGAGCGCATGCGGGTCGATTCGGCCCGCGTAGGTGAACAGCACCGACTTGTCCACCACATACACGACGCTGACGTGCGCGTCGCCCGCCAGCGCCACCTTCACGGCCTCGGCCAGCGCCTGCTTCGACGAAGCGCTGCCGTCGACGGCCACCATGATCTTCTCGTACATGCGAACCTCGTTGGGTGAACGGCCGCGCGCCCCATCGCGCACGGCCATGTCACCATCATCGGCTCGCAGCCGTTGCGGATGTTGACGGCGATCAAACGCCGCCGAACGCCCGCCGTGCGGCAAAGCGACGCGCCGGCAGCGTCGTCCCTGCCTTCGCTCGCGGCATTGCGGTCAAGACGCGCACGACGCCGGCACCAGCGTCACCTGATGCGCACCGATGTCGGGCGCGCACTTCGTCGGCAGCGGGTTCTGGAACAGGTCGACCGTGCTCGGCAGCTCGATCATGCTGCCCTTGCTCGCCGCAGGCGACTCCGCGGAGATCCTGAATCCCGCGAGCGCAGCGTAATTGTCGTACGTGGCGCCCGCGAAGCCGGTCGGCGCATTGCCGCCCGCATCCGTCAGCGGGCCGGCGAACAACGGATCGCCGGCCACTTCGGTGGCATCGGACGGATCGCCCGTGTGATTCGAGCCGAAGAACAGGTTGTTGCGCCACGTCGGCACGAAGTTGGCACTCGCCGCCAGATACCCGCCCGTACCGAGGTTGTCGACGATGTTGTTCGAGAACTGGATCGCCGTTTTGTACCCCGAATTCTGCGTCGCCGTGATCGCAGCCGTCGATCCGGCAGGCAGGTAGATCGTGTTGTTGTAGAACTGGAGCGGCCCCGTCACGCTGCCGTCGCTGTTGAACTTGCCCGAGCCGTCGGCCATCACGATCTCGCGCGCATCGTTCACGCTCAGGTTGTAACGCGCGACGACCCCCTGCGTATAGGCGCTTCCGCCGCAGCCGCCGCACAGCAGCAGGAAACCGCCTGCGTTGTCGTGGCTGTAGTTGTGGCGAAAGATCGGATTATTGTTGCCGTAGTCGGCGTCGAATGCTTCGCCGTCGTTGTTGCCCGTGCCGCGCCGGACATGATGCACCTCGTTGTACTGGAAATCCGTGCCGTCGCTGTTGATCGTCCAGAATCCGGCGTTCGAATTGAGCGCGCGCATCGCGATGTCGTAACCGAGATTGCCGTACACCTGCGCGTTCTGCGATGCGCGAATCACGATGCCGTCGCCGCCGATGTCGTGAATCGTATTGCCCTTGAAGACGACGTTCGTCGACGCGAGCCAGTTCTGCGTGCCCGTGCAGCCGAACTGCGTGCGGCAGTTCTGATCCGACCACGTCGTGAGCCCTTCACGGTCGACTGTCGCGATTTCGCTGTTCTGCACGGTCACACCATCGAAGCGGTTCGGGATCGCCGTGCCCGTCACGCGGAACTGGATACCGTTGCTCCACTTGTTGCCCGTCACGCCCGGCGTCGCATTCTGATCGTTGCGGTCGTCGTTGTTGCCGTATACGTCGTGCACGTAGACGTTGTCGATCAGGTAGTGATGACCCACGCCGACCGGATTCCCGCCCGCATCGGTGCCGTTCTGGAAACCCTGGAGCAGCACGAGTATCCCGTTGCGCTCCGCGCGCTGCGCGGCCGTGTTGGTGATCTCCAGATCGTGGATTTCCCAATACTCCTGGTTCGTCAGCGCGACGGCTGCACCGGCCGCGCCGTGCCCCGCCACGTTGCCGGCGATCACCGGCCGCGCGGTGCCCGTGCCGTAGGCAGCGACGACGATCGGCGCCGCTGCGGTACCCGAGCCCTGCGATACGAACTGGCCCGCGCAGGTCGCGCCGCGCTTGAAGTACAGGTGCGTACCTGCGCCGATCGTGGTCGCGAGATCGGCGAGCCGGTTGAACGGCGATGCCTGCGAACCCGTTCCGTCGTTCGATTGCGAGCAGTCGACATAGATCGACGAGCCGCCCGGAATCGGCGCGGCCGCTCTTGCGCTGGCCATGCCCACCGCGGGTATGCCGCCTCCGCCGTCACCGCCGCATGCAGCAAGTGCGACCGATACGCATGCCACCAGATTGCGTGTGTTCATCGTGCTGTCTCCTCCTGTTGCCGGGCCGTCGGCCCGGATTGCGTGAACGCGCCGGCTGGCGCCATTGCACCGCCGGCTGCGGGAACGGATTCGGATGCATTTCGTAAAGCGCCGGCCGTGGCCGCCGCCGGAGCCGCCAGCAGCCCTGCCCGCTCGGCCAGCACCCACAGGCCGGCGGCCGCTGCACCGTCGATCGTGTCGACGGGCGGCCAGCCGAACAGCGAAGCCGCGTGCCGGTAACGCGCGCACAACGCGCCGTCGCCGATCAGCATCGGTCGCGGCGCCTCTGTGCCCGACGCGCCGGCCGGCCCGTCGCCTTCGGCAGCCAGCCCCGCGAGTTCGTGACCGATCAGCACGCCGGACAGGTAATCAGCCTGCTCGTCGGGCCGCAGTTCGCCGGCCAGCAACCGCGCGCGGCTGCCGAAGATCGTCGCGAGCAGCCCCGTTGCATGGCCTGCCTGCGCGGCACGTACGCCACGATCGAACGCCGCCTGAGCGAACCCGGCCGACGGCCGCATCGTGCGGCCGAGCAGGCTGTGCGTGCACAACAGCGCGTACAACTCGCCCGTCATGAACGTGCGGAAGCGCTCGATGCGCGAGCCGCGCACGGCGACCCATTTCGAGTGCGTGCCCGGCAGCCCGATCCAGCGCGGCAACGCCGATGCGTGCACCCCCCCCGCCCGCATGCAGCGCGCCGACGATCTGCGTCTCCTCGCCGCGCATCACGTTCGTCAGCTCGCCGCGCTGGATCAGCCCCGGCACGATGTACACGGTCGCGCCACGCCGCACGCGCACCGGTTGCAGCGATGCGCCGAGCCGGTCGGCATCGATCGGCACGTCCGCATACGGCGCTTCGCGCCAGCCCTGCGCGCTGCCGACCATGCCGGCCGCGACGACCGGCAGCGCGGGCCACGCATCGAGCCACGCGCCGCACACGTCCTCGAAGGCCGCATCGCAGGCATCCGCGATCGCGACGCCCGCGCCGCCGAGCTGCATCACGCCCTTCGGCGCGGCGCGCTCGTCGAGCACGGTTTCCGCGTCAGCCATCAGGTACGCGCGCAGCGAAGTGGTGCCCCAGTCGAGCGCGATCAGGCGCGGCGACGGCGTTCGTCCGCCGTGCCGTGATGTTGCATCTTGCATAGGATTCCTTTGTTAGACGTGTGCGATTTTCCGCGTCGTCGGGTATCGATCAGAAGAGCGTCTCGATCCCCGCGTAGACGCCCGTCTGACCATGCCCCGGCATCGGCGACGCACCGAGCCCGTTACCGTTTCCGAGCCCCGGCGACTGCGGGTTCACGCCCAGGTTCGCGTTCGCGCTGTTGAACACGTGCGCGGCCGTCGCATACAGGAACGTGCGCTTGGACAGGTCGTACATCGTGCCGAGGCCGATGATCGTCGAGCGCCCTTCGCCGCTGTGATCGGCGGTCCACTGGCCCGCGTCGATCTTCATCGAATAAACCGCGCCCTGCAGATGCAGGAACGGCGTCGCGTCGTACGTCACGCCGCCCCAGTAGTAGTTCGCGGTGCGCGCGAGGCCGGCCGGCGTGTCGGGCGCGCTGTAGCGCGTATAGCCGAGTTGCACCAACGCCGGGCCGAAGCGGTCGCGCACGCCGACGAACGCTTCCTGAGACGCGGTGAACAGGTTGTCCTCGCGGCCATTCTGGTTGCGGATCTCGTTCCAGATGGCGCGCACTTCGAAGTCGCCGTGCGTATACGCGACCGTCGCACCGTCGGACAAACCTGTTGCGTTCACGTTGTTCGGCGAGCCGCGCAGCCAGCCGTTCGAGCTGTTGCCGAGGTTCGCCTGCAGCGCGAACGAGAAGCCGCCGAACTTCGGCGATTCGTAGCGGATCCCGTTCGACAGCTTCGGCCCGTTCCGGTAAGACGTCAGCGATTCGACCGAATAGTTTTCCTCGAGCAGCGGATCGTACGACCAGATGTAGCTGTTGATGAACGAGCCCTGACCGAGCCGCAGGAAGCCGTAGCGTTCGTTCTTCAACCCGATCCACGCGCCGCGCTGGAACAGCACGCCACCGCCGTAGTTGCCGTTCGCCGCGTTGATCGCGGACTCGAGCCAGAAGATGGCCTGGTTGCCGCCGCCAAGATCTTCCTTGCCCGTGAAGCCCAGGATGCTCGTCCCCCAGTCGTTGCCTTCCGAAAAGCGCGACCCCGTCGAATGCGGGCCGTTCTGCACGCCGCTCAGGTACTGCACGTCGCCGCCGACGCGCCCCCACACCGTGACGCTCGATTCGGCCTGCGCCACCGCCGGCACCGCCAGGGCGAGCGCCGCGATCCACCCATACTGTCGCATCAAGATCTCCCCCTTCTTTTCGTTCACGTCTCGTCTGATTGGGAAAACGCTTTCCCATCATGGCAAAAAAATTTCGCGGCGGTTGGCGTGCGACGTTTTCCGATGAATTCTGAACGGAAGGCGCGCGTGCTATGCTCGCGAAAAGGGAAAGCGTTTTCATTGTCGATGCGCGATTGCGCTTTTTCAAGAAAATTCTGGTCCTCCAAGGGATAGTACCGAGTCCGATCGCGCGGCACGCATGCGATGCCGCCGCGCGATCGCCGTGGCCGGCGCGCATGCTATGCTCGCCGGCAAAATGCACTGACACTCACTTTCATCGTGGCCAAGATCAACGAAGTCGCCGCCGCCGCGGGCGTCTCCATCGGAACCGTCTCGAAGTTCATCAACAAGACGAAGCGCTTTTCGCCGGACGTCGAGCGCCGCATCGCCGAAGCGATCGCGCAGCTCGGCTACGAGTCGAACCCGCTCGCGCGCTCGATGGCCACCGGCCAGACGGGCGCGGTCGGCGTCGTGATCCAGGACATTCTCAACCCGTACTTCACCGCGATGGTCAAGGGTGTGAACCGGATCGCGCAGCGCAACGACTTCGTCGTCCTGATCGTCGATGCCGACGAAAACCGCAAGGGCGAACGTCCGGCGCTGACGAAACTGAGCCGGCGCGTCGACGGGCTGATCCTGAACACCAGCATGCCCGACGACGACCTGCGCTGGACCGCGAGCCTCGGCAAGCCGGTCGTCGCGGTCGGCTCCGCGCCGCGCGACGGCCTGCTCACGCTGTACTCCGATCCGAACCGCGCGGGCGAGATGCTCGCGCAGCACCTGCTGATGGAAAAGTACCAGCGCTTCGCGTACATCAGCCTGCCGAACGCGCGCGGCGACGACGAGCGGCGCGCGGGCGCCGAGCAGGTGCTGGCGCGCGCCGGCCTGCCGCTGCGCACGTTCAGCGTGCCGCGCGCGACCGTCGCCGACGGCGAGCGCGTGTGCGCGTCGGTGATGCTGTCCGCCGAGCCGCCCGACGCGGTGATCTGCTACAACGACATGATCGCGGCCGGCTTCATCAAGGAAGCCGAACGGCTCGGCATCGCGATCCCGCACGACGTCGCCGTGTGCGGCTTCGACAACCTCGAACTCGGCAAGCTCACGTCGCCCACACTGACGTCGATCGACACAGAAACCGAGCGCGCGGGCGAAGTCGCGATGACGACGCTGCTCGACGCGCTCGCCGGCAAGTCGCCCGACCCGCATACGATGCTCGAGGCGCGGCTCGTCGTGCGTGAATCGACGGTGCGGCCGCGCGACACGCGCCGCCGCTGACCGCCCGCCCGCTCAACGCGGCGCGGCCTCGGCCGCCTCACCCAGCCACGCGCGCGCGACGCAATGCTGTTCGAGCCCGGCAACGCCCGGGCGCACCTCGAACAGGCTGCCCGCGAGCGGCCCGCGCAGCAGCCCGTCCGCGCTGACGTTGACCGATGCGGACGTGACGAACAGCGTCGCGCGATCGGCGCCGCCGAACGCGATGCTCGTCGGCCGCTGCACCGGCATCTCGACGACGGCGTCGAGCGCGCCGTCCGGCGCATGGCGATGCAGCCGCCAGCCGTCCCAGACCGCCGACCACACGCCGCCTTCCGCATCGACCGCGAGCCCGTCCGGCACGCCGCGCGCATCGCCGAACGTCACGAACGGCCGCGCGTTCGACAGGCGCGCGGCCTCGACGTCGAAGTCGTACGCGAAGATCGTGCGGCGGCCGGAATCCGTCACATACATCGTCGTGCCGTCCGGGCTCCAGCCCATCCCGTTCGCGCACGCAAAGCCGGCCACCGCGACGCGCGACGCGCGCGCCTGCTCGAAGCAATGGAGATCGCCGGGACCGTCGCCGTCGTCGGCCATCGTGCCGACCCAGAAGCGGCCGCGCGCATCGACCGCGCCGTCGTTGTAGCGCAGCGACGGCCGCGCGTGCGCGGCGTCGGCCAGCCGTTCGAGCGTGCCGTGCCCGGGATCGAACAGGTGCAGGCCGCTTTTCAGCGCGACGAGCAGCCGCCCGTCGTCGACACTCGCAACGCAGCCGGCCAGCTCCGGCAGCAGCCAGAAACCCGTCTGCCCGTGGCCGGGCGTGTAGCGGTAGAGCGCGGTGCGCTTGATGTCGATCCAGTAGAGCGACGCCGAGCGTTCGCACCAGAGCGGGCCCTCACCCAGGATCGCATTCGCGCCCTGTACCAGTTTTACTGTCGTCATCGAATTTCTGTTTTATGCATGCGTTCGGCCGCCCGCCGATACGGCGGGCGGAACCTGCCGGCCAGGCCGGACTCAGAGTGCGCGGCCCGCGTCGTCGAAGAAGTGCGCGTGCCGCATGTCGAAACGCACGCCGACCGGCTGCCCCGCTGCGACCGTGTACGCGTCGCGGTTCTGCCGCACCGACAGCGGCCGGTCGTGGCCGGCGAGTTCGACATAGACGATCGTCGCGTCGCCCAGATGCTCGGCGTGCGTGACGCGGCCATCGAGCCCAGTGCCTGGCGCGCCGACCGCGACGTTCTCGGGCCGGATGCCGAGCTGCAGCGAACCCGACGGCCATGCGCGCGAAGCGTCCGGCGTCGCGGCGAGCGAGCCGCCCGGCACGTCGAAGCGCATCGGGTCGGCGCCGCCGTGCGCGCGGCACGGCAGGAAGTTCATCGACGGCGAGCCGAGAAACGACGCGACGAAATGATTCGCCGGTTGCTCGTACAGCGACAGCGGCGAGCCGACCTGCTCGATGCGCCCGCCGTTGAACACCGCGATGCGGTCGCCGAGCGTCATCGCCTCGACCTGGTCGTGCGTCACGTAGATCATCGTGCTGCCGAGCTCGCGATGCAGCCGCGCGAGTTCGAGCCGCATGCCGCCGCGCAACGCCGCGTCGAGATTCGACAACGGCTCGTCGAACAGGAACACGCCCGGCTTGCGCACGATCGCGCGGCCGATCGCGACGCGCTGCCGCTGGCCACCCGACAGCGCCTTCGGCTTGCGCTCGAGCAGCGCGGACAGCCGTAGCGCCTCGGCCGCCTGCCCGACGCGCGTGCGTGTCTCGGCCGCGTCGACGCCCGCGAGCTTCAGCCCGAACGCCATGTTCTCGAACACCGTCATGTGCGGATACAGCGCGTAGTTCTGGAACACCATCGCGAGCCCGCGCTTCGCGGCCGGCACGTCGTTGACGCGGCGGCCGTCGATCAGCAGGTCGCCCGACGTGATCTCCTCGAGCCCCGCCAGCATCCGCAACATCGTCGACTTGCCGCAGCCCGACGGGCCGACGAACACCATGAATTCGCCGTCCTCGATGTCGAGACTGACGTCCTTGATCACGTCCGCGCCGTCGTCGTAGCGCTTGCGGATCTGTTTGAGCGACACACTTGCCATGATTGGGTTTCTCCTCGTCCGTTCCCGTCGCTCACCATTCGGCGACCGAGCCATCCTCGCGGCGCCACACCGGGTTGCGCCAGCGGTGCCCCGTCGCGGCGGCCGTCCGCACCTTCTCCTCGTCGATCTCGACGCCGAGCCCCGGCGCGTCGGGGCGCATGACGTAGCCGCCGTCGAACGCGAATGGAATGCCGCGCGTATATGCGTACATCGCGTTGTCGTCGTGATAGGCGACGTTGGTCGACTGCTCCTGGATGAACGCGTTCGGCGTACAGAAATCGATCTGCAACGACGCCGCGAGCGTCAGGGGCCCGAGCGGGCAATGCGGCGCGACCGCGACGTCGTACGCTTCGGCCATCGCCGCGATCTTGCGCAGCTCCCAGATGCCGCCCGTATGGCTCACGTCGGGCTGCACGATGTCGACGACGCCTTCCTGCAGCAGCTCCTTGAACTGCCAGCGCGTAAACAGCCGTTCGCCCGTCGCGAGCGGCACCGCGCAATCGCGCGCGACTTCGCGCAGCGCATCGTTGTGCTCGGGCAGCAGCAGCTCCTCGTAGAACATCGGGTCGAACGGCGCGAGCGCTTTCGCGAGCGCCTTCGCCACCGGGCGGCGCACGCGGCCGTGGAAGTCGATGCCGAGCCCGACCTCCTTGCCGATCGCGTCGCGCACCGTGCCGAAGCGCGCGACCGCGCGATCGATCGCCGCCGGCGACTCGATCCAGTCGGTCGCGTTGACGACGCCCATCTTCAGCGCCGTATACCCGGCCTCGACGAGCTGCCGCGCGTTCGCGGCCATCTCTTCCGGCGTGTCGCCCTTCACGTGCGCATAGACGCGTGCCTTCTCGCGCACCGGGCCGCCGAGCAGGTCGTAGACGGGCACGCCGAGCGCGCGCGCCTTGATGTCCCACAGCGCCTGCTCGATACCCGAGATCGCGCTCGTCAGGATCGGGCCGCCGCGATAGAAACCGCCGCGATACATGACCTGGAACAGGTCCTCGATATGCCGCGGATCGCGGCCGATCAGGTAGTCGGCGAGTTCGTGCACGGCGGCCGCGGTCGTGGCCGCGCGCCCTTCGACGATCGGCTCGCCCCAGCCGGCGAGGCCCTCGTCGGTACTGACCTTGACGAACTGCCAGCGCGGCGCGACCGCGAATGTTTCGATTTCGGTGATCTTCATGTGGATGAACGGGTGCGGTTGAACAGCAGCGCCGACATGCCGTTGTCGGCGACGAGATCCGCGCCGGCGATGCCGGCCGCCGCGTCCGACAGCAGGAACGCGGCGATGCGGCCGATATCGGCCGGCTCGTTGATGCGCTGCGCGGGATGCAGCGCGCGATACGCGTCGAGCAGCGCGGGATCGCGCTCGAGCGCCGCGCCGATCGGCGCGTTCAGCGTGAAGCCGGGGCTCAGCGTATTGACGCGGATGCGCTGCGGCGCGAGGCTCGTCGCCATCGCGCGCGACATCGCGACGATGCCGCCCTTGGTCGCCGCGTACATCTCGAAGCCCGGCACGCTCGCGCCTGCGTGATTCGACGCGATGTTGACGATCGCGCCGCCGCCCGCGCGCGCGATGCGCGGCGCCGCGAGCTGCGCGCACTGGAACATCGAACGCAGGTTGGTGCGGTACAGGCGGTCGCAATCGTCGAGCGAGAACGCGTCGAACGGACCGTGCAGCGTGATGCCCGCGTTGTTCACGAGCCCGTCGAGCCGGCCGTGGTACGCATCGACGCGCTCGAACAGCGCGGCCACGCTCGCCGGTTCCGCGACGTCGGTTTCGACGAACAGTGCATCGCGCCCGCCGAGGCGTTCGCGCACGGCGTCGGCGCGCGCGGCGTTCTTCTCCGCGACGACCACCTGCGCGCCGCATTGCGCGAGCACTTCGACGATGCCGAGGCCGATGCCGTCGCCGCCGCCCGTGACGACGACCACGCGGCCGTCGAGCGATTCGAATGGATTCATGGTTTCACCCCTTGACCGCGCCGGCCGTAATGCCCGCGACGATCCTGCGCTGGAGCAGGAAGAACAGCACGAGAAGCGGCAGCGTGCCCATCACGGCCGCCGGGAACAGCTTGGTCGGATCGATGTCGTTGGTGCCGATGAAGCGGAACACCGCGACCGTGATCGTGAACTTCGACGAGTCGGTCAGGAACAGCAGCGGATAGACGAGGTCGTTCCACACCGACAGCGTGACGAACATCGCGAGCGTGCCGGTGATCGGCCGCAGCAGCGGCAGCACGATGTACCAGTACACCTGCAGCGGGCTGCAGCCGTCCATCACGGCGGCTTCTTCGAGTTCGAGCGGAATCCGCTTCAGGAAGCTCGTGTAGAAGAACACGCCGAGCGGCAGGCTCTGCACGGTGTACGCGAGCACGACGCCCAGGTACGTGTTGAGCAGATGCAGATCGCGGAACAGCACGTAGAGCGGCGTCAGGCTGACGAACATCGGGATCGTCAGGCCGAGCGTCAGCACGATGTAGACCGCGGTCGACAGCCGGCCCTTCACGCGTGCGAGCGGATAGGCGGCGAGCGACGACAGCAGCGCGACGAGCAGCGTGACCGCGAGCGTGATGCCGATCGTGTTCGCGACGCTGCGCCAGTAGTTCATCTGCGTGAACACGGCCGCGTAGTTGCCGAAGAACACATGGTCGGGCAGCCCGAGCGGGCGCGCGATGATGTCGTCGCCGGTGCGCAGCGACATCAGCACCATGTAGATCGTCGGCAACAGCACGATCGCGACGATCGCGATCGCCGCGACGAGCCGCGCGAAGCCCGGCACGCGGCGCAGCAGCGTGCCCGCGCGTTGCCCGCCGCCCGACGTGCCGGCAACTGCGCGGTCCGCATGAAAGCGTTGACGGATGACGTTCACAGGTTGTCCTCCCGGCGGCGCAGGATCGTGTTCTGCGTGGTCGCGACCACGACGACGATCGCGAGCATGATCATCGACAGCGCGCTCGCGAAGCCGAACTTGTAGTCGTTGAACAGGCTGTGGAAGATCTGCAGCCCGAGCGTGGTCGTCGCGCCGTCCGGCCCGCCGTTGGTCAGCACGAGCGGCAGCTCGAAAGTCTTCAGCGCGCCGATCGTGCTCAGCGTGATGTTCACGGTGAAGGCGGGCGCGAGCAGCGGCAGGTCGATGCGCGTGAAGCGCACCCATGCGTTCGCGCCGTCGAGCTTCGCCGCGTCGTGCAGTTCCGACGGGATGTTCAGGTAGCCGGCGAGGAAGATCGCCGTCGAATACCCGACGTACATCCACACGTGCACGGCCGTGACGGCCGGCAGCGTGACCGACGGATCGCCGAGCCATACCTGCTGCAGCGCGTCGAGATGCACGAGATGCAGCAGCTCGTTGATGCCGCCGCCGAGCGGCGAATACAGGTATTCCCACACGAACCCGGCGATCACCGCCGAGAACATGCTCGGCACGAGCAGCCCGACGCGCAACGCGCCGCGCAACCGCGGCAGCGAGAACAGCAGCGCCGCGAACAGCAGCCCGAGCCCGTTCTGCACGATCACGACGATCGCCGCGTACGCGAACGTGACGGCGAGCGTATGCAGGCTCGCGGGATCGCGAAACGCCGCCGCGTAATTCGCGAGCCCGATCCAGTGCGCGTCGCCCACGCCGGTGAAATCGGTCAGGCTCATCCGCGCGGCCTTGAACAGCGGATACAGGCTCAGCAGCGCGTACAGCGCGAGCGCCGGCGCGGCGCACCACAACAAGGTCCGGTTGCGCTTCATCGTGCGCCTCCTTCGTCGAACCGCGCCGCGCGACGCCGCGCGGCACGGGAAATGTCAGCGGACGGACGGTTCATCGCGCGGCCGCATCCCAGCGGGCGAGCAGCTTCGCCGGGTCCTGCCCGATGTCGAGGAAATACGCGGACATCGAATTCCAGATCGCCGTGAACAGCGTGCCGGTCCACACGCCCTTCGGATACAGCACGACGTGCCCGTTCTTCTGCGCGGCCGCATACGGTTGCGCCTGCGTCGGCATCGCATCGGTGCCGCCTTCGAACGGGCTGAACGCGGCTTCCGCGTCGAGGAACTGACGGTCGTTGTCTGAGCGCGCCCAGAACGCGAGCCACTTCTTCGCGGCGTCGGCCTGGTGTGACGCCGCGTTGATCGCCCACGCGGTGCCGAGCATGTCGAGCGCGACGGGCCCGTTGCCGGGCACGAGCGCCGGCAGCGGCGCGAACTGGAACGTGAGCCCCTTTGTCGCGCTGAACTTCGCGATATTCCACGCGCCCTGCGGCATCATCGCGACGCGCCCGGCCTGGAACTCGGTCAGCCCCGTGCTCCACGCGCTCACGCCGTCGTTCAGGCGCGGTGCGAAGCACTTCGCATCCGCGAGCACTTTCAGCGCGGCGACCGACTGGCGAAACGCGGGATCGGCCGCGAAGCGCGCGCTGCCCGCGCCGACGAACGACGCGGCGCGCGCATCCGTGTCGCCGCCGCCGGCCGACAGCCCGGAGGCGATCACGAGCGCCGCGGGCGCCCAGCCTTCCTTCGCTGGCAGCAGCATCGGCGTGATGCCGGCCGCCGCGAGCTTCCCGCATGCGGCCTTCAACTGGTCGACGTCGGTCGGCACCGTCGCGACGCCCGCGCGCTTGAGCAGGTCGAGGTTCGCGAACAGGCCGATGCCGACGAGCTCCATCGGCAGCATGTAGGTCTTCCCGCCGATCTGCGTATGGCCGCGCACGCCGCGCCAGATCGTCGGCACCCACTTCTCGCCGCTCAGGTCCAGCAGTTGATGCGCGCCCTGCCACTGCCGCATCAGTTCGCGGTCGACCATCAGCACGTCGGGCCCGTTGCCGCCCTGCAGCCGCGATGACACGACCGTCGTCGTGTCGTTGCGCGACATGTACTCGAACTTGACCTTGATGTCGGGGTTTTCCTTCTCGAACTTTGCGATCAGCGCCGCCATGTTGGCGGGCTCGGCGCCGCCGCCCTTCCAGCCCGTCACGTCGAGCGTGACCGGCGCGGCGCACACCTGCGCCGCCAGCACTGAAAGGACTGCGAAAGTTGCCGCCCGAAGCCTGTTGAACATCTGCCGTCTCCACGTTGTTGTCGAATCGTTGTGCAGGAAGCCCGCGTTTCCCGTCGTCCGATTGATTTGGGAAAGCGCTTTCCCGCATTGTGTCGACAACCCGCCCGACTTGCAAGTACCGGGGAACGCCGATCGTCTAGGGGATATCCCGGGGGCCCGCCGGGGCGGCCGCACGCCGCCCGACCGAGCGGTCGGCGCGCCGAAGGCGCTATCATCGGATGTGCGACTTTCGTCCGGCCCTTTTTTGCCGGCTCACTTTCAACTCGCTCAACCGACATGACAACGACTACCGAACGCGTGGACGGCGCCGCCCAGCATCTCGTCGCCGCCCGCCATGCCGGCTCGCCCGGCCCGCTGCTGCCCGATGCGCTGCGTCCCGACGACGTCGAAACCGCGCTGGCGATCCAGCAGCGCGTCGCCGACCTGCTCGGCGAACCCGTCGGCGGATGGAAATGCGCGCTGCCGCCGCCCGACCGCGTGATCCTCGCGCCGATCTTCGCGTCGACGATCCGCGAAGCCGATGCGCCGTACCGCGTCGTTGGCGGCCCGATCGTGCGGATCGAACCGGAAATCGCGTTCGTGCTCGATCGCGACCTGCCGGCGCGCGAGCAACCGTACAGCGACCACGACGTGCGTGATGCGATCCGCGAAGTGCGGATCGTGCTCGAGGTGCTCGGCTGCCGCTATGCGGAGCCGGCGCGCGCGTCGAAGTTCGAGCTGCTGGCCGACGGGCAGTTCAACCAGGGGCTGTGCGTCGGCCCGGTCGTGCACGACGGGCTGAATGTACCGCTCGAGACGCTGGCGCTGTCGTTCGAAGGCGCGCTGAACCGCGCGATCGACGGCCGTCACCCGGACGGCGATCCGTTGAAACCGCTGGTGTGGCTCGTCAATTTCCTCGCGTCGCGCGGCGATGCGGTGCGTGCCGGCCAGATCGTGACGACCGGCTCGTACGCGGGCGCGATCGACGTGCCGCTCGGCGACGCGTTGACGGTCCGCTTCGGCGAGCTCGGCAGCCTGTCGGTCACGCTGACGGCGTGATGCGCGCGGCACGCGGGCGGGCTCGATTCGAGCCGCCCGCTTGCTGCCGTGCGATGGACGCGATGAACGCTTCCTTGCCGTCCTCAGGTACGCTGCTGCGCGGCTTTCCGTGACGGCAGCGTCATCGCGGCCACGCCCGCGACGACGCACGCGAGCCCCAGCCATGCCGATGCCGACAGCGACTCTCCAAGCAGCACGATGCTGATGCCGACGCCGATCGGCACGCGCAGATAAGCCTGCGCGGTCGTACCGACCGAGCCGAGCGTCTGCACGAGCCGGAAGTAAATGACGAACGCCAGCGCCGTCGAGAAAACCGCGAGTGCCGCCAGCGCCATCAGCGAATGCGGCGAAGGATGCAGCGTCCACGGACGATCGACCACCACGCTGGCAGGCACCAGCACGATCGCGCCGACGATCAGGGAACCGGCGGCAGGCGCCTCGGGCGACAACCCCTTGAAGGACCGCCCGTAGATCGCCGCGCCCGCGTAGCAGACGGTCGCCGCGACGATCGCCAGTTGCGGCACGAGCTGCCGCCCCAGTCCTTCGAACGCACCGACGCCGACGACCAGCGAGATACCCGCGAGCCCCGCGACGACGCCGAACAGCTTGCGCGGCGTCACCTGTTCATGGCGCGTGATCAACCAGGTGCCGGCGAAGGCAAGAACGGGCGACGCCGAATTGAGGATCGTCGCGAGGCCGGCTTCCACCGAACGTTCCGCCCATGCGATCAGCGTGAAGGGCACGACGCTGTTCAGCAGCGCCTGCACGAAGAAGCGACGCCAGACCGCGAGATCGCGCGGCATCGGGATGCACCGCAAACGCATCCACAACAGCAGGACCGAACCCGCGATCAGGGTTCTCGCGGCGATCAGCGTCAGCGGCGGAATCGTCTCGACGCCGACCCGGATGAACGTGTAGGACGCGCCCCATAACGTCGAGAGCGTCAGGAGCAGCAGCAGATCCACGACGGCGGGTTGGCTGCGGGTCATCGCTGGCGGCATGTCGGGGGCTCGCGGTCGTGGTCCGTGACGGGGTTGGGATCGGCACGTTCGGTGCGGATCGTACGGGCAGATTATGCGGACGGCAGCGCACGAACGATTCAGCGTGACGCGAAATGTGGATTGCCGATATCGAAGGCGGGGGCATCCGAACTGCATCGGCTCGACGATGCCTGCTGCACGTTCCGCCCGGCGTGCTAACGTTGCACATCATCGCGCTCACTGCCCCGCACACCGAACACGCGAACCGCTTTCACGCCCCTACCCGCCATGTCGCTGACACCGCTTCCCGCCTTGCTCGACGAAATACTGCGCACCGTCGCCCGCCGTTACCGGCTGCCGCCGCTGGAGCGCGCGTCTTCGCTGGACGAAGCCACGCACCCGGCCACCATCCTGGCGCTCGTGATCGACGAAGCGCGCAGGATGCATGGCGACGGCCGCTCGCCCGGCGCCGAACTCCGGCAGCGCTTCATCGATGCGCTCGCGCGGATGATCCGCGACGCGATGGACCCGCAATCCGGCGACCCGGCCTTCCAGGCTTCGGTGCTGCGGCACGATGCAGCGAGCGTGCGCGAATATGCATCGCTGTCCGCGCACGCCGATCAGGACCGGCGCGCGCTGCACTCGGCCGTCAATTCCATCGCGCATCCGGCCAAACTCGAGCGCAACGCACAGGCGTGGCAACGCGAGGGGCTCGTCCGGCTGCATGCGGCCGCAACCGCCGCGTCATGGGCCGATCTTCATGCCACGCTGCGGCACCTGCTCGCGCTGCCTGAAATGGCCGGCGACGCGGCTTTCGAACAAGACATCGTCAAGCTGAAAGACAGCCCCGCGCTCGAACGCATGCTGCGGCTCGACACGCTGGCGTCCGACGAGCACGTCCGCCGGTATCGCGCGCTCTGGGTACGCCAGGGCCCGCTCGAAGGCAGCACGGTCGCCGTCGCGCAGGGCGTCGCATCGCAGCAGCGCGGCGCGGCCGTCGAGGCGCTGGCCGCGCAGGCGCTCGACGCACTGGCCAGCAGGCTCGAAGCGGTGGACGAGCGGCGCACGTACCGTGTCGTCACATCGATGCGCGTGCCGTCGTCGATACCGGGGCGGCACGATCGCGCGAAAACCGAATGGGACGCGGTCCTGCTCGAACGAACGCGTGGCGACGAACGGGCGCCTGCCTGGAACGTCCGCTTCCTCGTCGAAGCGAAAGCCTCGGCGGACGCCGCGACGACCGATCTGTCGCGGCTGCTGCGCGGCCTGACCCTGCTCGCGCAGGCCGACCCGGACACGGTCTATTCGTTCGAGACGCACCAGGGCACGGTGCGGGTGCGCGGCGCATCGCTGCGCGCGCTGACGACCGACGACGCCGCACTGCAACGGGAGGTGCTCTATTGCTGCGATGCGTCCGCGGATGCGACGCCGCGCCTGCTGGGCGCCGCAAGCCGGATGCAGTTGCTGTCGGCGCAGGCGAGCCTCGCTTACGCGAGCGCGCTCGCGCAGCAGCCGGACGCCGATCCGGACGGCCTCGGCGTCATCTGGCACGCACTGCTGACGCTGCCGCAATGGCATGCCGTGCTGCATCAATATCCGTCGTTGCGGCAGGTCCGCGAACTGATGGTGGCGATCGACGACTTGCGGGCCGCGATCGGCGATGCAGCCGACGGCGGCGTCGCAAGCAGCGCGTGCGCGTGATGCGCGCACCCAGGCAGCGCGCGACGGCCGCGCGCCGCCGGCTCAGTTGTTGAGCACGCCGAACGGCAGCGTCCATCCCGACAGCCGGCTGCCGTCGGCCCATCGATCCGCGGCCGCATCGCACGGCAGCAGGACCGGCGCCGCCGCGCATTCGAGCGTTTCCTTCGGCGTATGGCCGAACTCCGCCTTGAACAGCCGGTGGAAATACTTCTCGTCGGGAAAGCCGTGCGCCCATGCGATCTCCGCGATGCGCTGATGGCGCCGCTGCGGATCGCCCAGCACGTGGTAGGCGTGACGCAACCGCCTGCGCGTGATTTGCCGCATCACGCCGCCCTCCTCCTTGAACAACTGGTACAGCCGCGCGCGCGATACGCCGATGTCCCGGCAAATCCGCTCGGGCGTCAGGTCGGGCTCCAGCAGATGCGTGTCGACGTAGCGCCGGACCCGCTCGGCCAGCGCGTTGTCGATCGGGCCGCGCGCGTCGTGCAACGCCTGCGCGGTCGGCGCGACCGCCGCGGCCAGCAGCAGCAACATCGATTGCACGATGCTCGGGATCTCGTGCATGCGCAGGTTCGGCAGATTGCGGAACAGCGACAGCAACTGGTCGCCGAGCAGGCGGCCCACGCCGCTCGTCAGCGTCTGGCCGTGTGCGTGCGCCGCATGGCCCGGCAACAGGTATCTCGGCACGACCAGGCTGATCACGTCGCCCGCGTCGACCTTGCAGTCGTTGATCTGCGCGACGTCGTACACGAACAGGTCGCCGGCGCGCTTGACCAGCTCGGGCCCGCCGGTATGGCTCGCGAGCCGCCCGCCGAGCAGCAGCGTGAAGCGGATCGAGTCCTGTCCGTCGAGCCGGATTCGACGTGGGGTCCGGCGGACCGTATAGGTCGGCGCGCGCGATCGCCAGTGCCGGCCCGACAGGATCAACGGGCCGAGCGCCGCGCCGCTCGCTTCCGCGTCGAACGCACCGTGGCCGCCGTCGTCATCCAGCCGGTAGTCGCACAGCATGTCCTTGACCCAGACGTGGAACCGGTCCGGCTCGGGGTAATCGATCGTGCGAAACTTGAAAACAGGGACGAATGCCGCTTGATCCATGGCAGTTTTTTTATCGAACCGACAAGAGAGGATGAATCGGTTCGTCGATTATCGGACCAAAATGCGCCGGCGCAAGGCCCGCGCGGCATATCGTCCACAAAAACGGTCGACCGGCGCCCCGCGACGGGGCGCCGTCGTCATCGCGGCCATCAGCGTTGCGGATGGCATTCCCAGTTGTTGTACGTCGGCCGATCGATCGGCGTGAGCCCCGGAATCATGAACACCGTACAGCCGAAACGCCGCCCCTTGCCGGTCGTCGCGTCGTAACTCACCTTCTGGCCGCCCAGCCCGTCCTTCTTCCCGTACTGCACGTTGGCGATCGTGATCTCGTCCGACGACGCCAGCCCGAGCGTCTTTGAAGTGGACGTCTGCACGTCGACCATGTTCATCTGCGTCGAGCCGCACGCGGACAACACCAGGCCGGCAACCGCGATGCCCAGCGCGGTCCGGACGGGGTAAAGCAAGTGCTTATTCATGGTTGTTTCTCCGTTTTTCCCGATGCGGAACGATTACGAGCCCGGGCTATAGAAACTGGCCTGCAGCTGGCTACCGATGCTCGGGACATACGATTGCCAGACGAGCGCCATCGCCCCCGTCGCGTTGACGGCCAGCGCCGGCCACGACGCGCTCTGCGCCGCCAGCGTCGACGCGCTCCACGCGCCGTTCCGGTAGCTGGCCGCGATGACGGCCGACCCGCCGGGCAAGCCCGTGTCCTGCCAGGCGGCCGTCGCGTTGCCGGCCGCGTCGATCACCAGCGGCGGGTACTGCACGGCCGCGCCGTTCAGGTGTTCGGTCAGCCGTTGCAGCGGCCCCCACTTTCCGCTGGCATCGGACACGCTCGCCTGCAGGACCGCGCCCCCTTGCGCCCACATCACGGCGGCCACGCCGTTCTCGTTGACGATCAGCATCGGCGTCGCGATGAAACCCGTCGGCTCCGCGATCTCGGGCGCCACGGGCTGCGCGGGCTGCCAACCGGCCCCGGCCGCATAGCGCTGCGACATCGTCGTGGTGAGGAGCTGCTGGTTCGTCACGTCGAGCTGCCCCCAGACCAGCGTGACGTTGCCCTTCGCGTCCATGCCGGCCACCGGCGAGATGATCGTCGTGAACAGGCTCGTGTTCGACACGGCCTGATTGACGTTGGTCCAGCCGTTGGCCGCGTCGTACGTGGCCGTCCACAGCGCCGATTTCGTGTGGTTGGTCTGCCGCCACGCCAGCACCGCGCGACCGGACGACAGCACCGAAACCATCGGCCTCACGTTGTCGGTGTCGCCGGTCACGGCGCCCGGGCCGGTCTGCACCGGCATCTGGATCAACGCGGGCGACGACCACTGCCCGTCCGGCGTGTGGCGGGTCCACGCGATGCGCGTATTGAGCGCGCCGCTCGACTGGGTCCATGCGACGAGTGCGTTGCCCTGGCTGTCGATCCCGGCCGTGTAGGTCGAACCCGTCACATCCGGCACCAGCTCGAACGCCGCGGCCCATCCGGTATTCGGGTCGTACGGTCGCGCCCACAGCGCGTAGGTGTTCGGGCCCGGCATCCATTCGGCCCAGAACGCGACGGCTTGCCCGCTCGCGTTCCCGATCACTTCCGGCTCGACCGTGCTCAGCCCCGTCATCGAATGCGTACCGTCGCCCGTGTCGAGCCGCGTCGCGCTTCCCCAGCCCGAGCCCGGTACATAACGCGCGCCCCACATCTCGTTGCCGGTTCCGCCAGCCGGGCCGTTGGTCATCCAGGTGGCGAGCGCGTTGCCGCGCGCATCGATGGTCACGCTGGGCAGGCCCTCCGGCCCCTTGCCGTCCACGACGGCGGCATTTGACCAGCCGGCCTTCGGCTGCGTGGTGCCGCCGGTCGGGCCCCCGCTCGAACCGCCGCCGGGCGCCGACGGACCGGAAGGCGACCCCGGGTTGTTCGGCGTGGACAACGACGAGCCGCCGTCCGTGCCGACGTCGTCGCCGCCGCATGCGGTCAGCGCGAGAGCGGCTGCCATGACCATCCATGTAATGGGTTTCATCGGAATCCTCTTGTTTTTAATTGCCGGCGCACGCGGGCTCGCCGTTCGATGCAACGACGGGCGTCGTCGATTTTCAAATTAATCAGGAATACCATTCAACAGGCATGGAAAGCGGCGTCTCGGCGAATCTCCGTCACGATCGATTCGATCGTGCGCAACGACGCGAACGCCGCTTCCGGCAAACGTCCCTGTCGGACAACGATGGCGGCGATGCAGCGTCCATCGCCGGGTGTCCGTCACTGCCGGCTGAATCTTAATTCAGGCGGTCCGGAATCAAGGTGGGGTTACGTCCACACTGAGTGGACTTCCATTTCGCGGGCCGGCGATCGAGACAATCGCGTCCCGGCGATACGCGCTCGGCCCTGAGGTACGATACGCGCCGGGGCACGCCGCCCCCTGAGAGAACCGGCCATCGCGGCCTCACACCAGCACAAGAAAATGCCAAGAATCACATTGCTGCACCGACACCTGCTCGCCGCGCTGGCGGCCGGCCTGCTCTGGACGCCCGCCGCCCATGCCAGCGGGGACGACGGCTGCTACGCGCCGGCCACGCTCCGGCAGAGCGGCTACTCATGCGGCAACCTGCCGATGCTGAGCCCCGCCAACGACACGCGCATCAACGCGATGCTGCTGATGGTCGACAGCGGCAAGGTCGCGCAGGTGTTCCCGGACCCGAAGCGCATTCCGGCGAAAGACCGGATCAACCAGATCATCGTGCCGTTCCCGCTCGACTTTTCCGGGTGGATCTACATCGGCCAGGATCAGGCCGACACGGCCGGCAGCGCATCGGATGCCGGTGCGCCGTCGAACCGGTACGCCGACGGCGAAGGCAGCATCTGCCGCAGCATGAGTGCGGGCGCCGACGCGTTCGGCGATGCGCTGAACGCCGCGGGCGGCATTCCTGCCGACGAAGCCGCGCGCCTGCGCGCGGCGCGCGCCGACATCGCGCAGAAGACCTGCGCGGCGGGCGGTGCGAGCGCCGCATGGACGAAGCCTGCGGTCAAATCGCCGGTCGGCCAGCAGTTCGCCACCTACCTCGACGGCGCGAATGCGTTCTACCGCGCCGATTTCCTCGGCGCGACCCGGGCTTTCTCGAGCGCATCGCACAGCGCGAACCCGTGGCTGAAGGAAACCGGGCTCTACATGGCCGGGCGCGCGCAGTTGAACGCCGCGCAGGCCAATGCCTTCGACAACGACAGCCCGACGCCGACGCGCACGCGCGTGACGAAAGTCTCGCTCGACGCCGCGAACACCGTGTTTCGCGCCTACCTGAAGGTGTATCCGCAGGGACGCTATGCGGTGTCCGCGTCGGGGTTGCTGCGGCGCGTCGCATGGCTCGGCGGGAACGTCACGCAGCAGGCCGACCTCTACGGCAACGCGCTCGCGCGCTGGTCGCCCGCGACCTCGAACGTGCCGCTGATGCAACTGGCGAACGAACTCGACAGCAAGCTGCTGTTCGGGCCGGAATTCGATGCGCGCCAGATCCAGTCGCCGGCCGTGCTCGCGACCGTCGACCTGCTGCGCATGCGCACGTCGGACAGCAGCGATTCGAGCCGCAGCAAGCCGATGACGCTGGACGATCTGCAGGCGCAGAAGCCCCGCTTCGCGAGCACGCCCGCGCTCTACGACTATCTGCTCGCGACCTGGTACGTGTACGTCGGGCACAAGCCCGACGCGGCGCTCGAATTGCTGCCGCAAGCGCCCGCCGTGCCGCTCGACTACTTCGGCCTGAGCCAGCAGGCGCTGCGCGCGTTCGCGCTGGAAGATAGCGGCCAGACCGACAAGGCGCGCCAGCTGTGGCGCGACCTGATCCCGCTCGCGAAGCTGCGTTTCCAGCGCGAGGCGCTGGAACTCGCGCTCGCGATCAACCTGGAACAGGCCGGGCTCGTCAACGACGTGTTCGCCGACGATTCGCCCGTGCAGAACGCCGCGATCCGCGCCGTCCTGCTGCAACGCACGGCCAACGCGGGCCTGCTGCGCGCCCAGGCGCAGAACCAGGCGACCGGCGGCGCACTGCGCGATACCGCGCTGTACACGCTGCTGTACAAGGAGCTCACGCGCTCGCACTACGCCGACTTCATCGCCGATGCCGCGCTGGTGTCCGGCACGCCTTCCGATGCGCTGAAGCCGTTCACCGCCGCCGGCGCCAAAAACGAAGACGGCTATGCGTGTTTGTCCGCGCACGATATCGCCACGGCGCTCCAGCAGAATCCGGCCGACCCGAAAGCGCTGAACTGCCTCGCCGATTTCGTGCGCGTCAATCCGCCCGCGCCCGGGCTCGAAAGCGATCCGGTGCCGCCGTGGATCCGCAACGCGGCAGCGGCAACCGCCACGCGCATGCCGCCGACGCTCGGCAGCACGCCGTCGCAGTTCGCGGGCAAGCCGTACGAGCGGATGTCGAGCTACGTGACGGTGATGGCCGATGCGCAGGCGAACCCGAACGACCGCGCGTATGCGTTCTACCGCGCGATCAAGTGCTATGCGCCGTCGGGCAACAACGATTGCGGCGGCAAGGACGTGCCGAAGAACACGCGCAAGCGCTGGTTCGACACGCTGAAGGCCACCTATCCCGGCAGCCCGTGGGCGCAGAAGCTCCGCTACTACTGGTAAGCGCGGCATGAAGCGCATCGTGTCCGTCGCGCTGCTGCTGGCCGCGCGCGCGGCGCTGGCCGGTACGGTCGATGCCGCGCAGTACGACGCGTTCTGGCTATGGGCGGGCGTGAAGCCGCAGGCGGTCGTCCATAGCGCCCGCACCGTCTACGTGCTGCAAGGGCAGATCGAGGCGGCGCCGCGTGACGAGTCGCAGGTGCGCGTCATCGCGCAGGGCGTGGCGCTGCCGCCCGCGCCCGACGCGCGCGTGTGGCTCGTCTATCGCGCGCATACGCTGCGCTGGACGCCGCGCGTCACGCAGATCATGCTCGCGCAGCTCGAGCGCTGGCGCGCATCGGGCCGCACGATCACCGGCATCCAGATCGACTTCGACGCGGGCACGCGCCATCTGCAGGATTACCTCGCATTCCTGCGGACGCTGCGCGCGAGCTTGCCCGCCGATTGCCGGTTGAGCATCACGGGGCTGCTCGACTGGAGCAGCCGCATCGATACCGATCAGGTCAACCAGCTGCGCGGCATCGTCGACGAAGTGGTCGTGCAGACTTACCAGGGCCGCAGCACGATCCCCGACTACGCGGCGTATCTGCCGCGTGTCGCGCGGCTGCAGCTGCCGTTTCGCATCGGCGTGATCCAGGGCGGCGAATGGGACGCGCCACGCTACCTCGCGGCGAACCCGTGGTTCCGCGGCTACGTCGTGTTCCTGCGCAACCGCTAGCGGGCGGACAGGCGCCGCGCGCGAACGGGGTTCAGCCCGCGCGCGGCGAACTGGCGTCCACGTACACCCAGGCCGCGACACCCGATTCGAGTACCACGCGGTCGCGCCGATACGCGTCGACTTCGTAGTCGTCCGCGTGCGCGAGCTCTTCGCGCGTGATCGCGAACACGGTGCCCGTGACGCGGTCGCCGGATTGGCCGGTATAGCCCACCACGGGATGATGCGTCTTCCCGCTCGTCGCGACCACGGCCGGATCGTCGATCTTCAGCATCGTCATCGCGTAGCCGGGCATCGCGTCCGCGCGACCGTCGAGCTTGCGGCCGAACGTCGCGAGTTGCACCTGTTCGAGTTGCAGCGTGCCGTAGGAGAAAAGGGATTCGGAGAAAGTCGGGTCGGTACTGGACATGATCGAGCTCGGGACAAGAATCAGGACACGGGAAGCGTAACGCAGATCGCCGGCGTGCTACGCGAGGCCCGCGATCGCGCCGCCGAGCCCGGCGAGCGCGATCACGAGCAGCACGCTGGCAGACGACGCCGTGATCCATCGCTGCTTGCGATGAATCAGCGGGTGGTTGATCGCGGCCATGTAGCCGGTCAGGATCGCGAAATCGACCGCGATCCACAGCGCGGCCAGGATGGCCAGGCTCACGCGCGAATCCGGCGTGATGCCGACGAACTGCGGAAAGAACGCGACGAAGAACAGCAAATCCTTCGGATTCGCGATGCCGACGAGAAAGCCGCGCACGACGCCGGGCAAGCGCCGCGCGCGCGATGCCGGTTCGCCTTCGCCCTCGCCATTGCCGCCGGGCGCGCGGCCGGCACGCCATTCGCCGAGCAGCGTGCGGATTGCCAGCACCGCGATGAATACACAACCGATCACGTGCAACCCGGTGAGCATGCGCTCGCTGACGAGCACGACGCCGAACACCATCAGCATCGCCGCCGCGATCATCACGAGGCTCGCGGCATTCGCGCCGACTGCGGTCAGCACGCCCTGACGCAAGCCACGCCGCGCCACGGTGCCGACCACGAGCATGACGACCGGGCCGGGCGTCGCGATGAGCAGCACGATCGCGGCAAGATAGGCGAACAGCAGCGGGTAGTGAAGTGACATGAATAAAAGTTGTTCGATGATGTGATGTGCGTGCCTGTCACGGTGGCATCATGGAGGCCCAACGCCGCGAATTGCACCGTTTTCCGCAGTATTGCGTGCCCGGGCTGCCACGGGAAAACGGAAAATCCTGTCGCATGACATGAGTTTTATTCACAATCGAAACCCATGAAGGCCAAACCGCTCCCTCCTGTCTATGCTTTGCGCGCATTCGAGAGCGCCGCACGCACCGGCTCGTTTACGCTGGCCGCCGAAGAGCTGAGCCTGACGCAAAGCGCGGTCAGCAAGCACGTGAAGACGCTCGAGGCCTACTTCGGCCGGAAGCCGTTCGTCCGTCACGGCCCCAGGATGACCGTAACGGAGGAAGGGCACCGTTTCGCGTCAGGCCTCAGGCGCGGCTTCCGGCAGATCGAGGAGGCGTGCATGCTGTTCCGCACGCAACGCGACGTGCTGCGGCTCAAGGCGCCTTCCACGCTCACGATGCGCTGGCTGCTCGACGCGCTCGCCGCATTTCGCGCGACGCAGCCGGGCTTCGAGGTGCAGATCGCGAGCGTGTGGATGGATGTCGACACCGTCGATTTTTTCAGCGAATCCTACGATTGCGCGATCCTGCTCGGCGCAGGCAAGTTCGGCGAGGACACGCAGTGCGTGAAGCTGTTCGACGAATGGCTGATTCCGGTGTGCTCGCGTGCGACCGCGGCAATCGCGCGCGCGAATCCCGCCGCGTGCGAGCTGATCCATCCGTCGCCCGACCGGCGCGACTGGCGCCGCTGGCTCAAGGGCAGCGGCCATGATCTGGACGTGGACATCACGCGCGGCCAGGTGTTCGACATGCTCGAACAGGGCATCGCGGCGGCGATCGCCGGCCACGGGCTCTCGATCGGCGACCTGGCGCTGTGTGCCGGCGCGATCGACGAAAAGCAGCTCGTGCTGCCGTTCAAGACGGCCGTCAGCACCGGCGACGCGTACTACCTCGTCTGGCCGGAAGAATCGGGCAAGGCGGCGCAGGTGCGCGAACTGCACGCGTTCCTGGAGAGCCGGATGCCGCGCCTGGCGTATCCGGGTATCCGCTTCAAAGGTTCGTATTGAGTCCCGCGAAGCGCGGCAAACGGCGCGGCCCGCCGAAGCGGGCCTGCGCCGGCGCCGTTACGCCTGCACGAATGCCAGCAGGTCGGCGTTGAGGACGTCCGCGTTGACCGTCAGCATCCCGTGCGAGTAGCCGGGATACGTCTTGAGCGTGCCGTTCTGCAGCAGCTTGACCGACTTCAGCGCCGAATCCGCGATCGGCACGATCTGGTCGTCTTCGCCGTGCAGCACGAGCGTCGGCACGCTGATCGACTTCAGATCTTCGGTCTGATCCGTTTCCGAAAAGGCCTTGATGCCTTCGTAATGCGCCTTCGCGCTCCCTTCCATCCCCTGCCGCCACCAGTTCCGGATGACGCCCTGATGCACGGTCGCGCCGGCCCGGTTGAACCCGTAGAACGGGCCGCTCGGCACGTCGAGGAAGAACTGCGCGCGATTGTCGGCGAGCGCTTTCCGGAAGCCGTCGAACACTTCGATCGGCAAGCCTTCGGGGTTCGATTCGGTTTTCACCATCAACGGCGGCACCGCGCTCACCAGCACCGCCTTCGCGACACGCCCGGCCGGCTGGCCGTGCTTCGCGACGTAGCGGGCCACTTCGCCGCCGCCGGTCGAATGACCGATATGCACCGCGTTACGCAGGTCGAGTGCTTCGACGACCGCGAACGCGTCCGCCGCGTAATGGTCCATGTCGTGGCCGTCCGAGACCTGCGCCGACCGGCCGTGGCCGCGCCGGTCGTGCGCGATCACGCGATAACCCTTCTGAACGAAGAAGAGCATCTGCGCGTCCCAGTCGTCGCCGGACAACGGCCAGCCATGATGGAACACGATGGGCTGCGCGTCCTTCGGGCCCCAGTCCTTGTAGAAGATCTCGACGTTATCCTTCGTAGTGACGTATGGCATCGCGAATGACTCCTTGAAGGTGGATGAACACGGCCCGCTGGCCGGAAGCCATTATCAGCCTTTATTGTGAAACCGCGATGCCACGGTGCGACGCGACTGCCGCCTTTCCGCTGATGGCGAATGAACGCCTCGAATGCGAACAGCGCCCGCGTGCCCGAACACGCTGTACGGCGGGTCGGACAGACCGTCGATCCACGCGCCGGCTTGCCGTGCTGCATCGCATCAACGACGCCTGCATGAAACGGGGCGTCCGGATTCGGGCAATCCCCCGGGCCGACGATCAGCCGTCCGTCGACACCGTCACGTCCTCCCACGCGCGAATCTCCTCTTCCAGCGCCGACAACTTGTTCCGCACCAGCCGCAGCGCATCGCTGCCGAGCAACAAATGCGCGGGCGGATGCTCGGCCGCGATCGCCGCAAGCATAGCGCGGGCGGCCTTCGCAGGATCGCCGAGTTGCTTGCCGCTCTTCTCCTCGCGCGCCTGGCGAATCGGGTCGAAGAGTGCGTCGTAGTCGGCGATCGAGCGCGGCGTGCGCGCCATCGAACGGCCGGCCCAGTCGGTGCGGAACGACCCCGGCGCCACCGCGGTCACGGCAACGCCGAACGGCGCGAGCTCCTTGCCGAGGGTTTCGGAAATACCTTCCAGCGCGAATTTGCTGCCGCAGTAATAGGCGATGCCCGGCATCGTGACGTGGCCGCCCATCGACGTGATGTTCAGGATGCGGCCGCGCCGGCGCGCGCGCATGGACGGCACGACGGCCTTCATCATCGCGACCGCGCCGAATACGTTCACGTCGAACTGCCGGCGCATCTCCGCGAGCGGCGCTTCCTCCATGATCCCTTCGTGCCCGTAGCCTGCGTTGTTCACCAGCACGTCGACGGGCCCGACGTTCGCCTCGATTTCCGCGACGAGGCCGTCGATGCGCTCGAAGTCGGTCACGTCGAGCACGCGCGCGAACGCGGCGTGCGCGGACAGCGCTTCGAAATCCCGCGCCGCCTGCGCGCTTCTGACGGTGCCGACCACCGTATAACCGGCGGCCAGCGCCTCCTGGGCGAGCGCGCGACCGAAGCCGCTGCTGACGCCGGTGATGAGCATGATGTTGCCGGATGCCATGTCCGTTTCTCCTGAGTGTGGGTCGATGCGTGCATACTAGTCTGACGAACCGCACCGAAAAAGCCGGATTCCGCTGATTTTCTTGCACAAAGCTATGAGCATCGAACCGCCCGCCGCCCCGCCTCCGTCGCTGTCGCCGCGCAACCGGAAACGCCTGGTGGCGCTCCTGCGCGCACTGGCGCCCGACGAGGGCTACAACCTGACGGCGCTTCCGAGCGTGCGCATCCTGCGTTCGAATCGCGCGCTGTCGCGCACGCCGGTGCTGTACGACCCCGGCATCGTGATCGTGTGCCAGGGATGCAAGCGCGGCTACTTCGGCGGCGAACGTTACCTGTACGACGAACATCACTACCTGGCCGTGTCCGTGCCCGTCCCGTTCAGCATGGAAACCGACGCGACGCCCGAGCGCCCGCTTCTCGCGCTGTATCTGCACCTCGATTTCACGATGGCCGCCGAGCTCGCGGCGCAGATCGACCGCGAAGGCGCCGCGGAACACGTACAGGCGCCGAGAAGCATGATGTCGACGCCGATGGATGAAGCGATGCACGCGTCGGTACTGCGTTTCGTCGAGGCGATGCGGCAGCCGCTCGAAGCCGCGGTGCTCGGCCCGGCCTTGCTGCGCGAGCTGTATTTCCGCGTGCTCACCGGCGCGCAGGGCAGCGCGATGAGAAGCGCGCTCGCGATGCGCGGGCAATTCGGCCGGATCGGCCGGTCGCTGCGCGTCATCCATGCCGATTACGCGCAGCCGCTCGACGTGCCGCTGCTGGCCGGCGAGGCCGGCATGAGCGTGCCGAGCTTTCACAGTCACTTCAAGGCGATCACGCAGGTGTCGCCGATGCAGTATCTGAAGTCGACGCGGCTGCATCAGGCTCGCCTGTTGATGGTGCGTCAGGATCTGACGGCCGAGGCGGCCGGCTACGCGGTCGGTTATACGAGCCCGTCGCAGTTCAGCCGGGAGTTCAAGCGCCTGTTCGGCCTGACGCCGGCGAAGGAGACGCAGCGCATGCGCGAAAGTTTCGCGATTCCGGAGGCATTCGAGGATGCGACGTTCGTGTCGTCGCATTGAGATGAGCGCGGCGACGAGCCGGCATGCCGACTCGCATCGTCAGCCGCTAGCCGCGCTGCCGGTAGACGCGCGCGATGCTGGCGACGAGCGACAGCCCGGAAATCGCGCAGGCGAGCGCAAAGACGTACACGGGGAATTGCCGCCCGCCATCGCCCCCGCTTGCGCCGCCGACGAGTGCGATCACCACCGCAACCAGCGCCGCACCGATGGACTGGCCCGTCGTTCTCGCTGTCGACAGCACGCCGGAGGCGGTCGCCGTGCGGTTCCTGGCCGCGTTCGCGAACATCTCCTTGTTGTTGGGCGGCAGGAAGAATCCGTACCCCACGCCGCATAGCGCGACGCGCCACATGAAGTCTCCTGCCGTTGGTTGCGCAGGCAACCACATCAGCGAACCCATCCCGATACAGAAGATCAGCACGCCGCTGCTCGACAGTTGAGTCGCGTTGATGCGATTCGCCAGCCGCCCGGCGAACGGCGCGCACAGCGCGACCGCGATCGGCCACGGCGTAAAGACCAGCGCCGATTTCAATACGCCGTACGCGTACGTGTGCTGCATGACGAACGGCAGCGCAACCAATGCCATGCCCTGCGATACGAACATCGTGACCGACGTCAGCACCGCGAACGTGTACCGGCGCGACCTGAAGATATCCAGCGGCAACAGCGGATACGCTGCCCTCGCCTGCCCGACACAAAACGACACCATCAGCACGAGCGATGCCGCGCCAAGAACGAGCACGGTGCGATCGCTCCACCGCCCGATCTGATCGACGGCGAGCGCGAACAGGCCGAATGCCGCGGCGGACGTCACCGCGCCCGGCACGTCGAAGCCCCGCTCCCGATGCGTGTCTTTCCCGAGCGCCGTGATCGAGAAGGCGATGGCGGCCATCCCGAACGGAACGTTGATGTAGAACAGCCAGGGCCACGATGCCCACGACACGATCAGGCCGCCCAGCGCAGGCCCGACCGCCGTTCCCACGGCGAACACCAGCGCATTGATGCCGAAGACCGTTCCGAGCGAGCCGGACGGAAAGATCACCCTGTAGAGGCCGTAGCCGACGCTGATCAACATCGCGTAGCTGACGCCCTGAAGTATCCGCATCGCGACCAGCGCGCCGAACGTGGTCGACAGTCCGCAGCCGAGCGACGAGATCGTGAACAGCACCAGCCCGATCGTGTAGAAACGCCGCTCGCCGATTCTCGAACCGAGAGACGCGCACGTCAGCATGGTCGCCGCGCTCGCCACCTGATACCCGTTCGCCACCCAGATGACCGACGCCGCGCTCACCCGCAGGTCGGCCGAGATGGTCGGCAGCGCAATATTGACGATCGCGCTGTCCAGCGCGGACATGAATACGCCGACCAGGATCGCGACGGCTGCAAAATAGCGCCGCGGCACGTCGAAGCCTTCGTCGCCGAACGTTTCTGCAATCTGCATGCGTGCCCTTTGCCGGAAGAACGCCCGATGCGTGAACCTAGTCGCGCCGCCCGCGCGCATCGCGCGCAGCATCGAGCGCGAGCGCTGCCAGCGATTTCAGTATGACGGCCGTCACGCCCCAGACGTCCTGCGCCTGATCCGCCCAGTACCACGAACCTGCCCGCTCGCCTTCACTGTATTGCCGCGGCAGAGCGGGATTCAGCAGCGTCGAGAACGGGAACTCGAAGATCTCCTCGACTTCGGCCGGCGCCGCTTCCCATTCGGCGGTGTCCGGCACGATGCCGACAACGGGAAAAATGGCGTGATTGCGCTTTCGGGTTTTATGAATCGGCAGGCATCCGACCACCCGGATGACGCCGGGCGCCAACCGGATTTCTTCGAAAGCCTCGCGCAGCGCCGTCGCGCCGATATTGCCGTCGGATTCCGCCGGACGCCCGCCGGGGAAACTCACGTGCGACGAATATTCGCTGAGCCCCGACGAGCGCTTGGTCAGCAGGATCGTCGGCTCGCGCCGCTCGACGATCGCCACCAGGACAGCCGAGAATTTCCACTGTCCATCGTCGTCCGCGAGGTACCGCTTCGCGTCGCGCCAATCCGTTCCGGCAGGAATGTGGAAAGCTTCCACACCACGGACGATCGTTTCCAGGACAGCCTGCAGCGGGCCGGCATCCGCGTGCGCGCTCGCAAGCCCGCTGCCGGTGTTCGGAATGATTTTGTCGGGTTCCATGTCTTCTGCCAGATTGATATCCAGGAACATCCATCTAAATCAGAGTATCTCCCAACAAAGCAGCTTACCTCATCAATGCGTTCCATTTCGTCCAGCCCCATCCAGCCCTATCCAGCCCTATCCAGCGATTACCGACGGGCTAAATGAAGAGTCCAAAACCGATGCTCGCGCCCGGGAAATTGCTCGAAAATCGAGGTCATCCCGCGTTACGCGACAGCGTCCTGCACGATGTGCCGCTCCAGCACCTGCAGGATGCCCGCCTTCAGTGCAGCGAACCCGCTGGTTTCACGCAAACGCGGATGCGGCAGCCCGACCGGATGGCCCACTGCAATCCGGCCGGGGTTGGGCGCCAGAACCAGCACGTGCGACGCGAGATACACGGCTTCTTCCACATCATGCGTCACCAGTATCATCGCGGTATTCTCGCGCTCCCAGATATGTCGCAATTCCGTCTGCAACCGCGTGCGGGTCAAGGAGTCGAGTGCGCTGAAGGGCTCGTCCAGCAGTAGCAGCCGGGGACGCGGCGCCAGGCCACGGGCGATCGCAACGCGCTGCGCCATGCCGCCGGAAAGCTGGCGCGGAAATGCGTTGGCAAAGCGCGCCAGCCCGACAAGTTCCAGACACGCCTCGACTCTCTCCCGCCGTGCGAGGGCCGAGAGCGACGCGTTGGCCAGCGCCAGCGCCACGTTCTGCGCCACGGTAAGCCAGGGCAGCAACCGGTGATCCTGGAAGATCATGCCGCAGTCGGAAGAAGGTGCGCCGACAGGCGCGCCATCGAGCAGGATGCTGCCGGTATCCGGCCGATCGAGCCCGGCAATGAGCCTCAGCAGCGTGGATTTTCCGCAACCGCTGGCCCCGACGATGGCGGTAAAGCCGCCGGGCTGCAATTCGAGGTTGATGTCGCGCAGCACCGGCACTGCGCGTCCATCCAGCGTGAAGTGCTTGCCGACGCCGGCGAGTTGCAAAAGTGGTCTGGTCATGAATCCTGCTCCCCCCGCCAGCGCAACAGATACGCCTCGGCGCGGGCAAAACCGAGGTCGAGCACAATACCGATCAAACCGATCGCCAGCATGTCGGCAGTAACGAAATCGAGCGCATACATTTCGCGCGCGCCCATGATGTTGGTACCGAGACCGCTGCCTGCCTCGAACAGGAACTCGGCGCCGATGGTCGCCAGCCAGCCGTAAAGCAGCGCGAGATGCACGCCGCGCAGGATGCCGGGCAGCGACGCAGGCAACAGCACGCGGCGCAGCCGGTCAAGCGGACGCAACCGGTAGAGCCGCGCCAGCTCATCGTGCCCGGCCGCCAGCGACGCGGCGCCCTCGGCTGCGTTGAACACCACCGGCAACGCGGCGACCAGTGCGATGAAGGTGACCTTGCCGGCCTCGCCAGAACCCACCCAGACGGACAACAGCGGGACGAACGCGAAGATCGGCACGGATTTCGCCGCGTCGAGGGTTGGCGAGAACAGCGCCTGCGCCGTACGGAAGCGGCCGAGCGCGAGCCCGGCAGGTAGCCCGACCAGAATACCGAGCACGGTGCCCAGCGCATCGCGTCGCAGGCTGGCGAGCATATCCGTGTGGAATTGCGGGTCGATCGCTTGCGTGGCGACGGCCCGGGCAACCAGCGCGGGCGAGGCCCAGACGCCGGCATCGACCACGCCGATGTCGACGGCAAGCTGCCAGATGACGGCCAGCGCGCAAGGCAGGACCAGACCCAACGCCAGGGTGGCCACGCGCGACGCATGCCATGCCCGAACGGTCACGGTGCACCTCCGTAACGGCGGGCGAGAGACCGCTCGGTGCGCGCCAGCCCACGATCGAGCAACAGGCCGACCGCGCCGATCACGAGCATCAGCGCCATCATCGTATCCAGCTGGAACAGTTGGCGCGACATGGTGAGCTGGTAGCCGATGCCATTGGTCGAAGCGAGGAGCTCCACGCCCACCAGCGCCGCCCAGCCCTGTACGAGCCCGAGCCGCAGGCCCACGAAAACCGGCAGAACCGTGGCCGGGAACAGGATGCAGCGCAGCGTCTGCCGGCGGTTCAGGCTCAGCGCCCGTCCCAGCTCGGTCCAGGCCGGCGGCAGCGACTTCATCGCCCGCTCGGTATTCAGGGTGACCGGCGCGAGCACCGATTTGGCAATGATGACCAGCTTCAGCGTCTCGCCGATACCGAACAGCACCATGAGAAACGGCACCCAGGCGAGCAGTGGAACACGCACGATGAAATAGAAGCCCGGGGCGACGAGCTTGCGCGCCACCGGCGAAAGCGTCATCAGGATGCCGAGCGGCAGGCCGATGGTCACGCCGAGGAGGTAACCCACCGCTACGCGACGCAAGCTGACCGCCATCCCGGCGGCGAGAACGCCCGATTCGGCGGCGGCGGCGAGCGCCTGGCCCACTTGCGCGGGCGAGGGCAACACGAGCGCCGCCACCCAGCCGCGCATCGCCGCGAGCTGCCACAGTGCCAGCAGCGCGATCGGCACGATGCCACCCG
Source organism: Burkholderia stabilis (assembly GCF_001742165.1). NCBI lineage: Bacteria > Pseudomonadati > Pseudomonadota > Betaproteobacteria > Burkholderiales > Burkholderiaceae > Burkholderia > Burkholderia stabilis. The sequence continues at coordinate 733,767 of NZ_CP016444.1, read as the reverse complement.
TGCCCCGCCGCCGCACGGCGCCCAGCGCCTCGGCCGCACCGCGCCCGCGCACGAACTGCCGTATCGCGATGCCAGGCATCAGCTCAGCCTCGTCAGGCCGTCCGGCGAGAAGCTGGGCCAGAAGCCCGTCAGGCCAGTCGCCGCCAACGCCCGGCGCAGCGGCCCGGCATCGATCCAGCCCGCCACGGAAACCGGGGTTCGCACCAACCCGTATGTGAAGCTGTCGACCGTCGAGCGGGAGAGCTGTGCGGCGGCAAAGCCATCCCAAAGCGGCGAGTTCCAGATCTTGAGATCCAGCGTGTCGAACGCGGTCCGGATGAAATCGGCCGGGTAACCGCTCTTGTCGAATATCTCGTACAGCGCAGTGCGGTTCTTCTCTTGCGAGGCCCAATGCGCGGCCTGTACCGCGACCCGTACGACGCGATCGACTGCGTCCGGATGGGCGGCCGCAAATTGTTCCGTGACGATAAACGAATTCTGTGCCGTGAAAGCGGGCGTCCGCGGCCCCGTGACGAATACCGTATCGAGCCGCGCGGCAATGCGTTGCGGCAATGCGAGGCCGGCAAAGGTCGCGTCGATCTGCCCTTGCGCGACAGCCTGCGCCGCCGTCGTCTGGTCGAGATTGACGATGTGCACGTCACGCTCGCTGAGCCCCGCGCTGGCAAGGATGCGGTCTACACTGAGCTGCAGGTTGGTGCCCCGGAAATTCGCGACGCTCTTACCCTTGAGGGACGCGATGCCGGTGATGCCGGCGCGCTTGTTGGCAGCAAGCAGCACCGGCATGCGGTTACCTGCGACCAGCAATTGCCTTGTGGCGAGGCCGCGCGAACGCGCCACGATTTCCGGCAAATCGCCCTGCCAGGCAAAATCGAGCGCCCCCTGCGCCAGAGCCTCGTTGACGGCCGGCCCCTCCCCGGCAAAAAATTGCCAGGAGATGGCCGTGCCGTCTGCCGCGAATTCCTGCTCCAGCAACTTCTGCACGTGCATGGCGCTGACATAGCCGCCCAGCGAGAACGGCGCCGATACGCTCGCGGGACTAATGACCGGCCATGCGTTGCCCCGTTACGAACGCTGGCTGCACCGGTCCGTCGAAACTCGCCTCGAGGTACGTTCGCTCACGGTACCGAGCGAGGAGCCGTTCAGCGCGGGAAGATGTTTCTCGAAGTGATAACCGGGCGGGTGCACGTCACCAAAATCATGCGCCGACAGCAGCGTATAGCCGCTCGCGGTGTAGAGCCCCACGGCTTCGGGCTGGCGTGGGCCGGTACCGAGAAAAACGCGCGTATAGCCCTGGCGCGCCGCCTGCGCTTCCAGTTCCGTCAGCACACGGCGCGCGAGACCCTGCCGACGCGTATCGCGGCTTGCCCAGATCCGCTTGAGCTCCGCCGTGCCGGCATCCACGTGAGGCATGAAGGCGCCACCCGCCACCGCCACGCCATCGCGCAACAGCAGCAGGAACGCGCCGCGTGGCTGCACGAAATCCTCGTCGGGATAACGCGTCAGCTCGCGCTCGATATCCTCCGCGGCGACCACGTCGAGATAGCGGCGGCGATATTCGTCTGCAAGCCCCTCGAACAAAGGCCGTGCGCGTGGGTCGCGCACCGAAACATAGATGACCGATTCGTGCGCCATCAGTGCACCTCGGGAAAGCCATGGCGTTGCGCCAGCCGAATCGTGAAGCGCCATGCGGCGTGCACACTTGGCCCCTCGGCGATCGGGTTCTTGTAGAGAATGGAAAGGGACCGGGTCATGTCACGCCTTCCCCATATGCCGACGGCACATGAGTCAAATGGTTGGAAGTCGGCGAGCAGGATGATCGCTCGCCGGGAATCGGGGCAGCCTGTCGATACGACGCACGATCGCGCACGAACGATTTCTGCAATGCGTGGCGGTTCGCCCCGCCTCGTTAGAACTGGTAACGCGCGCGCAGGTAATAAAAACCGCCGTTCACGCCGACATTCGACGCATAGGTATCGTATTGAACGCCTTCCAGTTGAGCCACGTAAGGAACCTTCGACGGATAAACGTCGAACAGATTGTTCGCGCCGACGGCAATCTGGAATTTCTTCGTCACGTCGTAACGCACCTCCACGTCGGTGACGTAGCGCGCGGCGTTATCGACATGCTGGAACTGCGTGGTGGAAAACGCGTTCGGTCCGACGATATAGGTCATTTCGCTCGACGTGGAGCCGTAACGTGTTTCATGCAGGCTCACCGCCCATTTATCGCGACGCCAGGTCCCGCCGACGATGATCTTGTTCTTCGGCGTCGACGTCGTAAGCCAGCCGATCTGCTGCGCATTGAGCGTCGGCGCGCCGTTGGCGCCCTTGGCCAGTTCGCGGACCGACGTGGTATTGAGGTTCACGCCCAGGTCCCAGTCCACCTGGCCGAAACGACCGAGGCCCGTGTGATACGTGCCGGTGAGATCGATGCCGCGCGTGCGCGTCCTGGCGCCATTGGTGAAATAGCTGGCCGACACCGCCGACGCCGGAATCGAATCCGGTAGCGACAGCCCTGCCCCCTGCATGGCCGCGATCGCATCGGCCCCCGATGCCGTGCCGCCCATCACGATGCGATTGCGGATGTCGATCTGGTAGGCATCGAGCGTGAGATGCAGAATGTCGACCGGTTGCAACACGAAGCCGACGTTATAGTTGGTCGACTCCTCCGGCTTGAGCGACTGCGCGCCGAGCAGCCTTGCCGCTGCGGAATTCGCGGCGAGCAAGCCCTGCGCCGAGGCCGGCGAGACGTTGATGTTCGTATAGTATTCCGTGGCAAGCGATGGCGCGCGAAAGCCCGTGCTGAGGCTGCCGCGAACGGCGAAGCGCGGTGTGAAGTCGTAGCGCGTGGAAATCTTTCCGTTGGTGGTATCGCCCACGTCGTTGTAATGCTCATAACGACCGGACAGATCGATCTGCCATTGCTGTGTGAGCTTTGTCGACAGATCGATATAGGTGCCGAACACGTTGCGCGAGTTGTCGCTCGCGCTGACCGGCGCCAGGCCAGGCAGCGCCTGTGCGCCGCCATAGACATACGAATAGGGATCGCCCGCACGCACGGTATAGGTCTCGCGACGCTCCTCCACACCGAACGACACGTGCAACGGCCCGGCCAGCAGCGGCAGGCTGAATGCACGAGAGAAATCCAGATTGTTGGTGAACTGCGTGTTGCTCAACGTGGCAAGCCGAAACGTCGTGGGCGTGAATCCCGCCGCCGCATAGAGCCCCGTGTTGGCCGAATCGACCATGCCGATGCTGTCGTGATCGCCGCCGTAGGTCGTGCTCAGATCCCACGACCAGCCAAACAGATTGTCGCCCTTTACACCAGCCGTGATCGAGTAGTCGTTTTCGTCGACCGTTTCCTGCGGCGTGAAGCCGTCCGGATAGACAGCCGGCAGCACCGACGACGGACGAAAGTTCTGATACGCGCTTGCTTTGCGATGCGCATAGGTACCAAAGCCGTAGAGTTCGACGTTATCGCCCAGATAATAACCCGCGTTGAAGCCCACCGATTCTCGGGTGGCGGACGGATCGCCCAGCATCCGATTGTAGTAGCCCTGCCCCGCGGGAAAACGACCGAAATAGTCGTCCGGGCCGGTGCGAACCGTATGGTTTTGTCGGGCGTATTCGGCGCTCAGATCGACAAAGCCCCTGCCGCCGAGGTTGAAACCGATATTCGCCGATTCGGCGTTCTTCAGCCCGTCGCCGGCATAGGTCTGTCCCGTCGTCGACGTCACTTCGCCGCCGCGCGACGCGCGCTTCAGAATGATGTTGATGACCCCCGCAATCGCGTCCGAGCCGTATTGCGCGGCTGCACCGTCGCGCAATATCTCGACATGGTCGATGAGCGCGATGGGAATCATGTCCACATCCACACCGGTCGCGCCCTGGTTCAGCCCGCCGTCGAGCGAGATATTCGCCGTGGTATGGCGTCGCTTTCCGTTGACGAGCACGAGCACGTGGTCGGGGCTCAGGCCGTGCAGCGAGAGTGTGTTGGTCAGCATCGCCGTGTCGCCGGCGTAGGTCTCGTGGCCAATCGACGGGGAAAGCTGAACCAGTGCGTCGCGCAGGTTGGTTTGCCCCGTCGCGCGGAGTTGCGTTCCGCTGATGACGTCGACCGGCGTGAGGCTCTTGCTCGCTTTGGTTTCCGTGCGGCTGCCGGTGACTACGACCGTGTCCTGCTGCACCGTGCCGGTCGCTGCGACACCGCTGGTGGCAATCGCAGGCGCCCCGGCTTCCTGAGCCCATGCCACTGCGCTGCCGCATGATGCTAATACCGCGATCGACAGTGTCGTCACCCGCACGCGCGGTGCGGGTCGCCCATCCGACGATTTCCTTTTGCGCGCGGCCGTTCCGCGAAATGAAAAGCCTGAAGCGCTGCGCCATTCAATATTATTCATACGGATATCTTAATAATTTGTAGAAAACCTGTTCCGCACTTGATCACTCCCCTGCATCCAGCTAGATCCGGGCCCCGCCTGCTTCTCCCGGCTGCCTGGTCAAGGTTCGGCGGCAACCAGACCGATCTTCGTTGCGCCTTCGCGCTGCGCCGCCGCCATCACCTGCGCCACGGCACTGTACGGTGCGAGCTTGTCCGGGGAAAGATGGATCTCCGGCTGGTCCGGCTGGATCGCGATTTCGGCCATATGGCGTTCGAGATCGGCGCCTGCCGCGAGCGGCGCACCGTTCCATTTGAGCGCCCCGCCGGAGTCGATGTCGATCCGCACGACCTGCGGCGGCGTAGCCGGCGGCGACGGGCTGTCTACCGGCAGGTTCATCTTGACTGCATGCATCTGTATCGGGATCGTGATGATGAGCATGATCAGCAGCACCAGCATCACGTCGATGAGCGGTGTCGTGTTGATGTCCACCAGCACGTCCGGCTCGTCGCTACCCGATGGAACGTTCATCGCCATCGTTTGGGCTCCTTTACTCGTTTGTTCAATCGCCGCGCGCTGGCGGCTGGGTGATGAACGACACCTTCGAGATTCCTGCTCGCTCGCACGCATTCACCACGCGGGCGATGAACTCGTAGCGTGTGGTCTGATCGCCGCGCACATGAATCTCGGGCTGTGGATCACGCCCCGAGATGCCTTTCAGTTGCGCGGACAACGTCTGAGCGTCCACGCGCGTCTCATTCCAGAACAGCACGCCGTCCTTGTTCACGGCAACCTCGATGCTGTCGGGCTTGCTCTGAAGCGGATTGACCGTTTCCTTCGGCAACTGCACCGGCACGGTATGCGTGACCACCGGGATCGTGATGAGAAAGATGATCAGCAAGACCAGCATCACATCCACCAGCGGGGTCGTGTTGATGGCGGCGATGACTTCGTCGTCGCTGTCGTCCTGCGTTACGTTCATGGCCATGGCGGGTCGCGCTCAGTTCGCGTTGACGACGGCGCGCATCGAGCGCTTCCGGCCGCCGGCGAGCAGCACCGTATGCAGTTGCGCCCCAAAGTTGCGTACGCGCTCCATCAGCGACTTGTTGCGACGTACAAGGAAGTTGTAGCCGAGCACGGCGGGCACGGCGACGGCAAGGCCGATGGCGGTCATGATGAGCGCCTCGCCGACCGGGCCCGCGACCTTGTCGATCGACGCCTGACCCGCAATGCCGATGGCCGTCAGCGCATGATAGATACCCCAGACCGTGCCGAACAGGCCGACGAACGGCGCGGTGGAACCCACCGTGGCGAGAAACGCGAGGCCGTCCTGCAAGCGGTTCGAAACGTTGGTGCTCGCGCGATCGATCGACACCTGGATCCAGGTGTTGCGGTCCACTTCCTCGAGCAGCGCTTCGTCGTGATGGTCGGCAGCCTCGAGCCCCGTCTCCGCGATGAAGCGGAACGGCGAATTGTCGTCGAGCTCGGTTACGCCGACCGCGAGCGACGGTGCGCTCCATAGCCGGGCGTCGGCCGACGTGGCGCGGCGGCCGGCCCGAGCCTGCTCGACGAACTTGGTAATCATGATGTACCAGCTGCCCATCGACATCACGACCAGCACGAGCAGCACGAAACGGGCGACGAAATCGCCGTTGGCCCACAACGCCCCCAGACCGTACGGGTTGGCCGCTTGCGCGGCGCGGGTCGCTTCCTGCGCCCATGCGAACGGTGGCGCAAGGAGTGCAACGGCGCCAGCCGCCGCGATCGTGCCGGCTGTGCGCGCGGCAAAAGTCTGCTTCTTCATGATTGCTCCGGAAATGACGGTCAATTCAGGTTGAACGAAAACGGTACCTGCACTCGCACGGGTTGGCCCTGCGCTACGCAGTTGAATTTCTTGACGGCGTTGAAAGCCGCTCGGTCGAGCAACGGATCGGCGGACCGCTCGACTTTCTCTTCCGTGACGCGGCCCTGCGGATCGACCACGAACGAAATCAGGACGTCGCCCGTAATGTTGTTGTTCTGCGCCTCTTCCGGATACACCATTGCGGCACGCACCTTGTCGGAGTTCGGGCACACAACGCCGGCCTCGTGACTCACCGGCTTCGCGACGGCCGCTGCAGGCGGCGCGATCGGCGCGGGAGGTGCAGGGGGCGCCACCGGTGCCGGCTGCTCGGCCTGGTGCTCGATGGTCCGTACGGGCTGCGCCACTACGGGCACCTCGGGCTTCGGCACGTAAGGCGCCACACGCTTGGGCGGCGCCGCCGGCGTCGGCGGCGCCAGCTTGACGATCGGAATCGGCGGCGGCGGCGGCGGTTTGACCGGCTTCAGGATATGCACCTCCACCGGATTCTGGATCGCCTGCACCACCTTGCTCGCAAGGCCGTTGAGCAACGCGTAGACGAACACGACGTGCAACAGCAGTACGACGACGATACCGGCATAGCGGCGTGCCGTTCCCTGCCTGTTCGCCCCGTATTGTCGCGGGCGCTCCAACCACTTCGCCGCGGTCGCCGTCGAGTCCGACATGAAGCTCTCCTTCTGTTTCCACGAAATTCAGATTGTTTGAAGCACGACCGGCGATCCATCCGACCCATGCCCGTTGCATCACATCTTCGGCAAGCCCGGCGGGTTGGTCGCCGCGCGCTCGATCGCCTCGGCGCCGAGATTCCAGCGCGTCAGGACTTTCGCGTATTGCCCGTCCTTGATCGCGGCATTGATCGCAACGGTCAGCGGTTCGGCCAGACCGCTGCCCTTGCGTGTCGCGACCGCGATTTCAGCGGCTCTCGGCCACCCGCCGTTGACAACGCCGACGAGATGGATGTTCTTCTGTTGTGCCGCCTGGTACGCAAAGACCGCGTTGACGCTGAACAACGCATCCGCACGCCCCGATTGCAGCGCCACGGCGCGCACGGCCTCGTCGTCGTAGTACTGGACCTGAATCGGCCTCAGTCCATGCGCGACGTTTTCCTTGTCCCACTCGAGCAGGATCTTCTCCTGATTGGTGCCGGAATCACTGACGATGCGCAGCCCCGCGATATCTGCCGGTGCGTTGATCGCCTTGATCCGGCTGCCGTTCTTCACGTAGAAGCCGAGCACGTCCTGGCGATAAGTCGAGAAATCGAATTTCTCCTTGCGCTGCTCGGTCACGGTGACGTTCGAGATCACCGCATCGACCCTGCCGGATTCCAGCGCCAGCGGCCAGTCCGGCCACGCGATTGCCACGATGTCGAGGCGGCGTCCCAGGCTATCCGCCAGCAACTGCGCGATGTCCGGATCGAAGCCGACGACCGTCTTGACATCGTTCGCATAGGCGCTGAGCGGCAGCATGCTCGCGACGATGCCGACCGTAAGCGCCTTCTTGTCGACAAAGCGCGTGTTCGACGGAATCGCATGGATCGCGTCGGCAACGGGTGCCGCACGCGGACGAGTCGACTGTTGCGAACTGAGGTCGAGCGTGACCGCGAAGGAAAACGACGCGATGCTGGCGACGCAAATCACGAACAGCTTGCCTGCAATACGAGAGAAGGACATGGCGGATAGTGCGGCTCGAAATGAAGAACACATGAAACGCTGCCGTGAGCGCGGTCGATCGACGATGGCGCCGGCCCCGCTCACCTCCGCGCCGGGTCGAGCCCGCGTGGAGATGCGCGCAGTTCACGGGAATCCCTGGCAAACGGCAGCGGTATATCAGGCAGCGTACTTATCGCCTGACGCTTCGGAAATCGACTGCGCGATCGTCGATGCAGCATGACGATGGCGCTTATTTGGATTTGTACAAACGCCACTTTCACTGAACATCAATTGATCCAGACAGATACGATCCTCGACCACTCCATAGCGAGTGCGTTTTTCGTTCGCAATCACCGGGAATGGTTAACCATTTGTTAACGATACTGTCACCCACAAACAACTCTAAACAATCAATTCAAATATCGTTATTAGATTCATTTACATCATTAAATCACCAAATCGAATTCTTTCATCGCTTTCAAAAATGGCGTTCAATGAGTCGAATCGACGTCATTGCGGTTGATTGCAACCTTCGCTCGGAAGGTTGAGCGGTGCACGATCCATCCCGGTGCGTCCACGCCTCGCAACCAGCCTGGTGGCGGATGAGATCTACAGGCATGTGAGCAACCGATGGGGAATTCACGGCCGCAAGCTTGATGGAGCCGATCCCGGGGTGGCCTCTCGAATATGTGTCGCCTTGGGGAGCTTCGCTCTGGCAACGCTGACCAAAGGATCGATATTCATTCGTGCCGAATCAATGCCGACCACGACCGATTTCAATCGATCACATAATATGATTCTCACCAATCCGACGAGGAAAATTGTTTCATCGATTGAAATTTGATTTCAAAATTCAATATCGACCAGATCAATTTCCGAGAATCCACGACCCTGTGCATGAAGCATTACCTTTCAATAAGAAAGGCTTCTGCATAAAAGTCGCGAATAAGACCCTCTCATAGTCGCACGGCAGGCGAGCGCTGCCATGTGTCGTGGCGCGAGTGAAGATCGGCGGCAGGTTTCGAGCGACGTGGCAGCCGCTCTTGCCGGAAATGGAACCCGCTCCGGAGGGTAGCCGCCAAAAAAAAATAGGCTACCCATCAGCGCCGAGTGGCAGCCAGTTTGAGTTATCGACCGGGCTCCACATTGTGAGCGCCGCGCCTATTCCTCCGAAAACAAGCGCAAATCAATAGCTTGCTAACTAATTACGTTACCCCTGTACGGTAACAGCCAGTGTGCCTACCGGCGCCAACATCCTCGCAGCAAGATCGGCTCCGTCCGAAAGATGCTAAGCGATTGCCGGTCATCGCGCGCAAACCCCGCGAACTCAACCAGTCGTCGCAACACTAAGTCGTCGAACGGATTTCAGGTACGGTGCCGACCCACCCGGCCGCAGTGATGGCCACCGCCGTGACGATCATCATCGCGCCCCACCCGATCCGCTCGTTGAGCCACCCCGCCGCTACCGCGCCGCCGGCGCCGGCCGCGTAGTAGAGCGTGAGATAGGCCGCGCTCAACGCGCCGGCCCGCGCGGGCTGAATCGCGACGACCCGCGACTGGTTCGCAACCTGCGCAGCAAAACAACCTGCGTCGAACATCGCCAGCGCGACGCCCGTCCACCCGGGACTGCCGAGCACGGCGCCAAGCAGCAAGGCCGACAGCGCCGACACAACGAGCCCGCACCGGATCACCGCACGATCGCCGAATCGGTCGGTGAATTTTCCGGCGACACGCGTGACGCCCAGGCCGAGCACGCCAGCAAGACTGTACGCGCCGATCGCCGCCGCACTCATTCCATAGGGCGGTTCGGCCAGGCGGATCGCGAGCCCCACCCAGACCAGATTGAACGCGAAGAACCACAGCATGCCGGCGCAGCTGCGACGCCTCAGTTGAACGCTGTCGCGCAGCAACTGCGGAATCGCGCCGATCGTGGCCGCATAACCGGAAGGCCGCCGCGCCGGCCGGCCGCCGGGCAACAGCGACGCGCCGCCGATGGCGACCAGCGCAACGCATCCCGCCAGCGCCAGCAGCGCGCCGCGCCACCCGCACCATTGCGACAGCACGCCACCGACGAAGCGGCTCAGCAGGATGCCGGCGGAAATGCCCGCCGACACGACGCCCATCGCCGCGCCGCGCTGCTGCGGTTGCGCATGCTTTCCGACGACGGCGCTGCATTGCGCCGCGACCGTCGTCGCCGCGCCGACCAGGAAAAAGACGATGTCGAGCGCGACCGGCCCCGACGAGCGCGACGCGCATGCGAGCAACACCGCGAGCAGGCCCATTTGCATCGGGATGAGCGTGCGCGGACTGAACCGGTCCGCCAGCGGAACCAGCAGCGCGAGGCCGGCCAGATAACCGAGCATCGTCACGGACGCGAGCGCCGCCATCCGCGCGACGGGCACGCCGAAGTCGCTCGCGATGACCGACAGCGACGGCTGCAACGCATAGCCGTTGGCGATCGCCACGCCCGCCGCCAGCGCCAGCGCCGCGATTGCGGCGCGGGACAGATGCGCGCGCTGACCGGCGTCCGTCATGCGGCGGTCCTGACCGCGATCGCCTCGACCTCGACCAGGATCTCCGGGTCGACGAACGGAAGCGCATGCACCAGCGAAAACGCCGGCCGGATCTCGCCGTAGATCTCGCCATGCGCGCGCGCCGCGTCTTCCCAGTGGTCGAAATCCGCGACCACCAGCCGGCTCTGGACCACGTCGGACAACGAGAAGCCGCTGTCCGTGAGCACTTTTTCGATCGTCGCCAGCGCATCGCGCGTCTGTGCGTACACGTCGGCGCCTTTGCCGGCCGTTCCCGAAATGTAGATGGTGTCGTCGACGACGACCGCGCGCGAATAGCCCACCCTGGGCTCCCACGGGGAGCCGGTACTGATCCTTTGGCGCATCTTGAAGATCCCTCCGATAAGGTTCAGGAACATGACTTACTACTTGGGTAGTAAGTTTGGCGGATTGTATACTACTCCGGTAGTTAATCAAGACATCCCATGCCGATCGCGGTAGGAGCGGAGCCGGAGCCAACACACATGAACGAAAACGCGGAGCTGATCACGTCGCTGATCCGGCTTGGATTTACCCAGTACGAGGCGCAGGCCTACGCGGCGCTCGTCGGGCAAGCCGCGCTGACGGGCGCGGAAGTCGGCCGGCGCGCCGGCATGCCGCCGTCGAAGATCTACGAAACCCTGAATCGCCTGGAAGCGCGCGGTGCGGTGCTCATCAACCGGTCGGAGCCCGTCCGTTATGCGGCCGTGCCTCACCGGTCGTTGCTGGAAGACCTGCGCACGCGCTTCAACGCGGATCTCGACCTGGCCGCCGGCGCGCTCGACCGGTTGCCGGTCCGGCAGGAGCCGGGGCTGGTCTGGTCGCTGAGCGGGCCGGAAGCGATCACGAGCGCATTCGCGCGCGTCATCGTCAGTGCGAAGACGCAGATCTTCGCGGGCGTCTGGGACGAGGAAATCGACGACCTGGGGCCGCTGCTCGAAGCGGCTGCGGCACGGGGCGTCGACACCCACGTCGCGATTTACGGCAACCGCACGCTCAACGGGCCGCGTCAGTACGACATGGCCAAATGCGGCGCCAGTGCGAGGCTCCGGCTTTCCGGACGCCGGCTCGCCGTCGCGGTGGCGGACGACACCGAGGCGGTGGTCGCGGAATTCGGCGACCAGTCGCCCGATCAGGCAACGCTGACAACCAACCCGGTCATTGCGCTGCTCGCCGTCGAGTACATCAAGGCGGACGTCAGCGGGCGCGTGCTGATCGACGCACTGGGCCCGGCGGAATACCGGAAAGTCCTGAAGCATCCGGACATGCAGGCGATGCTCGCGCCGCCCGACGGCAAAGCCTGACTCACGCGACTGCGCCCGGCCGCCGGTACACGCGGCGCGCCGCTCATGCCACCATCCACGCGAGATTCACATGACCACGTATGCCTTCCGCCTGCTGAACGTATTCGCCGAATCGACGTTCGGCGGCAACCCGCTTTGCGTATTCGAAGATGCACGCGGCATGGACGACGCGACCATGCAGGCGCTGGCCGTGCAGTTCAACCTGTCCGAAACGACCTTCGTGCTGCCGTCGGCGCGCGCGCACGCGCGGGTGCGCATCTTCACGCCGGGCTACGAGATGGCCTTTGCGGGCCATCCGACGCTCGGCACCGCGCATGTCGTGCGCGACCTGTCGAAAACCGGCGACGCGCTCGCCCTCGAATTCAAGGCCGGGGTGGTCGACGTCAATGCTCGGGACGACGTGTGGACGTTCACCGCGCCGCACGCGGGCATGTCGAAAACTGCCGCGTGCGAATTGTCCGGCGCGCAGACGGCCGCCCTGCTGGGGCTGACGGAAGACGATCTGCTCGCGCCGCCGGTCTGGGTCGATACCGGCGCCGATCAACTGCTGGTCGCGCTCAAGAGCACCGCGGCCGTGCGGCGTGCGCAGCCCGACAGCGCATGCATCGACATCTGGCCGACAAGCAGTCTCGGCCGTAAGACGGCGTACGTGTTCGCGTTCGACGCCGAACGCCCGGGCACGGTGGTGTCACGCTACTTCTTCGTGAAGCAGGGCGGCGGCATATCGGAAGACCCGGGCACCGGGTCGGCCTGCGCGAATCTCGGCGGCTGGCTGCTGGCGCACAACCACGCGCTGCCCGCCGCGTTTCAGGTCGAACAGGGTGCAGCCGTCGGGCGGCCTTGTCTGCTGCGGCTGTCGGTCGGTGCAAGCGGCGCAATCGGCGTCGGCGGCCGCGTGATCGAAATCGGGCGCGGCGTGATCGACGTGTAAGCAACGGCGTTTGTTATGCTGCGCGCATCGCCCGCCCGAGCCGATCGCCGACATGAACGACCTCGCTCCCGACCTCTCCCTCGCGCTGCACACCTCCTGCGACGCCTGCTTCGGCACGGCCGCGGTCTGGCCGCTCGTCGAACGTGCGTACAGCGAGCCGCAGCGCTTTTACCATACGCTCGCGCATCTGGCCGAACTGTTCGCGCATCTCGCGCCGTATCGCACGGAACCGCTGTGGCCGTCCATCGAGCTCGCCGTATGGGCACACGATTTCGTCTACGCGACGACGCTGCCGGACTACGCGGACAACGAAGCGCGCAGCGCGCAATGGCTCGTGCAGATCACGAACGAACGCTGCAGCGAATCCTGGTTGCATGCCCATGCCGCGCATGTGTCAGTCGCGCACGCGCTCGTGCTTGCAACGAAGTCGCACCGGCTGCCCGATGCGCTCGCATCCGACGCAGACTTGCAACGCGCCGGGCGGCTTTTTCTCGACGCCGATCTCGCGATCCTCGCCGCCGCGCCCGACCGGCTGCGCGAATACGACCGCGCGATCGCGCGCGAATGGGCGCAGGACCCCGATGCGCCGTCGGCCGCTTTTCGCGCAGGCCGCAAGCAGGCGCTCGAACATCTGCGCGGACAGGCCCCGCTGTTTCAATCGGCGGAGTTCGTGCCGCTCACGCCGCTCGCGCAACGCAATCTCGATGTGCTGATCGACGCGTACGCGTAAGCGCATGTGAGCATGTGAACCCGTCCACCTGACCGCACCTGCATCGGCACGATTGAACGGTAGCGGAACGACGAGACACCGCGACCCTTTCAATCCGCGAAACACATCGAACCCGTTCACCGCATCATGACCGCAACAACAAGAAGAAGCCTGGCGCTCATTCCGGCATGTTTGCTTGCCTTTTCCCTGCACGGCCGCGCCCAGTGCGTCGACCTGGTCGCCAATCTCGACGACGGCCAACTGATGCAGTCGCGAATCGCGCTGGTCGACCATGCCACGCCCGCCGAGCAGATCAGCATCCTCGCGTACATCTTCGAAACCGATCAGACCGGCGGCCGGATGCTGCATCATCTGGTCGCGGCCGCGCGCCGCGGCGTGCCCGTCAAGCTGCTGATCGACGGCATCGGCCCCGAGCCGCACTTCCCCTTCGAGGACGAGCTCATCGTCGCCCTGCACGAGGTGGCGCCCGGCATCGAACTGAAGATCTTCCATCCGCGCTCGCATCTCGCCGAGATTGCGCATCGCATGCACGACAAGCTGTTCCTGGTTGGCGACACGGCCGTGATCGGCAGTACCTCGATCTGGGATCCGAGCTTTCGCAACTGGCTCAGCGAACGCGACCTGATGGTGGCAGGCGACGCCAACCAGGACGCGTCCGCGCTGCACGCCATGCACCAGCATTTCGACCTGTTCTGGAACAGCGCGGCGGCGGTTCGCCCCGAGCCGGAGAAATTCCTCGACATCGCCAGCCCCTATCGCGTCTCGCAGGGTTACGCGACGCTGGACCCGGCGCGCATCCGCTATTGGCGCGAACGGCTGCTGGCGCCGCTCGACGGTGCAGCCCCGGCAGCGGCCGCTTCCGATACGGCTGACGGCCCCGGCGCTGCGCCCGCGTCGGGAGCGGATGTCGACCCGGGCTGGACGCCGATCGCCTGCGATCGCTTGCGCTATGTCCACGACTGGCCCGACAAGCGCTCGCCCGGCACGCTGCAGGACATGCTCGACGCGTTCGATACGGCGCAGCACGAGATCCTGATCGTCACGCCCTACCTGATCCTGGTGCCGGAACTGCGCGCGGCGCTTGAACGCAAGCAGCGCGAAGGCGTCCGCGTGACCGTCGTGAGCGCCTCGCTGGCGAGCACCACGCAGGAATTCCCCGCAGTCGGTCGCGCCTATGCCGACGATCTGGCCGGCCTGGTGCATGCCGGGATCGAGGTGCGCGAGTATGCCGACCGGGACAACCGCATGATGCACGCGAAGCTGATCCTCATCGACGGCCATAGGTACTATCTCGGCAGCTTCAATTTCGATCCGCTGTCGGCCCGCTCCAATACCGAAAACGGCCTGTGGATGGATATTCCCGAGGACGGGATCGATCCGCTGCGGGACAGCGTGGCGTACTACCTGCACAACTCGAGCCCGGTGAGCGACGCCAATCGCCGTCTGGTGGCGGATACCGGTGCGCGCTGCCGGGCCGCCGGCTGCGGTGGCGCCTGGCGCTGGGTCGCGATGCTGATCCGGGATTTCCTCTGAGCGTGGGCCGGTACCGGTATGGCCCGGGCGCGGCCCCGGTCTTCCCGACTAGCCGCCATCCATCCAGCAGGCGGGCGTCCTGCGCTCGTCGCAGGTTCGCGTATCGAGTAGCGCCGCCGGCAAACGACGTTCTGAGCCGGTCCTTTTGCCCGGCGTATCGCTCGAGATCGGCAACGCCCGCATTTTTCGAAGCGCCATGACGACATCGCATCCCTTCAGTCGGCATCCGCCAGAAACGGTGACATGAACACACGCGGCGGGAACGCCGGCACGCCACCCTGCGGCGTGAAGCTGTAGCGGAGATAAACGGCCGCCGTCCACTCGCGATACTGATATGCGTTGCCGAAAGAAGCAGTCGCGCCGACGGCAAGCTGCGGGGCAACCCGGTATTCGCCGCGCGCCGCGAGCGAATAGGCGATGCCGGTCTTGCTGTGCCCCGGGTAGACGGCGCCCGGATCCAGCCCCACAGCTTGACTGGCGGCAGCGTTCGCTGCCGCTTGCGACTGCATGCCGGGATCGAGCGGGAAATACGGCACCGCGCTTTGCCGGTAATGCTGCACGCCGAACGAACCATTCAGATCGTAGGAAAACGCACCCGTTCGCCCCGCGTACTCGACCGGTATATTCAGGATCACATATTGCTGAGGACTGAAATAGCCGCCTTGACCGTATGTGAAATACGACTGGTTCTTGCTGAAGCGCATCCACGTCGCATTGACACCCACGGTGAGCCTACGGTCGGCGTCGCTCAACAGGCGCGTATAGGCACCGCCGCTCCCCTTGCCGGCGAAGTTGCGTTCCACGTGATGGCCGTCGTAGTAGTCGAACGCGCCCGCAACGTATACGCCGCTGGTGCCGTCGTCCCAGCTCAGCGCGCCGCGCGCGCCGCTGCGCGTCACGCCGCCCCACTTGAGGCCGGCACTCGCATCGCGCGCGCCCGAGAACGAAAGCAGGCTGTCGGTCACCGCACGACGCGTGACGGCCAGCAAGTAGGCCGCCCGATCGGTGATCGCGCCGTTGTAGCGCACGCCGCCGACCACATCCTGGTACGGAAACCCGACCGGCGTCGCGCCGACGTCGGCCTTCAATTGCTTGCCTTCGTAGCTGATGTCGAGGCCGACGCCGCTCGCCGTCCCGGAACCCGGCGAGCCGCCGCCGGCCGACCTCGAGAGGCCCGCCCCGAACCGGGCGAGGGTCGGCACGTCGGTGGCCGGGTTGCCGCCGT
Organism: Burkholderia stabilis; assembly: GCF_001742165.1. Taxonomy (NCBI): domain Bacteria; kingdom Pseudomonadati; phylum Pseudomonadota; class Betaproteobacteria; order Burkholderiales; family Burkholderiaceae; genus Burkholderia; species Burkholderia stabilis. The sequence goes on along the minus strand of NZ_CP016444.1, from coordinate 717,607 downwards.
CGAGCATGACGGGCGTGGCGGTCACGACAACGTGGCCGTTGCCCGCCTTGATTCGGCCTTCCAGCGGCGCCGCGATGTCGGTAAGGCCGGACAGCCCCGCTTCACCCGTACGGTTTCGGAACACGAGACCGCCGGTCGCCGTGCTGGCCTGTTCGCTGTTGATCTGGGCAAGCTCCGACGCGACGTCGAGCATCTGTCCGCTGGCGTTCGCGCCCGCATCCTGCTGCTGCGGCCGGGCCGCGACCTCGCTTCCCGCATAGCCGGCCGTTGGCTGCGGGATATAGCGCGGCGACGCATAGGGCTGCCCGTATGTCGATGACAGAACGGAGGACGGCCGCACAGCGGCGGTCTTCGCCCCGCCGCGTGCCAGCCGGCTCGCCCTGGCGTCAGCCGAGTTCGCCGGCAAACCAGGCGTCGCCGCGGCCCTCGACGCGGGCGACATCGGCCACGGCGTGGCGACGTAGCCGGCACAATCGTCGTCTGCATCAACCTGCGACACGCATCCGGTGGACGCCCCCGCCGGCGGTACGTCAACCGCAGGCTCCCGATAAGTTCGATAGCGCCGTGCGGTTGCGGGCCCACCCGATTCGCCAGCGCCGGTGGCGTCCTGGCCGTAACCGGCGGTGTCGCGCTCGACTGCCTGCAGTGGCATATCGGGCGACACCATGCGCGCTGCCGGCACGGCGGACGGTGTGGCGTAGGTCGCGGGCGGCGCAGCAGGTATCGTATAAGGCACGGTCGGAGCAGAAGAAGACGGGGTGGACCAGGAAGGGATGCCCGGCGGCGGCGGTACCGCGGCGCCGAAGCCGGTCGACGGATGAACGACATCGACGGCGGTCTTGCCTTCGAACGGATTGGTACCGGGCAGCGGGTTCGCGCCGATGCGCCGCATCGCGTCTTCCCAGCCGCGCGGAACGTTCGACTGCGCCGGCTTGATGCTCGGAGGCGGCGTATTGGCAGCCAGCAGCGCACGTTGCAGATACTGCGCGGCGAGCGACAGATTCCCCTCCGCGCGATACAGCCGGCCGGTCGCGGCAAGCACCCCCGGGTCATCGGGCGCAATACGCAGCGCGGCGACCGCGAACGCTTCGCCGTCGCGCCAGGCCTTCGCGCTGCTCGCCGCATAGAGCGCGGCTACCAGCAATCCCGTATCGTCGGGCCGTCGGGCCAGCGCGACCCGATAGCACTTCAGTGCATTCGACGCATCGCCGGCCGACGTATACAGCCGCGCAAGCGCGGCCTGGAATTCAGGACTGTCGGGCATCGCGGCCAGCCACGGCGCGATGACGGCGTAGCCGCCGGCAAGGTCGCCGGTCTGGCGTACCGTATCGGCCCGGCGCACGATGATCTCGACGTTCAGGCGTTCGAAGTCGCCGCGCTGCGCGGGCGACAGCGGCATCGCGGAGAGCCGGCGCATCGCGTCGTCGAGAAGCGCATCGTCGCGCACGGTCGTCTGCATCCGCGCATATTGCAGCAGCAGGTCGGCGCTGTCCGGCTTCCGGGCCAGTGCACGCTGCACGATCCAGAGCGCACGCGACAAATCGCTGGCTGCGGCATAACCCGCCGACAGTTGCGCCGCGAGTGCCGGCACCGACAGACCGATACCCTCCGCATCGTGCAACACGTCGAGCGCCTGCGCACGGCGGCCCTCGCGCACCATCCGTGTCGCGAGCGCAACCTGCTGGCCAACCCAGAGGCGGTGCTGCAACGTCGTCATCGCCGCCGTGCGTTGCCCGGGCGGGATGCGCTCCAGCCGCTGCAGCCCGATGCTCCAGTCTTGCGTCTGCTCGGCCAGCAGCGCACCGGCATAAAGTGCGTCGGGCAAGTCCGGCCGCTCTGCCAGCAATCCGTCCATCATGCTGCGTGCCGACGCGATCGCACCTTGTCGCACGTACACGCGCGCCAGATCCAGCCTCAACCAAGGATCGTCCGGGCTGCCTGCGAGTGCATCCTCGAACAGGCTGCGCGCCGCGCCCAGATCACCGCGCGCTTCAGCCTGCCGTGCCTGCGCCGCTTCTGCCGTACGGCGCAACCGGTCGAGGCCGCCGGCCTTCGACTGCTGCTCGGCGCTCAGTTGCGTCGCGAACTGCAACGCTTCGTCGCCGCGTCCCTGCGCGGCCAGCGCGCCGACCAGGCCGCGTATCGCGTCCGGGTTGTCGGATTGACGCCGCAGCGCCATCCGGTAGGCCTGCTCGGCGCCGCGCGCATCGCGATTCTCCAGCAGCGCGTCGCCCAGCAGCACCTGCGCGGTGACGTTCGACGAATCGGCAAGAATCGCGCGCTCGAACAGCGCTTTCGCTCGCGCGAAATCGCCGTTGCTTTGTGCACCGAGCGCCTCGCTGGTATAGAACCAGTATGTCGCACTGCCGAGCGCCGAGCGCCAGCGCGCCGCATTCCCGCCTCGTGACGCGCGTTCCAGATCGCTTCGCGCCTGCGCAAAACGCTCCTGCTTCAGTTCGACGATGCCGCGACCGCCCAGCGCGTCGCTGTCGTTCGGCGACCTGTCGAGCACGGCATCGAAGCGAGCCCGCGCCGCGTCCAGATCGCCGCGCTCGAGTGCCGCGAAACCATCCTCGATCGCGTGGCCGCGCGCTTCGTTCGACGCATCCCGCTGATCGCCTTCGCGCCCGGTTTGATCCTGTCGCACCATGCTGTCGTAGCGTGCCTTGACCGGCGGATCGTTGGGCACCACCGTCAGATAGGCGAGATAGCGCGCCTGATCCGACGGCCTTGCCGCCAACCAGAGCAGCGCCTGGCGCCAGCCCTGGCGCGCCTCTTTCCCGACTTTCCCGTCGGTGGACAACTGCTCGAGCCGCGCGATGCCATCGCGCCGCGTCGCGTCGCGATAGGTCAGGTGTTGCGCATACGCGAGTGCGTAGCGCGGATCGTCGGAGTTGTCACGCGCGAGACGTTCCAGGCCGCGCCGCGCTTCGGCCCATCCGCTCGGCGTCGCCGCAAGCGCCTGGAAGTACTCCAGCTGCAACGCCGGCGACGACGGCGCACCTTGCAGCGCCCGTTGATACTGTTGCGCGGCCAGTGCGCTCTGCCCCGTTTGCGCAAGGCGGCGGGCGTCGCCGATCTCGCCGTCGCGCACGCTCGCGTCGCCAAGACGCAGGCCAAGCTCGTCGATCCGCGCAAAGCCGGGGGCGATACGGCGCAGCTGTTCCAGGTAGCGGCGAGCACCGTCGACGTCTTTGCGATCGGCGAGCACCATGCCCATGCCGAACAGCGCATCGGGATGATTCGGATCGACGCCCAGCACCTTCTTCCAGGCCTGCGCAGCGAGGTCGCCGCGACCATGCGCCTGCCAGTAGCGGCCCTGATCGACGAGTACCTTCAGCACTTCGTTGCCGGCGATAGCCGCGTGCGGCAGTGCAAGCGCGAGCAAGAGACTCGCAGCGCAGCCCGCGCGTGCGCCGAACCCGCGTAACCGTCTGTCGCGCATGTCACTCCTTCAGCCGGCGCGCCGCACGCGCACGCAGCAAACGGTAAAAGAGCGCCGCAGCCATGAACGCGGTTAGCACGCTGAACAGCGCAAGCAGCAGCGGATGGCCCGACAGGGCCCAGCGCAGGTAGGTGATCGGCGGCAGCGAACCGACGTGATACGACGTTCCGTTCGATGTCGTCGTGACGGTGCGATCGCGAATCACGACCATCGCCCCCTGGATCGATGCAAGCATGTCTTCGTCGAGCAGTGCGCGGCCGAGCACCTCGTCCGCATGCCCTGTCGCGCTGATCAACGCGACGGCGCTGCGCGTCTTGCGCAACGGCGACTCGAAGCCGGCAATCAGCCCGCTCGCGCCGTCCGAGACGATCGAGAGGCCGGTACGCACGCGTTCGCGCTCGTCGCCGGGCGCAGGCTCCGCATCGATGCTGTCGAAGATCCCGCCGCTGCGATCTGCGGCGAATGGCATGCGCGCCGCCCAACGGGTCAGCAGGGGCTGGGTGTTCGGCGCACCGAGAATCAGCAGATCCCTGGACGCGAACGCGCCGACACCGCCCGCGTCCGTCACCCTCACGCCACTGACCGGATAGCCCGTCGACGCGCCCATGCGACCCATCGCGAGCAGGTACAGGCCGTAAACGTCAGAGGTCGGCTCGGCCGGAAGCACGACAGCCGTGTCCGACAGGTCGGCCATCCGCGTGAACGGAAATCCGCTGTTGGCAAACGCGGCGAGGTCGGGCAGCGCTTTGTAATGCGGGAACGACGACACGTCGATCGTCGAATCCGGGTCGATCGAACCAGCGACATTCTGCAACGGCCGCCCCGTGCATTTGCCCCTATCCGGGATCTCGTAGAAGAAGTGCAACTGCAATTGCGTGCGCGGCGCGAGCAGCAACGGCGGCACGTGCAGCGTCGCGCGGTCGATACCACTGCCGACGAATGGCAGGTATCGGCTCAGGCTCCAGCGGGACATTTCCCGCGCCGGGATCGGCAGCGCCTTCACGAACGTGTCGCTGACACTCAGGTTGAGCGACGAACGGTCGGTGCGCAGCATCGGCGTGTATCGATAACGCAGGTCGATCGGCGCACCGCCGGTATTCCACGTGAACAGATCGGGGGCCACGCGCATGTCGATCCGCACGGCGCCCGCATCGTATCCGGACACGCTGAGCGCGCGGCCATCGGCGAGTTCGCCGAGCCGCACCGGGCGGGTCGACGACAGCCAGTTCGGCGCGTCGTACGGCACGCGCGGCGCGACGTTCGCAAGTCGGTTCACCGCGGCGTGCGTGCCCGCGAGTGCCTTGCTGCCGAGCGCGAGCCCGAGCGCGGCAGTCTTCACTTCGTCCGGCGTTCGACCGAGCACCAGCAATAGCTGACCTTCGGCAGGCGCCGGCCGCTCGGCGATGGCGAGCATCGGTCCGTCGATGGCCGGCAGCGTCACGCCGTCCGGATGATCGTCGGTCGTCGCGAACACCACGGCATTGCGCGATTCGGGCAGGCTGCCGAGTCTGGCCGGAAACCGCGCGCCGCGATACGAGGCCAGCGCGCCGAACCACGAAGCGACGATGCCCGCCGCTTCCAGCGCCTCCCGCGACGGTCGTGCGGCGAATGCAAAAGGCAACTCGAGCCGCCGTACGTCCCGCGAATCGAAGAACGGCGCGGGCAGCATGCCAAGCTCCGGCCGCTCGGGCAGTGCCGCATAGGTCAGGTCGAGCCGGCTCGCATTGCTCACCGTTGCCCACAACGAGGAACTGGCGGGGTTCTCGCAGTCTTTCGTGTAATGACCGATCAGTTGAACATTCAGATGGTTGTATTCGGTGACGAAGCGCGGATCGATCAACACGTCGCGCGCAACCGTCATGCCGGCCTGAGCGGCCGGCAACGGCAGCGTCGCCGCCACTTCGCCGTTGACGAGCACCTTGAGCTGAGACAGGTCCGGCAGCAGCGCGGGCGAGTAGCTGTAAACCAGATGCAGCGCCGCGCCCGTGACGACCTCGTCGCGACGGACCGAGAACGCGATGCCGTTCTGGCCGTCCGTGCCCCGCAGCTGGAGGGGGGCCCGTGCCCCGAGATCCGCGAACGTCAATGCCTGGCGGCGGCCGCCGGGCACGAGCGTGCCGGGCTCGGCCGTGGTCGGCAGCGTGCCGAAGCGGCGACGCGCGGCATCGGCGGCCGGAACCGGCTCGGCGAGCAGCGGAGGGCGCGCCGTTGCGAGCCCGACGGGTACGGCCTGCGACGGCGGCACCCCGTCGCCCGCCGACCTCGCGCCATCCGCCGCCGGCGCCGCGGCAGACGCCTGAACCTCGGTGGCCGCCGATGCCCGGTTGACCGCTGCGATGTCAGCCGCCATTGCCATTGCCCAGAGCAGCAGCGACACCATCGTGCGCGACACCCGCCTATCCCGGCCAACACGTACAGGTTTCGCTACAACCGCGCCCTGCGAAATGCACGCCTTGCGGCGCGCGCTGCCGCGCTGTCGCGTCGCACACGTCATTCTTTCCGCCCTCACGTTATTTCTTGTCGTTGTTTCGAGCGCCGCGCCCGAGCACGCGTATGTCCGCATACAGGCGTGCGATCACGCGAAGGAAACCGTGCATGCCGACCTTCACGAGATGCAGGAACGCACGCGGCGGCGAATCGGGCTGCCGGCCGTCGGTCCAGTCGATCCATGCGTCAGCGCGGGCAAAGGTCGAACTGACGAGATCGAACTCCTGCTGTTGCGACAAGTTCTCGAACCGGATGCCGAGACGTCCCGGCCCGACATATTCGATCGTCGCGGGAAACGCGTACTCGTCGACACCGCGAAACAACGACACGGTCACCGCTTCGCCAGCCGGAATGCGCGCATCGTCGGGGACGGCCACGCCGATGCCGCCCTCCGAGTAGTCACGCGTTTCGCACGCCAGTGTCCGGCCATTCGCAAACCGCAGCATGACCGGAATCCGGGCCGCGACGCGATGGAACACACGCGCCTGCCGGTGTTCGTTCGCCGCCGCGACGGCCAGGCCCAGAATCAGGATGTTGTAGGCCGTCCACGTCAGGTTGAATGCAGTCGTTTGGACTTCGCTGCCCGCATGACGGTTGAGCGAGAGATACAGCACGCCCATCGCGAAACCGATCACGTTGACGATCACCAGAGTCAGGTACGGCTTCGACACGGCCCAATCGAAGTAGCCGCGGTCGATTCGCCCGCCCTTGGCCGTTACGTTGAACTTGCCCAGACGAGGACTGATCAGCGCGAGCAACGTCGGCAACGTGATGTACGACGCAAGAACCGCCTCGTAGACTTCGGCCCAGAACGAATGCCGGAACCGGCTCTGCATCCGCGAATTCGTCACGTTCGCATGAATGACGTGGGGCAGCGCATAGAGCGCAAGCATCGTCGCGGGCGCATGGATCACGTGCGCGCCGAACAACAGGAACGACAACGGTGCAGTCAGGAACACGAGCCGCGGAACGCCGTAAAAAAAATGCATCATCGCGTTCAGGTAGCACAGCCTCTGGCCCACCGTCAGTCCGCGCCCGAACAACGGGTTGTCGATCCGGAATATCTGCGTCATGCCGCGCGCCCAGCGGATTCGCTGACCGATGTGCGCGGTCAGGGTCTCGGTAGCGAGCCCCGCCGCCTGCGGTATCGCAAGATACGCGGTCGTATAGCCGCGACGATGCAGCTTGAGTGCGGTGTGCGCATCTTCAGTCACCGTCTCCGTCGCGATGCCGCCGATCTCCTCTACCATCGAGCGGCGCAGCAGCGCGCACGATCCGCAGAAAAACGTTGCGTTCCAGAGGTCGTTGCCGTCCTGAACCAGCCCGTAGAACAATTCGCCTTCGTTCGGCACTTCCCTGAAAATGCCGAGGTTGCGCTCCAACGGGTCCGGCGAGAAGAAGTGATGCGGCGTCTGCAACATGGACAGATTCGGATCCCGAATGAACCAGCCGAGACCGATCTGCAGGAACGAACGTGTCGGCACATGATCGCAATCGAAGATCGCCACGTATTCGCCGTCCGTGATCTTCAATCCCTCGTTGAGGTTGCCGGCTTTCGCATCACGATTGTGATCCCGAATCGTCCAGTGCACGCCGACGGACGCGCAGAATGCGCGGAACTCCGGGCGACGCCCGTCATCGAGCACGTGGATCGACAGCTTGTCGGCCGGGTAATCCAGCGCGAGCGCTGCGTAGATGGTCGGCTTGACGACACTCAACGGTTCGTTGTACGTCGGAATGAAAATGTCGACGCTGGGCCAGTCCGCGCGCGACACCGGCAACGGCTGCGGCTTGCGCCCGAGCGGCCATGCGGTCTGGAAGTAGCCGAGGAGCAGCACCGCCGCCGCATAGACTTCGGATGCCGCGAGCAGCGCGCCCCATATCGCGTCGAGCGGATGCAGCCACACCAGCGTGTCGGTCAGTCTCCAGTACATGTACCGGCCGGTGGCAGCGACCGACAGCATGATCATGACGAGCGTCGCATAGCGGCCGCCCATGCGCCGGACCAGCAGCGAACAGGCGATGCAGCAGATGGCGAACACGAGTTGCCCGGGATTGTCGAGCGGCACGGTACACACGAAGTACAGCGCCAGCAGCGTGCATGCCGCCACCGGCAGCACGACGACCCGGCGGCTCCCGGGCAGCGCGTCGACGAACCGGTCGACCGCCGAGGGTCGCACGACTTCCCCGCGGGCGCTCAAGCGATGCTCCGCAACAGGTCGTGCCGATCGAGCGTGCGCTCGAGCCATGCGCCGCACGCGCTCAAGTCCGCAGCGGCCTGCGAATGCGCGTCGTAGCGATTCACGGTCGTCCGGCAGGCCAGCGATTCAGCGACGCCTTGATCCGCGTGGATCACGCCACCGAACCGTGTCGCGCCGAGACTGTCGCAGAGCACGCGCAGCACATCGCGGCCCAGTTCGCGCGACTGATCGACCTGATTGACTACATAGCCGTCGCCCGCGAAATCCGCACGGGTCGCGGCATAGGCGTCGAGCATCCGCCGCATCTGCGGAATCGACGCATATGATGCGGCATCCGCGAGCACTACATTGAGCACGAAATGCGCGGCCGTCAGCGCGGTTCGCATGTATACCGAGGTGCCCGGCGGCGTATCGATGATCACGATGTCGTCGTCACCGAGCCCGAGCGCCGCAAGCCCGCGTGCGAGCCACGACGGATCGCGGTCCAGCAGTCGCTCGAAGCGGCGCTGATCCGTTTCGCTTACCACGCCGAATGGCAATACCGTCATCCCATCGACGACCGCAGCCGGCCAGTCCAGTCCGTTGAGCGCGGCATGGGCAAGCCCGTCGGTCAGTTCGAGCGGCATGCCGAAATGCAGCTTCAGCGCATTCTGCGGATCGAGATCCACCACGCTCACTCGCCGCCGGTGCAACGCGGCCATCACGGCGGCGAGGTTCGCCGCCAGTGTCGTTTTTCCGACGCCGCCCTTTGCCGACGCGATCACGACGATTTTCATGAACGACCCGTCCACACCGATGGCTTCTGCAACCCCGCCCCCGTCGCCTCCGCTCGCAGCCGCTCGAACAACCGCACCAGCGGCTGCGACGGATCTTGTGCATCCGTACGATCCGATGCCGGTGGTCTGCTAACCAGTTTCTTCAGCGGGCCGGGTGTTTGATTCCGCCTGCCGACCTCCGGCGCAGGCAACGCACGTATGTCGGCCGCCACGATTTTGCGCAGGCTATTCCCGCCATCCTGCGACCTCGAGCCCGGCTGCCCGTGCGACACGTTCGTGCGCAACTCGACACCACAGAGCAGCGGCCAACGCGCGCGGGCCACTTCGGCGTCCGCTTCGGCACGTACTTCATGGTAGCGTTCGGCGTCGCCGCCAAAACGCGTGAACAGCGATTCGATATCGTGTGAAGTCGACATGGCGAGAGCCCATTCTGTTATCGCGGAATTGCAGGTCAACCGGGCCGCTCAGTCCATTGCCCGCGCAATTCGCAGTTCGATCCGCGCATCGTCCAGCGCCGTGACGTCCTGCATCACGCGCAAGCCGGTCGCGCCGACACTGTCGAACCAGCCCTGATATGCGCCCTCCAGGAAGGCGGAGGACCACGTGACATGGCCGTCGCCGAGCGCGCGCAACGGCGCGGCGTAATGGACGATGCGCAGGAAATCGTGTTCGTCGGTCAGTTCGGCGTAACCCCACTGGGCATCGCGCCAGCGGGCATTCAACGCATCCGCGAGATCGTTGGTCGACTCGCAGGGGCCAATCGGATGCGCGGCTGCGAAGCGCATGCCGACGCGTGCCATCAACTGCCTCAACTCGTCTCGATCGAGCTGATCGTTGAATTCACCGGCCAATGCCTCGAGGAATCCGCGCCACTGGACCGACACATGGCGCTCAAGAAGATGCTCCAACATTCCCTGCATGGACGACGGATCCCCGGTCAAAGACGATTATCGGTGTGACCGCATCGTGTGCTTCGCGTGCGGGCATCGTGGCAACAGCGTTTCTGCGCATCGTATCGAATTCGCGTACGCAAATGGGGACCGGGATCTAGCCGAAAAGCGCCAAACTGGCAGACATAACCGACACTGCAAGCCGACAATCTGAAATCAAGCCATGTTTGTGCGCGACGCGACGCATGAAGCGATGGAGGGGGCACGACGTCAAGCCATACTCCGAGAAGTTTTCGGACACAATTTTCGGAACGGTTCGCGGCGTTCGGCGCGCACGTCGATTCGTTCCGATGTCAGAGCAGGCGGGATGATGTCGTCACGTCCGACTTGCGTAGTCATTCGCCACTTCGCGATTCATCCGCGGCAGTCGCCTTGCGAGCATCCGAAAAGACCGGTTGAATTCGGAAATCGCGCCGAAGCCACCCTTCCTGCGAGATACGGTCAACGTGCCGTACTACAAGAACACAATGCTGAGCTACCCCACGTACGGTTGCGCATGGACTTCCGCAATCCTCATGCAGTTGGCACATTTGTCTACCACTGCCATCTTCTAGATCATGAGGACAGCGGGATGATGGGGACGGTGCGCGTGGTTGCACATCGAAAATAGTAACTGTGTCGAGTCGGCTGTAGTGATCGACTCATTCCGGACGCTGCGTCAGGTTTTTCTTCCGCGACAGCCGGTGCAAGTACGTCATTGAACTGATGCGATCGTATCCCGTTGTACCGGTGCATCAGGCAATAACTGATGTCCCAGCGCTTCCTGCGCCGCCAGCCGCGTGCTCGAGATGCGAGTTGACTCCGTCGACGTGTCGGGCGAGATCACGGTGCTGCTGCAGAAGCGCGAGGTCGGCAGCCGCGGCACTGGTCGGCGTGACCGGTGGCAGCGGCCACGAGATGGCGGCCAGGTGCGGGTGGCGGGCAGCCGGGCGCAGCGTCGCGGTGCCAGGTCTGGAGCCACGCACGAACCGGAAGCGGATTGCGAGAAGGAAATCCGCCACCCATGTAGAGAGGGTTTCTGTTTTGGGTCCTAGCGCGCTCGAAGGTCGCGGCGATGTTCCACCGCCAATATCCACAACACCACGATGCACACGATGACCAGCATCAGCATGACCGAACGGTAACCCGTGATGAACCCGCCGTCGGGCGTCGCCGAGAATCGGTACAACACGGTCGCGGCTGCAAGACCCATCGAACCGCCGACGTTATGCACCATCGTCGCCATGCCGAGCGCAGTGCCGGCCAACGCTTCCGGCACCGCAGCCAACGCTGCCGTCAGCGACGGTCCCAGTACGCAACCCCAGCCGAACCCCATGCAGGCGAAACCAGCCAGTACCCACCACCACGCGGTGGTCGCACCGAACGTGGCCTGCATCAACGCCGAAACCAGCAGCGCGACGAACCCGATCGCCATGATCGCCACTGCGCCGAAGCGGTCATATCCGCGGCCGGCCGGCGGCGAAACCATCGCCATGACGGCAGTCGTGGGCAACAACAGCCAGCCTGTCGCGGCGCTATCCTGCCCGCGCAGTTCCCCGAGATACAACGGCATGAACAGGAACGCCGCGCAATAGAAGAAAGCAAGTCCGGCCGTCGCGCACACGGCGAGCACGAATGGCCGCTGCCGGAACAACGCGAGTTGCAGCAATGGCGCCGCAGCATGCCGCTCGACCCGAGTCAACGCGGCCGCCGACAGCAATGCGACGAGCAGCAACCCCAGCGTGGCCGGCGAAGTCCAGCCCCATTCGCCGCCGCGCACCACTGCGACGAGACCGCAGGGAAGGATCGTCAACAGCAACGCGACACCAGGCCAATCGAAGCGCGCCCGCCTCTGCATCGGCGCGGCCGCGTCCTGCGTCAACCGGCCCGCGCAGAGCAGAAAACTCGTGACGATCAACGGCACGTTGACGAGGAAGATCCAGCGCCAGCCGAGCGCATCGACCAGCAGCCCGCCCGCGACAGGGCCAAGCGCGAGCCCCAGGCCGTTGACGCTGAACAGCAGCCCGAGCGCCTTGCCGCGCTCGCTTTCAGGGAACATCGTCGCGACCAGCGCTGCCGAGGCCGTGTACAGCCCTGCGCAAGCAATGCCCTGTACGACTCTCCACAGCACCAGCGCGACCAGCCCCGACGCCAGCCCGGCCCCGAGCGACGCACTGCCGAACACCGCCATGCTGGCGAGCATCACCCGGCGACGGCCGTGGCGGTCCGCCAGTTGTCCGACCGGAATGGTGCAACTGGACAGCGCGATGACGAACGCCGTGACGACCCACTGCACTTGATCGATGCCGACATCGAAGGCCGAACGGATGTCCGGAATCACGGTGTTGACGATGGTGAAGTCGATGCAGCCCAGGAAGCTGGCGATAGCGACACCGGCCAATGCCAGCCAGCGCGCGCGGCGTGGTGAACGATGCACGGTACGGCTCTCCTTTCATAAGCACGGCGACACGGCCCATGCGGAAGGAGAAAATGATATGGGAGACTCCAAAGACGTAATTGATAGAATCTTTATCAACATAAAAGACAGGAACGATCAAATTGCCGATCCCGCCAACCGACCGTTTTCGGGGCATCCTCGCGTTCGTCCAGGCCGTCGAGTGCGGAAGCTTCAGCGTGGCCTCACGCCAGATGGGGCAATCACCTTCCAGTGTCGGCAAGGCCGTGGCGCGGCTGGAAGATCGTCTGGGTGTGCGGCTGTTCAAGCGCACGACACGACGCATGACGCTGACCGACGAGGGCGCGGCATATCACGAGCGGTGCCTGCGTGCGCTGGCCGAGCTGGATCAGGCGGAATCCTCGCTGGCCGAGCGACATCTGATGCCGACCGGTCGAGTCCGCATCGCACTGCCGGTGCTCTACGGGCGCGTTCGCGTGCTGCCCGTGCTGAACGTGCTAGCCGAACGTCACCCGGCCCTCGATCTGGACATTCTGTTTTCCAATCGCACTGTCGATCTGGTCGAGCAAAACATCGACCTGGCAGTTCGCATCGGCAAGCTCGAGGACAGTGCGTCGCATGTCGCGCGCCGGCTCGGCGATCAGGCGTTGCAGTTGTGTGCTGCGCCCGGCTATCTCGATCGACACGGCACGCCGTCATCCCGGGAAGCGATCGACGGCCACCATCGCATTGCGCTGCTACGCCGCGAGGCTGAGGAGGTGTGGCAGTTCGCCGGCGATGCGGGCCGGGGCACGCGTCAGCCGGCCCAGGCGCGCCTTCGCCTGAGTGACGTCGCGGCCGTGAAGGATGCGACGCTGGCGGGACTCGGGCTCGCTCAACTTCCCGGCTGGTTCGTCGAAGACGATATCCGTGCGGGGCGATTGGTCGAGGTACTGCCTGGCGCGCAACCCGATGCGCTACCCATTCATCTACTTTGGTCGAAGACCACGCGCATGACGGCCCGTCTTCGCGTCACAATCGACGCACTGGTCGAGCAGTTGTCGCAGCCGTGTGCCACGCTGCCCCAATCGCCCCGTGTGTCGAGCGAACAGGATGATAAGGCAGCCTAATCTTTCTAGCGCGATGTTATGTGCCGTGGCCGGGCGCACCAGCCCGTCAGGAACGCGCGACACGCACGCACGTTTTGCAACCAGGTTCGTTTCTCTGCCGTTTAACCCTGTACAGCATATGCAGCAAGAACAACAGCCACGAGAAACAGTATCAGCGACCAACCCGCAAGCGCGAACGTCACTGCACACCAGAACACCGAAAGTTGAAGACAGGCCACCTCGCTGCGCGCAACCGGGCGCGATTCGGACGCAATACACAGACCAGGTCGTTTCCGCGCCTGATGGGCGCCCAGAATCCACCGCCAAACAGGCAATCCGATCGCAATTGCCAGTCCCCATGTGCAAAGTCGCGCCGCGCTGGCGACGACGTGCAACATTGGTGGTTTCGTACTGCTTGACATAACGGCGGCACCAACGGCGAGCCCCACTCCCGCAACTGCCGCGACAACCAGCGCTCCGGGCGACACCGTTCAAAGTAGCAGTCGCGCTTGAGCGGGTCTTCGACGTATATCGGCATCTTCAATTGGGTCCAGCTCGATTCTCTCCGCAGCGTGGAGAGAATTTGCTCGCCAGGAAACACCTCGGCCGCACGGATGCAGTGGCGCAATTGCTGCTCGCTCCAACCCGGGCCGTACTCGCCTCTCAGCTGCCGTGCGAGCGCAGGGAGGATCTGTTGTCCGTCACCCGCGCGCTCACCGCCCAGCACGTCATCTCGAATGCGACCACCCTGCCCCAAAAAAGGAGCGGTTCCGCGTTGACGACCGCGGCCGCCCGGCCGCCCGGGCGCGCGCCGAATCAATCATGCGGCGGATGTCGGTCAAGAGGGATACGGTGCCTCGTTCGATCATCCTGTTCGGAATGGAGGAACCGGCGGACCGGGTACGGGGCGCTCGCTGCCCCTGCGAAAACGCGCCCACCCACAAAAAGTGACATATTTCACATATGAAGATTGCATTCTCACATTGTTTGTGATTTTATTATCACTCGTTGCAGGCCGCTTCCCACCACCGATGCGGCCGCACCCCATACCAAGGAAGAGACGCAGATGGAGACAATCGCCGTCATCGGCAGCAACATGGTCGACCTCGTGACCTATGTCGCGCGCATGCCCGCCCGGGGCGAAACGCTGGAAGCGCCGAACTTCGAACTCGGCTGCGGCGGCAAGGGCGCGAACCAGGCCGTCGCGGCCGCGCGCCTCGGCGCGCGCGTCGTGATGGTGACGAAGGTCGGCGACGACGTGTTCGCTGACAACACGATCCGCAACTTCGAGCGTGAAGGAATCGACACCACGCACGTGCGCAAGGTCGCCGGCGTGCCGAGCGGCGTCGCGCCGATCTTCGTCGAACCCGATTCGAGCAACAGCATCCTGATCGTCAAGGGCGCGAACCGCCACCTGAAACCGGCCGATATCGACGCAGCCGCGCCGATGCTCGCCGAATGCGCGTTGATCGTGCTGCAGCTCGAGATCGAACTCGACACGGTCTATCACGCGATCGCGTTCGGCGCGCGGCACGGCATTCCCGTGCTGCTGAACCCCGCCCCCGCGGTGGCCGATCTCGATTTCGAGCGCATCCGCTCCGTCGAATTCTTCGTGCCGAACGAAACCGAGCTCGCGATCGTATCGGGCATGCCGGTCGATTCGCGCGACACCGCGACGCGCGCCGCCGAATCGCTGGTCGCACGCGGCCTGAAGCACGTGCTCGTCACGCTCGGCGACAAGGGCTCGCTGCTCGTCTCGCGCGACGGCGCGCGGCATGTGCCGGGCGTGCCGGTCGACGCGCGCGACACGACGGGCGCGGGCGATGCGTACATCGGCTGCTTCGCGCGCTGCTATGCCGCGTCGCGCGACGCGGTGGATGCGATGCGCTACGCGTCCGCCTACGCCGCGCATTCGGTCACGGGCCTCGGCACGCAGAAGTCGTACGCCGACGCCGCGACGTTCGAATGCTTCCTCCGCGACGCCGGCCTCTGAGCGGCGCCTTCATCGACGAGACCACTTGGGAAGGAGACACCCATGAGCCGAGCCAGGATCGAACACACACCCGACGGTTATTACCTGACCCGCACGCCGCTGTTCGCGTTCACGCTGCTGTGCTGCCTGTTCGCGCTGTGGGGCACCGCCGCGAACCTGAACGACGTGCTGATCGCGCAGTTCAAGAAATCGTTCTTCCTGTCCGATTTCGAATCGGCATTCGTGCAGTCCGCGTTCTATCTCGGCTACTTCTTCCTCGCGATTCCCGCCGCGACCGTCGTGAAGAAGTTCAGCTACAAGACGACGATCCTCGTCGGCCTGCTGCTCTACACGACCGGCTGCCTGCTGTTCTTCCCGGCCGCCTCGATGGCGAAGTACGGGATGTTCCTCGTCGCGCTGTTCGTGATCGCCGCGGGCCTGTCGTTCCTCGAAACGGCGTCGAACTCGTATTCGACGCTGATGGGCCCGCGCGACACCAGCACGCGGCGGCTGAACATCTCGCAGACGTTCTACCCGTTCGGCGCGATGGCCGGCGTGTACATGGGCAGCTTGCTGATCTTCAAGGAAGGCGATGCGTCGCATGCGCAGCTCGCGGCGATGTCGGCCGCCGACGCGCACGTGCACCAGCTCGCGATGATCCAGGCCACGCTCGAGCCGTACAAATGGCTGATTGTCGTGCTCGTCGCCGTGTTCATCGTGTTCGCGCTCACGCCGTACCCCGCCTGCAAGGGCAACGGGCCGGGGGCGGCCACGCACCGGATCGACGCGCGCGGCACGCTCGCGCGCCTGTTCGGCAACCGGCGCTTCGTCGCGGGCGTCGTCGCGCAGTTCCTGTATGTCGGCGCGCAGGTCGGCGTGTGGAGCTTCACGATCCGGCTCGCGATGCAGATCGGCGGCCTCACCGAGCGCGGCGCATCGCACTACCTGCTCGCGACATTCTTCGCGTTCTTCGTCGGCAAGCTGATCGCGACGCTCGTGATGAAACGCGTAGGCCCGGCCAAGGTGCTGATCGTCTACGGCGTGCTGTGCATCGCGCTGCTCGCGTACACGATCAGCGTGCACAACATCACGGCCGTCTATGCGGCGGTGGGCGTGAGCGTGTTCCTCGGCCCGTGCTGGCCGACGATCTACGGCCTCACGATCGACGGCCTCGGCAAGGACACCGAGTACGGCGGCTCGATCCTCGTGATGAGCATCGTCGGCGGCGCGGTCGTGCCGCTGATCCAGGGGCTGATCTCCGATCACACGGGCGGCAACATGCAGCTCGCGTTCGTCGTGCCGCTCGCATGCTTCGTCGTGATCGTCTACTACGGCTTCTACTGCCTGCGCCACCTGCCGGCCGCAACGCCCGATGCGGCGGCCAACGGCAACGCAACCGCACGCTACGCCGCGACGCGCAACACGTCGGGAGCATGAGCATGCGAGGCGAGATCGAACTGCGGCGCGACGACTTCCGCGACACGCCGCGCACGCTGTACCGCACCGACGGCCTCACCGTCACCGCGTTCGCGTATCCGTCCGGCGTCGAGGCGCTGAAGCTCGAGAACCGGCGCGGCCACCTCGTCGTGCTGCCGTATCTCGGGCAGATGATCTGGGCCGCCGCGTTCGACGGCCGCGACCTGACGATGAAGCACATGTTCCGCCAGCCGAAACGCGCGACGTCGATCATCGATACGTACGGCTGTTTCATGTTCCACAGCGGGCTGCTGCGCAACGGCTGCCCGGGGCCCGGCGACACGCACGCGCTGCACGGCGAGATGCCGTGCGCGCCGATGGATCGCGCGAGCCTGATCGTCGGTACGGATGCGCGCGGCGCAACGGTCGAGGTGACCGGCGAATACGAATACGTGCAGGGTTTCGGCAGCCACTATGTGGCGCGTCCGTCGGTGCGGCTCGCGGAGCACGATGCGCGGATGACGATCGCGATGGACGTGACCAATCTCGGCCGCACACCGATGGACCTGATGTACATGGCGCACCTGAACTACGCATATGTGCCGGGCAGCCGCTTCGTGCAGTCGCTGCCGCGCGGCGGTTTGCGGCTGCGCGACAGCGTGCCCGCGCACGTGAAGCCGACTGCCGCGTGGCGCGACTACACGGCCACGCTCGCGCGCGAACCGGAGCGGCTCGCGACGCTCGATGCGCCCGCGCTGTACGACCCCGAGATCGTGTTCTTCATGAACGACGTGGAAACGGATGCGGACGGCGTCGCGCATTTCCTGCTCGCGCATCCGGACGGCGGCGCCTTCCACACCGCGTATCGCCCCGAGCAGTTCCCGCATGCGACGCGCTGGCTCCTGCACAACGCGGACCAGCAGGTCGCCGCGTTCGCACTGCCGTCGACATGCGAGCCGGAAGGGTATGAAGCCGAGCGCCGCAAGGGCAACGTCGCGACGCTCGCGCCGGGCGCGACGCGCAGGTTCGAAGTGCTCACCGGCTACCTGAGCGCAGCGGAAGCGCGCGATGCGTAACGCGATGCGCGGCCGCGTCGGGTCAGGTCACGAGCGCGATCCCGTGCTCGCGGATCGCCGTTTCGTACCGGCGGCTCAACTGCCCGTCGGAGATCACGTAGTTGAAGTCGGTCAGATCGGCGAAATAAGCCGCGCGCACTTCGTCGAACTTCGTGTGATCGACGAGCAGGAAGCGGTTCTGCGCGCGCGCCATCACCTTCTTCTTCGCATCGACTTCGTGGAAATTGAAGCACGTGACGCCGCAGCGGTCGCTCACGCCGGCGGCCGAGATGAACGCCTTCGACACGCGCACCGTGTCGAGGATGCCCGTCTCGGCGACCGAATCGAACACCATGTTGTTGCGGTGGTACACGCCACCGCACAGGATCACGCTGCAATGCGGCTTCTGCTGCAGCTTCGCGAACACGTTCAGCGAATTGCAGACGGCCGTGAATTCGAGGTCGTCCGGAATGAAGTCGACGATGAACGGCGTGGTCGAGCCGCAGTCGACGAAGATCGTGTCGCCGGTCGTCACGAACTGCGCGGCGAGCTTGCCGATGCGGCGCTTTTCCTCGGTCTGCCGGTTGTTCTCGGCGCTGATCAGGTACTCGCCGATGTCGCTGCGCTGCGCGGCGAAATGGCGCGTCACGTAGCCGCCGATCAGGCTGAGGCCGTGCGGGTTGTCCGCGAGATCGCGGCGGATCGTCATCTCGGACACGCCGAACAGCTCGGCGACTTCCCTCAGATGAATCGCGTTCTGCCCTTGCAGCACGTTCATCAGCGTCTTGATCCGTTCGCCCTTCTTTGTTTCCATGCCAGTATCCTGCCTGCCCGTCGCGTCCATCGCCTGTCGTGCCGGGCGCGCGGGCCCGGCCGGAATGTCGTATTTGTAACAAACCGATGTGAAAACATCAACTTTCCGTGTGCTTTTCCGGCACATGATCCGTGGAGTCTTGAAACATGCCGCTTTCCAACGCCCAACTCGCCCAAACCATCGATCACACGCTGCTCGCGCCCGACGCGAGCGATGCGCAGATCCGCGAACTCTGCCGCCAGGCGGCCGAGCATCGCTTTTACTCGGTCTGCGTGAATTCGGCGAACGTGCCGCTCGCCGCGCGCGAGCTGACCGGCACCGGCGTGCTCGTCTGCGCGGTGGTCGGCTTTCCGCTCGGCGCGGCGCTGTCGGCCGCGAAGGCATTCGAGGCGTCGGCCGCGATCGCGGCGGGCGCCGGCGAGATCGACATGGTGATCAACCTCGGCGCGCTGAAGAGCGGCCGCGCCGACGACGTGAAGGCCGACATCGCGGCCGTGCAGCACGCGTGCGGCGCGGTGCCGCTCAAGGTGATCCTCGAGACGGGGCTGCTGAGCGACGACGAGAAGGTGCGCGTGTGCGAGATGTGCCGCGATCTCGGCGTCGCGTTCGTGAAGACGTCGACGGGTTTCGGCCACGGCGGCGCGACGCTCGCGGATGTCGCGCTGATGCGCCGCACGGTCGGGCCGGAGCTGGGCGTGAAGGCGTCGGGCGGCGTGCGCGACCGCGCGGCCGCGCTCGCGATGCTCGAAGCCGGCGCGACGCGGCTCGGCACGAGCTCGGGGGGGCGATCGTCACCGATCAGCAGCCGAGTAACGGCGCGTACTGACAGCGCGAGCCACGGACGGGTTCATGGACGCGGCCGCAGTGGTACGCCTCGGCCCGTGGATCTACGTCGCACGCAACGACACGGCGAGCGCCGCGTTCGTCGCCCGGGCCACCCGCACGCTCTGACCCGGCCGGGGCGGCACCGGACCGTTGTGCTGCGTCGCGCCTGACATCGTTCCGCGTGCTGTCCGAGCGGCTGCTGTCGCGCCGCGCTCAACCTGTCCGGCGTGCGGGCGCGCATTCATCCGCATCGTCTTCTGCCGCCAACCGCCCGGCATAGTCGCGCGCGAACTGCACCGCGATGCGGCCCGAACGCGCGCCACGTTCGAGCGCCCATTGCAGCGCGGGCTCGCGCGCCGCACGAATCTGCGCGGCATCGAAACCGGCCGCACCGAGACGACTTTCGACCACGGCCAGGTACTCGTCCTGCGTGAAACCGTAGAACGTCACCCAGATCCCGAAGCGCTCGGACAGCGAGATTCGCTCCTCGACCGCGTCGCCCGGATGCAGCTCGCCATTTTCCGCGCGGGACACGTTCGCGTTGTCGCTCGCCTGCTCGGGCATCAGGTGGCGGCGATTGGACGTCGCGTACACCAGCACGTTCGACAGGTCGCTCGCGACCGATCCGTCGAGCACCGTCTTGAGCCCCTTGTAGCCGGTCTCGCCGGCCTCGAACGACAGATCGTCGCAAAACACGATGTAGCGCTCGGGCCGCCCGCGCACCATCTCGACAATCGCCGGCAGATCGTTCAGCCCTTCCTTGCTGACCTCGATCAGCCGTAGCCCGTGCGCCGCGAACGCGTGCAGGCACGCCTTCACGATCGACGACTTGCCGGTGCCGCGCGCGCCGGTCAGCAGCACGTGATTGGCCGCGAAGCCGCGCACGAACTGCCGCGTGTTGCGTTCGACGATCGCCGCCTGCCGCCCGACGTTGCGCAGTGCGTCGAATGCGGTAAGCGCAGGCGTTGCGATCGGCTCGAGCGGCGCCGCGCGATGACTTCCGTCGAAGCCGCGCCAGCGGAACGCCACGGCCGCGTCGAAATCGACCGGGGCCGACTGCCCTGTGCCCGCGATCGTTTCGAGCGCGTTCGCGATCCGTTCGAGCTGGCGCGCGAGCGCCGGTGCGGCGGCAGGTGCGCGCCCTTCCTGCAGCACGGCAATCAGGTCGTGCATTTCGCGATCGGCGCTCATTGACGGACTCCTTGCGCGGCGCCCGTATGGAACGGAAACCGCTGCGCGATCGCCACGCCGAGCAACGCAATGCCGCCGCCGATCAGGTGATAAAGCCGCAGCGACTCGCCGAGCAGCACGATCGCGCCGCCGGCCGTCATCACCGGGAGCAGGTTCATGAACATCGCGCACCGGCTCGGGCCGAGCAACCGCACGCCCTGCATCCACAGATACGGCAGCACCACCGACGCCAGCACACCGGCATACAGGATCAGCGGCACGCTCGCGCGCGTCGGCCACACCGCTTGCGCGGGCAGCCGCAGCAGCATCGGCACCATGAACACGAGCGCGGCGAGCGCCTGCACGTAGGTCGACTGCCACGCCGGCAGCGCGCCGATGCGCCAGCGCTTGAGCAGCACGCCGTAGAGCGCATACGCAGCCGACGCGGCCAGCATCAGCAGGTCGCCGGCATGCACGCCGTGCGCGGCGATCGTCGCCGGGTGCCCTTCGGCGATCAGGTACACGACGCCCGCGAGCGACAGCATCCCGCCGACCACCATGCCCGCGCCCGGCGGATCGCCGAGCAGCAGCGAGCTGAGCGTCATCGTCATCAGCGGCACGAGCGCGGTGATGATCGCCATGTTGGTCGCGCTCGTCGTTTTCGCGGCTTCGTAGGACAGGCTCTGGAACAGCGCCATTGCGAGAAAGCCGAGCACCGCGAGCTTCGGCAGGTGCGCGGCGAGCGCCGCGCGGTTGCGCCACGCCGGACGCAGCGTGAACACGCTCATCAGCGCGACGGCGAGCAGCAGCCGGTAGAAGGTGATCGCCGAAGGGTCGATCGTCGATGCCGACAGCTTCGACACGACGACATTGCCGGCCCACAGCGCAATCGCGCAGAAAGGAAACAGAAAAGGAGACTTGTTCATCGCGTTTGACGGATTAATATCGTGACAGGGTGCTGGCTTGAACCGGAACGCCATCGTGCCCGCCCGCCCAACTGCCTGTCTCACGCCAAAATGTCACGACTTGTCGCGAATCGGACAATCGAGTCCACCCCGCCCCTGGCGCACCTGCGCTACGAATCGACGCCGATGCCCGTGTCGGCGATGGCCGCGACCTACGCGCACGGCACGTCGATCGCGCCGCACAGCCATCGCCGCGCGCAGCTGCTCTATGCGATCGAGGGCGTGATGCACGTGGAGTCCGAAGGCGCGTCGTGGGTCGTGCCGCCAACGCGCGGCGTCTGGCTCGAAGCCGGCCTCGACCATACGGTGCAGATGAGCGGCGACGTGCAGATGCGCACCGTGTTCGTCGAACCGGGCGCGGTCGAGCACCTGCCCGCGCGAAGCTGCGTCGTCGAAGTGCATCCGCTGCTGCGCGAGCTGATCCTCGCCGCGGTCGACGTGCCGCTCGATTACGCACCGGGCTCGCGCCACGATCACCTGATGCACCTGCTGCTCGCCGAGGTGACGGTCGCGCCGCTGCTGCCGCTGTACCTGCCCTGGCCGCACGATGCGCGGCTGCGGACGATCTGCGACACGCTCGTCGCCGCGCCCGACGATCTGCGCACGATCGCCGAGTGGGCCGACCTGCTCGGCCTGTCGGTCCGCACGCTGCATCGCGCGTTCCGGCGCGAGACGGGGCTCAGCTTCCGCCGCTGGCGCGAACAGGCGCGGCTGCTGCTCGCGCTCAAGCGCCTCGCGCACGGCGAGAAGGTGCTGACCGTCGCGATGGATCACGGCTACAGCAGCCAGAGCGCGTTCTCCGCGATGTTCAAGCGGCATTTCGGCGTGTCGCCGTCGGCGTTTTATGCGTAGCGTGCGATCGTGCCGGCCTCGTGCCCCGTGCGCGGTGCGGGCGCCGCTACCGCGCCGCGATCGCCACGACGAAAAACACGCACGCAGCCGCCGACGCCACCGTGCGCACGTGATTCCACATCGTCCAGTCGTGCACGTAGCGCGTCCACAGCGCCATGCCGTGCGCGGTCGCCGGATCGGCCGCGGCCAGCGCATCGTTGAGCGGCACGTTGACGGCCATCGTCACCGCGAACATGCCGAACACGTAGAGCACGCCGCCCGCGACCGCCGCCATCGCGCCCGGCTGGTCGCGATCGAACAGCGCGATCGCGACCAGTGCGAGCGCTATCAGCGTCGTGCCGAGGAACAGCGGCATGAACGGCGAGCGCACGATGTCGACGTTGATCGCGTTCATCGCGGCCACGCCCGCGTGCGGCGCGATCCGCGCGAGCGACGTCATCACGAACGTCGAGAACGCGAAGTACACGCCGGCCATCAGCCCGCAGCCGATCGCCGAACCCCACAGCAATGCCGAAGTCACGAGCGCGATCATGGTCATGCGCTCCACACGCCGGCCGCGGCCGTCGCGCGCGCATAGTCGGCGAAATCGCGCGCGGGCCGGCCGATCGTGTCCTCGATGCCGTGCGTCACCGCGCTGTTGCGCCCGTCGAGCACCACGCGGAACAGGTCGTCGAGCAACGCGATGACCGGCTCCGGCACACCGACCTCGCGCAACCCCGCGACGAACGCATCGGGCGGAATCTCGCGATAGGCGACCGGCCGGCCGGCGGCCCGCGCGATTTCGCCGACGACTTCCGCAAACGTCAGCGCGCGCGGGCCCGTGACCTCGATCACGCGGTTCGCGAACCGCGCGTCGGTGAGCACGGCCACGGCGACGTCCGCGATATCGTCCGCATCGACGAACGGCTCGCGCACCGCACCGGCCGGCAGCGCGACCTCGCCGGCCAGCACGCCGTCGATCAGATAGCCTTCCGAGAAATTCTGGTTGAACCAGCTCGCGCGCACCACGCCCCAGCCCACGCCCGAAGCCTGCAGCGCCGCCTCGGCGGCCTGCGCGCCGGGCTCGCCGCGCCCCGACAGCAGCACCACGCGCTCGACACCGTTTTCCCGCGCGAGCCGCGCGAATGCGGCGATCGCGTCCACCGCGCCGTCGACGGAGAGGTCGGGCTGATAGGTCACATACGCGGCCGATACGCCGTCGAGCGCCGCGGGCCACGTCGCGGGCTCGGTCCAGTCGAAGCGGACGGCCGACGTGCGCGACACCGGCCGCGTGGCGATGCCGCGCGCGCGCAGCCGTGCATCGACGCGGGCGCCCGTCTTGCCCGAACCGCCGACGATGAGGATGGGAAGTGCCGACATGTGCGTCTCCTTTTCACTCAGAAATGCGAGACTGTCTCGCGTTTTGAAAACACGATAGACTCTCGCATTAGCAACGTCAAGTTTTTCCGGAGGCGGCATGAGCCGACAGAAATCGGGGCAGAACGACGAGCCGGAAGCGGCGGCAGCGGACGCGCCGGCCCGCGCGCGGCTCGTGCCGACACAGCAGCGCAGCCGCGAGCGGTTCGAGCGCATTCTTGCGTGCGCGTCGGACGTGATGATCGAGAAAGGGTGCGATGCGCTCCGGATGAGCGACATCGTCGAGCGCACGGGCATCTCGTTCGGTTCGCTGTATCAGTATTTCCCGGACAAGGCGGCCGTGATCGGCACGCTCGCGGAGCGCTACAACGCGGTCGGGCACGACTGCGTGCGGCGCGATCTCGCCACGATGAAGACGCTCGGCGACCTGCACGGCACGCTCGCCCGCATCACGGACAGCTACTACCGGATGTTCGTCGACGAGCCGCTGATGCGCGACATCTGGCGCGCCACGCAGGCCGACCGCGCGCTGCAGGAACTGGACCGGGAGGACGGCGAGTTCCTGGCCGGGCTGCTGGCGGATGCGCTGGGCGAGGTGGCGCCCGGCACGACCCGCGCGCAACGCAGCGCGTTCGCCGAGTTGATGATGATCCAGATCGCGGCGGCCGTGCGCCATGCGATCACGCTGCCGCCGAAGGTGGCGCGGCAGATGCTTGCGATGTTCAAGCGGATGCTGCCGCGGGATCTGGCGGTGTTCGACGCGTAGTCGCACCGCGCAATGCACGCGGCCGCCCGAAGGCGGCCGCGCGAAGTGGCACCGACGCGCCGCTTACTTGCTGTAGTCGTACACCCCGCGCCCCGTCTTGCGCCCGAGCCGCCCGGCCGACACCATCTCGCGCAGCAACGGGCACGCGCGATACTTCGGATCGCCGAAATCCTTCACGAACACGTCCATCACCGCGAGGCACACGTCGAGGCCGACGAGATCGGCCAACGCGAGCGGCCCGATCGGGTGGTTCGCGCCGAGCTTCATCCCCGCGTCGATCTCCTCGGCCGACGCGATGCCTTCGGCCAGCACGAAGAACGCTTCGTTGATCATCGGCACGAGAATCCGGTTCACGACGAAGCCCGGCGCATTGCGCACGCCGATCGGCGACTTGTCGAAACGCTCGGTCAGCGCGCGCACGGCCGATGCGGTTTCATCGCTCGTCTGCAGCCCGCGGATGATCTCGACGAGCGGCATCAGCGGCACCGGGTTGAAGAAGTGCATGCCGACGAAGCGCGACGGATCGGCGAGCGGCGCCGCGAGCGCGGTGATCGAGATCGACGACGTGTTGGTCGCGATGATCGCGTCCGGCCGTGCAACGGCCTCGATCTGCTTCAGGATGCGGCCCTTCAGCTCGACGTTCTCGGTTGCGGCTTCGATCACGATGTCGGCCGACGCGAGCTTCGCGTAGTCGGTCGACGTCGTGATGCGCGCCAGCGCCGCGTCGCGTGCAGCCGCGTCGAGCTTGTCCTTCGACACGAGCCGCTCGAGGCTGCCCTTCAGCGTCGCGATACCCTTGTCGAGCGCCGCGTCGCTGACGTCGATCATCACGACGTTGAGTCCCGCAACGGCGGCGGTTTGCGCAATGCCGTTGCCCATGGTTCCGGCGCCCACGACGCCGACGATTTCGATGGCCATGAAATTTCCTGTGTGTTCGGGTGCTGAGCGTTCGATTATCAGATGTTCTCGAAGATCGCAGCAATCCCCTGGCCGCCGCCGATACACATCGTCACGAGCGCATAACGCCCGCCGATGCGCTTCAGCTCGTACAGCGCCTTGACCGTGATCAGCGCGCCGGTCGCGCCGATCGGGTGACCGAGCGAGATGCCCGACCCGTTCGGGTTGACCTTCGCGGGATCGAGGCCGAGCTCCTGCGTGACCGCGCAGGCCTGCGCCGCGAACGCCTCGTTCGCCTCGATCACGTCGAGATCGGTGATCTTCAGGCCCGCGCGCTCCAGCGCCTTCTGCGTGGCCGGCACCGGGCCGATGCCCATGTAGGCCGGATCGACACCCGCGTGCGCATACGCGACCAGACGCGCGAGCGGCTTCACGCCCTGCGCGCGCGCGGCATCCGCGCTCATCATCAGCACGGCCGCGGCCGCATCGTTGATGCCCGACGCGTTGCCGGCCGTCACCGTGCCGTTCTCCTTCGCGAACACCGGGCGCAGCTTCGTGAAATCGTCCTCGCTCGCGTCGTGACGCACGTGCTCGTCGGTGTCGAACGCGACTTCGCCCTTCTTCGTGCGGATCGAAACCGGCAGGATCTGATCCTTGAAGCGCCCTTCCGCGATCGCGCGCGCCGCGCGACGATGCGATTCGAGCGCGAGCGCATCCTGCTTCTCGCGCGAGATGTCGTACTTGCGTGCGACGTTCTCGGCCGTCACGCCCATGTGGATCGTCTGGAACGGGTCGTGCAACGCGCCGAGCATCATGTCGACGAGCTTGCCGTCGCCCATGCGCTGGCCGAAGCGTGCGGCCGGCACGGTGTACGGCGCGCGGCTCATGTTCTCCGACCCGCCGCCGATCGCGACGTCGGCATCGCCGAGCATGATCGTCTGCGCGGCCGACACGATCGCCTGCAGGCCCGAGCCGCACAGGCGGTTCACGGTCAGCGCGGGCGCGTGCTGCGCAACGCCGCCGTCGATCGCCGCGACCCGCGCGAGATACATGTCCTTCGGCTCGGTGTTCACGACGTGGCCGAACACGACGTGCCCGACCGCGTCGCCCGGCACGTTTGCGCGCGACAGCACTTCGCGCACGACTTTCGCACCGAGGTCGGTCGGCGAGAAATCCTTCAGGCTGCCGCCGAAATCACCGATCGCGGTACGGACACCGCTCACCACCACGACTTCTTTCGCTGCATTGCTCATCGTCTGCTCCGGTTCGTTCGCGCACGCAGGCGCGTTGATGCGTTACATGTTCGGGTAATTCGGCCCGCCGCCGCCTTCCGGCGTGACCCACACGATGTTCTGCGTCGGGTCCTTGATATCGCAGGTCTTGCAGTGCACGCAGTTCTGCGCGTTGATCACCAGCCGGTCGCTGCCGTCGTCGTTCTTCACGAACTCGTACACCGCCGCCGGGCAGAAGCGCCCCTCCGGCCCCGCGTACGTGTGCAGGTTCACGTTCACCGGCACGTTCGCATCTTTCAGTGTCAAATGCGCCGGTTGGTTCTCTTCATGGTTCGTGTTCGAGATGAACACCGACGACAGCCGGTCGAACGTCAGCTTGCCGTCCGGCTTCGGATACTCGATCGGCTCGCACTGCGACGCCGGCTTCAGCATCTCGTGGTCCGCATGCTTGTGGCGCAGCGTCCACGGCACGTTGCCGCCCATCACCTTCTGCTCGAGCCCGACCATCAGCGTGCCGAGATACAGGCCCTTGGCCATCCACTGCTTGAAGTTGCGCGCGCGGTACAGCTCCGTGTACAGCCACGATTGCTTGAAGGCGTCCGGGTATGCGTTGAGCTCGTCCGACTGGCGGCCGGCCTGCACCGCGTCGAACGCGGCGTCCGCCGCCAGCATCCCGGTCTTGATCGCCGCGTGGCTGCCCTTGATCCGCGATGCGTTCAGGAAGCCCGCGTCGTCGCCGATCAGCGCGCCGCCCGGGAACACCGTCTTCGGCAGCGACAGCAGCCCGCCCGCGGTGATCGCACGCGCGCCGTACGACACGCGCTTGCCGCCTTCGAGGAATGCGCGGATCGACGGATGCGTCTTGTAGCGCTGGAATTCCTCGAACGGCGACAGGTACGGGTTCGTGTAGCCGAGGCCGACCACGAAACCGACCACGACCTGGTTGTTGTCCATGTGATACAGGAACGAGCCGCCGTAGGTATCGGACTTCAGCGGCCAGCCGGCCGTGTGGATCACGAGGCCCGGCTTGTGCTTGGCCGGATCGATTTCCCACAGTTCCTTGATGCCGATCCCGTACGCTTGCGGGTCGGCGTTCGCGTCGAGCTTGAACTTCGAGATCAGTTGACGGCCCAGGTGGCCGCGGCAGCCTTCGGCGAACAGCGTGTACTTCGCGTGCAGCTCCATGCCGAGCTGGAAGTTCTCGGTCGGTTCGCCGTCCTTGCCCACGCCCATGTTGCCGGTCGCGACGCCTTTTACCGAGCCGTCGTCGTTGTAGAGAATCTCGGCGGCCGGGAAGCCGGGGAAAATCTCGACGCCCAGCGCTTCCGCCTGTGCCCCAAGCCAGCGCGTCACGTTGCCCAGCGAAATCACGTAGTTGCCGTGGTTCTGGAAGTTGGCGGGCAGCGCCCAGATCGGCGTCGTAACTGCGCTCTTTTCGGACAGGAACAGGAAGCGGTCTTCCGTCACCTCGACGTCGAGCGGCGCGCCGCGCTCCTTCCAGTCGGGGAACAGTTCGTTGATCGCACGCGGGTCCATCACCGCGCCCGACAGGATATGCGCGCCGATCTCGGAACCCTTCTCGAGCACGCACACGCCGATCTCGGTGCCTTTCTCGGCGGCCAGCTGCTTGAGCCGGATCGCCGCCGACAGCCCGGCGGGGCCGCCGCCGACGATCACGACGTCGTATTCCATCGATTCGCGCGGGCCGTATTGCGCGAGCAAGTCCTGTGTGGTCAAAATCCTGTCTCCTCCTGCGTCCCGACCGTCAATCGATCAGAACTGATCTTCCGTCAACGCGAGCACGCTCTCGTTGCCCTTCGTGCCGACGATCGACGCTTCGAGCCCGCCCGCCTGCACCAGAATGTGCTCCGCGTAGCATTGCGCGATCGCGATCTTCGCGTCGAAGAACGCCGGGTCGCTCGCACGCTGCGCCTGCGCCGCCAGCAGCGCGCGCGCCATCTGCCACCCGCACAGCACCACGCCCGCCAGCTTCAGGTACGGCACGCTGCCCGCGAACACCGCGTTCGGGTCCTGCTTCACGTTCGCCACCACGTAATCCACCACCGACGACAACGCGCGCGCACCCTTCTCCAGCTGCGCCTTCATCGACGCGGCCGCCGCGCCGTCCAGCTTGCCCAGCGCCGCCACCGTCTCGCCGATCTCCGCAATCAACGCCTTCGCCACCGCGCCGCCGTCGCGCATCGTCTTGCGGCCCACCAGGTCGTTCGCCTGGATCGCCGTCGTCCCTTCGTAGATCGCCAGGATCCGCGCATCGCGGTAATACTGCGCCGCGCCCGTCTCCTCGATGAAGCCCATCCCGCCGTGCACTTGCACACCCAGGCTCGCCACATCGTTCACCATCTCCGTGCTCCAGCCCTTTACCACCGGCACCAGATACTCGTAGATTGCCTGATGACGCGCTCGTGTCGCCTCGTCCGAATGGCGGTGGGCAATGTCGCTGTGCGCCGCTGCCACATAGGCCAGCGAACGCGCGCCTTCGGTCAGTGCACGCATCGTGCCGAGCATCCGCCGCACATCCGGGTGGTGAATGATCGTCACCGACTGCTTCGCCGACCCGTCCACCGGGCGGCTCTGCACCCGTTCCTTCGCGAATTCCGCCGCCTTCTGGTACGCGCGGTCGGCCACGCCGATCCCCTGCATCCCGACGCCGAAGCGCGCCGCGTTCATCATGATGAACATGTATTCGAGGCCGCGGTTCTCCTCGCCCACCAGGTAGCCGATCGCGCCGCCGTGGTCGCCGTATTGCAGCCCCGCCGTCGGGCTCGCCTTGATCCCCAGCTTGTGCTCGATCGACACGCAGTGCACGTCGTTGCGCGCGCCAAGCGAGCCGTCCTCGTTCACCAGGAACTTCGGCACGATGAACAGCGAAATGCCCTTCACGCCTTCCGGTGCGTTCGGCGTGCGCGCCAGCACCAGGTGGACGATGTTGTCCGCCATGTCGTGCTCGCCCCACGTGATGAAGATCTTCGTGCCGAACACCTTGTACGTGCCGTCGCCCTGCGGCTCGGCGCGCGAGCGCACCAGCGCGAGATCGGAGCCGGCCTGCGGCTCGGTCAGGTTCATCGTGCCGGTCCATTCGCCGGAGATCAGCTTCGGCACGTAGCGCTGCTTCTGCTCGTCGGTGCCGGCCGTCAGCAGCGCCTCGATCGCGCCGTCGGTCAGCAGCGGGCACAGCGCGAACGACAGGTTCGACGCGTTCAGCATCTCGATGCACGGCGTCGCGATCAGCTTCGGCAGCCCCTGGCCGTCGTACTCGGTCGGATGCTGCAGCCCCTGCCAGCCGCCTTCAACGAACTGGCGGAACGCTTGCGCGAAGCCCGGCGTCGCGGTCACGACACCGTCCTTCAAGCTGCTCGGGTTGCGGTCGCCTTCGACGTTCAGCGGCGCCAGCACCTCGCCGCAGAACTTCGCGGATTCCTCCAGCACGGCCTGCGCCGTGTCGTAACCGGCATCCTCGAAGCCCGGCAGCTGCGCAACGGTGTCGATGCCCGCGAGTTCCTTCAGCACGAACAGCATGTCCTTGACGGGGGCGTTATAGCTCATGGTCGATGTTCCAATCAGGCGGTGAGTGAGGCGCGCTACGGGGCCGATGCGGCAAAACCGGCCAGCCCCAGGCGACGGCGTGGCCCATCGTAAGCCCGCAACGGCCGATTCCGATTGTCATATCCGGCCCACATGGTGACAAAATCGGCCACGCGATGTGCGGGTGGTACCGGAAATGGCTGGTTGGACAAGGGTTTGGCCCGAGCCGGTTTTGGTGAAAACGGCGGGCAATCGGTACGCTAACCGGATGCGCCGACCGCGAGATATGGCAAAAGGAAGCCGGTTATGGGAACAAATACGGCTTCGCCGCGTTGCGGGCGCGCCCCGGAACCCGCGACAGCAGTTCGAGCGGGCGGCTTCGGGTCCGAAGCGGGAAAACACCGTTTGTCACAGCGGTCACCCCGGGTCGGGATGGCCTTGATGATTGCCCGGGATGCTGATGCCAGCATCCCTGCTTCGCGCAGCCCTTGCAGGCACGGCACGACGTCAGGGGCGGAATCTGCCGCGCTCGACGCCAGACGGCGAATTTGACACCCGGCTTCACGACGACGTCCAGGTGCAGGCGTGGTCAAAGACCCGCTGCCGGTGCCGGTTCGCGCGCAACCGGCGGGCGCCTGCCGTGTCACCACCGATAGCGGATGCCGCCCGTCACCGACGCAAAGCGGCGAGTTCGACGGCCGGCTTCACGACGTCGCCTCGTCCGGTTGTCGTCGAAGGCCCACTGTCGGCACCGGTTCGCGCGCAGCCGACAAAAACCTGCCGCGTCACCACCGATAGCTGATGTCGCCCGTCACCGTCAGCCGCGTGCCATAAAAGCACCCGCCCGCGGAAAAACACGACGACACGTAGGTCCGGTCGAACAGGTTGTTCACGTGCGCGGCGACGCGCCATCCCTTCCACGCGGGCCGTTCGACGCCGAGGTCGTAGGACAGCCCCAGATCGACGAGCACGACCGCCGGCACGTCGAACGTATTGACGTTGTCGCCCGCGCTGCGCCCGACGTAGCGCACGCCGCCGCCGACGTTCAACCCGCGCAGCCCGTGCCAGCCGAGTGCGTAATCGAGCCACAGCGACGCGAGATGGCGCGGCACGGCCGCCACGCGCTTGCCGACGACGGCCGGATCGGTATCGGCCCGCACCGTCGTGTCGAGATAGGTGTAGGCCGCGATCACGTCCAGCTGCTTCCAGACGCGCGCGCGCCCTTCCAGCTCGATGCCGCGCGAGCGCACCTCGCCCGTCTGCACGTTGAAGAACGGATGCTCGGGGTCGGCGCTCAGCACGTTGCGCTGGCGAATGTCGAACGCGGCGATCGACGCGCTGCGCAGTTGGTCCGGCGACTGGTAGCGCAGCCCGAGCTCGAACTGCTTCGCCTTCGTCGGCGTGAACGGCTGGCCGTCGAAACGCGTGCCGAGCGCCGGCTCGAACGACGTCGAATAGCTCAGGTACGGTGCGAAACCGCTGTCGAACAGGTAGACCGCCCCGGCACGGCCCGTGAATGCGCGCGCGCTCTGCCGCACGCTCGTCGAGCGCAGCAGGTCGTCGGTGGTCGTGCGCGACCATTCCTCGCGCCCGCCGAGCGTGAACACCCAGCGATCCCAGCGCACCTGGTCCTGCAGGTAGACGCCGATCCGGTCGGGTGTCTGGCGCGTCTGCTGCGCGACGGGCGGCACGACGAACGGCTGCCCGTAGTCGGGTGCGCGCGTATCGAGCGGCGGCGCCGCACCGAAACCCGACCCGACGAGGTTCGCCACCGCATGTTCGTACGACAGCCCGGCCAGCACCGTATGCTCGACCGGCCCCGTCATCGCACGCATTTCGACCTGGTTGTCGAGCGCGAGATGGTTCACGTGCTCGCGCGACCACGACAGCGAACGGTTCAGCACGCCGGGCGCCGCATACGGTGCGACGAAATTGACGGCCGCGCCCGCGAAGTCGACGTCGAGATGCGTATAGCGCACGTTCTGCCGAACCTTCCACGTCGCATCGAAACGATGCTCGAACGCATAGCCGATCATCGCCTGCGTGCGGTCGTACGTGTCGAAGCCGGGCAGCCCCGCAAAGAAATGCGTCGGCAACCGACGGCCGGCATCGGGCCACAGCGTACCGAGCGCCGGCAGCCAGCCCGCGAAGTTGTTGTGCGGATCGCGCTGGAACGAACCCAGCAGCGTGAGACTCGTGTCGGCGTTCGGCTGCCACGTCAGCGACGGCGCGACGACGATGCGCTGCTGCTTCGAATAGTCGATCTGTTCGTCCGCGCGCCGCGCGAGACCGTCGATCCGGTAGCGCCACGTGCCGTCCTGCGTGGCAGGCCCGCTGAAGTCGAACGCAAGCTGCGCGCGGTCGCGGTTGCCGGTCTGCACGGCGAGCAGACGCTGGGCCTCGCGCGTCGGCCGCTTGCTGACCATGTCGACGATGCCGCCGGGGCTCGCCTGCCCGTACAGCACCGACGCCGGGCCGCGCAGCACGTCGATGCGTTCGAGCGTCCACGGATCGACGACGCTCGCAGCCCAGTTCACGCCTTTCGGCAGCGGCAGGCCGTCGAGCATCTGCGGATTGATCGCCGCCGCCGCGAAGCCGCCGAAGCCGCGCAGGAACACGCTTTCGAGCACGCCGCCGGGGCGCGAATCCGCGTATGCGCCGGGCGTGTAGCGCAGGCTGTCGCCGACGCTGTGCACATCCTGCCGGTCCATCTGTTCGCGCGTGACGACCGACAGCCCCTGCGGCACTTCGACGATCGGCGTGTCGGTCTTGGTGCCCGCGCGCGACACGTCAGCCGCGATGCCGCGCACCGGGCCGACGCCCGTCTCGCGCCGCCCGTCGACGGCGATCGGTGCGAGCATCGGCGCATCCGCGGGCTCCGCCGCGTCCTGCGCCGCCGCGGCAACCGGCATCGCAGCCGCGCAGGCCAGCGCGGCCGCCCAGCCCGGCACGCGCCATGACGCCGCGCACGGCAACGGGAATCCAGGCCGCGCACGGCGGCCGGTGTGTGGTCGAATCATGTCGATTTATCCGGAGATCGGGGACGGGCGCCGGTGGAATCACCGTGCCCTCGGGTACCGAGACGGACCGCCCGTGCAACGGCGGCCGCGACTGATTTGCAAATGGGAATCATTCATTCCGGCACGACGCGGGTAAATGCCGGCAAGCGCAATCGTCGATTGCGCGGCGCGCACCGATCACGCTGCACGCTATTCGTCTGACGTTAACAATTTGTCACGGATGAATGTCGTTATTCTGAACGACTAAATGAATGATCGGATGATAGGATAGCGACACTCTCAAGTTTCAAGCGACACACGTATGTCAAGCCTGCCCCCGGCCACCCGACACTCGCTCGTCGATTCGGCGATCGAAATCCTCAAATCCAACATCACTTCCGGCATCTGGCGCGTCGGTCATCGCATCCCGACCGAGCTCGATCTCGCGAAGCAGCTCGAGGTCGGGCGCAACACGGTGCGCGAAGCGGTTCGCACGCTCGCGTATTCCGGCGTGCTCGAAGTGCGCCAGGGCGACGGCACCTACGTGCGGCGCAACGTCGATCCGGCCGAAACGATGCGCAACGTCGATCGCGCCGCACGCGGCGATCATCTCGAGCTGCAGTGCATGCTCGAGACGGAATGCGCGCGCTACGCGGCGCGCCGGCGCACCGACGAGGATCTCGCGACGCTGCGCAAGCTGCTGAAGGCGCGCGGCGAGCGCGAAGCGGCGCGCGACGTGAAGAAGTTCGTCGAACGCGACCGCGCGTTTCACATCGCCGTGGCCACCGCGTCGCACAATCACGCGCTCGAGGCGCTGTATCGCTACTTTTCGGGGTCGATCCTCGCGAACGTCGAAGACATCCTCGTCGAGCTCGACGAGGCCGAGATTCCCGAACCCGACATGCAGGCGCATCAGGCCGTGCTCGACGCGATCGAGCAGCGCGACGAGAACAAGGCGGTGCGTGCGACCCTCGCGATCCTGAAACCGCAGATGACCTGGCTCGAAACGCGCGAGCCGCCCGCCGCCTGACGAACCCGGCGCGCTATGCGGCGACGGCCTCGATCACGTCGATCTGCCCGTCCGGCGCCGGCCTCGCCCCGGCGGGCCGCCAGCCGGCGGCGTCGAGCAGCGCGTCGTATTCCTCCCGCGTGCGCTCACGGCCGCTGCCCCAGCACATCATGTGGATGTCGTAGAGCTTCGAGAAATGCGCGACGCCCGGCGCCGGCACGACACGTTCGATCACGAACGCGCGCGCCCCGTCCCGCGCGCTTTCACGCGCACGCTTGAGGATCGTCACGCATTCGTCGTCGTTCCAGTCGTGCAGGATCAGCTTCAGCAGGTAGACGTCGGCCGCCGGCACCGCGTCGAACATGTTGCCGGCCGCCTTGTTGCAGCGCGCACTCACGCCCATGCGCTGCGCCCATCCCTCCGCGTCGCCGTCGATCACTTCGGGCAGGTCGAACACGGTGCCGGTCAGCGATTCGAACCGCCTGAGCAGGCTGCACATCATGTGCCCCTGGCCGCCGCCGATGTCGCACGCGTGCGTGCCCGGCGCGAACGCGACATCGCGCAGCGCGTCGACGACCTGCTCCGACTGCACGGTCGAGAAGCTCGACATCGCGCGCTTGAAGTCGGTCCGGTAGCGCGCGTGATCCTTCGCATAGTCGAACGCCATCGCGCCGAATTCGCGCACGAAGCCGTTCTGCCGGCCGTCGCGCACCATGTCGGGCAGGTGTTCCCAGATCGCGTAATGCTCCGGGCCCTCCTGCAGCAGCACGAAATCGCGCAACGTGCTCGCGGCGTCCGCGTGCAGCAGCGCGCCCGACGCGGTGGCCCTGAAGCCGCGGTGCGCATCCTCGTCGAGCAGGCCGAGCGACGCGAGCGCGCGCAACAGCCGGTACAGCAACGGCTCGTCGACGCCGAGCGCCACTGCGAGCGCGGCCGACGAAGCCGGCGCGTCCGTCGTCACCGCGTCGAATACGCCGAGCCGCGTACCTGCATACAGGATGCGGCTGCGCCACCGCCCGAACAGCGTATCCAGCACCTGCTTTGCCGCCTGTTCCATCAAGTCCTCCCGAGCATGAACGGATCGCGCGGGCGCATGACGCGCCGCGCGAATCGCAATCGTCAACGAAACATGCGAATCACTGCTCGTGCAGGAACTCGCGGATCGGGTAGCCGACGTGGCGCTGCGCATCGAGCGTGTAGCCGAGGATGCGGTCGCCGCGCTTGAGTTCCGTGATGTTGTGCACGCTGCCTTTCGGCCCGAGCACGCGCACGTGCCAGTCGTCCTGCGCGATGATGTTGATCGCGCGGTTGGCGGCGTTCTTCGCCTCGATCAGCAGCAGCGGGCGCGTCTCGACCTTCGCGCGCCCGACCACGACGCGGCGCGCCTTGCCCTGCGCGTTGACGGCGAGGATTTCCGCGCCCGATTCGAGCTCGGCGAGATAGCGGGTCCGGTTGTCCGGCGCGACGACGTACGAATGGAGCGCGGCCGCGTTCACGCGGAACGGGCGCGTCGGCATGTACGGCAGCGGGTGGGTCTCGCTGCTGATGAGGATCATGCCGGTCGAATACGAGCCGACCAGGATGCCCTCGTCCTGCTCGAAGCGCGAGCACGTGTCGACGCACACGCGCTCGCCCGGCCCGAGATGCGTGAGCCCGACGATCTCGATTTCCTCGAGCTGCAGATCCTCGACCGTGTCGCTGCAGATCGACACGAGCTGCGTGGCCTGCCCGACCTGCGTCGGCGTGAGCAGCACGCCCTCGGGGCCGCGCTGCAGCACGTTCAGCGTCACTTCGGCATCCTCCAGATCGGCCACGACGGTGATCAGTTCGCCCGCCGCGCGATCGGCGGCCGCCAGCAGGATCTCGAGCGGGATCTTGCTCGGGTCCTGCAGGAATTCGACGAGCAGCCAGGGCGTGGAAGTCGACAGTTCGCACGCGCGTGTGAGCGTCGCCTCGCCCGTCACCTCGATGAACACACCGAGCTCGACACCGTCCGGCACCGCGAAATCGACCGGCAGGCCGTCCTTCACGAGCACGATCTGCACCTGCTCGAGCAGCGCGGGATCGGCCGGCTGCCGGTCGAGCACCGCGACCTTGCACGCGCTCGGCGGCAACCGCCCGGCCTGCTCCGAATCCTTCACGACGAATGCGGACACGCCGACATGCAGCGCTTCCTCGGTGATCTCGTCCGCGAGCTCGCCGATGTTGCGCAGGTCAATCCAGGAAAGCTTCTTCAAGGCCAATCTCCTTCGAAGGGGATGAAGCGGGTTGGTTGGTTGAACGACAGGATGAAACTAGCGGCTGACGGAGACGGCCGAACGCGACGCGGCAGCCCGCATCCGGCAATCGACCCAGCCGACGCCCGGCTCGTAGCCCGCGAGCCGGATGCCGGGCGACACATCGGCGAGACCGACGCGCGCGCCGCCGTCGGTCCGCAGCCGTACCGCACCGTCGCCGCGCATCACGATGCGCGCGCTCGCGCCGGATGCGCTGCGGGCGTGCAATGCGACGAGCGGAGCGGATTCGATCCGCACGCGGCCGACCACGATCGCGCGCGTGTCGCCCGCCGCGCCGACCGTCAGGATTCGCTCGCCGGAACGCAGCAGTGAAGGCTGGCGCGCGCGGTCGCCGCCGCAGAACACGAACGATTCGGCCGAGCCCGCGTCGATGCCGAACGCGAGCGGACGGCCCGGCATGCGCGCGGCGCCGGCCGCGACGAGCAGCATGCTGGTCGCGCTCGCGCCGGCCAGTACGCATTCGTCGCCGTCGAGCTGCGAACAGCCGTCGATCACCGCATGCAGCCCGACGCCGAGCGGCTCGACGCGCTGCACCTCGAACGTTTTCAGCTTCAGCGGCTCGCGCGGACGCAGCTCGCCGCACGCGGCCAGCACGCCGCGCAACGCCGCCGCATCGCGCGGCGCGAACGCGATGTCGACCGGCGACTGCGCATATTTGCGCGCGAGGTACGCCGCGCCGTGCGGATCGGCCAGCGAGACGACGATGCGGCACACGTCCTCGTGCGCACCCGCGAGCAACCGCTCGAGCGGCACCGTGGTGGCGAGCGCGTAATCGAGCACGACGAGCGCGTGACGCGCGAGCGCGGTGCGCGCGGCGTCGAAATCATCCGCGCCGGCGATCCGCACGCACACGCCAGCCAGCGGCGCCTGTGCGTCGTCGGCCAGGGTCGCGACACCCGCCGGCGAAACGGCCAGTTGCGTCGCCGCGCCGGCCGCGCACGTATCGCGATCGGCGTCGGCCACCACGAAACGGCGCACGCCGGCTCTCGCCGCGTCGGCCGCGACGGCGCCTGCCTGCGCGCCGAGCGCGCGCAGGTCGATCCACGGATAGCGATGCATGGAAACCCTCGATGGTCGGAAGAAACCGGGCACGGCGGCCCGGCGTACCGGATCAGGCGGCCAGGTGCGCGGCGCGCCGCCCGACGCCGTGTACGGCATCGGACAGACGGCGGATCAGCGGCGCGGCCTTCGGCGCGGCGAACACGTTGCGGCCGGCCGCGATGCCGAGCGCACCCGCGTTCATCACGCGCGCGGTGAACGCGACGAACTCGTCCTCCGGCAGCTTCGCGCCGCCGGCGACCAGCACCGGCAGCGACGAGCCGGCGATGATGTCGGCCATGCTCG
The DNA here is from genome assembly GCF_001742165.1 of Burkholderia stabilis. Classification (NCBI taxonomy): domain Bacteria; kingdom Pseudomonadati; phylum Pseudomonadota; class Betaproteobacteria; order Burkholderiales; family Burkholderiaceae; genus Burkholderia; species Burkholderia stabilis. The sequence goes on along the minus strand of NZ_CP016444.1, from coordinate 679,753 downwards.
CGGCATCGCCGCTGTAGGGCAGCTTGACGATGTCGGCGCCGAGATCCGCCGCGACGTTCGCCGCATGGGCGATCAGTTCGGCCTGCGGACGATCGCCGAGGCCCGGGCCGCGCGGATAGATCATCGCGAGCAGCGGCAGCGACCAGCGCGCGCACTCGGTCGCGATGCGGCTCAGGTCGAGCAACTGCTGGGATTCCGTCTTGGAGCCGAGATTCACGTGCACGCTGACCGCGTCCGCGCCGCTCGACAACGCGTCCTCGACGCTCGCGAACAGCGTCTTCGCGTTCGCGTCCTCCGCGTAGCGCGTGCAGCCGTTCAGGTGCACGACGAGCGCGAGATCGTTCAGCACGTCGGGAGACAGGAAACGCGCACGGCCGCGATGCACGACGATCGCATCGCCACCGTGCGCGGCGATGTCGCCGACGAGCTGCCGCAACTGCTGCGGATGGGCGATCGGACCGTCCGCGAGCGAATGGTCGAGCGGCACCATCAAACACTTGCCCGATGCGGCGCGCACGACCCGCCGCATCCTCAGCGCCTTGCCAGAAACCGATAGAAGAGAGTCCATCCGTGATTCCTCGCCAGAAATGGAGAGGCCGGCCCGTTCACTTCAGCCTGCCCTCGGGGTGCCCGCTTGCGGGCGGAACTGGAGCAACAACCGAGCAACGCTTGCAGCAAATCTTGCGACGTGTAAGACTTGCATAGACCCAATCATCCTATGATTGGATCATCCTTGCAAGTACATTGCGAGCGATCCTGTTTCCCGCCCCAGGGGACGCATTCGTCGCGGCATCGCTTCCCCTTTGCAGACAACGGCAGCACATCAACCTGTGAGGTGTCTATGAAGTTCGGCGTGTCCTTTCTGCCCGATACCGGCCCGGCCGACCGCCCGGCCGCCGACTATTACGCGCAGGCGCTCAAGCTCAGCGCGCTGTCGGAACGGCTCGGCTACTCGTACGTGAAGATGACCGAGCACTACCTGAAGCCGTACGGCGGCTACAGCCCGTCGCCGCTGATGTTCCTCGCGGCCGTGGCCGCGCAGACGGAGTCGATCCGCCTGATGACGGGCGGCATCCAGGCGTCGTTCCATCACCCGATCCAGCTCGCCGCCGAAGCCGCGCAGCTCGACGCGATCTCGAACGGGCGGCTCGAGCTGGGTTTCGCGCGCGCGTTCCTGCCGTACGAATTCGACGCGTTCGGCATCGACCTCGATTCGAGCAAGGCGCGCTTCCAGCAGACGATCGACGCGACGGTGCGGCTCCTCGCCGAGGAATCGGCCAGCGAGGACACGCCGTTCTTCCGCTATCGCGACGCGCGATCGCTGCCGCGCCCGACGCAGCAGCCGCGCCCGCCGGTCTGGGTCGCGGCGCTGCTCACGCCGTCCAGCTTCGAGTGGATCGGCGAGCGCGGCTTCAACCTGCTGATGGCCGCGCCGCCGCGCAAGGCCGCGCTCGCGAAGACGCAGGAGATGGTGGCGCTCTATCGCAATACGTTCGAGCGCCATCACGGCCACACCGGCCGCAAGCCGCAGGTCGCGATCAGCATCCCGCTGATGATCGGCACGTCGGACGCGCACGCGCTGGCGCTCGCGGAGCCGCGCCTGCGCCATCACTGGCGCTATTTCGCGGATGCCGCGAAATCGTGGGAGCAGGTGCAGTCGCCGGCCTACCAGGGCTACAACGAAGCAATGAAGAACAAGATGGGCGGCATGGACACGGCCGACCTCGACGCGACCGCCGTGCTCGGCACGCCCGACACCGTGCGCCAGCGGATTCGCGCGCTCGAGGCCGATCTCGGTCTCGACGCGATCCTGTGGCACATCGACTACGGCGCACAGCCGTACGAGCTGATGCGCAACAACCTGGAGGTGTTCGCCCGCGACGTGCTGCCGGGCCTGTGACGCCATGCCGATCCATTCCGGACCCACCGCGAACCCGTCCATGACACCGTCCCTTTCCCTCGACACGATCGTCGTCGGCGCCGGCATCGGCGGCCTTGCCGCCGCGCTCGCGCTGCGCCGCGCCGGCCATCGGGTCACCGTCCTCGAGCAAAGCCGCACGTTCCGGGAAGTCGGCGCCGGCCTGCAGGTCGTGCCGAACGCCACGCGCGCGCTGCGCGCGCTCGGCGTACTCGACCGGCAGCGGCTGGCGGCCGTCGCACCGACCGCGACGATCCGCCGCCGCTGGCAGGACGGCAGCCTGCTCGGCACCTTCCCGCTCGGCGACGACGTCGAAGCCGCCTTCAACGCGCCGTACTGGAACGCGCATCGCGCCGACCTGCACGCCGCACTGCTCGACGCCGTGCGCGACCCGCTCACGGCCGGCCCGCCCGTCGACGTGCGCGGCGGCGTCGCGGTGCGCGGCCTCGATGCGTGCGGACCCGGCGGCGCGACGCTCGTCGATGCGGCCGGCACGCGCTGGCGCGCGGATCTCGTCGTCGCGGCCGACGGCATCCATTCGACGCTGCGCCACGCGCTGCTCGGCGACGACGCGCCGCACTACAGCGGCGACGATGCGTATCGCGCGCTGATCGACGCCGACGCGATCGATCCGCGCTCGCCCGTGTTCGAGATCGTCGCCGAGCCGCAGGTCACGATCTGGCTCGGGCCGAAGCGGCACGCGATTCATTACTGGGTGCGCGATCGCCGGCTGCTGAACCTCGTCGTGATCGTGCCGGGCGACGGCAGCACGCGCGAATCGTGGAGCAGCAAGGGCGACCGCGCGACGCTCGAGGCCGAGCTCGACGGCTGGGACCCGCGCCTCGTCGGGCTGATCCGCTGCGCATCCGACCTGAGCCGCTGGTCGCTGCACGACCGCCAGCCGCTCGCGCGCTGGGTGTGGGACAGCGTATGCCTGCTCGGCGACGCGCGTCATCCGATGCTGCCGTACCAGTCGCAGGGCGCCGCGCAGGCGCTGGAAGACGCGGTCGTGCTCGGCCGGTGCGTGACCGGCCTCGCATCGAAGGACGCGCTGGGTACCGCGCTTCTCGAGTACCAGCGATTGAGGATCGACCGCAGCGCGAAGATCCAGCTTGCCTCGGCCGGCAACGGCGGCGTGTTCCACCTGCCCGACGGCCCCGAACAGCAGGCGCGCGACGCCGAGCTCAAGTCGCGCCGCGCCGACTTCAAGTCCTACCACTGGACCTGGGCCGACGCGTACCAGCTTTGACGCCCGCCCCGGCGCCGCGCGGCGCGACCCGCGCGCGGCACCGGGGCCCATCGCGACAGGACCGCACCATGCCGAATACCGTCGACATAGCGCAGCAACTGAAACAGGCGATGCGCGGCGTCGCCGCCACCGTCACCATCGTCACGACCGGCGGCGACGGCGCGGCCGCCGCGCCGTGCGCGCTGACCGCCAGCTCGTTCACGTCGGTCGCGCTCGATCCGCCCACCGTCCTGGTGTGCATCAACCGGCGCGCCAGCATCCACGCGTCGATCACCGGCCACCGGCGCTTCTGCGTGAACGCGCTGCGAAGTTGCCACGTGCCGCTCGCACTCGCGTGCAGCACGACGGGCTCCGACGCGCGCTTCGCGCACGACGCGTGGCGCACCGACGCGGCCACCGGCCTGCCCTATCTCGAGAACGCGCAGACGTCGTTCTTCTGCGACACGCTCGAGCAGGTCGAGGTCGGCTCGCATTCGATCCTGGTCGGGCGCGTGACGCGCGTCGCGATGTCCGACGACGTGAACCCGCTGATGTACGTGAACGGCACATTCGCCGCCGTTCGCTCGTTGCCGTCCGATGCCGATGCCGGGCGATAGGCACACCGGTGCGTGCGTCACGCGTGATGTCGCGCGCAATCGATGCGTGCGCTGCAGTCACGCTGCGCGAGCGCATCACGCACTACCATTGCGCGGCATGCACGCGATGAAACGGAGAAGCCGATGGCACCCGACCTGAACCTGCTGGTTTCGCTCGATGCGCTGCTCGAAGAAGGCAGCGTCGTCGGCGCCGCGCGCCGCATGAACCTCAGCCCGCCCGCGATGAGCCGCACGCTCGCGCGCATCCGCGAGACGGTCGGCGATCCGATCTTCGTGCAGGCCGGCCGCAAGATGGTGCCGACGCCGCGCGCGCTCGAACTGCGCGGGGTCGTCCGCGAGGCGGTGGAACGGGCATCGCAGTTGCTCGCGCCGTGCGCGGAAATCGATCTCGGCACGCTCGACAAGCAGTTCAACGTGCGCGCGAACGACATCTTCGTCGGCCTGCACAGCAGCCGCCTGCTCGAGGAGATGGCGCGCGGGATGCCGCGCGCGATGCTGCGCTTCATGCCCGAGGAGGACGACATCGACGACGACGCGCTGCGCAGCGGCCGCATCGACCTGTTCATCAGCGCGTCGCGCCGCCTTGGCCCGGAGATCCGCGTGCAGCCGCTGTTCACGACGACCTTCGTCGGCCTCGCGCGCCGCGACCACCCGATCTTCGACGACGACATCACGCCCGAACGGTTCGCCCGCTGGCCGCATATCGGCGTGTCGCGGCGCGGCAAGTCGGCGGGGCCGATCGACGACGCACTCGCCGCGCGCGGGCTCGCACGGCACGTGCTGCTCGTCGTGCCGACCCCGTACGCGGCGATCTTCGCGCTGCAGGCGTCGGACCTGATCCTGCCGCTGCCCGAGCATCTCGCGCGCACCGCGGTACGGGCCGGGCTCGGCGTGCGCGCATTCGAATTGCCGGTGCCGCTCGAAACCGTGCTGATCACACAGGCGTGGCATCCGCGCTTCCAGAGCGACCCCGCGCACCAGTGGCTGCGGCGTGTCGTGCGCGGGCTGTGCACCGGCCAGCCGGCGCTGCATCCGGCGCACGCATGACGCATGCGGCGCACGCACTCGTCGAGTGCAAAGACGTCACTGTTCCGCACGCATGGGTCGACCGTAGACTGGCTTCGTCCTTTCTCATGGAGCGCGTGCAGTGCATGACGCAGCAGATCAGACGAGCACCGTCGCGGCATCGCCCGGCCGCCTGAGTCGCGCGGCGACCGCGCTGCTCGCGCGCATCGACATCTTCACGCCGCGCGGCGCGTATGTCGCGCGCTCGGTCATCGCCGCCGCGCTCGCGCTCGGCGTGGCGTACCTGCTCGAACTGGAAACCCCATACTCGGCGGCGTCGACGGTGCTGCTCGTGATCAATCCGGTGCAGGGCGCCGTGATCGGCAAGGGCGTGTGGCGCGTGGTCGGCACCGTCGCGGGGATGGTCGTCGCGTTCGTGCTGATGGGCTGCTTCGCGCAGAAGCCGCTGCTGTTCATCCTCGGTTTCGCCTTCTGGCTCGGCACATGCGTCGCGGGCATGACGCTGCTGCGGCACTTCCGCGCGTCGGGCACCGTGGTGGCCGGCTACACGATCGGTCTCGCGACCTACGGCGCGATGCAGCACCCCGAGCTGACCTTCGAGCACGTGATCGGGCGCGGCTCGACGGTCGCGGTCGGCGTGCTGTGCCTGAGCCTCGTGTCGATGCTGCTCGGCACGCGCGACGTGCACGCGAAGCTCGAAGCGCTGGTTACGCGCGTGACGGCCGACGTCGCGCGAGTGATCGCCGCGCAGCGCAACGGCCTCGCGGCGGCGCCCGGCGACGACAAACGGCACGCGCTGTTCGCCGGCATCTACGGCATCGACGATCTCCTCGCGCTCGGCAAGGCCGAATCGGAAGATCTCGCGCAGCGCGCGGCCGCCGTGCGGCACGGCATGGTGTCGCTGTTCGGCGCGCTCGCGGGCGGCATGCCGCCGCTGCCGGCCGACAGCCCCGGCGCACGCGCGATCGCCCCGCTGCAACCGCGTCTCGCGGCGGCGTGGGAGGCCGCGGCCGACGCATTGCGCGACGGCCGCGGCGGTGCAACGCAGGCGTTCGGGCTGCTGGGCGACGCGCGCGACCATTTACGCGATGCGCTCGACGGCATCGCGCTCGGCGATCCGCGTGACGACGCGGCGCTGCTGATCGCCGGCGAGCGGCTGATCGAACAGATCGACGACTACCGCGCGGCACTGGACGGCCTCGTCGAGTTGCAGCGCCCGCGGCCGCGTAGCCGGCCCGCACCGGTGCGCTTTCATCGCGACACGGGCGCTGCCGTGCGCAACGGTGTGCGCTCGGCCTGCGCGATCGTGATCTCGGGCGCGTTCTGGCTCGCCACCGGCTGGGACCAGGGCGACATGATGCTGCTCGTCGTCGCGCCGTACTGCGCGCTGCTCGCGACCGCCGGCAACCCGGCCGCCGGCGCGCAGGCGTTCATCAAGGGCACGATCCTGGCCGTGCCGGCCGCGTTCGTGTGCGCGTTCGGCATCCTGCCGCACCTCGAAGGCTTTCCGCTGCTCGTCGTCGCGCTCGCGCTGTTCTGGATGCCCGGCATCTACGCGACGAGCGTGCCGAGGACCGCGCTCGCGGGGCTCGCGTATCTCGTCGCGTTCAACACGCTGACCGCCGCGACCAACCCGTGGCACCCCGACGTCGCGCTGTTCCTCAACCAGTCGGTCGCGTGGGTGCTCGCCACCTTCCTCACGCTGCTCTCGTTCCGATTGATCCTGCCGCGCAACCTGGCCACCGACGCCGCGCGGCTGCGCCGCACGATCCGCGACGACGCGCTCGCGCTCGTGGCCGGCAAGCGCGCCACGGCGGCAGGCTGGCAACAGCGCCAGCAGCACCGCATCGCCCAGCTCGGCGCGCTGCTCGCCGGCCAGCCGGCGGCGATGACGCAGGCGAGCATCGAGGCGCTTGCGGCGCTGCACGTCGGCAAGGAGCTGCTGCGGATCCGCCGTGGCACGGCGCGCGACGGCCTGCCCGACGTTGCCAAGCAATGCGCGCGCGCGGGGCTCGCCGGCCTCGCGCGGCACGCGGCTGCCCCCGCGCGCGCGGCCCGGCATGCGCGACGGGCCGCGCACACGCTCGCCGGCCTCGCCGCCGCGCAATCGGGCAACCCCGAACTGAAGCGGCTGATGGCCGCGTTCGCCGACGTCCACGTGCTGCTGCACACGTACGCCGCCTATTTCACCGCCGTTCCGGAGCCCGCCCGCGATGCTCAGTGAATTCCCGGTGGCCGGCATCTACCTGCCGCCGTTCTTCGTCTATGCGTGCGCCACCGTGCCGCTCTACATGGCCGTGCGCGCGCTGCTCGCCCGGCTCGGCGTGCTGCGCCGCGTGTGGCATCCGGCGCTCTTCGAGTTCGCGATTTCGCTCGTGCTCGTCGCCACGCTGATTCTCTATTTCTAGCCTCTCGTCGAAACGTCCCGCGTCATGCCGCTCAAACCCCTCACCCGTTCCCTGCTGACGCTTGCCACGGTGGCCGTCGCGATCGTGCTGGTCGCCGCGCTGTGGCATGCATACGTCCTCGCGCCGTGGACGCGCGATGCGCGCGTGAGCGCGCACGTCGTGCGGATCGCGCCCGAAGTGTCGGGCACCGTCGTCGAAGTCGCCGTGATCGACAACCAGCGCGTCGCGAAAGGCGACGTGCTGTACCGGATCGATCCGCAGCGCTTCGCGCTCGCGGTCGAACAGGCCGAGGCGCAGGTCGCGGCGACCGCCGAGACCATGCGCCAGAAACGCGACGAAGCGCAGCGGCGCACCGGCCTCGACGATCTCGTGCCGCGCGAGGACATCCAGCGCTCGAACCGCGCGGTGGCGATCGCGCAGGCCGAATACCGGAAGGCGCTCGCCGCGCTCGATGTCGCGAAGCTCGATCTCGCCCGCACGACGCTGCGCTCGCCGGTCGACGGCTACGTGACGCAACTGCGCCTGCGTCACGGCGACTACGCGGTCGAGGGCAAGCCCGGCATCTCGGTGCTCGACGCGCACAGCTTCTGGATCACCGGTTATTTCGAGGAAACCAAGCTGCGCCGCATCGCGACGGGCGCGCCCGCGACGATCCGGCTGATGGGTTTCGAGCCGTTGCTCGGCGGGCATGTCACGAGCATCGGCCGCGGCATCGCCGACGAGAACGGCACGTTGGACGAACTCGGCCTGCCGGCCGTCAACCCGACCTTCAGCTGGGTGCGGCTCGCGCAGCGAATTCCGGTGCGCATCGAGATCGACCAGGTGCCGGCCGGCGTGCTGCTGGCCGCCGGCATGACGTGCAGCGTCGAGGTCGGCGAGCGCGGGCAGGCGCGCACGCCACGCGGCCGGCTCGCGTCGTGGCTGCACGCGTGGATGTGAGGGAGGCGACGATGCGATGCCCGTTCCCTCCGCTGCGCGCGACGCGGCGCGCGACCGTCCTCGTCGCGGCATGCGCGTGCGCGCTGGCCGCGTGCACGACGGTCGGCCCCGACTATACGGCGCCGCAGCCCGTGCACCCGTTCGGCTGGATCGCGCCGCGCGACACGATGCAGGCCGACCCCGCACGACTGCAGAACTGGTGGCGCTCGTTCGGCGATGCGCAGCTCGACGCGCTGGTCGCGCAGGCGATCGCGCACAACCAGGATCTCGCGATCGCGCGCGAGCGGCTGCTGCAGGCGCGCGCCGAACGCGACCAGATCGCGAGCCGGCTCGGTCCGACCGTGAGCGCGGGCGGGAACGCCGATGCGCTACGCTCGTCGCGCGCGCTCGACTGGCCCCCCGGGATCGGCCAGTCGCGCACCTACCGGATCGGCCTCGACGCGTCGTGGGAACTCGACCTGTTCGGCGGCACGCGCCGCGCGGTCGAATCGGCCGATGCGCAGGTCGACGCGCTCGACGACGATCGCCACGCGATCCTCGTGAGCCTGCTGGCCGAACTCGCGTCGGATTACGCGGCGCTGCGCGCAACCCAGGAACGGCTGCGGATCGCGACGGACAACGTCGCGAGCCTCGACGCCACGCGGCGGCTGACCGAGCGCTCGAACCGGCGCGGCCTCGGCACGTCGTTCGCGGTCGCGCAGGCCCGTGCCGAGCTGCAGCTTGCGCAGGCCGCATTGCCGCCGCTGCACCAGGACGTCGCGCGGCTCGCGTATGCGATCGGCGTGCTCGTCGGCGGTTTTCCGGGAACGCTGCGCGACGCGCTGAGCGCGCCCGGCGCGACGTTGCCGGTCGCACCGACGTTGCCCGTCACGCTGCCGTCGGACGTGATCCGCGAGCGCCCCGACATTCGCGCCGCCGAACGGCGGCTGGCCGCCGCGACCGCACGGATCGGCGTCGCGCGCGCCGAGCAGTTTCCGCATTTCGCGATTCCGCTGAGCCTCGGCACGACGGCGAGCCTCGTGCAGGATCTGTTCACCGGCGCGAGCGTCGCGTGGTCGGTCGCACTCGACGGCACGCAGACGCTGTACGACGGCGGCCGCGCGAAGGCCGGCGTCGACGCCGCGCGAGCCGCCGCCGCGGCCGCGCAACTCGCGTACGAGCAGCGCATCCGCGTCGCGTTTCGCGACGTGGAGGACGCACTGGCCGCGATCGGCGCCGCACGCGACCGGCAGGCCGCGCTCGCCGCGGCGGTCGACAGCAGCCAGGACGCGCAGTCGCGCGCGACGCGGCTGTACCGCAACGGCCTCGGCGAATACCTGTCGGTGCTCACGGCACAGCGCGCGACGTACCGCGCCCGCGATGCGCTCGCGCTCAGCCGGCTGGCACAGGTGCAAGGCGCGATCGCCCTCTACAAGTCGCTCGGCGTCGGCTGGCGGGACGAACCGCCGGTCGCGCAAACCGATGCGACACCGGCGAGCACGCATTGAACGCCACCCTGCCGCCTTCCCGACGCTTCGGCGTCGCTCATCCACCGGAGAACCCTCGATGCCTGCTCTCAATCCGAATGATTTCGCGTTACACGACATCCAGCTCTTTCCGGTCTGCGTGTTTCGCCCCGAACACGCGACACCGGGCTACGCACCTCGCTGGGAAGGCGAAATCGACGCGTTGATGCGTCACGGCGAGCCGTTCGTCGTCGTGTACGTCGAGCTCGATGCCGACGAGACCCACGACGACCGCAAGCATCGCGCGGTGTGGCTGAAGCAGAACAAGGAAGCGCTCGGCGCCGTCTGCAAGGCGCTCGTCAGCGTCGAGCCCGATCCCGGCCGGCGCGCGGAAGTGGCCGCGCAAGGTGAGATCGCGGTGAAGGCTTTCGGGATTCCTCATCACGCGGTGGCGTCGTTCGGACAGGCCGTTTCGCTCGCTGCCCGGCTCACGCGGCAGCGTCCGGAAACCGCGACGTCCGGCCCCGGCGCATGACGCCCGCGCTGACGATCACGCGCTCGCTCGCGCTGGCGTCCTGTCCGTCGCGGCGCCCTCGCCCGGGCGAGCTCCTGCTGTGGCGACTGCGCGGCGAATGGCAAATGATGACCAGCGAGCAAGGCCATCTGTGCCTGTCGAAGGCCGAACTCAGGCGCGCGCGGATGCATCCCAATCGCGCGCACGGCCGGCGGTTCGCGATCGGCCGCGCGGCCCTGCGCGCCATTCTCGGGACGCTGGCCGGCCGCGCCGCCAACGCGTTGAAACTGATCGAACGCGATTCCGGCCATGTCGCGGTCGCGGATTGCGACCGGCTGGACGGGATCGACGTCGTGGTCGGCTATGCGGGTATCTGGATCGTCATCGCGATCGCCGAAGGCCCCGTCGGACTGGGCATGGCCCAGGACAGCGCGTTCGCCGATCCGCTGGCCCGCAACCGGCTTCGGCTGGACAGCCTCACGGATGCGTGCGGGATCGGACACGGCGCGACGCCTCGATCGCTGGAACTGTCAGCGGAGCCGTTCCGCGAAGTCGTCACGCCGTATGCCGGCAACTGGTGCCTGCTGGATATCCCGCTGTCCGGCCCGGCCTGCGCGGCGACCGTTGCCGCCCGCCACATCGCGCGGGTCCATGCGGTGGGTTGGCGCGGCGAGCGCGGAGACTGGCCGACCGTCGGCAAGCAGCGCGCGCGAACGGCAGGCTCGTTGAACGTGCCGGAATCCGTTGCGGCCGGATAACCACCCGGCTCGTGCCCGCGCTTGACGGCACGCTTCGTTCCCTCCACGGACCCGCCAACGGGAGCCGGCCATGGGAACCGGTGAAGGAAGCCATCCATGGGAACCGGCGAAGGGAGCCGGTTATGGGAACCGTCCGTGCGGCGCGTCAGGCGCGCCGCCGGTAAGTCCCCGGCGTACTGCCCGTCCAGTGCCGGAACGCGCGATGAAACGCGCTCGGATCGTCGAAGCCGATATCGGCGCCGATCGCCGCGATCGTGTCGGGCGTGTCGGTGAGCCGCTGGATCGCGATGTCGCGCCGCAGCTCGTCCTTCAGCACCTGGAACGTCGTCCCTTCGGCGGCCAGATGGCGGCTCAACGTGCGCACCGAACAATGCAGGTGCTCGGCCGCCTGATCGATCGCCGGCAGGTCGGGCAGCGCCCCCGACAGGTATTGCCGCACGCGATGGCACACGAGCTGCTCGCTGAACGATTCGAAGATCCAGTCGCCCGGCGCCCGCGCGAGAAACTTGCGCAGGTTGCGCTTGCTCTGCCGGATCGGCGCGTCGAGATAGTCCGCGCTGAAGCGCATCAGCGTGCGCTCGCAATCGAACCGTACGGAGCCGGTGAAGAAGTACAGGTGGTCGACCGCGTGACGCGGCCGCGGGCATGCGAACTCGATCTGCAGCAGCGGAATTTTCTGCCCGATCAGCCAGGAGCACACGCCGTGCACGAGCTTGAGCATCAGCTCCTGGCCGAGCGCGCCGATCGGGCCGATCGCGTCGTTCGGGCGCAGCAGCACCTGCGCGACGAGCCCGTCGCGCTTCGATTCGACGAAGAAATCGTCGAGCAGGATATGGAAGAACTGGCCGAAACGATGCTGCGCCGTTTCGAGGTTGCGCGCATCGAGCAGGCTCAGGCACAGGTACTTCAGCGTGCCGCCGCGCAGCGGGCGCGAGAAGATGCCGGGCATCTCGTCGTCGAGGTCGATCGCGAGCGTGCGGTACAGCGTCGAGAACTGCTCCTCCGTCACGCGCGCATGCGGCTCGCCGAGCAGCTCGATCGGAATGCCGGCCCCGCGCAGGTAGCGTTCGACCACGTCGCGCTGCACGCCCGCGCTCGCGAGGAAGCCGTTGACGAGCGAGATCGGCACCGTCGCGCTCGGCGACGGCAGCGCACGCCCGGGCTGGGCGGAAGGTGAATCTGAACCGGTCATCGCGTCCCCGTCGATCGAACCGCTCGCATTGTACTTGAGCGTCACCTTCGGGGCCTTCGGCGCGCCGGGCCGCGCGGCAACGGCAGCGCGGCGCGTCGGCGCCATCAGTCGGTGCGGCTGAGTTCCCGGCGCAGGATCTTGCCGACCGTCGACTTCGGCAGCCGGTCGACGAAGCGGACGATCTTCGGCACCTTGTAGGCCGCGAGGCTCTCGCGGCAATGCGCGACGAGTTGCGCTTCCGTCACCTCCGCATCCGGCGCCAGCACCACGAACAGCTTGACGGCCTCGCCCGTGCGCGCGTCCGGCGCGCCGATGCACGCGCATTCGGCGACGCCCGGCAGCGCGGTCGCGACCGCTTCCACCTCGTTCGGGTACACGTTGAAGCCCGACACGATGATCATGTCCTTCTTGCGGTCGACGATCCGCAGGAAGCCGGCTTCGTCGAACACGCCGACGTCGCCGGTGCGGAAATAACCGTCCGCGGTGAACGCGGCCGCGTTCGCTTCCGGCTTCTGCCAGTAGCCGGTCATCACCTGCGGCCCCTTCACGCAGATCTCGCCCGCCTCGCCGATCGCCGCCTCGCGATCCTGGTCGTCGAGCAGCTTCACGTCGGTCGACGGCAGCGGCAGGCCCGTGGTGCCCGTGAACGTATCGATGGATTGCGGATTGAACGACACGACTGGCGACGTTTCCGACAGCCCGTACCCTTCGCGGATGAAGTTGCCCGTCACGGCCTTCCAGCGCGACGAGATCACGTCGATCACCGCCGCGCCGCCGCCGGCCGACAGCTTCAGCCGCGACCAATCGACTTCCTTCAGAGCCGGATGGCCGGCAAGCCCCGCGTACAGCGTGTTCACGCCGACGAACACCGTCGGCCGCGCCGCCTTCAGCACGTCGATGAACGCATCCATGTCGCGCGGGTTCGCGACGAGCCAGTTCTCGGCGCCGATCGCGAAGTAGGACAGGAAGTTCACCGTCAGCGCGAAGATGTGGTACAGCGGGATCGCCGTGACGACGACCTCCTCGCCCGGCGCGCGCGCGGCCGGCACGATCGCCCCGAACTGTTCGATGTTCGCGACGAGGTTGCGGTGCGACAGCGCCGCGCCCTTCGACAATCCGGTCGTGCCGCCCGTGTATTGCAGCAGCAGCAGGTCCGCGCCGCCCAGCTCGACCGGTTCGAACGCGCGCGTCGCGCCAGCGGCAATGGCGTCCGCGAGCGGGATCGAACCGGGCGGCAGCGCGTCGCACGCGCCGGCCGGCGCATCGACGACGCCGAGATCGCCGCGCCCCACGCTCAGCACGGTGCGCACGCGCGTGCCGCCGACCACGTCGGCGAACGTGCCCATCGACCCGCCGCACACGACGGCCACCTCGACGCCCGCGTCGTTGAGCTGATGCTCGAGTTCGCGTGCGGTGTAGTGCGGGTTCACGTTGACCTGGATCGCGCCGATCTTCGCGACGGCGACGAACACGACCGGAAACGCGAGCACGTTGGGCAGCATCACGGCCACGCGATCGCCCTTGCGCACCCCGACGACCTGCTGCAGGTACGCGGCCAGCGAGGTCGACAGGCGGTCGACCTCGGCATAGGTGAGCGTGCGGCCGAACGCGCGGAAGGCGGGACGATCGGCAAAGCGGCGCATCGCGTCGTCCAGCAACGCGCTGACGGAGGGAAAGCGATCGGCGTCGATCTCGGCGGGGATCGAGCCATACGACCCGGTCCAGTGTCTGTTCGTCATGTCTCACTCCACGGGGGACGGCGCGCAGGCCGCGCGCCGTTCGCACGGCGGCCTGCACGCCGGAAGGACGCGGGCCGTCGCCTGATCGGCGACTATCGCCCGCGCGGCGCGCTTTGAAAATGATCCGGGCGGCCGAAAAGATGATCGAAACGGACACGCGCGTGCGCGCGCCTGTCCAGGCAACTTCGTCCGCCCCCGCCGCGCCGCATATTCCGTCGCGCGAATTGCTAAGCACCAAGCGGCATAGCGCTGCCCGGCGCCGTTCTTCATAATCGGCGCTCTTCATTCATCCGTCGAGACGATGCAGCCGCTCTCCCTGGCCCCGGCCGAAGCCTTCTCGTCCGTGCGCTTCCTGCTGACCGACATGGACGAGACCCTGACCCATCGGGGCCGCCTCGCCGCCCGCACCTACGCGGCGCTCGAACGCCTGCAGGCGCACGGCATCGCCGTGATTCCCGTCACCGCCGCGCCGGCCGGCTGGTGCGACCAGATGGCGCGCATGTGGCCGGTCGACGGCGTGATCGCGGAAAACGGCGGGCTCTTCCTCCGCCGCAGCCCGGACGGGCACGGCGTCGACCGCCGTGACTGGCACGCAGGCGATGCGCTCGACGGCGCGCGCGACGCACTCCGGCGCATTGCACGGCGCGTCGAAGCAGCCGTGCCCGCCGCGCGCCAGGCCGACGACCAGGCTTTCCGGCTGACGTCGCTCGCCTATGCGCGCACCGGCGGCGAGCAGGACAACCGGATACTCGACGCGCTCGTCGCGGCCGGCGCGGACGCGACCGTCAACAACCTGTGGATCCTCGGGTGGGTCGGCGGATACGACAAGCTGTCGATGTCGTTGCGCGTGTTGTCCGATACGTTCGGCGTCGACGCCGGCGCGGCGCCCGATTGCGTCGCCTATTCCGGCGATTCCACCAACGACGCGCCGATGTTCGGCTACTTCACGCACACGGCCGGCATGAGCACGGTGGTCGACTATCTGCCGCAGTTGCCCGTCCCGCCGCGCTGGATCACGAACGGCCCGGGCGGCAGCGGCTTCGTCGAGTTCGCCGACGCGATCCTGCGCGGCCGTCCGGACCCGCACGGCTGATCGCCGCGCCGCGAACCGGTTCGCGGCATGCCGACTATCGTCGCGGCAGCATGAACAACATGCGGGATTCGGTCATTCCGGCCGCCGGCGTCGCCTGATAGGATCGCTTCGCTTCCGGTTCGCCGCGGCCGAACGTGCCGCGCACCGCCGCCCGTCGCGCCGGCGTATCCGCACAACGGATCACGCCCGCCGCACCGCACGATCGCACCGGTGGATCCAATCGCCGTTTAATCAGGATGACTGCATACCTGCCGCCGATCGCGGCAGCATGCCGAATCGGGAGCGGAAACACGACCCATTCCTGCAACGATCCTGTTCCATCCGCTCAAAGGTCAGTCGCCATGCCAGAACGCATCTCGTTTGGACAACTCCCCGCCCGGCTGCTCGACGTCGTGCTCAACGTCGAGGAATACGCCAACAATACCGGCCACGACTTCAGGCTCGTCGAACTGGTGCGCGCACGCGTGTCGCAGCTGAACGGCTGCGCATACTGTCTCGACCGCCATATCAAGGAAGGCGTTCACGCGGGCGAAGACCCGCTGCGCTACAACCTGCTGCCCGTGTGGCATGAAGCCCCCCACCTCTACAGCGCGAAGGAGCAGGCCGCGCTGCGCTGGGCCGAAGCGCTCACGCTCATCAGCGAGCACGCGATCGGCGACGAACTCGTCGATGCGACGCGCGAACACTTCGATCGCGACGAACTCGCGACGCTCACGCTGATCGTCGCGCAGATCAACACATGGAACCGCCTCGCGAAGCCCTTCGCGTGGCAGGCCGGCGTGTTCCAGGCCGGCTGACGCCGCACCTGAAGCCGTTTGAGGTTGCCTGAAGCCCCCCCGGACCGGGGGGCAGGCCGGCCTGTCAGGGTGAACCCTATGGCGCATGGGACCGTTCCCGATCAGAATTGCGTGCCGTCAACGATATCGATTCGGACGCAGGACTCCCTCATGCCGCGCAGTGCGCCCTTGAACCCGACCGCCGCCCGTGCAGACCGCCTGCCGGACGCCACGCCCGCCCACGCGTTGCGCGAGGCGCGCTTCTCGCCGGCCAAGCTGGCCGTGCTGCTCGACGTGGCCGCGGACGCCGGCCTCGATCCGGCCGCGGTGCTCGACGGCACCGGCCTCACGCCGGCCGCCGTCGCGGACCCGTTCACGCTGACGTCGACGCTGCAGTTCATCGACGCCGCACGCAACGCGATCCGCCGCTACGACGGCACCGATTTCGGCGTGCGGGTCGGCCGCCGGCTGCATGCGTCGAGCTACGGCATGTACGGCTACGCGATGCTGTGCTCGGAATCGCTCGCGCAGGCGTTCGATTCGGCCGTCAAATATCACCGGCTCGCGAACGGCATGCTCGCGATCCGCTGGGTCGAACAGGGCGACACCGCGTCGTGGCTGTTTCCGGACCGGCACGAAGTCGCGCTGCCCGATCTCGACGAACCGCTGTACCGCTTCCTGATCGACATGCAGTTCTCGCTGCACGTGACGATCATCAAGGACGTGATGGGGGCGTGGTGCGTGCCGGCGCGCGCGCAGTTCGCGCAGCCGCGGCCGCCGCACGCGACGCTGCTGTCCGACACGCTCGAATGCCCGATCGCGTTCGATCAGCCGCATCATGCGCTCAGTTACCCGGCCGCGTGGCTGACGCGCGCGCCGCAGCTCGCGAACCCGATCACGGCCGCGCAGGTATCGTCGCACTGCGCGCAGTTGCTCGACGAACTGCGCAGCCAGTCGGGCATCACGCGGCGCGTGATGCAGGAACTCACGCGCACGCCGGGGCAATTCCCGGACATCGACGCGATCGCGGACATGCTCTGCATGACGTCGCGCACGCTGCGCCGCAAGCTCGAAGCCGAAGGCACGTCATACAGCGAACTGCTGACGAGCGTGCGCAAGGCGCTCGCGATCGACTACCTCGGCACGACCACGCTCAGCATCGAGGACATCGCGCAGACGCTCGGCTTCAGCGACGCCGTCGGCTTTCGCCACGCGTTCAAGCGCTGGACCGGCACCACGCCGAGCGACGTGCGGCGCAAGCGCGGCGGATAAGCCGCGCCGGCGCGCACGCCATCGACCCGATTCAGTGCGCGTCGCCCGCCGCCGGCGACGCGACCGCCAGCGCAAACTCGAACACCGCGCCGCGCCCGGGCCGGTCGACGAGCCGGATGCTGCTGCCGTTGAGCACCAGCATCCGGTGCACGATCAGCAGGCCGAGCCCGCCGCTCGTCGACGTGCCGCCGCTCATCGGCCGCTGCGGACGCTGGAACAACCCTTCGCGCCGCGCCGCCGGAATCCCCGTGCCGGTATCCGAAACCGTCACGACCACGCGGTCGCCGCGCGGCTCGAGCGCGACTTCGACCTCGCCGTGCGAAGGCGTATGCCGCAGCGCGTTGTCGAGCAGGTTGGTCAGCACGCGCTCGATCATCCCGAGATCGGCCGACACGGCCGGCACGCGCGGCGGAATCCGCGCATGCAGCGCGACATCGCGCGCCTGCGCGGCCAACTCGAATTTCTGGAACACGTCCTGCACGAGATCGACGAGCGAGAACGGCTCGCGCTCGGGCTGCACGCCGCCGGATTCGAGCCGCGCGAGCTCGAACAGCGCCTGCGCGAGCCGGCCGACCTTCGCGCTCTGTGCGAGCGCGATCGACAGGTAGCGCCGCCGTTCGAGCTCGGCGAGCGTGTCGGCCTTCAGCGACAGCGTCTCCAGATAGCCATGCAGCGACGTGAGCGGCGTGCGCAAGTCGTGCGAGATGTTCGCGATCAGCTCGCGCCGCTGCTGATCCTGGTGCGTCAGCGCGCGCCACTGCTCGCCGATCCGGTCGGCCATCTGCGCGAACGCGGATTCGAGCACCACGATGTCGTCGCCGCGCCGGCCCGGCGAGCGCGGCACCGGCGGCTGCGTGTCGGGCGCGCCATTCGCGTCGAAACGGCGCATCGCATCCGTCAGCCGGCGCAGCGGGCGCGTGATGAAGCTGAACGCGGTCAGGCCCGCGAGCAGGCCGAGCAGCGCGACGACCGCCATCGACCACAGCGTCGTGCGCAGCACGTTGCCGGCATCGACGCGCGCGGCCAGCCGGTCGTGCGCCTCGCCGAGCAGCACCACGTAGATGTAGCCCGACGGCGGCTGCCCCGCGCGCTGCAGCGGCGCGGCGCTGAACACCTTGCGCGCGTCGGGGCTGCGCGGATCGTCGCCGAGGATCGGCAGCGGCTCGCCCGCGATGAAACGCTGCACGGGCGCGAGATCGACGCGGTCGCGCTTCACGTGGCCCGGCGGCGCATCGTCGCCCTTGATGCGGCCCGCGTTGTCGAGCAGATACACCTCGACGCTCGGGTTCACGCCCATCAGCTGGCTGAACAGCGTGCGCACGGCGTCGGGGCGCAGCCCGT